>CAYZXY010000014.1:0-59997 GCA_964482555.1 uncultured Pirellulales bacterium
TCGATATCTAAGGCGACTTCGCGGAGGGCCTCATCAGTGTTGGCGATGTCCATCTGATGGGTGCGGCGGTCACCGAATTGCGGAGCGCCGCCGGCGGCATCGCGGAAGGGGCCATAAAAGCTGGAAGCGTATTTGGCAGCATAACTCATAATGGGCAGGTGGTTAAAGCCGGCCTCGTTGAGGGCTTGCCGTATCGCGGCAACGCTGCCGTCGATCATGCCGGAAGGGGCGAGCATATCAGCGCCGGCGCGGGCATGGGAAATCGCCTGACGGGCCAGGTTTTCGCGGGTGGCATCGTGGTCAAGGACCATGCTGCCGTCGCGTTCGACCAGTTCACCGCAATGGCCGTGATCGGTGTAATCGCAAAAGCACACATCGGTGATGAGCAGCAGGTCGGGATGTGTCTGTTTGAGCGAACGAAGGGTTTGCTGGATAATCCCATTCTTATCGTCCCAGGTATCCGAGCCGATCGAGTCTTTATGTGCCGGAATCCCGAACAGCAGGACGGCACGAATCCCTCGCTGCACTAACCGGTCGCATTCTTCATGCAACCGGTCAATGGAAAACTGGCATTGACCGGGCATGGAGGCAATGGGATTATTTATGCCGATACCATGATGGACGAACAGCGGTTGGATGAGGTCATCAACGGATAGTGATGTTTCGCGGATCATGCGGCGAATCCGATCATTGGCGCGAAGACGTGATAATCGTGTCTGGGGGAACGGCATGGTACACCTGTTTGAATTATAGTTGCTTATCTTTGATTAATCTGGAGAGGTCCTTGAACGCCGGGTGTTTGCTGGAGACGGTCATTTCCATGATGGCGGCTTCGGTGGTGGTGACTTTTACGCCGGCCTGGCGCATACGGTCCAGGGCGATATCATGATCGAAGGGCCGCCGGGAACCGACGGCATCGGCGGCGACGAAAGGCTGCAAGCCCGTGGCCAGGGCATTGAAAGCGGTCTGAGCGATGCAGACGTGGGTTTCGATGCCGACCATAAGAATCTGGGAGCGACTGGCGTTCAGGATGGCGTCCCGAATGGCGTCATTCTGCAGGCAGCAGAACGAGACTTTGTCGTAACAGGTCAGCGGCCCGACGACGGCCTGGATTGCCTCCACGGTGCGGCCGAGCCCTTTGGGGTACTGCTCGGTGATAACGACCGGCAGTTCCAGAAGCCCGGCGGCCTGGATCATCAATGCCGAACGACGGATAACCCGATCCATTTCATGAATGTGTTCGGTGAAAGCGTCCTGTATATCGACTACCAGCAGCAAGCTGTCGTCGGGTGAGAGCATGTTTTTGCAAACCATAATACACTCCGTGTAAAATTCGAAATACATTATACCCAATTGGGTAGAAGGCTCCCGGCAGGGCCGGGCGTAAATTTTTATCCGCAGATAATTACGTTCCGGCAAAACGGGTACTTTCAATCGGAACGAGTATATAAGCTCGAATGACAATCAATGATGATAAGGATAACCGAAGAGGAAGAAATGTTCAAGTTAATCGTTGGCGGCGACGGCGATGACGGCGGCTGAGATTCGGGCCGCCCCGGCTTTGAGCAATTCGCGTGCAGCTACCCGTAAGGTGGAGCCGGTGGTCGTGACATCGTCGATCAGGCAGATATGCCGGCCGTCAAAAGGGTTGTCGCGGCGGATGGCGAAGGCGCCGGTCAGGTTGGTGAGTCGTTGGGAAGGGGGGAGCGATGTCTGCGGTGGGGTGTGGCGTATACGGACCATGTCGCGGCACAGCGGGACGGCACAACCGGATTGATTGAGGTAGTGAGCTGTTTGTTCGGCGAGCAGTTGTGCCTGGTCGTAGCGGCGGCTCCAGCGGCGTCGCCAGTGCAGTGGGACGGGGACGAGCAGATCAATTTCCTGGCAGATTTCGCTGCCGGAAAGGGCGGCGGCCAACAGCCGGCCGAAAAACTGGTCCAGATGACTGCTGCCCCGGAATTTAAAGGACAGAATGAGAGCTTTGAGGGTGTCCTGGTATTCCCCGACGCGGACGAGACGGCTGACCGCCGGGCGGGTATGTTGACAACGATGGCAGCGGCCGCCAATGAGGGAATAATGCCCGACGCTGCGTCCGCAGACCGGGCAGGCCGGCGCGGCCAAATCATCCTGCAGCTTGCCCCAGCAGCCGGCACATAACACATCCGCGGCGTCCGTTTCATCATTGCCGCAGATTTCACATTGCGGCGGACTGATCAGATCGAACAGAGTGTGATATAGTCGGGATGGAAGTTGTTTGATGTTCAATTTGGGTTAATGGGTTAATGGGTTAGCCTTTTCCTAAAATGGTACCACAATAAAAAAAGTGCGAAATCGCACCTGTGGACTATTGTTGTCAATGCTTAACTTATCGTTATTTTCAGAATAATCCAACTATCAGATACGTGGCTTACATCTTAACGAATGATTGATTTTTTACAAGAAATTTTGGTCTGTGGATAACACCTATTGGCAGGTCCAGGCGGGAATTTACCTTTTGTTCTTCCGCTTATGTTGGAACATTTGTAACCGTTCACAGTTTTAACAGATTAACGATGGATATTTCTTGCTGCTCCAATGGGCAGCGACCGATTCATGGATAAAATCAAAGACATTTTGGTTCTGTTTTTTGCAGGTCGCGATCGTTGTCCAGATGCGCTCGCACCAGCGCATGCCCGCCTGGCCGCGAGTGCCTTGTGTGATCCGTCGGTCAATGACGGTATGCCGAATTTCTCGTTCAGTGCCATGATTCGTCGGTTCAATATTCGGGTCTGTCAGGAAGCGAAAATATGTTTCCGCCGCGTTGCCCAATCAGATTAAAGACTGGTCACTACGAACGATGCGGGAAAAGCTGGTCAAAATCGGAGCCAAGGTTGCCAGCCACGCCCGCTACGTAACGTTTCAAATGGCAGAAGTGTTGGTGTCCCAATCCCTGTTTTATGAAATCCTTGAAAAAATCAAACGCTTGAGACCGATACCGATTGGATATGGCTAATGCTAACTCTCGCTGAAAAACTTGGATATATGAAGGCCAGAGCGGTTGAGGTCTGCACAAAAATAGGGTTTTGCATCTGTACGGGTCTAAAACAGGTTTTTGGTATGAATTTACAGGAAAACCGCATCGGAAAAGAAAAAACTTAAAAGTTCAGGGAGATTGTTGTAGAATTATCGGTGTCGTACGGAGACAAATATGTTTTTTAACCGTGTAAATGGGAAATGTCAGGTTTAAGACATTTTGCTGTTAATCACCATTGGGCCTCTTCGAAAAAGGACGGGCCGCCTTTGGAGGGTTTGGCCGCATCCTGCCGGGCCTGAATGATCCCCGAGGCGACCTGTAAGTCAGCCCCGGACGTGATCTTCAGGTTTTCACTGTCGCTTTCAACGACTTTGACCTTGTGGCCCAGGGCCTCAACGAGCTGTACATCATCGGTGATCTGATCTTCGATCTGATGCCGGTTTTCGTAAGCCTTGCGAATGAGGTCTGTTTTGAACACCTGGGGCGTCTGGGTTTCCCAGAACAGCCTGCGGTCCAGACTCTTGACGACAAAGCCCTCATCATCGACCTGTTTCACCGAACCGACGATCGGGGCCGCCAGGCAGGCCGCTCCATGCTCCATGGCCGCCTGAAACACGGCATCCACCTGCTCCGGCTTGACGCAGGGGCGGACGGCATCGTGTATCGCGATCAGATCGGGTTCATCATACACTTCATCAAGCATTTTCTGGATGGTTTCGTATCGTTCCGGACCGCCAATGATGTATTTTACACCGAAAAAGGTCAATTTCGATCCATATCGTATCTCAAAAAGCTCCTGTTCATCTTCCGGAATCGCCAGGATGGTTTGGATAACATCCTCCCTTTCCGCAAAAACCTCAATACTCCGCATAAAAACGGCTCTGCCGTTCAGTTCCGCAAATTGTTTCTTTTTCTTACCTTTCCACCGGCTGCTGGCGCCCGCCGCTGGAATCAATACTGCCGCTTTCCAAGCCATAATCACATCCTTATTGTTACTCTTGACGTCGTTAACCTATGTAAACTATTACACTTTTTTCAGGATAACAGAAGATTCCTGCTTGGGAAGGAAAAATTCTGTTATTAAAAAAGGTAGGACCATTTGCTGCCGGCAAAATGATTAAAACCCGCTAGGATTTTTCTTGAAAGTCATATAACATTATAGTAAAATCGTCCGAAGAGGAGCACGCAGGGACTTCCAGTAGCACTTAACGCCTTATTCCTGTTTAATAAGGAGCCGGGCCATGTTGCAATCGGATCAATCATTTAAGAGATCGGATTCCCCGAAGGAAACTTTCTTCGCACCCGCTGCACGAGCTTCGAGGGAACAATTGCACCGGGATATCCATTTAATCAGCAAAAATCCAGTCATTGACACGGTTATGAAGAGTGTCGGTGGATTGCTGGCCGTATTGAACGAACAACGGCAGATTCTGGCCGTGAATGATTCACTGATGGACATGTTGAAGCTGGACGATCCGACGAACGTGTTTGGGTTACGGCCGGGAGAGGCTTTGCGTTGCATACATTGTCACGATGAACCCGGCGGCTGCGGGACGAGCCAATACTGTATTACCTGTGGCGCAGCCATTGCAATTGTGACCAGTCTGGATACCAATCAACCGGCCCAGAAAGATTGTGTGGCCCGACTGGAAGAAACGGGTCGAAAAGTTGATTTATATTTTCAAGTACGCAGCTATCCGCTGGAGGTAAAGGGGCAGCGTTTTCTGTTGCTTTTTATGCGTGATAACACCATTCAGCAGCAGCGGGCGGCCCTGGAGCGGACTTTCTTCCATGACATAAATAATACCATTGTCGGGCTCATGTTGAATTCACAATTACTTGAGCTGGATTTCAATGCCGCTGACGGCAGGGAACTCGCCAAACGTATTATTCATACCGCTGAACATTTACAGATGGAAGTAAAAATACAGCAGATTTTATCGGATATTGACAGTAGCGAATTCCAGTTGATGCCCCAGCGGCATCACCCACGCGATGTCGTCGCGAACCTGCGAGAAATACTATCGAACCATCCGGCTGCCCAGGATAAATATTTGAAGATCGGCAGCATTCCGGATGTAAGGCTGAATACCGATGTGACTCTGTTAAACAGGGTGCTGATGAATATGCTGATTAATGCTTTTGAGGCAACGCCTGTCGGCGGTGTCGTCAGGCTTGAGGTTTATAATAATGAAAAGGAGATGGCGTTTCATGTAGGTAACGAGCAGGTGATTCCTGAAGAAATTGCTTTGCGTATCTTCCAGCGGAATTTCAGTACGAAGGGGGGAAATGGCCGCGGGCTGGGCACCTACGCCATGAAACTGTTTGGTGAGACCTATCTGGGCGGCAGGGTTGACTTTGTTTCGAACGAACAAGAGGGTACGACTTTTCGCCTGCGGCTGCCGGTGGAGACGTAAGAAGTGAGATGCCGGGCGGAGAGGACGCTCCATTGTCTATCGAGATGGCCATAAAAAACCCTCCTGGATTCTGGGGGTTTTTTGTCTTATGCAAGAGGGGGCAGGCGGTCAGGATTTCCTGCCGCCAAGCTCTTCCAGGCGGCGTTTGAGCGATTCGTATTGCGCCCAGAGTTCGATCGGCATGCGTTCACCAAAAGTTTCGAAGAATTCTTTAATGCTGACCATTTCCTGCTTCCATGCCTCCGGGTCTATTTCAAAGAGTTTTTCCATGTTCTGCAGGGGGACATCGAGACCGTTCATGTCAAGGTCTTCGATTTTCGGTACGAATCCGATCGCCGATTTCTGGGCGTCCACTTCGTTTCGGCAGCGGGCCAGAATCCACTCCAGCACCCGGAGATTTTCGCCAAAACCCGGCCACAGAAATTTGCCGTTTTCGTCCTGACGGAACCAGTTAACATGGAAAATCTTCGGCTGCCACCGCATCCGCACACCCATGCGCAACCAGTGTTCGAAATAATCCGCCATGTTGTAACCGCAGAAGGGTTTCATTGCCATCGGGTCGCGCCGAACTTCGCCCAGTGTGCCGTACTGGGCGGCGGTTCGTTCGCTGGCCATCGTAGCGCCCATGAAAACGCCGTGCTTCCAGTCAAAGGCCTGATAGACCAGCGGCGCCAGATGAGCCCGACGGCCGCCAAAAACGATCGCCGATATATTGACCCCGTGATGATGTTCCGTACGGTAGGAATGCGAAGGGCATTGTTCAATCGGGGTAGTAAAACGACTGTTAGGGTGAGCGCCGGGGATTGGTTTACCGGCTTCGTCGGTCATGCCGGGTTTCCAGGGATTGCCTTTCCAGTCCAGCGCACCTTCGGCTGCAGGTTCGCCATCGCCGTCTTCCCACCAGACCGTGCCGTCGGGATTCAGAACGGTGTTCGTGAAGATGGTGTTCTTCTGTACGGTTTTCACGGCGTTGGGATTTGTCTGGGAATTCGTTCCCGGGGCGACGCCGAAAAAGCCGGTTTCGGGATTGATCGCCCACAACTTGCCGTCCGTGTCGATCCGCATCCAGGCAATGTCATCACCGACCGTCCAGATACGATAACCCTTGATCTTGAGACCCTCCGGCGGAATCAGCATTGCCAGGTTGGTCTTGCCGCAGGCGCTGGGAAAGGCCCCCGCAATATAATCGATCCGGCCGTTGGGTTCTTCGATACCCAGAATGAGCATGTGTTCGGCCAGCCAGTTTTCCTTGCGGGCCAGGTAACTGGAGATACGCAGGGCCATGCATTTCTTGCCCAGCAGCACGTTGCCGCCGTAACCGGTGCCTACGCTCCAGATGGCGTTGTCTTCCGGGAAATGCAGAATCAGGCGGTGGTTGATATCCACTTCAGCCTTTCCGTGCAGGCAGCGGGTGAATTCCCCGGCCGTTCCCAGTTTGTCCAGAACCGCCTTGCCGCAGCGGCACATAATCAGCATATTCAAAACGACATAGATGCTGTCGGTCAGTTCAACGCCGATCTTACTGAAAGGTGAGCCGACGGGCCCCATCGAGAAGGGAATAACATACATCTTGCGTCCGATCATGGAATTCTTGAAAATATCTCCGGCTTTTCGGTAGCCGTCCTCTGACGCCATCCAGTTGTTGTTGGGCCCGGCGTCTTCCTTAAGTGTCGTGCAGATAAACGTCAGATTTTCCGTACGAGCCACATCGTTTTGTGCTGTGCGATGATAAAGACATCCTGGGAGCTTATCCTGATCAAGGCGTATCATCTCACCCGTCTTGCAGGCTTGATTGGTCAATTGTTCTTTCTGTTCTTCACTGCCGTTGATAAGTATTATTTCGTCCGGCCGACACATGTTGGCGCATTCCTGTATCCAGTCGTTCAGTTCGATATGCGAGGTTAACGGCATGTGATGTCTCCTTTATTACTTATTCTTCCTGACCGAAGCAAGATGAAAAGAAATTATAACTATATGACAAAGAACGATTTATCGAAAATATATTCATTAATTAAATTAATCACGGCCGCAGGCCCTATCCTGCATTTTGATATTTTATTTTTGATACAAAAATACTGACATTCGGTCAGTTGAGTTACTTAGTAACACATTAAAATCAGTGACTCCGATAAAGTTATTCCGTTTTCTTCAATCATAAGTACTTATACAGAAAACGGTTAAGCGTGACCCTGCCGGGAGCTTTCTGTCCGATTGGGTATTAGTTTCGGCTGCGGAAAGGCATTTTACGATAAAATAGCGGATGGTGAAACTAAAAAAGTCTGTTCTTTGTTTCATGTGTTACAACAAAAACAACAACACAAAACACGGAGCAGACTTATGAGACAAAAAGATCAATATTGAAATAGTGAGCAGGATTGAAAATAGCCGGATATCACATATTCTTCTGATGAGCATTGTTCATCTCCTGACAAGTTCTAATCAAGTTAAAATGGATTTATGGGCATATGAAAAAAGTTTGGAGGTTTAGTGAAATCGTGAAAAAATTAGTTATGACTTGACGTTGCGGGGCGGTATAATATCATGTTTTATACCCCGGAATAAGGGGCTGTTCCGAACTGTCAATCAAATGCGGGAGCAGCGTATAGCTTGTGAAATATTGTGAAAAGCTGTGATATTTGGTACTGAAGCTTGCATTTGTATCTAGACACCGCTTCTGGGCTGACCAGAATATCGATCAGAAGGAGATATGAAATGGCTGATATGGAAAACGAACTGGAACAACAAGAGCAAGAAGAACAACGCGAAAGTCTTCAATGTGATATTCAGGTTGAGGACAGCGGGGTCTGGAAAAAAAAGATTACCGTAACTGTGCCGGAATCTGAAATCCAGAAATATCTGGGTGAGCAGTACGAAGATTTACGAAAAGTGGCGGAAGTGCCGGGATTCAGAAAGGGGCACGCTCCGCGTAAACTGGTCGAAAAACGTTTTGGCGATGATGTGAGCGATCAAACCAAACTGAAATTGCTGGCTCAGGCGTTCGAGAAGATCGATGAGGATTATGATTTTGATATTCTGGGGGAGCCGGATTTCAGTCCGGATGATGTGAAGCTGCCCGATTCGGGCGATTTGACTTTTTCGTATGACATTGAGTTGAAGCCGGAGTTTGAACTGCCGAATCTGGAAGGCGTGCGGATCGAGAAGAAGGTAACGATTATCGACGACGAACGTATAGATAAGACGTTGGAGGAGCTGCGCACGCAGCGCGGCGGGTTTGATGAGGTGGAATCCGTACAGGAATTTGATCTGATCAATGCCGATACGACGATGAAGGTTGACGGGATAGAGGAGTCTGAGGAGCAGGAAGACCTGCTGGTGCGGGCGGGCGAATCATCGCCGGTGCTTGGTGTCTGGCTGGATAATACGAATCAGCTTTTTGAGGGAGCGGAGGTCGGGGACACGAAATCCTGTACCGCGACCATTTCGGATGAACATCAGAAAGAGCAATACCGCGGTAAGGAGGCGGAGTTTACATTCAAGATAAACAAGATTCGTCGACGGACGCCGGCAGAACTGAATGAAGAATTTTTTGCTCAGTTCGGGGTGGACAGTGTGCAGGAATTGCGTGATATGATTGAGGAGAATCTGGAGAATCAGGCCGATCAGCAGGCACGTCAGGATATGATGAACCAGGTGCAGAAGTATCTGGAAGAGAATATCCGGTTTGAATTGCCCGCGGGTGTCGCGGCACGCAATACCGACCGGATGCTGGCACGGCAATATTACGAACTGTTGCGTCAGGGTATTCCGAATGAGAAGCTTGAGGAGAATATCGAGGCCTTGCGGGCTTCTTCGCGAGAACAGGCGACGAAGGAATTGAAGATGAGCTTCATTCTTGAAAAGGTGGCCGATGAATTTGATATTCAGGTAAGCGATATGGAGGTGAACGGTATCATTGCTCATTTCGCTGCTCAGCAGGGACGGCGACCCGAACGGGTACGCGATGAACTGGTTCAAGAAGGCCGGCTGGAAAGTCTCAAGACACAGATTCGAGAAGAAAAAGCGCTGGACAACATTCTGGAAATGGCCGATGTGGTCGATGCTCCGGAAGAGGCCGGCCCCGGTGGAGAACAATGAAGTCTCAAGGTCTGAAAGTCTTATAGTCAATTGAGGATTGGATTTTCCCGTTTTATCCAGACGTAAATATGTGCGGGAAATAACTTACGGTTGCCCCTGGCGGGTGTTTTATGCCCTTTGGGTATAATGAAACACAATCAGGCAGGACCAGATTTGGACAACACTCAAAGAAAAGGAATGATTCATGAAAGGATTTGAACCAATACGAAACGCACCGCAGGCGATCCGGCTGGCCGGCTCAAGCGGCTACCAGCGATACCGGGAAATGGGCCTCAATGAGATGCTGTTGGAGAACCGGTGTATTTTCCTGGACATGCCGCTGGATCCCTCGTATGTGACCAGTCACGGAACGATTACTTCGGTGGTCATCAAATCGCTGCTGTATCTGGATAATCTCAAACGCGGCAGCGATATTCACATGTATATCAACTGTCCGGGCGGCAGCGTGGACGATACAATGGCAATTTACGATACGATGCAGTTTATCTCCTCGGATGTCTGTACCTATTGCGTCGGTCATGCGGCCAGCGGCGGAGCGGTTATTCTGGCGGCGGGGACGAAGGGCAAGCGGTTCGCTTTGCCGCATTCGAAGGTCATGCTGCATCAGCCGTGGGGCGGGGTGACCGGCCAGGCGGCGGATATTCAATTACAGGCCGAGGAAATCATTAAGACCCGGCAGATGATCAACAAGGTGTTGGCGTATCATACCGGTCAGAGCATCGAAAAAATACAGGCGGAAACGGAAAGGGATCGCTACATGAGCGCGGAAGATGCCAGGGAGTATGGCCTGGTGGATGAAGTGCTTGATCCGAATGAAGGCAATGAAACCAAAAAAGACGATAAAAAGTGAGAGAAATAATGTCAAATTTAATACCCATGGTGATTGAAACGACAGGCCGCGGCGAACGTGCCTACGATATTTATTCACGGTTGCTCAAGGATAGAGTGGTGTTTCTCGGCGGTCCGGTGGATGATGATTCGGCCAACCTGATTGTGGCCCAGTTGTTGTTTTTAAGCAATGAAGACGCTAACAGTGATATTCATTTTTACATTAATTCGCCTGGCGGTTCGGTGACGGCGGGTCTGGCGATCTATGATACGATGCGTTATTTGCGGTGTTCGGTAGCGACCTATTGCGTCGGTTTGTCCGCGAGTATGGGGGCCGTTCTGCTGCTGGGCGGCGATAAAGGCAAACGGTATATTTTACCCAATTCGAGCGTGCTGCTGCATCAGCCGTTGATTCGCGGGCGCATTACCGGGCCGGCAACCGACTTGCAGATCGAGGCGGAAGAGATGCTGCGCGTGCGAAACCGGCTTTATAAGATTATTGCCGAACATACCGGTAAAGACCTGGCCACCGTGGAAAAAGACTGCGACCGGAATTACTGGATGGACGCTCAGCAGTCGGTGGACTACGGCGTGGTGGATCAGGTTCTGGAGAAAATGCCGGAGAATTAACCCGGGACGTTAGACGAAGAATGTAGAACGTGGCAGAGCAAGTCAATTGCAATAGTGGAATACGGCATGCGGATAGCATTTGATGTCGAGTCGATTCTTCGGAATCGATATTCCGGTTTTTTTACATACGGGACCGGGTTGTTGTCTGGTTTTGCCGATATGGATGACCGGCCCAATTTTACGTTCTTCTGCAGCCCAAAGGTCTTGGACTCGCGAAAGTGGCTGAATGATATTCCCGCAGGGCGCTGGTGTGTCAGTCCGTTTAAGATGCGGCATTTGCAGGCATGGTGGCGCTGGAGTCCGGCGCCGACGCTGGCAAGGTTTACCGGCGAGTTCGACCTTTATCATGCCCATCATCATCTGATGCCGCCGACAAAAGGCAAACCGAGACTGTTGACCGTACATGATTTGCGACGGCAGCGGTATCCGCAGTTTTATCCGCATTCCAAAACGTCGTTGTTTGCCGACGCGGTCCGCAAAGCCGATCACATCATCGCGATTTCCCGGGCGACGAAAAACGATTTGCTGGATTTTTTTTCGCTCAGTGAAGACCGTATCGATGTGGTGTACCATGGTGGATTGCTGCCGGGGTTGGCATTACAGGAAGATGAACCTGTGTTGCCGGCGGCATTAGAAGAAGCAGGTCTGCGGAAACAGCGTTATTTTGCGGCGTTTTCCTCCTACGATAAACGGAAGAATCTCACGCGCATTATGGAGGCGTTTTGCGGTGTTTGCTCCCAGTTGGAAGGGGATTACCGTCTGGCGGTCATTGGGCAGCGCCCCGAAGGGGAGATGGTGCCGGCGGGAATGCCCGAAACGGCCGGCCGGGTTGTGTTTACCGGCATGATAGAGAGCGTGATGCCGGTATTGGCGAACGCGCGCGGGCTGGTGTATACGAGCTTATATGAGGGGTTCGGCCTGCCGATTCTCGAGGCGATGGCCGCGGGAACGGCGGTGATTACCTCGAATTGTTCGTCGATGCCGGAGGTAGCGGGCGAGGCGGCCTTGCTGGTAGATCCGTTGAGTGTGGAGGAGATCGGTACAGCCATGCTCAAGATGGCCGAGGATGAGTCAAGGCGGGAGGAACTGGTCAAGGCCGGCAAAGAAAGGATTAAGATGTTTTCCTGGCAGAAAGCGGCGGCGGAAACTTATGAGGTTTATAAAAAAATACTCCTGTAACAAAATGGGTGGATATGATGACTGAACGAGCGAAAGTGATGATCATCGGACTCGACAGCGGCTCTTGGGAGATGCTGGAGCCGTATATTGAAGCAGGGTATATGCCGAATCTGCAGCGGATGCGGGAGCAGGGCTGCTGCGGTGTACTGCAATCGACGGAGCCGCCGATGACGCCGCCGGCCTGGACGACGCTGATGACGGGCGTATTGCCGGGCAAACACGGGATTCTGGCGTTTGAAGAATACGATCCCGCGACGAACGAGTTTCGCTATACGGGTTCGCGGAGCATTCGCGTCGAGACGATGTGGCATACGCTGAGCCGACTGGGGTATCGCGTTGCATCGCTGAATCTGCCGATGACCTATCCGCCAATGGAAGTGAACGGAGTGATGGTTTCGGGCTTCGGCTGTCCCGGGATGGATTACGACATTACCTATCCCCGGGAGCTGCAAGAGAAGATCAGGCAGCGAATCCCGGATTTCGATAACGCCCTGCAATGGAAAGGGAACGATCCCACAGAGGAGAAGACCTTTGCCGAAGCGGTGGAACGCTCGCGTCGCAGTTTCGCGATCAGCGGCAATCTGGTCGATCTGGTCAGTGAGGAGTATCCGTGGGATGTGATGCTGGTGCAGATTCATCAGTTTGATGTGATGCTGCATTTACTGTGGCGGGTGCTGACGCGGGAGGGCTGGGAGAAGTATCCGGAGAAGAAGGAGCCTTTGGGCCAATTGATGGGAGATATGGATAAGCTTTTCGGTAAGCTGGAGGCTTATGCCGGCGGAGAGAACGATCTGACGCTGCTGGTCAGTGATCACGGCCACGGCTCGCTGGATATGAAATTCAAACCAAACAATCTGCTGCGGGACTGGGGCTATCTGAAGCGGCGCGGATCACTGCATCATCTGCAAATGAATTTGCAGAAACGCGTCGGCAAGTTGCTGAACCAAAAGCATTTTTTTGCCAAAGGACCGCGAAACCTGGCCGAGCGGCTCTATCTGGACTGGTCGCAAACGAAAGCCGTGGCCGTAATGACGGGGCAGGATGCATTTGTCTATCTGAATGTGCGGGGCCGGCAGCCGGGCGGTATTGTCGAGTCGGGCGCAGAATATGAAGCTCTAATCGCGGAATTGAAGGAGCGGTTCGGGCAGCTTTGCGATCCGCAGGAGGGCCGACCCGTGTTCAAGAGAATCGTAACCTCGCAGGAACTCTACGGCGTACAGGATCCGCTGCACTCGGGATATCCGGACCTGATACTGGTGTGCGAGAATGGAGTGTATCCGATTCGTTCGATACAGGGCCGACAGGCATTCAAGTACGCCCGGGACGGCAATCTGGGCGGGTGCCATCGGCCGGAAGGCATGTTTATCCTGCGGGGTAAACCCTTTAAAGCCGGCGTTCGGATGGAGGCCCATATCGTCGATATTCTGCCTACGCTATACACGGCTATGGGGCTTGGTGTCCCCTGTTATTTTGACGGGAAGGTCATGATAGAAGCGTTTTGCGAAAGACCGGAGGTGAAGATGGTCGAGTCACTGGGAGAGCGGACCGGCGCAAGCGGCAAACCAGCCCGGCAAGATGCCGATCAGGACCGGGAAGATGATGTCGTCAAGCAGCGTCTGTCCGATCTGGGGTATCTGGAATAATGGAAAACGTGGGACGCCGGGCAATAAAAACAGGCAGTTTTATTGCTTGACGGCGCGGATGCGGATGTTTTTGCGGGTTTCGGCGATGATGTCGAGATTGCCGAACTTGTCCAGAATGGTTTTTTCGCCGTCGGTGCCGTTGCGGATGTCGATGATGAGATGTCCGCCGCTGTTCAGCTTGTCGTACACCCCATCCAGGTACACAGACACCGGATAGTGGTGGCCCCATGACAGCAGCGAGATGATCAGGTCGAAGGTGGTGTCAAAGGTAATGCGGTTGTCTTCCGTTGCTTCCTGGGTGAAAATCATGTCCGATTCGATGCCGTTCTGGGTAAGCAGTTCGCGGGCCAGATCGAGCGAATTATAAAAAGCACCTTTGTCCTTGAAACCGTAGAAAACCTGATCGTCGATGCCGGTCTTATCCAGCAGGCAAAACTTCAGGTCTGATTCTTCGCGATAGTGCTTGTGCAGATAGGTATCAATGCCGGCCATCCCGCAGCCGATGTCGAGCAGAGCCCGGCAGCGCTCAGGCAGATACCCCTGTAACTGGTGATACTCTTTCATCATGTCGTTGCGATACCGTTCTTTGATGTCGGCACAAAACAAGCGGGCTTCAAAGGATACCACCGATTCATACGTCAAAAAGGGATTCAGCTTGAACAGCACCCGCCAGAACTTGCTGTTCCAGAGGCGAAGGTATTCGGTACGTTGAAAGAGAATGTATTTTATGGCAGTGTCTGGTATAAGCATAAAAATCAATCGAAATAGCCGAGGTCGGCCAGGTTTTGCTGGATTTGTTTCTCTTCTTCAGAGGTATAGGTAACGACGCGGTCCGGCCGGGCTGGCGCCGTGCCGCTGTTGTCGTATCTGATGTTGAAGCCGGAGGGCAGGATTTCCCGCAAGACACGACCATCCATATCCTGCGGGACGGGCCGGCCCATATAGGCCAGAATCGTCGGGGCGAGGTCCTGAATGTCGGCCCGGAAGTTCTGCTTTGGCTGGATACCCGTGCCCCCGGCCATCCAGATGCCGTTATGCAGGTGCGTGCCGATAATCTGGTCTTCAGGCTGGTAATGCACGACGTGGTTTTCGCGGGTTTTGCGGTTGACCTTCATACCTTCCTGCGGCCGCAGAACCAGATCCGGGCAATTCCACGGTTCTTCGCTCGTGCCGTAGATGTCTTCCGATTTGTAAACCGCGGCAAAGAACTTCTCACCGGTGCGAGGGTCGGTCTCCGCGGCGAAACGTTCGATAAGCTCATCGCGGATTTTTTCGTATTCCGCGCCCGGTTTCACCAGACCATCAGGCTGACGCCCCTTGACGTTGAGATAGAGAAAGCCCCATTCAGCGGTATGGCAGACTACGGCTCGCGAGCGTTGCCAGTCCACGCCGAGCTTTTCTTCCACGAGGCGGGCGGGACACTGATATTTATCTCTGGCGGAGAGTTTGTGATATTCGCGGATCAGACGGCGGACAGCCCATTGAAACGGGTTCCCAAGTTTAAGATAGCCCCATTGCTTGAGCAGAATATTCGCTCGGACATGCCCGAGCAGTTTGCCGTGACCATGATCGCTCATGATGAAGACCGCCGCCTGTTTTTGTTCAGCCAGATCAAACAGTTGTGCCAGTGCCGTATCGAGGCGGGTGAACATTTCGAGTACGCGCTGCCGGCGTGGCGTGGCGTTACGCATATACTCAGGGTCCATGTATTCCCAGACGATGTGTCCCATATCGGTATGGGGAAAAACCACCATGGAGACGTCCCAGTCCACGTGTTGATCGACAAGCATAAAGGCGTCGAGATAATGCTCGGTCAGACGGTTTTTCGACTGGACAAACTGTTCAAAGCCTTCATCATCTTTAATGCCGTGCCACTTGGTCCGAACCTGCATATAATCGGGAATATGCCGCAGCAGTTCAGGCTTGAACCCCGCGGGATGGCAATATTCGGAATCGGCGTTGGGGACGTTATGCCCGGCGATGAGGATGCCGTTCACTGGTTCGGGCGGGTAGGTCATGGGAACATTGATGACGGCGACCTTGCCTTCCCGCTGTGAGACAATATTCCAGAGAGTTGCGGCATTAACGTCGGCGCTGGTATTGTACCGCAGAGAACCGTCCTGGAAATTGAACTGTTCGAAATCGAGCACATGATGTTTGCCCGGGCGTTTGCCGGTGGCAAATGAGGTCCAGGCTGCCGGCGTAATTGGTGGAAAGGCGCTGGTCAGTTCGCCCCAGCTGGCGGATTGCCAGAAGGTGTTCAAATGGGGCATAATACCTTCCCGACAATACGGGCCAATGAAATTAAAACTGGCGCCGTCCAGCCCGATGATCATAACTTTTTTTCTATCCATCATAAAAACATTGTATGAGAGATACGATGATGATGCAAGGTTTTACCTTTACATTGCCGGGATTAAGGATAAACTCTGATGAGAAGGTTTATACTCGTTCCGATGGGATTTGTCCGTTTTTTCAGGACGTAATTTTGTGCGGATAATACACTTACGTGCGGGCCTGCCCGGAGCTTTCTGTCCGATGGGGCATAACAGCTCTGCTGTTAGAAGTTTGGTAATAGATTAATTGCGGAGGAAAGGGTGTTCAATGATGGAATTTACTCATGTCAAGCTCAGCCTGCAGCAATGTCCTGATGCGTTACAAGGGGTTCGGGTTCTGCATTTGACGGATATGCATCTGGCGGGAACGCCGCGTGAAAGATCGCTTTTACGGCGGATTCTGGCGTACCGTTACGATGCGATTGCCATAACGGGCGATTCTTGCTGGCAGCTTTATCTGGCGAATCCTTTGAATCGGGGGCATCTGGACCCTTTTGAGCCGGTGTTGTCCTGGCGGGGATTTGCCCGGGAGCCGCTGGCGGATACGGCGTTGATGATGATTGAAGAGATGCTGGAGATGACAGATTGCCAGGCGATTTACGCGATACGGGGTAATCATGACTCCGCTGATTTTATGAACCGCCTCGAAAAGACGCGAGTGCGGGTATTGGCCAACGAAACCGATTTCCTGACGCTGAACGGCGAGAGAGTGAATCTTCTTGGATTGAACTGCTATGGACGCACGCCGGCGGACCCGATCCGTGCTTTGCAAGCGATAGAACCGGGGCGGTTCTCGATCGCAATGAGCCATTACCCGGAATTTGCGTTTTCGCTGGCGGCAGGCGGGATTGATATAGTCTTATGCGGGCATACCCACGGCGGACAGATTTGCCTGCCGGGACGCAGGCCTTTGACGAGCCATTCACAGACTGGAAGGAAATTATCCGCGGGGCTGGATTTTATTGAAAATACGGCCGTTTATACCTGCCGGGGATTCGGTTTTGAAAACGGTCGTTTATTTTGTCCGCCGGAAGCAGCTTGTGTCGAATTGCACCAGGGATCCACAGACCGGACGCAAATTCTTCACAAGAAATTATGACACGAATGCCGGCAGTTTCTTCACAAATTCAGCGCCTTGCAGGAGACCATTGCTGTTCAGCGGGATCAGTTTGTGGTAGCGTTCGGCCAGAACATCCTTCAGGCATTCAACGGCCTGTTCGGGGGCAATAATGCCTCTTCTCTGAAAATAGGCGCCCAGAGCGACCATATTCGCGCATTTGGGACTGCCCAGCTCAACGGCGATATCGTCAATCGGTATCGGGACGATATCGACATCCTCACGGCTTTCGTATTCCTCAATGCGGGAGGTGTTGAGGATGATCACCCCCCCGGGTTTGACGCTGGACAGAAATTTTCGGCAGGACGCCTTGTTTAATAAAAGAGCGGTTGACGGGTGGCTGAAAACCGGTGAGGCGATCGGGTGATCGGACACAACGACCATGCAGTTGGCGGTCCCGCCGCGAACTTCGGCGCCGTAGGACGGCATATAAGTAACCATAAAATCGCTGATCATGGCGGCTTGTGAGAGCAGCTTGCCGGCCAGAATCACGCCCTGGCCGCCGAAACCGGCAATAAGAACCTCTTCATAAATGCCATTTGTTTGTGAATGCTTTATCACGTTCAATTCCTCATTATGCTGACAGGTATACTCGTTCCGATTGAAAATTCCCGTTTTATCCAAACGTAACTATGTGCGGGCAAAGCCTTTACGGCTGGCCCTGGCGGGAATTCTCATACCCATTGGGTATATTTGCAACGTTACAGCGTGCTGATCTATTCTTTCAGGCAGCCTAACGGAAAATGTTCGGTCATGACGTCTCGAATCCATTCCATCGACTTGACCGGCGACATGCGCCAGTAAGTCGGGCAGGGCGAGAGGATTTCTACCAGAGCCAGTCCGGGCATCCCCTGTATCTGCATTTCGAAGGCGCGCATGATGGCTTTTTTGGTTTTGCGTATTTCTCCGGCATTATAAAGCGAACGCCGTTCGATATACGTGGCTCCCTGGATGGTCTTGAGCAGTTCTGACACCTGCAGCGGGAAGCCTTCCTGGTGTTTGCCGCGCCCCTCGGGTGTGGTGATGGTGACCTGATCGGTCAGGGTTGTCGGGGCCATCTGGCCGCCGGTCATGCCGTAAACAGCATTGTTGATAAAAATGACAGCAATCTGTTCGCCGCGATGAGCGGCATGGAGAATCTCCGCTGCGCCGATAGATGCCAGATCGCCGTCGCCCTGATAGGAAAAAATGATTTTGTCAGGATTGACGCGTTTCATGCCCGTGGCCACCGCGGGGGCTCGTCCATGGGCGACTTCGATCATGTCCACATCAATATAATTATACGCCAGAACCGCGCAGCCTACCGGGGCAATACCGATTGCGCGGTCGCGGATGTCCAGTTCATCCACCACCTCGGCAATGAGGCGATGGGCGATGCCGTGTCCGCAACCGGGGCAGTAATGCGTCTGGTGGGTTTTCATGGATGGCGTTTTTTGAAAGACCGTTTTCATCATAATATATTTTTCACTCTGTAGTGTGTAATTTTTTCAGTGACTGATAACACTAACGGCTTAATCCGCTGCTGATCAGTGGCGACGTTTTTCTGATAATTTCCAAAATTTCTTCTACAGTTGGAATGGCTCCACCGGCTCTGCCGTAAAACTTAACAGGAGCTTTTCCGTTTACGGCGATTTTCACATCATCGACCATTTGTCCCAGGCTCATCTCCAGCGTCAGGAATAGTTTATGCTCATCCGCCAGCGAGTGAATGAGCTTCGTCGGGAAGGGCCAAAGGGTGATTGGACGCACCATGCCGATACGTATGCCTTCCTCCCGTGCCAGTTCAATCGCAGAGCGGGCAATGCGGGACATAAGCCCGTAAGCCACAACAATAATCTCGGCATCCTCGAGATACGCCTCTTCGGCCAGGACCTCTTCCTGTTCGATCTGGTAATATTTCTGATCCAGTGTAAGGTTGAGCTGTTCGAGCCGGCCGTCCGCCAGCCAGAGCGAACGAACGATATTTTGTTCGCGGCCGCAGCAGCCTGACAGAGCCCAGTCCTTCTTCGGCAACTGCCGCTTCGGGAAACGCCGCTGCAAACTGATCGGTTCCATCATCTGACCAATGGTACCATCTCCCAGAATCATAACCGTCATTCGATACTGATCCGCCAGGTCAAAGGCCAGGTAGGTCAGATCGACCATCTCCTGTACGCTGCCCGGCGAGAGAACGATCGTGCGATAGTCGCCGTGGCCGCCGCCTCGCGTTGCCTGATAATAATCACCCTGGGCCGGGGCGATGTTGCCCAGTCCCGGACCGCCGCGCATGATATTGGCGACGACGCAGGGCAGTTCCGCTCCCGCCAGAAAGCTCAACCCTTCCTGCATCAGGCTGATCCCGGGGCTGGATGAACTCGTCATCGCCCGTTTGCCCATCGCGGACGCGCCAAAGACCATATTGATGGCCGCTATTTCGCTCTCGCTTTGTACGAAAATACGCCCTTCTTCGGGCATGCGCCGGGCCATATAAGTGGGGACTTCATTTTGTGGAGTGATGGGATAACCGAAATACGCATCCAGGCCGGCCTGTATGGCGGCTTCGGCCATGGCTTCATTGCCGCACATTAATATTTTCTTGTTCACATTTCTTCCTTAAGCAAACTGAATTAAAGACATCAATTCGTTAATTATACCTGAACCGGCATAGCCGGTATTTCGAAATCCAAAACTCGATCGACGAAATAATCTGGAATGATCTATATCTATATCGTTGCATTTCATAACGTGTTGAATCATATTCATTTACGCCTCAATGCAAAACTTCCTCGATAGTCTTTACTCGTTCCGATTGAAATACCCGTTTTGTCGGAACATCATTATGTGCGGATAAAAAGCTTACGCCCGCCCCTGTCCGGTGCTTTCTATCCAATTGGGTTTTAATGCCGTTGTTATGATTTCACTTCTTTAGGGTCGTTCCGATAAACCTCGATGGCGACATCGGGGCAGATCATTGCACAGATCGCGCAACCGGTGCAACCCTCGTTACAGGGCACGGCAAAAAAATAACCCATAGAATTTGATGTTTCCCCAATTTCTATCACATTGTGCGGGCACGAATTAACGCAGAGCCTGCATCCTTTACACTTTTCCGGATTAATCTTAATCATACCTGCCATGGTGAGCGTCTGTTTCTCCGTATTATTTACCGGCGGGGCGGTATAAAAGTTAAGCTATACTGGTTACGATCGAGTTTTCGCTTACGCGGCTCTGAGTGTCCCGTTTTCTCCAATCATAATTACTTATGAGGAAACGGTCAGGTTTATACCTGCCAATAACAACCCGATTGGGTTTAAATACCGTAACTGTTGTCTCAAAATAATTTTAACAGCGGGACTGTTTTGTGTGTGTACATTCTGCATGTCAATGTCTTATTCTATGCAGTTGACTGGCAGGTGTAAAGTAAAAGAGGATGGGAATTTTTTCTATGTAGTTTCCGTATAAGCGTTTATTTGTTAAAGTATTGTTAATTCGGCGCTTACCGTTATCATGGGGCGGGGAAAACGACGACAGAAGTATGGATTATGCCGCGTAAAATTTTTAAACTTATTGTCTATGAAAGCTCGATTTATGAATATAATGGACTTGTCGCTATTTACATGATGTTTATGTGCGTTCATGATTTGAGAGCCAATTTATATGCCGTTTTTTATAATCAAACTAACGCCGATATTAAAAATATGAGTTCAGATCCGGATTACATCATAGAAATATCCAGTAAAGATATGGCTGATTTATCGGAAAATCAGGTCCATGAGACTGGGATTTCGGCCGAGAAATCATATGGCAGGCCCTATATCAGCGTGTTTTTTCAGTGCTGCCATGTGTATCACCGGATATACATTAATCGGATGAAAACCGCGTACGAAGGCTATTGCCCAAGATGTATCCGTTCCGTGCGTGTTAAGATTGGAAAAAACGGCACCAGCAGCCGTTTTTTTACCGCCACCTGACCCATTTTCCGCTTTATTTTTCCTTCCAGGTAAACGATTTACTATCAGGAATCGTCTCTATGATAGAGGCCACGCCGGGCTTGATACGTGCCATAAGGCGTATTTTAGACTTTTTACTACCGGACCCGGCAAAACCGGCTTAAAATGACGATTCTCTAAGTAATGTTTAAGTCAGTTTGAGTGGCCAGATATGAAAAAATTATTTGAGGATCAACGGCTTCTGCAGGATCTCCGTGAAGGAGACCGCAATGCCTTGAGTCTGATCTATGAAAAATACAAAGATCGCCTGCTCACCATTGCGACATTCCTGCTGAAGGACCGGGCGTCGGCCGAGGATTGTTTGCATGATGTTTTTATGATCATGGCGGCCCGGGCGCCGCAGTTCAATATCCGCAGTTCCCTCAAAGGGTATCTGACAGTCAGCGTGCTAAATCGGGCACGGGACCAGTTGCGGAAAAAAGCCCGACGCAATACCAGCGATATTGAAGCGGTGGATGTCGGGGGTGTCAATGTGCCACCGTCCGAACCAATGGAGTTTACTGAGCAGATGGAACAGGTATATGAGGCGATGGCTGAGCTGCCCCTGGAGCAGCGGGAGGTCGTGACCCTGCATCTGCAGGGCGACCTGACTTTTCGGGAAATCGCCGAGCAGATGGAAATATCGATTAATACGGTATTGAGCCGATATCGTTACGGCATCAATAAACTGCAAAAGCGGTTGACCGGTACCGGCAAGCCGTAAATAAAAAGTAGTCATTCGGATTTGGGCATTCGAAATTCCGGTTTATCCGGCTTAGGATAAGATGGACAACAGCGTTAAACAACTTGAAAATTATCTGCGTACGATTGCAGTGACCACCAGACCGGAAACGGACGACCGCATTTTATCCGCGGCATTGGCTCGCTATGATCGGAAAATGCAGATGCACGGTGTGGATACCTCTTTAGACAGAAGGCGGCTTTCCTTTTGGAGACAGCCGCGGGTACGGGCAGTGGTCGCGGCTTCGCTGGCGGCAGTGGTCACGCTGGGGCTTATTCTGGCGACCAGGCCCGCCGATTCCACAACCGCTCTTATGGAACGCATTGCCTCGATCATGCAGTCGCCGCAATGGGTGGAAGTGCATTATCGGGAGCAAGTGGGGGATCAGGTCGCGGAACGCCGCAAATGGATAAACTATCAGAAACAGAAAGTTTTGACAACAACACAGGATGGCAGCGCCTGGTGTTTCGATTATAAAAACCAGTTACAATACAATTATGATCCTGAATCGAATATCGTTCTGATCAGTAATCTGCCCCGCAGCTCGTCGTTTTTACCAACATCATCGTCAAATGCGCTGCACCTGATTCTGGAGAATTATCACCCCCGGCGTTCGTACATTTCACAACGACAACGACAGGAAAGTCGAGATGGACGGCTTTTCAAGGTCTTTGAGGTTACCCAGGCTGCGAATGAAGGCAATAAGGCAGACGCGGTCGTCACAAAGCATACGCTGGTCGTAGATGCCAAAAGCAGCAAACTGGTATCCGGGCAGACCAGTTTTGTTGATGAGCAGGGCGATGTGACAGGCGCTGTGGCGATGTCTTTGAACTACGCTGAAAAAGGTCCAGAAAGCATTTATGAACTTCATGTTCCCGAGAACGCAACCGTGATCGATACGACCGGCACCATCGCGGCTCATGAGCCGGTTTTTGATTCCACGCCCGAGGAATATCTGCGAAAAGAAAAACCTCGAGATGAGATAAAAACGCCTGAAAAGGTTGAATTAACGACACTTGATATCGAATATCCCCGGCAGCATTTTGAATATCTGCCGCAATATCTTATAGACGAAGTCCATAATTTGCAGCCGTTGCGAGTAGGCCGGCGTGCTCCTTTTTATGCTCCTAGAGGAACGGAAGTCGTTTCCGATCGTAAACCGGTCGTGGTTTCCGGTACGCTTAAATCGGGTGCGATATCTATGATTGTCGATGGCGACAGGGATTCGGGCAAGGGGGCTTATGTTGAACTGGGCAATGGGCTCCAATCGATTACTATAGATTTGCAAGATGCTTATGAAATATATGCTCTGACTATCTGGCATTACCATATGCAACCGCGGGTCTATTATGATGTGATTGTCCAGTTTGCCGATGATGCCGGTTTTACCAGAAATGTCCAAACGGTATTTAACAACGATGATGATAACTCCGCCGGTTTTGGATTCGGGAACGAACTGAATTACGTTGAGACTTACGAAGGCAAATTGATCGACTGCGGTGGCCGCACGGCCCGATATATCCGACTCTACAGTAACGGCAACAATGAAAACGATCTGAACCATTATTGCGAAGTGGAAGTCTATGGTCTGCCGGCTGAGTGAGGCCCCTTGCGCTTTTTCGGGAGATAACTGAGGGGTATTCTCAGAATAGTTATAGTTTAATTCCTTGAACCGGCATAAAATGGGACTTGATAATATCGAATTTAAATTCAGTTCCTTGTAATTGATTTGGAAATTAATCGTTATGCACGTTATTCTTGATGAAATACAAATCTGCGATGCGTTAAATAAAATTGCCGGTGAAATTGCGGTTTTCAGTCATCCTGACGATCCGCCGGCCTTGGTCGGCATTCGCTCCCGCGGAGAAGTATTAGCGCGTCGTTTGCAGCAAATGCTTTCGAATAAAGGGTTTACAGGCGTCGATTTTGGGGCCTTGGATATCTCGCTGTATCGTGACGATTTAAATATGGGTAAACAGCCAGAAGTTCAGGCGACGGAAATCGATTTCGGTATTGATGATCGCGTTGTCGTACTGGTTGATGATGTCTTGAACACCGGTCGGTCGGCGCGGGCAGCCCTTGACGCCTTGATTGATTTAGGGCGGCCCAAAAAAATCGCGCTCGCGGTTTTAATTGATCGGGGCAACCGTGAATTCCCCATTCGGGCCGATTATATTGGCAAAACAATCGAAGCCCCGGTAAACAAACGAGTAAACGTGTATCTTCGGGAACGGGATCAGCGTGAGGAAGTAACTCTGGAATAAGGAAAATCGAGATTTTGAGTCTTGCATTGACAGGTCTTATTTGATAGCTTTAAGAAAAAATCTATGAATCAAAACACAATGCTGGACGAAATCATCGACAAGATCATTTCTCAGGACTCATTCGAGGAAGGAGCCACAAAGCCCGTGTGGCACCGCAAACACCTATTAGGATTACAGGAATTAGCCCCGGAAGAAATTGTTCATATTCTCGATACCGCCGAGGGATTTCTGGAGATTTCCCGGCGTTCGATCAAAAAAGCCCCGGCGTTACGTGGAAAAGTCGTCGCCAATCTTTTTTTTGAGGACAGCACACGCACGCGGAACAGCTTTACGCTGGCCGCCAGCCGCCTGAGTGCGGATGTGCTGGAATTTACAGCCAAAAGCAGCAGCTTGTCCAAAGGGGAATCCCTGATCGATACCGCCCGGAATCTCGAAGCGATGGGGGTGGATATCATCAACATCCGGCACGGCGCCGGCGGAGCGCCGCATCTGCTGAGCCGGACAGTCAATACCTGTATTATAAACGCCGGAGACGGTCTGCACGAGCATCCCACGCAGGGATTGCTGGATATCTTTACTATAAGACAGAAACGGGGCCGCCTTGAAGGTCTCAAAGTGGCCATCGTCGGTGATATTGCTCATTCACGCGTGGCCCGCAGTAATATATGGGGTCTGCACAAGCTGGGGGCGGAAGTATATCTGGTGGGGCCGCCAACGCTGATGCCATCTGCTTTGAACCGGTTGCCGGTGACGGTTTGTCATCATTTCGACGATATCATCGGTCAGATGGATGTGCTGAACATGTTACGGGTGCAATTCGAGCGGATCGGCAGTCAGGTGTTCCCTTCAGTGCTGGAATATTCACGGTTGTTTGGTTTGACCGTGGAAAGGATGCGGCGGGCGAAAAAGGATGTCATTGTAATGCATCCGGGGCCGATTAACCGCGGGCTGGAGATCGAGAGTGAAGTCGCTGACGGTCCTAACAGTGTCATTTTGCAGCAGGTGAGTAATGGACTGGCGATTCGCATGGCGGTGCTGTTTCTGGTGAATCAGGCCGCAATGGCGGAGAAAAGCAGAATGTAAAATGCTTCCAGTTGAAATCACCTGTTTTTCCAACCATAACCACTTTGGAATAAAATGAGAAAAATCAATCGGTGCGAGTATAAAAATAGATTGCATGACTTGATTTTGTCATGCAGACAGAGAGGATAACAAACATTCGTGGCAAATGGTGAATTGCTGATTAAGAACGGTCGGATAATCGATCCGGCGAATCATGTCGATCTCGTGGGCGATATCCTAGTAAAAAACTGCAAAATCGCCGGCGTGGGGCGTGTCGAATCATTCTGCGAAACCATTATTGATGCCGGACAGATGCTGGTCGTGCCGGGCCTGATTGATATGCATGTGCATCTGCGGGAACCCGGAGATGAAGAGGAAGAGACTATTGCCAGCGGGTCGGAAGCGGCCCTGGCGGGGGGGTTCACCTCGATCGTCTGTATGCCCAATACCGATCCGCCGATTGATAACGAGGCCACTGTCGATTTCGTTTACCGGCAGGCGGCCCTGGCAGATAAGGCAAATGTCTTCGCTACCGGAGCGATCACCAAAGACCGGATGGGGGAAGAACTGGCCGAACTGGGACAGATGGTGCGCGGCGGGGCGGTTGCCTTTACCGACGACGGCAGCGGCGTCCAGAATCCGGCGGTTATGCTGCGCGCGATGCAGTACGCCATCATGTTCGACAAGGTCCTCATGGAGCATTGCCAGGACAACGCTCTCGCTGGGGCGGGCTGTATGAACTCGGGGTATCAGGCGACGGTGCTGGGCCTGCCGGGAATAACGCCGCTGGCGGAAGAACTGATGCTCTATCGCGATATCCAACTGGCCAAACAGACCGGAGCCCGGCTGCATGCCCAGCATCTTTCGACGGCCAACGCGGTCGAGTTGATCCGGCAGGCGAAACAGCAAGGCATCAAAGTAACTGCAGAGGTGACCCCGCATCATCTGCTGCTGACGGACGAATGCTGCAAAAACTATGATACCAATTTCAAGATGAATCCGCCATTGCGGACACCGGACGATATAGACGCCCTGCGGCAGGGGGTGGCGGACGGGACGATTGAATGTCTGGCGACCGATCACGCCCCGCATCTCGTGAGCGAGAAGGAACGCGAATTTATCGAAGCCCCTTTCGGTATCATTTCGCTGGAGTGCGCTCTGGGGTTGTATGTGATGGCGCTGATTGAGACGGGCGTTATTGATTGGCCGCGGATGATCGCGATGATGACGATCAATCCGGCACGGATTCTGGGGCTTAACAAAGGGACGCTGAGCGTGGGAGCGGATGCGGATATCACCATAATTCATCCATCACAAACCTGGACGGTCGATGTGACAAAGTTCAAATCGAAAAGCCGCAATTGTCCCTTTAACGGCTGGAGGCTGAATGCTCGGGCGACAAAAACTATCGTCGGCGGGCGGGTTTTGTGGGATCTGGACCGTTGAGGCATGCCTTACCTGTTCGATGGATACAACGTTTATTATACAGCCTGTAAGCTGCAAAGCGAGTGGGCGCATCTGACGCCCTATAACCTGTGCAAGTTGGTCGGGCAGGATATGCAGCGGCTGGATGATCATGCGACGGTGGTTTTTGACGGGGTGCAGCCCCGGGGTTGGTCAGCAGAGGTTGAGCCGAGAAAACATGTGAAGATTGTGTACAGCGGCGCGAAAAATGATGCTGACAGCGTGATCGAATCCCTGGTGAAAAAGAATACAGCGCCGAAACGGCTGATCGTGGTCAGTGCGGATAATCGCATACGTCAGGCCGCCCGGCGACGCAAAGCCGTTTCCGTCTCCGGCAGAGAATATCTTGAAGACATGCTCAAACGAATGGTTCCTCAGACACCTCGGCCGCGCATGCCGGAAGAAAAAAAAGAGGGGGTGCCGAAAGGGGAACTGGATGAATGGCTCGACCTTTTCGGCATCGACAAAGACGACGAGGGCGACGATATCATGGGGCGAATTAAATAGTATAAAGGTGCCTCTAATAATGGCTTTTGCGGCGAAAGCGAAGATTTTTTTCGTCTGACAAGAAATGGCAAACCGGGCGTATGGGTGACTATTCACGGTTATTCATGACGAAGGCCAGAAGGAAAAAAATCGCTTGCCGCCCAGAATGAATTTTTAGAGGTGCCCTGAAGTTAGTGTGCCGCTTTCGCCGCTTTTGTTCTCGTGTCGTTATTCCCAGTTCACCGGCCATTCATCCGTGCGGAACGGTCCGGCCGGCAGGCCGATGCCGTTAAACAGGTTCGGTTCGGCGTTGTTGGTGAAGGCAAAACGGACGGCCAACGGATGTTTGATTTCCGGATGAGACACCAGGACAGTTTGGCCGTCGATGACGGCTCGTGCAGGTTTGAATTTCCGGTCCGCGCCCGCGATGGCGAAATGCGTCAGTTCTTTTCCCCGGCATTCCAGGCCGGTACGGGCGTAATCGAAATAGATGCGAATGTACTCGTCTTCGACGAGGTAATGACTGTACAGAGGACCGGAGGGAATAATATCGTTTAGGCGATACGTTTCACTCATGGCCCAGCGGGCGAGACGTTTGCCGACATCAAGTTTGTTGCGAGGATGGATGTCTTTGATATTACCGATGTCAGAAACGACCACCATGCCGGTATTGGCCACGGTGCGGAAGGTTTTGAACTGAGCTTCCTGCAAAAGTGCACAGGCGACGACCGGCCGGTAGCGTTCATAAGGGGCGATCTGCACGAAATAAAACGGAAATTGTCCCTGCCCCCAGTCCTGCCGCCAGTTTTCGATCATGGTTGAAAAGAGCGGGTGGTATATTTCCGGATCCCTGACGTTAGCTTCCCCCTGGTACCAGATAGCTCCTTTTATTGTGAAATTGACCAGCGGCGCTATCATGCCGTTGTAGAGAATGGAAGGATTCTGCGCCGACAGCGGAGCATGCGGCGGCCAGGGTTTGTTGGGTGTTTTGCTGTTATTCTCTTTGGCTTCCTGGTCTTTTTGTTTCCATTTTGCCAGTTCTTCTTCATATTTGGCGAGCTTCTCGGGGTATTCCTGCTGCAATTGTTCGAATTCGCTCAGATACGACTGCAATTCCAGCCGGGAAGCCAGCATTTCTTTTCGCGTCCAGGTCTGGGCGGGTGTGCCGCCCCAGGCTGTTTCGATAATGCCTATGGGAACATTCAGCTTCTGATGGATATCCCGGCCAAAGAAATACCCCACGGCGGAGAACGACTCGGCGCTTTGCGGCGTACTGGCCAGCCATTGTCCTTCGCAGTTCTCCTGCGGCTCCAGAGCCGGCGTCCGCGAAACATGGAATAACCTGAGATGAGGATGATTAGCCTCGGCCGTATGTTTCTCGCCGTTCTCACTGCGACTTAACGGCCATTTCATATTCGATTGCCCCGAAGCGATCCAGACCTCGCCGCAAAGAATGTTCGAAAGGGTAATTTTGTTCTTGCCCTGAAGGACAATAGTATAGGGGCCGCCGGTCGGCGGCGCTGTTACTTTTATCTGCCATCGGCCATCGCTCCCCGCTTTCGTTTCAAGGCCGTTGTCCAGCCATGAAGGCTTGATGGCAATGGCTTCATCGGCATCGGCCCAGCCCCAGAGCCGGCAGATCCCGCCCTGCTGGAGGACCATGTTGTCGCCTATCAGTGACGGCAGCCTGATATCCGCCGAAGACAGGTTTACAGACAGACACAGAACCAGTAATGCTCGCAGAATCATTCTTCCCGTGCTTTGCATTTCAATTTCCTCGAAATCAGATGAAAAAAGGCTCGTTAAGATTAAACAGTTATCTGGCCAAAATGGATTGTACGCGTTCCGATTGAAAGTGTCCGTTTTATCGCAACGTAATTATGTGCGGGTTATGCGTTTACGATTGGCCCTGGCGGGCATCTTTATACACTTTGGGTATATATTGACGCTCGGCCCTGCCTGGAGCTTTCTGCCCAATAGGGTATTAGTTTTTACGAAACCTTATCCTAGCCATATATGAAACGTTTTGCAAGGATTGATTATCTGTTATTTATACTGTCTCCGAGTGAGTTTTCCCGTTTTTTCCAATTATAATTACCTGTAAAAAAAATGCTTAGACGCGGCCCTGTCTAGAGCTTTTTTCCCGCTTGGACATACACCGGTCATTTCCCGGTGCTGCCAAAACTCCGGGCTTGACAGAAACGAATAATCTGTTATAGATAAATGGTGTTGATGTAATGATTTAGCTTTTGCGAGCGTGGCGGAACTGGCAGACGCGCTAGATTTAGGTTCTAGTACCCTCGTGGTGTGGAGGTTCGACTCCTCTCGCTCGCATTACCTGCAGGGCTTGCACGCATGACACACGGCAAAATAGGCGTCATCAGCACGTAAATACATGAATTATAGACTCGTTCCGATTGGTAATTTCTGTTTTACAAAAACGTAAATGTCTGTGGGCAAAGCTTTTACGTCTGGCTTTGGCGGGAACTCTCATACTCTTTGGGTATAACAGGTTACATTTTGCTGCGGAGCATCGCGCGAAACGGTGGTGGTTTTTATTGATAGGTTATATACTCTGATCGATCAGCCAGTTGCCGGACATCAAAGCAAAATCCAGCAGATTAACAATCCCGTCCGGCTGTCCTTCCGGAGCAATATCGCATAATATGTCCCAGTCATCCGAGACGGGCGTGCTCAACCAGCAACCATGCAATTTAGCCAGATCCAGAAAGTCAACCTTTTTATCTTTTGGCGATGGCGCAATGTCTCCCCATAAAGGGTCTTCGATAAAACCAAAATCCAGCGAAGGCTGCGGCTGGAACAGCATGCCGCCGCCGCGCAGAAGAAAGTTGAAATTGACAAACAGGTTCATGCCGATGATGCCGTCGTAGGTGCCGCCTTCGGGAGAGGGTATATCCAGCAAAACGACCGGCACATTCGTATAGGTGATCCAGTAGCCGAGGGCGGGAATCTCAATGGTGTCGATATAAAATCCCGGAGCCATACTGGAAGTGCCGTCCACGCCGACAACCTCGACGAAAAATTCAGGATCGTTATGATTGATTCCCAGGCGGGCGGCAATTCTTTTTCCGATGACTGTGATCTGGGCGCCGGTGTCCAGCATAAAACTGTTTTTATCTATGGCGGATCTTTGCCCCTCATAAAGATCAACGCTGTGAACAAATAGTAGACTTTGTGAGGATTCGCCCAGTATAATAGATGGAATCTCCTGAATAATCGGAATCCCAAGTAAGTCTATGCCGGGTTGATATTGCACCTGGACGGCTTTGAGTGGGCGCAGTTCCAAAGGCAGAGAATAAGGATACTCGGGCACGGCTTCATTTTCCAGCAGGAAAAAATTAATATCGGGAGCCGTGTATTCTTCATCATTATGCACTATTGTCGTTATCTGATCGTTTCTGAATTCAGCGGCAAAAAAGACGCTCATCGGAATGCCGATCGCCGTAATCAGACTGGAATCGCTCAATCCCACCACCACTTCGACATTCTTCTCTCCATACATGGTTTGGTAATTGGTCAGTACGCCGTTGGGTTCATTCGCTCCCAGTCCATCTATAAACAACCCGCAGGGTTTGCTGATTTGAGCGGTGACGGCACCGGTGACGCCCTCGATATCGATAAATGCATCCGGCTTGAGCCGGGAACCGGTCAGTCCCAGAGTAATTGAATCGTCATAGCTGATAACATGGGTGCCGGCCCCGGTGTCGTAAATGCCAATGGCGTGGTTCTGGTTGGGATTGCTGACGTAAGGAATTCCTGCATAAGAATCGACGGGTTCGGCAAGATAGTCATCATCGTTAGAAGCAGCATTGGAAATCGATACATTGACATAAGGAACAAAGCCATCCGTCGGCGGCGAATCAATCACCATGGCGGATATGGCAGGTTTGGCCGGCATTGACAATTGCGTATCTGTTTTTTGCTGGTGCGTATCCCATGTGGAACCGGATTGCTCTGCGGGTATCAGGGTGACTTTTTTCCCCTTCATTTTTTCCAGCGTAAGGGGTACATTTTCCTGAGGATAATAAATCGCCTTTATACGGGTATTGCCGGCGCCTCGCCAGTCAACGTCTTTCTTTTTCCAGTCTGTTGCGGTAAGGGAGGTTGTCATCATTAATATCATAAAGACAAAAATCGTTGTTGGAATATGCCGGATAAAACGCTTCATGACTGAGTCCTTAATATTGATGCGGTGCTTCACATGTTGTATTTATCGATAACAGTTGAGGGGGCGTTTAATATATTTGATTCAATTATACTGATGATTTGGAAGAGCTAAAGCAAGAGATGGAACATAAACCATTTTATGGATAGGACTTATGCTAAAATTTCCGCCTGAATATTTTCAGGTTTTCCTGACGAAATAGGGGGATACTCTTCGGCTTTCGTGCTTGGAATTAACGGCTTTCCGAAGGCCGGCTTTATGATGACAGGTCTATTTGAGTGCTGAATTTTGGCAGGTTGATATAAAACGTCGTCCCTTTGCCCGGCTCGCTGCTGAGGCTGATGCTGCCGTTATGGCTTTCGATAATATCCAGACAGACGGAAAGGCCCAGGCCGGTCCCGCGCAAATCCGGACGTTCGGCGTCGGCTTTGGTCGTGTAAAACGGCTGGAAGATCTGATTGATTTTTTCTTTCTCGATGCCGCAGCCTGTATCGGAGATATTAATCCGGATATCTCCGTCCTCACTCTTTTCCGTCTGGATGCTCAGGACGCCGCCGCCGGGCAGCATGGCCTGCCGGGCATTAATGATCAGGTTCATAATCACCTGCTGAAAAAGCCCCGGCACCACGGATACATAAACTTCATCCGAGACAGACATCTTGACCTCAATGTTGTCCTTTTGCAGATTTCTCGCCAGCGCCTGAAGGCATTCGTCCAGAAAAGGTCTCAGTTGAATGGTTTCGAAATGCTGCGTGTCCTTCGTGACAGCCCCCAGAAGGCTTTGCACTATCGTTGAGGCATTTCTGCCCTGTTTGATAATTTTGGATAACGCTTTTTGCGTAAGCTCAATATCCTCCGGATTTCGGCTGGCCAGATCCGCGTAGTTGATGATCGGGGTGAGGAGATTTTTGATTTCGTGAGCAATTAAACAGGCCATCGTCCCGATGCTGGCGAGTTTCTGGGTGGCCTGAAGTTGTTTTTCCAGATCGTCTATACGCTGCCTGTTATTATCCGCCTGGCGGTGAAGATTGATACGACGTTCGATTAAATCTGACAAAACCAGACTCCCTGCTCATGTCTGCCGATCTCAACAGAAGACATTTGATTTTTCCGGAAATATCACGAAAATATAAAAAACTGTACTATGAGCAGTTATCGGGTCATGTCCGCTGGAAACTTGAAACTATGGACAAGCAAGCGTTATTAGACAGGTTATTGGACCTGGCGGAAGAGCTGGGTTATGCCGTCCGGCATGAATTTCTCGGCGGCGACGGCGGCGGTTTGGCCCGGTTGCGGGGCTGCTGGGCTCTCTTTGTGGATAAATCTCTGTCTGTCAATGAGCAATGTGAACAGGCTGCCGAAGCGCTGGCATCACATCCAGAAATGGATAGCGTCTATATTTTTCCCGAAGTCAGGGAATATCTGGAATCCTTCATGCAAGAATAGGAACGTCCCCAGAGCTGGTGGTCCGCCCATTGTTTCGGAATAAAAGTTTGCCTGATGCCGCATTGACGGTCATAGAATAACAATAGTGATTTGGTAACCATTAACAGAACAAAAAGGAGAAAATCATGGATTTAACAGGAAAGAAGATCGCCATTCTACTCGAACAACAGTATCAGGAAATGGAAGTCTGGTATCCTTATTATCGATTTGTCGAGGCGGGAGCAAGCGTCGATGTGGTAGGCCCGGAGGCGGGTGCGGTTTATCCCTCCAAGCTGGGATATCCGGCCAAGTCAAACATCGCGGCCGGCAAAGTGAAGGCTTCGGATTATGATGCCTTGATCATTCCTGGCGGCTGGGCGCCGGATTTCATGCGACGGACGCCGGAAATGGTAAATTTTTGTCAGCAGGCTGTCGATGCCGATATTGTTATTGGCGCGATTTGTCATGGGCTGTGGATGCTGTGCAGTACTAATGGACTGAAGGGCAAGACCTCGACCTGTTTTATGGCGGTAAAGGACGATGTAATCAATGCCGGTGCGAATTATGTGGACCAAGAATGTGTGGTTGATGGAAATCTGGTGAGTTCCCGAAAACCCGATGATTTGCCGGCATTTTGTCAGGCGATTATGCAATTGCTGGCCGGTTAAGATTCCTTGCGGGCAATCATGGACACCGACAAGAAATTTGATATAATTACAGGTTTGATTGGATAAAAGGTATTTATGGAATCTGGAGTTGGCCCAATGGCAGAAGAACCAAAAAACAGCGCCGAAGAATCACCGAATGAGATTTTGATTGTCGATGACAACGCCCAGAACGCCGAGTTGCTGGAGGCTTATCTGGAACCGCTGGCAGCGCATACCCGCATTGCGGTTGATGGTGTGGACGCGATGGAGAAAATCGCGGAAAAGATACCGGATATCATTCTGCTGGATATTATGATGCCGCGAATGAGTGGTTTTGAGGTGTGCCGACGGGTCAAGAGCGACGAAAAGACAAAAAATATTCCCGTTGTGATGGTGACGGCTTTAAATGAACTGGGTGACATCGAGCGGGGCGTTGATTGCGGAGCGGATGACTTTCTCAGTAAGCCCGTCAACAAGCTGGAGCTGCTCACGCGTGTGAAAAGCCTGTTGCGGGTTAGAAATCTGCAAAGCGAGCTGGAACGGACATTATCCTACCTGGCTGAAATAGAAGAAATGGAAAGCGGCGAGCGTAAATCATAACACGCCCCCATGATAATGCATCAAGCTTGAACGCTCGAAATCCAATCTTGAGGAAGATTATGGTACAAACCAAACGTTTCATCACGGCAGCCTTTAGGGTTATGCTTCTTTCGCTGACGGCTGTTTTACCTGCACAAAATCAAGAGGCGCATCCCTGGACGGCTCCGCATTTCCGCATCGTCGATAAGCCGGGCGAGATCGTGGAAAAATTGCCTAACGGCATGGTCGCGATCGTCAGGGAAAATCGCACGGCGCCGGTCGCGGCTGTCCGGTTGTATGTGCGGGCTGGAAGCATCTATGAACAGAATCGCCTGGGCGCGGGCTTGAGCCATCTTTTCGAACATCTGCTGATGGCAGGAGAAACGAAAAACCGCACCGAACAGGAATCATTGGAAACGATCGAACGCATTGGCGCCCAGTATAACGCCTTCACGGGCAAGGCGCGTACCTGTTATTATCTGACGGTACCGGCCCAGCATGTCGGAACGGCGTTAAACCTGGTGGCCGACTGGGTGACCCGCCCGACGTTTCCGGAAGAAGCTTTTCAGCGGGAACGCGGCGTCGTTCAGCGGGAATTGGAAATGTATGCCAGCGACCCCGAACGGATTATGCATTACCTGAGCGACGAGATACGTTATCAAGTCCATCCGGCACGCTATCCGATTATCGGCTATCAGAATAGTCTCCGGGAGTTGACAAATCAGGAAATTATCGATTATTACAACACGATGTATGTGCCGGAAAATTGTGTAATCAGTGTGGCCGGAGATATTAACGCCGATGAGATGCTGGATGCCATACGCAAGGAATTTTCGGATTTTCTGCGTCGTTCGCCTCCGCATGTCGTCCTGCCGGAAGAGCCGGACATTGTCGCCCCGCGTGAAGTCGTAAAAGTGGTCCCCTCCCTGCGCGGTCCGGCAAAACTTCAGATCGCGTTTCCGTCGTTCAAACTTCAGCACCCGGATTTATACGCTCTCGATACGCTGGCGAGCATTATGGGAGAAGGCAAGAGCAGCCGACTGTATCAGCGGCTGCGGGAAAAGGACAAACTGGTTTACAATGTGACGGCTTATAATTATACCCCGGATTGGGCGAAGGGGACCTTTGCCATAGTTTGCGAACTGGAACAGGAGAACATTCCCGCGGTCCGGCAGATCGTTCGCGAGGAGATCGACCGACTGGCAGCCGAAGGCGTGACCGACGATGAACTGGTTCGCGCCGTGCGGAATTTGCAGGTTGATCATATCCAACGGAATCAGACCGCCCAACAGCAGGCTTCAAATATGGCGGAAGATTATCTGGCGTCGGGCGAGCCTCATTTCTCGGAACATTATGTGGCAAACATGGAAAAGGTCGATGCCGCCGGCGTGCAGGCGATGGCCGGAAAATACTTGATGCCGGACCGTCAGATGACATTGATTCTTGTCGGTCAGCCCCTGGCGGCTTCCGCCACGGCGAATGCCAGGGGGAGAGACGCTGGCGAGATCAAGAAAATTACGCTGGATAACGGCTTGCGAATATTGATCAAACGAAATCCGGCAGTGCCGCTGGTCAGTACGCAATTGTATGTTGCCGGCGGGCTTGTCAACGAGACGGCGGAAAACAACGGTATAACCAATATGATGGTAAATCTCTCTTCGAGGGGCACGAAGGATTATTCTGCGGAACAGATCGTGAATTATTTTGACAGTATTGGCGCTGATTTTCAGGCAGATTGCGGCAACCATACCTTCTATTACCAACTGGAAACCATGCCGCGGGATTTCGTAGAGGCAATGGATTATTTCAGCCAGATTGTCATGCTGCCGACATTTCCAGAAGCGGAACTGAATAAACTCCGTCCGGCAATTCTGGCGACAATTCAGCAACAGGAAAATTCCTGGCAATGGCTGTCGCTGAAATTCTTCCGGGAGATGTTTTACGAAAAAAGCCCATACCAGCGTATGAAACTGGGGACTCAGAAATCGGTCAGCACCATAAGCCGCGAGGATATTGACGCCTGCCACCAGCAGGCGGTGGTTGGATCGCGTGCTGTCCTGGCGGTGTTCGGCGATATCGACGCTGGGGAGACTGAACAATTGCTGCGGAAAAAATTCGCTTTCATGATAGCCGGCGAACCCCTGGAGCTCAAAGGCGTCAATCCCGAACCGAAACCGGAAAAGCCAAGACAGTTCGTCCGCGAAACGGAAAAAGAGGGAGCGGCTTTGTATGTGGGTTTCTCGGGCATGAAACTGACGAATGTCAAAGACCGGTATCCCATGGATGTCGTGGCTCAGATTGTCGGCAGTCATACCGGTTGGCTTTTTGAACAGCTGCGAGGAAAAGGGCTGGTTTATTACGCCATGGGGTATAATTTCCCGGCTTTGACGCCCGGCTTTTTTGCGGCCACAGCCCAGTGTGAAGCGGCGAAAGTTCCACAGGTTCTAGAGATAGTGACCCAGCAGCTGGACCGCGCATCACGCGGCGAATTCACCTCGGACGAAGTGAGTCGGGCCAAAAGCAAGCTCATCAATTCTAATGTCCTCAGCAGGCAAACCAGCGCCGAAGCGGCTCAGCAGGCGGCTTTGGATGAAGTGCTTGGCTTCGGATATGACTGGTCGCAGGGCTATGCCGAGCGGATACTGGCGATTACGACGGCAGAGGTGCAGCGCGTTGCCAAAGAATATCTTGCGGTCTCGCCTGCCGTGACCATTATCACCTCGCAACCGGATATCGTGAACGACGAGAATAAATAACCCGCCATGAAAAAACACCTTCGTATTGGCATCAGCTCAAATTATGCGGCGGCAAACCGGTCATCTTCTTTGCCGGAACGGGGGTATCTGGATCATCATTATTTCGATGTGCTGGCGGATTATCAGGCCGTGCCCGTGCCGCTGGTACCGCTCGAACCTGACGGGCAATTAACCGCACTGCTGGATATAGTCGATGGCGTGATCTTTACCGGCGGGTATGATCTGGACTCTTCGCTGTGGGACGAGCCCCTGCACGAAAAGGCTGTCCTCGTGCACCCGCGCCGGCAAAAGTTCGAATTCCGTTTATATCAGGCCGTCCGGAAGCGTCGGCTGCCGGTCTTGGGGATATGCCTGGGCTTGCAGTTAATCAATGTGGCTCATGGCGGCTCGCTTTATCAGCATCTGCCCGAAACGCCGGGACAGCTCGACCACGGCTGCGATGGCCGTCTGACTGAACATCAAATCCGGCTGCATGAGGCCGGTCGGCTCAGACAGTTGGCCGCAGAAACAGCGACGACGGTCCCCAGTTGCCATCATCAGGGCATTCATCGCGTCGGGGATGGTTTGCTGGCTTCAGCCTGGACTCAAGACGGCGTCACCGAAGCAGTTGAAGACCCCGATTACCCTTATCTGCTGGCTGTCCAGTGGCATCCCGAACGCGATACAGGCCATCCGCTTAATCAGCGGATTATTGCTTCATTCATTGATGCCTGCTGTTGAAACAATGCCGGAGGAACTCCGTTGTCACCGCCGGGATTAAGCTGTCAATGCCAATGGTTATATCTGAGCCGGTTCAGGTTGTATGCCAGAAACTGTCATAACCCTGGGGTATGAATGCGTCGATGGGGCGAAGCTGCTCGAAAGGACAGATATTGGCCAGGGCCTGATTGGTGGTTATCAATCCCACTTCTTCCAGCGACGCGATGGGATTTAAACCCGCCGGCACAATCAAACCCACCCGACCGACGGAAACGGGAATGTCCAGCAGCGGCTGATTGGGTTTGCCGATCATCAGGACGTTTGCCAGCCCACTCTGTTTCAGCCGCTTGATGATGGCTTGCGCCGCCGGCAGAGCGGCTACGGGAATTTCACGAAATCCGGCGGTAATGCAGCCCGTGCCGGTCAGCGATGTCTGATTCACCGAAGTCATCTTTCCCTTGATGAAAATTTCAATCGGGTCCAAAGTCGACCCGTCGTAACTGATGATCTGGCTGAAGCGGACCGGCTGGCCGTTTCGCATTTCCAGCAGGCCGCCGAAACGGTTGGTCATGCTGATGCCGTGATGCAGCAGAATGCCATTAATGGTGACACTGCACATGGTCCCGATGGCGATATGGTTTTTGGGGATGGAGATATTCTGGATTGTTTTGCCGGGATAGGCGATCTGGATGTAGCGGCCCATTCCCAGACCCGCATTGAGCACCCGGGCCACGCGGTTGATTTCATCAAACGTCTTTTTCGTCGAAGTTGATTTAATAATGGAGTAATTCAAAACCACCGTCCCGCTCTGGGTGTCGGGGTTGAAATTCATGCGGTAGGTCAGTTCGTCAATGCGGGAATTTACAAAACCCACTTTATCGATCGCGATCCCGACATCAAGTTCCTGACGGCCCCGGTCGGTTATCACACGACCCTTGCGGCCAAGATTTTCGGTCAACCTCTCTTTATCGGTAAGCGTCAGATAATACCGCACCATGCGTTCCTTAAGATCGATGCCCTGGGCGCAGAGTTCCCGGCTTAATGCCGTGCTGCCCAGAGGTTTGCCCGCCTGATCGAGTATGCGTAATATTGCCGCCATTTTGCGTTGATGATCAATATTCATGTTTTGCTTCATAGTTAGCATTATACGGCATTGTATTGCCGGATAAAAGCAATATAATATAAAAATAACGGCAATATTGCCGCATAGTTGAATGCCGATAAAATTATGCCAAAAAAGAATTGTCCGATAGTTTATGTTTAATGGCCTGTTTAAGGTGATTTATGAAATTTATTGCCTTAATTTCAATTATTATGATTGAGTCCTTTGGGGAATATGTTATATTATACGGCAATAGACTGCCGTAAAATTATAATGATTCTTGAAAGATGTGGGATATTAAGGTGTTTTCTGTATGTGCAGGTACTAAAAAAATACCGGCGCTCTTTCCGCGATGTAGCGGGATAAGGCCGCCGGGCTGGAATTGAATTTAGAGGGTCTTATATGTTACACTGGACGAAGAATAATGATGCACTGGGGACGGTGAACAGAGGAATTCCTTGCGAATCGGGCGTATGCACACTCTGCCTGAGCAGTTGCAAGGGGAAATGTGAAACCTGGCTTTCCTCGCTGGTAGGACGCAAATTATTATATCCGCGTGAATTCAGTCATTCGACTTCGGGCTCTTCCAACGTCACTCAGTTGGGTGTCGGCTATCATGCGTTGCGAATCCAGGGTTATGCCTATGGTTCGCGGGGCATCCGGGAAGGCCTGAGCAAGGATCCCGATCATTGCGTCTTTCCCAATGTGGATATCGAAACGTCGTTCGGGAGCGAAATCCAGACCAAATGCCGCGTGCCGATCATGACCGGCGCTCTGGGATCAACCTTCATTGCCGCGAAATACTGGGATTCCTTTGCCGTGGGAGCTGCGATATGCGGTATCCCGATCGTCGTCGGTGAAAACGTCGTGGGCGTCGATCTGAATTCAAAGCTGGATAAAGGGCGTATCACCGCCGCACCGGAACTGGACCGGCGCGTCGATACGTTTATGAGGTATTATGACGGATATGGTGCGATTATCGTCCAGATGAACGTGGAAGATACCCGCAACGGCGTGGCCGAATACATCATCGACAAATACGGCGACAAGGTCATCATCGAACTGAAATGGGGCCAGGGCGCCAAAGTGATCGGCGGCGAGATTCAGGTGAATTCGCTGGAATACGCCCGGTTCCTGAAAGATCGCGGGTATATCGTCGACCCCGATCCGTATCATCCGCAGGCGGAAGCAGCGTTCAAATCGGGCTCACTGCGATCGTTTGCCCGTCACAGCCGTCTGGGCGCGACGGATCTGGATACCGTGGCTGAAGTACAGAAGACTTTTATGGGAGAAGTCGAACGCCTGCGTAAACTGGGTTATAAACGTATTTCGCTCAAGACCGGTTCCTACGGCATGGAAGAACTGGCGATGGCGGTCCGTTTCTCGGCTGACGCGAAACTGGACCTGCTGACAATAGACGGCTCCGGCGGCGGTACGGGCATGAGCCCCTGGAACATGATGGAGCACTGGGGTGTGCCCTCGCTGCCGCTGCATGCCAAAGCGTATGAATATTGCCAGATGCTGGCGGCGCGCGGAATTAGAGTGCCGGATATTTCGTTTGCCGGCGGTTTTGCCCGCGAAGACCATATCTTCAAGGCCATCGCTCTGGGGGCGCCTTATACTAAAATGGTTTGTATGGGCCGGGCGCCGATGATCCCCGGATTCCTGGGCAGTAACATCGAAGGTGTATTCAAGCCGGAAAAACGCGAAGCCCTTAACGGCAACTGGACCGAATTGCCCTCAACCGTCAAGGATATCGGCGAAACTCCGGAAGAAATCTTCTCCGGCTGGGAACATGTCAAGAACCGCGTCGGTGCCGATGAGATGGACAATATTCCGTTTGGCGCTATTGCCATGGTCGGCTATGCTGATAAACTGAGTTGCGGTTTGCAGCAGTTTATGGCCGGCGTGCGGAAATTCAAACTGTCGGAGATATCCCGCTCGGACATCATGGCTGGCAACCTCGAAACCGCGGAAGTGGCTTATATTCCTTATGTTACAGAAGTCAAAGATGAATCTGCCCGTGCCATACTCAACGCGTAAAGTCATTGAATTTCGAGTTTTTAAACCCGGCGGTTGTGATACTGCCGGGTTTTTTTGTGGTTTGCGCGGGTAGTCATTTGCGTTATCATGTCTCAGTGATAAAGAAACGTCCTGACCCGGATAAACCGGAATTTCGAATTATGAAATCCGAATGATGAAACAATGATTCAATGACGAAGAGCGAACGTTATACAGTCGCACCACTTGTCTCATGTGATTCAAAATGCATTGAAGCTCTGAGTATTTAATGATACGAATGAAAGACATGATGGTCCAGCTGGGCGGCAAGACGATTCTGGACGATTTTTCCTGCCAGATCGAACCCGGCGAAAAAGTCGTCATTACCGGACCTTCCGGTGCGGGCAAATCGACGCTGTTACGTGTGCTGCTGGGATTTACGCCCTATCAAAAGGGCGAGGTTGTCATTCATGGCAAAACATTATTGCCGGAAACTGTCTGGCAACTGCGGCGGCTGATGGCCCATGTGGCCCAGGAACCGGAACTGGGCGAAGGAGCGGTTCGGCAACGCATCTATTTTCCATTTTCACTCCGTGCGAATGCGCACCTGCAATCCGACCCGGATCGCGTCAAAGCGCTTTTTGAGACTTTTCGGCTGCCAGCGCGGCTGCTAGAAGAAAATGTCGCAACATTATCAGGTGGCGAAAAGCAGCGGATCGCTCTGGTAATGGCATTATTAATCAATCGGCCTGTCCTGCTGCTCGATGAAATCACCTCAGCGCTCGACCGCGAAGCCCGGGACAGGATCGCGGATTATTTGAGCCGTCTGAACGATATGACCATGCTGATTGTAGCGCATGATCCGGAGGCGTTTGCTTTTGCCGACCGGCAATTAGCTTTGCCGCAGAGGGTGACGGCGGAGGCAGGGGTATGACGGTCGATATCGAACCAATGCAACTGGCGGGGGGATATCTGCTCCTGCTGATACCGCTGGGGATCATGCTCTGGCACAAGGTTCCTCTGGTCGGCCGGACACTTACCAGTGTGCTGCGTATGACGCTGCAGCTTATTTTCGTGGGGCTTTATCTGCAAGTCATATTTCAATATAATTACTGGTGGCTTAACGGATTGTGGCTGCTGGTCATGGTCTCGGTGGCCGATGTTACCATTGTGCGCAGCTGCAATCTGAAGTTGTCACGGTTTGCGTTATCAATGTTTATCGGTTTGCTGGTCGGGACGGCAACACCGCTGCTGGTGTTTGTGGGATTGATACTGCGGCGGGACAACCTGCTGGATGCTCAGTATGCGGTCCCGATCGCGGGAATGATTCTGGGAAATTGCCTGCGGGCCAATATTATCGGCATCGGTCATTTCTACAATCATATCCGGCGGAGTGAAAAGGTCTATTGCATGAGTCTGGCTCAGGGCGCCAGTCTGAGCGAAGTAACCCGTCCTTACCTCAGCGAGGCTTTGCAGGATGCTTTGAAGCCGACAATGGCAACGATGGCGACGGTGGGGCTGGTGTCGCTGCCGGGGATGATGACCGGCGTGATTCTCGGCGGCTCCGATCCCCTGATGGCCATCAAATATCAGATTGCGATTATGATCGCCATTTTCACCGGCACGGCCATAACCATCGTCCTGGCAATCTGGCTGTCTATGCGCAGCTGTTTCAACCCTTATGGGATGCTGGACAAGGATATTTTCACCGGTTGAGCAGTTTTAAAAACTTATCACTTTCCAGCCCTGCTTCAGATAATCGCTCAGGGGCTTGCCCATTGGCTTAACCGTTATGCCCAGTTCTCTGAGCTTCGGTACAACATTGTACATGTTCGCGCACACAATACAGGCCTCGACGTTAACGCCGTCGGCCTGCATTTGCCGGATGTCTTTCTGGAGCTTCTCATCTTCGGCCAGCAGCTTCGACGAGGGACCCCAGACGATCAATGTCACCTCATCAAACCAGCTCTGTTTCTTGGCGTTATGGGTGTACATGAAGCAGACTTTACTGGCCACTTCCGGATCGTCGCTGCTCCAGACCACGGCCAGTCTGTCCGACGATGCTGGCGAGCCCGCGGCATCAGCCCGTAAAAAACCGGCCGCCAGATTCAATATAAACAGACCGGCCAGGACAATAGAGCATATAATCAAAAACTGTTTTGTATTCATGGTGTGGTCTCCTTTTGTTTCTCCGGTTCATTACGGAGAGAAACGGGGGGTCAGTAAATCGGCATGCACGACTTTCGCCGCTTTCCGACCTTCGGCGATCGCATTCACCACCAGCGACGCTCCCATTTCGGAATCGCCACCCGTATATACGCCGTCCAAACTGGTACGATAATCGTTAGCGACAATATTGCCGCGATTATCTAGTTCCAGCCCCAACTGTTCCACCAGTCCGGAATGATCGACATGCACAAATCCCATCGCCAGCAGAATCAGATCAGCCTTCATGGTGAATTCCGTACCAGGGAGTTCCTGCATCTCCCAGCCCTTGTCGGTCTTTTCCCATTGGACTTCGCAGGCGTGCAGGTCAGTTACGATGTTGTTGCTGCCGGAAAGTTTTTTCGTCAGGATACACCAGCGACGATCGCAGCCTTCCTTTTGCGAACTGGAAGTCCGCAGGACCCGCGGCCATATCGGCCAGGGCTGATCGATCGATCGTGCTTGCGGCGGTTTGGGCAGAATCTCGAACTGATACACCTTCTTCGCCCCCTGACGTATTGACGTCCCGACGCAGTCGCTGCCGGTATCGCCCCCGCCAATAACCACCGTCACTTTATTTTTCGCCGTGATGATCTCCTCCTCGGGAATCCTGTCCCCCGCATTCAGTTTGTTCTGCTGGGTCAGAAACGTCATAGCGAAACTGACGTTCTTCAACTCCCGGCCTTCGACGGGCAGATCGCGCGGCGTGCCCGCACCCATCGTAATCACAATCGCATCGAACATCTTCTGCAGATAACGGGCCGTAATATCGTATCCGACATTCACCCCGGCCTCGAAACGTACGCCTTCCGCCTTCATCTGTTCGAGCCGCCGGTCAAGAATCTGCTTATCGAGCTTGAAGTCCGGAATACCATAACGCAGCAGGCCGCCTATGCGGTCCTCTTTTTCGAAAACAGTGACTTCATGACCCCGACGGGCCAGCTCCTGTGCCGCGGCCAGTCCCGCCGGTCCCGATCCGATAATCGCCACCCGTTTGCCGGTCTTCTCTTTGGGAGGCATAGGTTTAATCCAGCCCATCTTAAAACCGCGTTCGGCAATCTGGTATTCGATGTGCTTGATCAACACCGGGTCGTCGTTGAGGTTCAGCGTGCAGGCTTCCTCGCAGGGGGCGGGGCAGACACGACCGGTGATCTCCGGAAAATTATTCGTGGCATGCAGGACATCGAGCGCTTCCCGCCAGCGTTTCTGGTACACAAAATCGTTAAATTCCGGTATCCGGTTCTTCAGTGGACAGCCGGTGTGTCCCATACAAAAAGGGATACCGCAGTCCATACAGCGGGCCGCCTGCCGGTTGAGCGTCTCTTCCGGCTGCAGCAGTTCCACTTCGAAAAAATCATGGATCCGCGCCTCTATCGGACGGTAGGGCGTTTCTTCGCGTTTAAATTCAATAAAACCCGTAGGGTCAGCCATGGAAAACCTCCTCTGTAGCGGGTGTAAATTCAGTTTCCTTCTGTTCGCGTTCTTTCATTCGTTCCATCGCTTTGCGATAATCCAGCGGCATGACCTTGACAAACCGGCCCAGCATCTCCGGCCAGCGGTCCAGGATCATCTTGGCACGGACACTGCCGGTCCACTGGAAATGCCGGGTGATCAGATCATGCAGCCGCTGCCGGTCTTCTTCCTGCCAGACGCTTTCCAGATCGACCAGGTCGAGATTGCACAGCGTATCGAAAAGCTGATGTTCATCAAAAACATAAGCGATGCCGCCGCTCATGCCCGCGGCAAAGTTGCGGCCGGTATGGCCCAGAATGACGGCCACGCCGCCGGTCATGTACTCACAGCCGTGATCGCCCACCCCTTCCACCACCGCGGTCGCGCCGCTGTTGCGGACGGCAAAACGCTCGCCGGCCAGACCGTTAATGAAGATTTCGCCCCGTGTCGCACCGTAAAGCAGGGTGTTGCCGACGATGATGTTTTCATTCGGCTGGAAGGGACTCTCTAGTGGTGTCTGCACGACAATACGCCCGCCGGAAAGGCCCTTGCCCAGATAATCGTTGGCGTCGCCGATCAGCCGCAAAGTTATGCCCGGCGACAAAAATGCTCCAAAACTCTGGCCGGCCGAACCGTTAAAGGTGATTTCCAGCGTCCCTTCAGGCAGCCCTTCCGAACCGTGCTTCTTCACCACATGGTTACTCAACACCGTACCGACGGTACGGTTAACGTTTCGAATCGGCATGTCGATTTTCGTTTTCTGCAGTTTGTCGATCGCCGGCCGGGCCTTTTCGATGATGGACCAGTCTATGTGGTTTTTCACCGTGTCGTTCTGAGGCCGCATGCAACGCAACGGCTGACCGTTGGAGGTGTCCGGTTTGGCAAACACGGCACTGAAATCCAGACCACGAGCCTTCCAGTGATTGATCGCTTTCCGGCAGCTCAGTTTGTCGACCCGGCCGATCATCTCGTCAATGGTGCGGAAACCCAGACGCGCCATATATTCGCGGGTTTCCTCGGCGACGAACATCATGAAATTAATGACGTGTTCCGGCTTGCCGATGAATTTCTTACGCAGGTCGGGCCGTTGCGTGGCAATGCCTACCGAGCAGAGGCCCAGATGACACTTTCGCAGCATGATGCAGCCCAGGGCCACCAGCGAACCCGTGCCGAAACCGTAAGCCTCCGCTCCCAGCAGCGCGGCGATGATGATGTCGCGGCCGGTCTTCATCTGGCCGTCTGTCTGGACGACAATGCGATCGCGCAGGCCGTTCATAATCAGGGTTTGCTGCGTTTCCGCCAGACCCAGTTCCCACGGCAGGCCGGCGTGTTTGATCGAAGATTGCGGACTGGCGCCTGTGCCGCCGTCGTGCCCGCTGATAAGCACCTCGTCGGAATTGCCTTTGGCCACGCCCGCCGCGACTGTGCCCACACCGACCTCCGATACCAGCTTCACCGAAACCTTTACGCCCGGATTGCTGCACTTGAGGTCATAGATCAGCTGGGCCAGGTCTTCGATGGAATAAATATCATGATGCGGCGGCGGGGATATCAGAGATACACCCGGCGTCGAAAACCGCAGGCGGGCGATCTCTTCCGAAACCTTATGACCCGGAAGCTGTCCGCCTTCGCCGGGCTTGGCGCCCTGTGCCATCTTGATTTGCAGTATTTTGGCTTTGGCTAGATATTCCGCCGTAACGCCAAAACGACCGCTGGCAATCTGCTTGATCACGCTGTTGAGGTCGTAACCGTCATCGCGAGGCAGATAGCGGGCCGGATCTTCCCCGCCTTCGCCGGTATTGCTCATCCCGCCGATCTTGTTCATGGCGGCTGACAGGCATTCGTGAGCTTCTTTACTGATGGAGCCGTGCGACATCGCGCCGGTGTAGAACCGTTTGACGATTTCCGTTGCCGGTTCGACCTCGTCGATCGGGATCGGCTCTTCGTTAACGAACTCGAACAATCCTCGCAGCGTCGCCAGCCTCTTGGATTGATCGTTTATGATTTTGGCATATTCTTCGTATGCTCTGGTGTCGTTGTTGCGGACTGCCTGCTGTATCAGGGCAATGCTCTGCGGATTATAAAGGTGGTACTCTCCATCATCGCGATAGTGGTATTCGCCGCCATATTCGATTTCCACTTCACCCGGCTCCGGAGGATTCACGCCTTTACGATGCCGACGCAGGGTCTCCTCGGCCAGCGTATTGAGATTTATACCCGCGATTCGTGAGCTGGTTCCTTTAAAGTAATTGCCTATGATATCCTTGTCCAGACCGACCGCTTCAAACAACTGAGCCGCCTGATAACTTCGCAGCGTGGAAATCCCCATCTTTGACATGGTCTTGAGAATCCCTTTCTTGGCGGCGTTAATGTAATTTTCCAGCAGTTGTTCCGGTTCCAGATCATCGGATATGTCCCCCAGTTCCTGCAGCCAGTTCAGCGACTCGAGGGCCAGATAGGGATTCACCGCGTTCGCGCCATAACCGCAAAGCAGGCAGAAATGCATGACCTCGCGCGGCTCCCCGCTTTCGATGACGATGCCGGCTTCGCCCCGCAGATTGCGGTCCAGCAGACCATGATGCACGGCCCCCGTGGCCAGCAGGCTCGGAATGGCCGCCTTTTTTGCCGTAACGCCCCGATCGCTGATAATCAGCAATGAGGCGCCGTTGTTAATGGCGGCTTCCGCCGATGCGACCAGATCTTCCAGCGCCCGCCGCAGGCTCTCGCCGGGATTATCCGTTTGCGCGTCGAACAACGCCTGAATCGTGGCTACTTTGTAATCTTCCCGGCTGATGGCCTTAAGACGCATGATATCCTCATCTGTCAGTATCGGATGGGGAATCTTAAGCTGCTGGCAATGGTCCGGCGATTCCTCCAGAAAATTCCGCTGTTTACCGACAAAGCTCATCAGCGACATGACCAGACCTTCCCGCAAAGGGTCAATCGGTGGATTAGTCACCTGGGCGAAAAGTTGTTTGAAATAATTAAACAGCAATTTGGGCTGGTCGGATAACACCGCCAACGGCGTGTCCGTGCCCATCGAACCGACCGGTTCCTGTCCGTTACCCGCCATCGGGGAAATAATCATCGACAGCTCTTCCCGTGTATAACCGAAAATCCGCAGCGATTTCAACAGCGAATTGCGGTCCCAGGTTTGTGGCCGACTCACATGGAACAGGCCTCGCAGTTCAATACGGTTCTGCTCCAGCCAGCGGCGATAAGGTTTCTGACGGGCGATTTTGCCCTTGATTTCATTATCGAGAATGATCCGGCCTTCCTCGGTATCGACCAGGAACATACGTCCCGGCTGCAAACGGCCTTTCTGGCGAATCTTTTCCGGCGGAAACTCAATCACGCCCACTTCACTGGCCAAAACCACCAGCCCGTCCGTCGTAACCACAAAACGCGAGGGCCGCAGGCCGTTCCGGTCCAATGTGCCCCCGAGAAGCCGGCCGTCGGTGAAGACCATCGCTGCCGGACCATCCCACGGTTCCATGATCGATGCGTGATATTCATAGAAGGCTCGTTTGTCTGTACTGATGTGATAACTGGTCCCGAACGCTTCCGGGATCATCATCATCAGTGAATGCGGCATCGACCGGCCGGCACGGGTCAGCAATTCCAGCACATTATCAAAACTCGCAGAATCGCTGTCGCCGGGCGTCAGTACCGGCTGAATATCGTCTATCGCCGCCGCGTCGCCCAGCAGATCGCACTTCATCGTACGCTCGCGCGCGCGAATCTTATTGTAATTGCCGCTGAGAGTATTGATTTCGCCATTATGAGCGATACTGCGAAACGGTTGAGCCAGACGCCAGTTCGGCAGTGTATTCGTACTGTAACGCTGGTGAACGATGGCCAGGGATGATACCATACGCTGATCATTCAGATCAAGGTAATATTCAAACAACTGCCATGCCAGGAACATGCCCTTGTAGCAGATCGTTCGGCACGACATGCTCACAACATAAAAATCAAATGCCGCATCGCCGAAAGTCTCGCGAACATGCTTTTCCGCACGCCGACGCGCCAGGTAAAGCTTACGCTCGAGCTCTTCTTCCCGCAGACCTTTGCCATGAATGAAAATTTGTTTGACGTTCGGCTCGCTGCTGCGGGCCAGATCGCCCAGACATGAATTGTTACTGGGCACATCGCGCCAGCCGATGATATCCATACCGTAATGTCGGATCGCTTTTTCAAGCAGTTCCTCGCAGCGCTGCCCTAACCGTTCATTCTGAGGACCGAATATCTGCCCGACGCCGTAGCCGTTCCGGTCCGGCAGGACCATATTCGCTTTGCCAAGTTCCTCGGCAAAAAATTCGTGGGGAATCTGGAACAGAATGCCCGCTCCGTCGCCGGTCGATTCATCGCCCCCGGCCGCGCCGCGGTGTTCCAGGTTCAACAGCACCTTCTTGCCATTGGCAATGATGGCGTGATCCCGGTGTCCCGAAATATTAACCAGAGCGCCGATGCCGCAGGCATCATGTTCACGTCTTGCTTCGTACAAGCCAAAATCTTTGAGTATTTTTTGAGGCATTTTTCCTTATCCACCATGAGGGTTCACTGATCAAGGATGAGGCAGTGTCGGACGGAATACGTGCCGGCTTCCTCTCCTTGTCGGTTTCATAACGTAACGTTCCAGTTGCCCTGTCCTGGTAACCGATTCCATGTTTACTTGTTTACTTATTTTGTAAGTGATTATTCAAATTACGTGCTGACTTTTGGATAATCTTGTCAATTTTAGATAATAATCACCTGCAGAGCAACGACTAATCTGTTTTAAAGTGGTATTTTATATATACTTCGGTGGAACAAACCTCGAGCCGAAAATGCTATAAACTCATTAAAAGCAACGACATATATACCTTACACCCGCACGTCTCCGTTGCCGAAAACGGTATGGCCAAATGTCGTGCGATGAATTTCCTGACCTTCACTCATCATTGTCAGGTAATTATAGGACGAATTACTTTATAAAAACAGACCAGCTTTAAAAGATTTTTATCAGCGTAAAGATCCCTAAGCCCATAGTAATGAAAGCGATTGCCGTTTTGAGAGTAACCGGACGGATTTTTTTGACCGTCGCCGTCGAAAGCGGCACCGACAGCACAGCACCGGTCGCCAGCCAAGGCACCAGAGACCAGTCCATTTCGCCCCGCTGAACCAGGGTGTATGTCAGTATGCCGACAAAACAGGTCACTCCTTCTGATAAGGAGGTGATTGCTACGGCATTTGGTCCTTCAAGTCCAGAAAGAATCTGTCCGCCTGTGACGACCGGCCCGTAACCGCCGCCGCTCATCCCTTTATTGAACGAAGCGATCATTCCCAGAATAGACATTTTCGTCCAGGAAAACCGAAATGATTTCTTGAAGAAGATCAGAATCAAAACCCCCATGGAAAGTACCAGTATCCCGATATACAGCTTCAGATAAAAATTTGGGATGTTTACCGCTACAAAAACCGACGCAACCGTCCCGATAATGCTGCATAACGACAGCAGTATGGCCACTTTCAAATGCAGCGGCACCCCGCGCCGATAGGTTTCTATGTATCCCAGAGCATTCAGACTTTTTACGATTCTTCTGGGATTTATGGTTTCAGGCCGAAAATTCGCATTGCCGAGTTTGTGATGCATAAAGGCGGCAAACAAGCCGGCAAACAGTTGCGATACCAGAATCGCCGGCACAATCTGCAGCGGCGCAAACCCCATTAGCATCAAGACCGGCGTCAATGTCGTGCCATACCCCATTCCCAGTGATGCGTCCATGTATTCACACGCAAACGAGATCGTCAGTACCCCGAGTAACATATAAATAGATGGATCCATACGTTTCCTCAGGCAATATCCGCCAATGTGAGTTGTTCCAGCCTCAAAGCGATATAATCCCGGATTTCTTTGAAGATACCGATGATTTTTGGCTCTTTTTCCAACGGCGTATGAGAGAAAAAATACTCGCTGACTGACACCGTTGGCGCCAGAGCGCCATCCATCAGCCGGACAATTTCCGCGATGCTGATCTGACCGGCTGGTCTGACCAGCGCATAACCGCCGCCGACGCCTCGTTTGGCTCTGATAATCCGGTTTTGTTTCAACGTACGCAATAAATGCTCCAGATACTTACGGGGCATCCCGTATGCCATGCAGATATCTTCAATACGAACATAAGACCCTTCTCCCTGCCGGACCATATAGATCAGCGCCAGAATCGAATACTCGCTTTTAGTCGTTAATCGCATATTATAATACCTTATATAATCTACCAACAATATATACAATTAAAATCCCGGTTTCAAGTATTTCCCTGTTATTTATCTGGAAGGCTCTTTCCTGTCTTAGCTGATCGCTAAAGATTTCCTGATTTGAAAATATGCTTGACATAAATGCGGATTTTGCCTTAATAATTAAGTAACTCAAACTGACCGATATCAGGCCGCGAGGAGTTTTTCCAGTCGGCGAATGACATTTTTATCATGCGACACTTTAATGACATTTTTGATTTCCTCCTGCCAGACGTTCCGCCGCAGTTCGACCAGCCGTTCGATGGTGCCGGTATGACTGAGGCACAGGGCCAGCGTCATACGCCAGAAATAGTCGTAAACATGCTCGGAAACGGCGGCTGCGACCGGTTTGAAAAAACGCTTGGCATTTTGGGGCATCCTGCCGATAGTAATCATAAAGCCTCCTTGCCAGTAACTGTTTGTTTCTACTGTATTTATCGGCAAGACAGGCCTTTTTTGTTTGATCAGATTATCCAAAAAAATGATTACTATCGGTCAGTTGGAGTAAGTAAAAAGAGTTGTAAAAATGGTGAAAGAATATGTCATGTGGCGATTAGCAGGCAGAAACATAGTAAAACTGTTTTAAAAAAGGGGTTATAAATGTATAAAAAAGGACGTAAAAAAGGAACATATCGTTTTGTTATCACCCCATCCAATGGAACAAAATCCGTTTCTATTGCCGGCGATTTTACCAACTGGGAGCCGGTTCGCATGAAAAAACAAAAAAACGGCAGCTTCGCTCATACTCTTGAACTTGAGCCAGGTGAGTATCAATATAAATTCCGCGTTGACGATAGTTGGCTGCTCGATCCGGACAACGATGACAACCGGCTGAATCCTTACGGTACTCTAAATTCACTGGCGATGATCGAAGAATAATGCCTTTGACGGCTGTTGCCTGGAAGCCATTCGTAATTTATTTATTTTTAATGGTTTAACAAGATTTGCCGTTGTAAGGGGATTTACAGAAAAGGGGTGGGTTATGTGTGATTAGGGGTTGAATAGCTGCTTGATTTTATATAAAATGGTGTAAAGGTTAATGGTAAAATACTAAATGAATACAGCAGATAGTATCTTTGAATAATGGGCCCCGTTGGAACTGGAAACGGGGCTTTTTTTTAATATTTCACACTTTAAAGGCCACAAACATGCAAGAATCACACATAAAGTATGGAAAAACCGGATTATTTAAGCTGTGTTATTTGACAGTGTTGATGCTATGTGTTGCTAACCAGGTATGTCCAGCCGGGGACTGGAGTCAGTGGCGCGGCCCGGACCAAAACGGGATCGTGCCGGAGACGCACTGGCGTTCAGACTGGGGCAAGGATGGCCCAAAAAGATTATGGAGCAAAGAAATCGGCACGGGTTTTTCTTCGATAACTGTAAATGAAGGCCGGGCCTATACGATGGGCAACGGTGGCGGGCTGTTTAAGAAAGACAAGGATACGGTTTATTGTTTTGAGGCCCGGACCGGCAAGGAAATCTGGTCGCATGAATACGATCAGCCGCTCGATCCCAAGTGGTATGAGGGCGGTCCCAGTGCTACACCGACGGTGGTCGGGGATTATGTTTATACTTTCAGCAAGAAAGGCGACGTTTTCTGTCTGGATAAAAAAACCGGTGAGGTTAAATGGCACAGACAGATTCAGGATGAATTTGAGATCAAACCGCCTACATGGGGGTTTGCCGGCTCCATTCTGGTGCATGGCGATATGCTGATCCTGAATGCGGGCCAGGCGGGGTTGGCCCTGAAAAAAGACAATGGTGAAAAAGTCTGGCAGAACGGCGTCATTGCAGCCGGATATGCCACGCCAGTGCTGTATGAACAGGACGGGGAACCTTTGGCGGTGATTTTCGGGAAGGATACGGTCTATGGTGTTCGTTCTCGAAATGGTGATATTGTCTGGAAATATCCCTGGAAGACGGCTCATGATGAAAATATTGCCGATCCGGTAATATGTTCCCAGACGAAGGATGTGTTTGTTTCTTCGGCCTTCAATGTCGGCGGGGCACGGCTGGATGTCGATACCAAAGGCAATGTCAGAGAAAGCTGGAAAGTCAAACACATGCAGAATCACATGGCCAGTTCAGTGCTCTGGCAGGGGTATCTTTATGGTTTTGACAACAGCAAATTGACCTGTGTGGATTTTGCGACCGGTAAAGCAATGTGGTCCCATGACGGTTATGGCAAAGGCACTCTTCTGATCAGCAAAGATGGCCGGATGCTGGTTCTCAGCGAAAAGGGGCAATTAATTTGCGCTCAGGCTGATCCTGAAAAGTTTAAAGTTATTGCGGAAACGCAGGTAATGCCTTCCACGAAAAAATGCTGGACAGTGCCCACGCTGGCGAACGGACTGCTCTATGCCCGTAATGCCGCGGGAGAACTGGTCTGTGTGGAATTGAAATGAGACTGGCGATATGCATATTCTCTATTGTGATTGCGGATACACCGATATTATAACGGCACCGGTAAAAGCGGCCGTGCGGGAGTTTCTGGGCGGGTTGCCGGCGGATGTACCCGTTATGGGCGTGAATGACTTATGCGAACTGGCGGCATATAAAGATGAACGATTGATGCAACTGGAACAGGCCGAGAGAACCGTCATTATCGCGTGCCACGAACGGGCGGTGCGCTGGATTTTGTTTCGTGCGGGCGTGCAGCAATTACGGCAGGTTCGCTTCGTCAATATGCGGGAATCAAATCCGCAAGACATTGCCCGGCAGCTTCAGGAATGCACAGGTTCTTCGCCGGAGGGCAACCGTTCACTTGTGCTTTCTGATGAAACAAAGGGCGAATGGGTGCCCTGGTTTCCAGTGATCGACTATGACCGGTGTACCGGATGTCAGCAATGCTTGAATTTTTGTCTGTTTGGTACCTATACTGCTAATGATGAAAATCAGGTAATGGTGACGAATCCCAGCCATTGCAAGACAAATTGTCCGGCATGCGCCCGGGTGTGCCCGCAGGGTGCAATTATCTTTCCAAAATACACGGAGGCGCCAATCAACGGCGGCGATGGTGAAGATGATGCAAGCCAGCCGTTAGATATTAAAAATCTTATGCAGTCCGATATTTATGAAGTTCTTCGAAAGCGACGCGCCGCCGGCAAACAGCGCCGGGTATGGGAAGATAAAACGTAGGACGTGAGACGTGGGGCGCAGGACGTGGTGAGTGTGGTGTCTATTCCTGAGATAGAATGCAGGTGATGTTTGAAGGATAAATCGACATTGAGACCGGCAGTGGTCCTGGTAGCAGACCGGACCTTGAGCGGGCATTATAAAATGCTCTTTGAGGGAATTTTCGCCACGATGCAGACGACGCATGTGCCGGAGTTTGTCATGCGTCATCTGGTGTCGCCGAAAATGCCGGTCGATCGGAATGGTCGGGTCTGGTCCACAGTGCTGGGGTTGCGGCGAATTGAGTCCTCGCTGTTGGCCCGGACATCGTTGAGCGAAAGCGATGTGGTCTGTACGACGCCCGAAGCGCTGCCGGGACTTCTGGGGCCGTGGACGAAACTGATCATGGTCAGCTCGAGCGACCCGCTGGGCGAAGGAATGAGCAATACCACCACCACCTGCTTCTGGAAAGGCGAATTATACACCAGACACTGGACCGCACGCATGATGGAACAGCTTCGCCGGGCGAAGACAGAGTATGGTTTCCATGTTATCGGCGGGGGAGCGGGCGCCTGGCAATGGGCCAGGTCGCCCGAGGTTGCCCGCGAGCAGGGCATTGATACGATCTTTGAAGGTTATTTCGAACCGCAGGGACCGGAGCTGGTCAAAAACATACTGGCCGGTGATGAGGTGACGGGCCATCTGTCTGAAGAGGCGACCGGCAGCGCCTTCATCGAACCGATCTGCGGGGCGTCAATGCTGGGGATTATCGAACTGTCGCGCGGCTGCGGCAAAGGCTGCTTGTTCTGCACAATGGCCCGACAGCGTATGGAACATCTGCCGGAGGAGACGATTCTTTCGGACCTGGAGACTAATGTCCGCAATGGCATAACCGCCGTGGTCAGCGGCAGCGAGGATTTTTTTCGTTACGGCAGTAATGGCATCAAGCCGAATTTTGAACGATTACAGGCGTTACTGGTGCGTATGCAGGAATTACGAGAGCTTTCCTTTATGCAGATCGATCATGGTAACATTGCCACGATCGGGCAATTGAGCGATGAGCAGTTGACGGAATTGCGGCGGCTGCTTACCTGGCGAAACCGTTGCGATTATCTGTGGGTCAATATGGGCATCGAAAGCGCCAACGGTCATCTGGTCCAGGCGAACAGTCCCGGAAAAATGGCTCCGTTTCAGCCTGAGGACTGGGAGGAATTGACACTGGAAGTGGCCGATAAAATGATTCGCTGCGGTTTTTTTCCGGTTTTCAGTGTGATTCTGGGGTTGCCGGGCGAAACGATAAACGATATCCAACGCACCATACGTCTGATTAAAAGTTTGACAGATAGACGGACCGTGATTTTTCCGATATTCTATGAGCCGCCCATGCCGCGAGGCAGGGCCGCCTCGGGCCGGTTTTCGCTTTCTGATATGCGGCCGGAGCATCTGGAACTTTACACGATGTGTTATGAACAGAATTTCAAGTGGGTACCGCGGATGTTCTGGGATAATCAGCGGGCGGCCGGCGTGTCCGCGGCGAAACGCTGGTTAATCCGGATTCTGGGAAAAACGGAAGTCTATTCCTGGCGATCGGCATTCCGTAAAGTTAAACGCCAGATCGCCGCCAGAAGTTAAGTTGCTGGCCATGACTACTGGAGTGTTGTATACTCGTTCCGAATAAAATACCCGTTATGTCAGAACGTAATTATTTGCGTCTAAAAAGCTTACCCCCGGCCCTGTCCGGAGCTTTCTACCCAATTGGGTATATTTGACAGAGAGTGAGACTATAATATAACTGATTATGAGTAATCCACTTACATTTCCGATTGGCACCCGCAGAGTGCAGGAAGAAATTCCGCACTCGAAGCTGCTGCGCAATAAACTGCTGCGGTTGACCCGCGATTATATACAGCGGATCAAACCGGTTCCGCCGCTGCCGGCGGATGAACTGCAGCATCACTGCCAGACGATCATCAAGACACATAACCTGCCGGCGATTTATTACAAGTTTCTGGCGGTATTGATTAATAATGAGCTTTGGCGGGAACAGATGGCGGCAGTTCCCTTTAATCGCCGCTTGCTCCTGCTGCCCCAGTGCTTGCGGCATGAAGTACATTGTGAGTCAACGCCCGATCCCCTGGGGATGATCTGTGAAAAATGCGGGCATTGCTCGATCTACGATTTGCAGACGGAGGCGGAGCGGCTGGGTTATGTCGTCATGGTGACGGAAGGATCGCCGGTGGTGATGGCCATGCTGGAATCGGGCCAGGTGGAAGCGGTTGTCGGGGTGAGCTGTCTATCCGTGCTGGAAAAAGTGTTTCCATATATGGACGCCGCGGCTATTCCGGGTATCGCCATACCGCTGCTCCGTGACGGCTGCGAAAAAACGCTGGTCGATCTGGACTGGGTCTGGGACGCGATTCATCTGCGCGCGGACCAGCAGTCGCCGTCCCTGAATCTGGGCGAATTACGTGAGCATGTCGAACAATGGTTCGAGCCGAAACGGCTGGCGGAATTAATGGGACCCTCAGCCTGTGAAACAGAAAAGATTGGGCAGGAATGGCTGACGAAATCTGGTAAGCGATGGCGGCCGTTTCTGGCGTCGTGCGTGTATTACGCGCTCCAGGGGCGAAAGGATGAGAAACTGCCTGAAAGTCTGGCGAAACTGGCGGTGGCGGTAGAGTGTTTCCACAAGGCATCGCTGATTCATGATGACATCGAGGATCATGACACCCTGCGATATGGCGAGGAAACCCTGCATCAGACGTATGGCGTGGAGATCGCCTTGAACGTGGGAGATTTTCTGCTGGGCGAAGGGTATCGCTTGATTGGCGAGTGCGAATGTAGAGGCGATCAGACTGCGCGGATGCTGCGATCGGCGGCGCTGGGGCATCGGAATTTATCGCTGGGCCAGGGCGAGGAGTTATGCTGGCAGAAGAATCCCAGACAGTTAACACCCTGGCAGACACTGGAGATCTTCCGTTATAAGACCGCACCGGCCTTTGGCGTGGCGTTGACTCTGGCGGCTATCCTGGCCGGCGGCGATGAGCAGCTATGCCGGACCCTGGAGAAGTACAGTGACGCTCTGGGAACGGCGTATCAGATTTATGACGACCTGGATGATTTCAGCCCGAATAAACCGGAAAACGATCTCGCGTCACGGCGGCCGTCTCTGATAGCGGCTTTAGCATTGGAGGCCGCACCCAAAAGCGAAAAAGCTCAACTCGCCCGTATCTGGCTGGAGAGCGAAATTATTTCGGCAGAGACGATGGCGAAAATTACGACGGTTATCGACCGGTATCGTGTTGTGGACAAAGCGGAAGAACTGCTGGAATTTTATAAGAACCAGGCGATACGGTCATTGAGTGAACTGCATAACAGCAATCTCAAGAGTCTGCTGCGCCGGGTTCTGGGCAAAATATTTAACGATTTGGAATCGCTGGTGTGCTGCTATGAGTATAAGACGGAACATGATCCGGAAGATAAAATCGGCCGGCCGGCCGCTGGGTGAGGGGCGCTGGACAGCTACGGCGTTTTTGCGGGGCCAGATCAATGCCGATGGCGGTTTCCGGGGGCGTTCGCAGGCCAGCGATCTGTATTACAGCGTCTTTGGGTATGAGGCCTTGACGGCACTGCAGGGCGATATGGATTATGAGGCTTTTGCGGGGTATCTTGCCGGATTTGACGATATCATCGAACAGTTGGATTTTAACCATGTGTGCGCGCTGGTGCGCAACCGGACTAATTCAGGGGGTGTTCCGGATGATGTCCGACAACGACTTCTGCGTCGGCTTGAGGCTTTTCGCGGTGGGGATGGCGGTTTCAGTCCGGCAGTGGCAAAAGGGACGGGAACCGCCTATGGCGCGTTTCTCGGACTGGGGGCGTGGCAGGATCTGGAACGGGAATTAACCGACGAGGATAAAGCCGGGTTGTTGAAGAGTTTGAAGGGACTGGTTCAGGATGATGGCGGATACAGTAACGAGCGTGGGGGGCAGGCGACCACGACCACGACCGCGGCGGCTTTGGCGGTGCAGTATTATCTGGATGAACCGACAGGAGAAAACTCCCGCGAGTGGTTAATGAAACGGCTGGCGGCATCAGGCGGTTTTACGGCCGGACCGGAAACGCCGATGCCGGATTTGCTGTCCACCGCGACGGCGGTGCATGTGCTGGGATTGCTGGGGATGGATTTGAGTGAGATTGGTCCGGGGTGCATGGATTTTCTGGAAACGCTCTGGTCGCCGTTGGGCGGTTTTCGCGGGCAATGGCTGGATGAGACCGTTGATGTGGAATATACCTGTTACGGCTTGTTGACGATGGGAGAAGTTGGAAATGTAGGTCGTGAAACGTAGGACGTGGGATATGAGACATTGGATGCTGAGTTTCTTAAAGTGATTGATGGGACGCGGTTAGCGGCAACGCAAAGGCTTTGCCGAACGGCGTTGCTGGATAAGCGAAATGGGGAAGGCGTCTGGGAGGGGCGGCTGTCGAGCAGCGCTTTGTCAACCGCGACGGCAGTAGCGGCACTGGAAAGCTATGTGAAAATAAAGGGGTGTGACTTCGCTGATGAGATTGCGAAGCTGATTCGCAAGGGCCGGCTGTGGCTGGCGGAGCATCAGAACGAGGATGGGGGCTGGGGCGATACGGTGATCAGTCGAAGTAATATCAGTACCACGGTGTTGGCGTGGGCAGCGCTGGCAACCGGCGATGAATATGCCGCAGTAAAAGCGAAGGCCGGGAAGTGGATTACGGCGACGGCGGGTGGTATGGAGCTGGAGCAGGTCGCGGGGGCGATCAACCGGCGATATGGAACGGACCGGACATTTTCGGCGCCGATTTTGTCGATGGTGGCTGTTTGCGGGAGCCTGGGGGCAGGCAGGAAGGTCTGGGAGCAGGTGGCGGCCCTGCCGTATGAATTAGCGCTGCTGCCGCGGGGATGGTTTAAGGCGGTCAACTTGCGGGTGGTGAGCTATGCGTTGCCGGCTTTGATTGCGATCGGACAGGCGCGGGCGGAGCAGGCGCCGTCACGCTATGGGGTATGGCGATGGGTACGGCAGCGAGCGAAAAAGCCGGCGATGCGGCTGCTGGAACGTATTCAGCCGGGCAATGGCGGATTCCTGGAGGCAACGCCGCTGACGAGTTTCGTGGTCATGAATCTGCTGGCAGCCGGATATGGCTCCTGTGAGGTGGTGGAGAAGGGCGTGGCGTTTATCCGGGCGTCGGTGCGGGAGGATGGGAGTTGGCCGATCGATACCAATCTGACGACGTGGCTAACGACCTTGTCGGTGAATCAGTGGGGGGGTAATATTGGTGAGGTGCTGTCGGAAGAGGAGAGAATGGCGTTGGTGGCATGGCTGCTGGGGCAGCAGTATCGGGAGTCACATCCTTATACGGGGGCGGAGCCGGGAGGATGGGCGTGGACGGATTTGCCCGGGGCGGTGCCGGATGCGGATGATACTGCCGGGGCTTTGCTGGCATTGCATCATTTGAGTGAAGGGCTGGAGATGGAGCAGTTGCTGCGAACGGAAATCAAGGCGGCTGCAACGCGAGGGATAGATTGGCTGATGAGCCTGCAGAATGGTGATGGGGGGATGCCGACTTTTTGCCGGGGGTGGCAGAAGCTGCCGTTTGACCGGAGCGGTGCGGATTTGACGGGGCATGCGTTGATGGCTGTTCATGCCTGGCGCGACCAGTTGGGTGAAGGGTACATAAAAATAACAGAGGCGTTTATGCATAAATCGTTAGCCTGTTTAAAAGCGGCTCAGTCAAAAGATGGGGCATGGACCCCGTTATGGTTTGGGAATCAATGGGATGCCAATGAGGAAAATCCGGTGTATGGCACGTGCCGGGTCATGGCGGCCCTGCAGGAATTGCGACTTAGCCGCTATGATACCAGACCAATGGCAGCCAGGGCGGCAAAGTGGCTTGTGAGTGCCCAGAATGATGATGGTGGCTGGGGCGGCAATCGCGGCGTGATGCCGTCGTCATTGGAGGAAACAGGCCTGGCGGTGGCGGCACTGGCCCGTCAGATTCGTCTCAATCCTGCCATTGCCGCAGAACCCATCTGCCGGGCGGTAGCAGCGGGATGTTGCTGGCTGATGGATGCCACGGAAGCAGGGAAACGGTTTCCTGCTGGTCCGATTGGTTTTTATTTCGCAAAACTGTGGTATTATGAAGAGCTGTATCCGAATATTTTTGTAATGGGAGCAATTGAGGAATGTCACCGCCTTATGAATGAGATGGATTTGCGAGGTTAGGCTCTGACTGAAAAAGGGCCGCTCGAAGCCAGCCAGACTTTTCAGACAGGT
>CAYZXY010000015.1:0-59570 GCA_964482555.1 uncultured Pirellulales bacterium
GTCGCCGGGGCGGCGCTTTTGTCGCCGGGGCGGCGCTTTTGTCGCCGGGGCGGCGCTTTTGTCGCCGGGGCGGCGATCTAAGCGCCGTTACGGCACAGGGGTTTTTATCGGACAGATGGGCAAATGGGGCAGAAGAAAGGGTTATCGGCGGATTTCCGTGCCTTCTCACGGCGGCTTCTTTCATCTGCTGGCGTATCTCCCCATGCACGACCGAACGGCTGAAGCCGTCCAGAATACTGCACATGTAATAGAATGCACCGCCGAGGTTCAGATTCGAGATATCGATATGCCAATGCTCATGCGGTTTCAGCGGCTGGTCCAAATCGGAGCCAAGGTTGTCAGCCACGCCCGCTACGTAACGTTTCAAATGGCAGAAGTGTTGGTGTCCCAATCCCTGTTTTATGAAATCCTTGAAAAAATCAAACGCTTGAGACCGATACCGATTGGATATGGCTAATGCTAACTCTCGCTGAAAAACTTGGATATATGAAGGCCAGAGCGGTTGAGGTCTGCACAAAAATAGGGTTTTGCAGCTGTACGGGTCTAAAAATCAGGTCTTTGGTATGAATTTACAGGAAAACCGCATCAGAAAAGAAAAATCTTGTCAGTTCAGGGAGATTGTTATAGAATTATCGGTGTCGTGCGGAGAAAAATATGTTTTTTAACCGTGTAAATGGGAAATCCCAGATAAAATAATCCTTATGGAGCTAGTTACTCTGGAAATACAAACATGTATGGAAATGCTAACACGACATGGACGCCACCCCAAACCCATGGATACACTGCAAGAAGAACATTTTTTGTTGATCAAAATGGCATTATTTATCGATACTCATGGAAGGGGCTCTAGGTCTCGTAGCCTGGGCAAACGTTTACGAATTGCACTTCGTAGGATGGCGCATCGTGTTGAGGCGCAGCATCAACCGATGCCCATGCTGATCAAATAGCTTCCTTCCTTTTTCCTGGGCACCTTGGCGCCAGTGCGTAAAACCTTCTTGATCTTTGTACCCTTCTCCATCGTCCGGACAAAGAAAAGGGGTGCAATCTGATATATTTATGCTGCTGGATACTCTCCCGCCGCCACCAGCTTTTTCTGCCGCGAATCCACCCGCAGATTTAAACCCTCCAGCGTCCGCGCCCCCAGTAACTGCAAGTCGCCCCGCTGGGCAAATACAACTTCATCGATCGTAAAAAACTCGCCATAACGTATCACCGCAAATCCCACATTGCGTGTAATCGTCTTGCCGTTGGCCATCACGAACGGCACATCTTTCTTCTCCATCTGCACGCTGATCTTTTCCAGACGGCTTTCCGATACCCAGGTAAACTCACTGCCGGTATCTACCAGCAGTTGTGAAACCCGCAGCGACTTTTCCCGCTCCACATGATTCTCGATGATACATGATATCCGAAACGTTCCCATAACTCTTTCCCTCATACTCATAATACTCTTTTACTGATCTACTCTTTCTTACCCCATCTCCCCAAACATCTCCACCAGTTTTTTCCGCCGGAACCCGAATATCTCCTGCAATTGCCCCTTCACCTTCGCCGCATGCACAACCTGCCCCAGCGGCCCGCCCGGCAGCGCGTAATGCACCAGATCGCGCATCTCCACTCCGCCCTCGACCTCGCGAAAGAAATGCTGATGATGCCAGAACTTGTACGGCCCGAACCGCTGCTCATCGGCGAAATAATGCGGCTTGCGGACATGCGTCAATTCCGTCACCCATTTCATCGGAATGCCCAGGATCGGCTTGACCCGGTAAATCAGAATCAGCCCCGCGTACATCTCCTCCGGCAGTTGCGACGTCACCGTAAACCCCAGATCCAGCGGCGTTATCTTCGGCAGGTTCGCCGGCGTCGAAAAAAAATCCCACGCCGCCTCAATCGAAATCGGCATCCGCTGTGTCAAATCAAGTGTATAAATCTTCATAAAACTATCCAGTATTTATATTAGCTGGTTCTTGTAACGCAAACCTGTAACACAGGCATCCTGCCTGTGTTTAGACTCGTTCCGCTCAAAAACACCCGAATTGTCGGAACGTAACTATGTGCGGACAAAGACTTTACGACTGGCCCTGGCGGGAATTCTCATACCCTTTGGGTATAAATGTCTTCGTAATTTCGATCCTTGGCGCTTTAATCCTCTCGCAGCTGCCCCCCCCTGCGAGCCATGTAATGCCGGAAGTACCGCCCCCCGCTCCACCCCGCGTCGCCCGGCATACTCATCTCCGGACGCTCCAGCCAGTCAATCTCATCAACCCGGCCCTCGCGATAATAACTCTCGTCCAGGGCCAGCCGCATCGCCTCTCGAATTTCCAAAATAGCCTGCGGAATAATCGTCTTGATCTTCTCCTCCCGACAGATCATCTCATTCCGCAAACCCAATGCCAGCGGCCGGGCAATATCGGCCGGCACCGGCGTTACCAGATCGATCCAGTACGAACTCAATTTCGGCGACAAAACAGGCACGGGGATAATAATCCGCCGGTGCAATCCCTTCAGATCGCAATACATATCGAACAGATCACGATAGCGAACGATATCCGAACCGCCGATATCGTAGGTCTGCCCAATCGTTTCCGGCCTCTCCAGCAATCCGCCCAGATAATGCAGCACATTACGAATGCCGATTGGCTGAGAACGGGTTGACACCCAGCGCGGCGTCACCATGACCGGCAGCTTATGCGTCAGATTCCGCAAAATCTCGAACGACGCACTGCCGGAACCGATAATCATCGCCGCCCGCAATATCGTCACCGGCGTCTTGCCGCTCTGTAAAATACGACCCACCTCCGCCCGCGAACGCAAATGCGGACTCAAAGCGGAGCTGACATCTCCCAGACCGCCCAGATAGATGATCCGCTGTACGTTTTTCTTTTCCGCCGCCAACGCCAGATTGTAACCACCCCCCCGGTCCATATCCTCATACTGATCGTGCCGGCTGATCATCGAATGAACGAGATAATAAACTGCCCAACTGCCCGCCAGTACCGTTTCCAGCGTTTTCCGGTCCGTAACATCCACCTCATAAGGCTCGACGCGAGGATGATCGTACCACGGCCGCTCCCGCAGTTTGGATAGTGATCGGCCGCCAACCCGAACCGTATAACCCCGGTCCAGCAGCCATAGCGTCAGCCGCGCTCCGACATATCCGGACGCCCCCAGCACCACAATTGTCTTTTGATCCGCCATACTATACTCGTTCCCATGGAAAATTCCCGTTTTGTCCAAACGCAACTATGTGCGGGCTTAGCCTTTACGACGGTCCTGGCGGGAATTCTCATTCCCTTTGGGTATAACCTGTCAGACAAAATAAAATATTTTCTCCTGGCTCCTTCTATAGAATCAGTCATCTTGAATTATTGAGTATCTTTCCACTTTCTGAAACTGCTCCACGAAAACGTATTCCTCTACCACGATGCGCATCAACGCACAGTCATCGGAAAAGACAAATCCTCTCAGGGACGGATGCCGACTGAGATAACTCTGAAAAAGCCTGTTTTCGGTATCCTTGCTGGTTTCACCGGCCAGACCTGTAACCGTCACGGCTTGCGCCGCCTTAAAATCGCTCTCGTCATTATCGCGATTATCAATCAGCATGGCAACCCGCTTTTCCTGTGACATGTTGAAAAATTTCCGCGTCGCCCGGCTGGTGGCGAAAATGACATGCCGTAAATCCCCACTTACCGCAAACGCCACCAGACTGCAATAAGGCTGACCTGCGCCCTGCGTGGCCAGCACCCCCAGACGCTGCCGTGCGAGCAGGGTTTTTATGCGATTCTCGATGGCATGTTCCCACGCTTCCATTCAAGCTTCTCAAGATAGGAACCGATCGCAGCTAACCGATTCCGGCACAAAATCACCACCATTACAACTCATTCTATTCATTCTTGGCAACGCATTCGTATGCCGCCTCTTCGCCGATCAGCGGCCGCACCTCATCAACGCTGAAATAAACCAGATAGCGGTTGGCGTCGCTGTTTTCCTTACCCAGAGCATTGGTCCGCCGGCTGAGCTGCTCGATCAGCGACGCATTGGTTTCCTCACGTACCTTGCTCAGATGCAGCCGCACCCCGTTATATCCCTCTCCTTCGGCATAAAACAGGTAAGCGGCCTGGCCGTTCGATTTCAGATAATGATAACTGCGACGATCCCGCATGATAAAAGCGACCGTATTCTCATCGATCGCATGCGGACGAGCATACACCGCGACATCGACCTGCCCATCTGCGTTCGCCGTCGCCAGTACACCAAAACCCTTTGTCTTCTCAAAATAGTCTTTCAAATCCATAATCTTTTCCTTTTATCAGAACGTATTTCTCTAAGAATAAAATGCTTACGCCAGCACTGCCGGAAGCTTTCTAACCCTTTGGGTATAAGTCACAAACTATTAAGTATATGGCCGATATTCTTGTTAAGTAAACAAATAATCCTGTAAAAATCATTCTTTCTCGGTTTTATGGATTTGATAACGAATTCAATACCGCCACAGGCTCACGTTCAGGACCCTGCTTGCTCTCTTCCATGGTATCCGCCACGGCGGCATGATGCTCCTCCGTCATCTCATCCTCAGACTTGCGGCCTAGCAGAAAATTTATAAACGCCCGCACATCTTCAAGAATCCGATACAACGCCGGCACCAGAACCAGTGTAATAAACGTCGCAAACAATACGCCAAATCCCAGACTGATCGCCATCGGAATCAAAAAACGCGCTTGCAGACTTTTCTCAAGAATAATCGGCGTCAATCCCAGAAACGTCGTTACGGTCGTCAGAATAATCGGACGAAAACGCCGGGTAGCCGAATGATAAATCACATGGTCAATATCCTTGTCTATGCCGCGGCTGCGGTTGACCAGATCGATCAGAATCAATGAATCATTAACCACCACGCCTGTCAACGCCACAATCCCGAACATCGACAGCAGCGTCAGATCATACCCCATCAGAATATGACCCAAAACCGCTCCCACCAGCCCGAACGGTATCACCGACATAATAATAAACGGCTGCAGATAACTGCGAAACTGGATCGCCAGCAACACAAAAATACCCATCAAAGCAATCACAAAATTCTTCTTTAAACTGCCCATGGATTCCTGCTGCTCTTTCTGCTCACCCTGAAACTCAAAAAAGAGACCCGGAAACTCCGCCTGCAACTCCGGCAGAACACTGCTGGCCAGCTGCATATTAATCTCATTGGCGTTCGCCACATCCTGATCGACATCCGCGGTTACCTGCACCACACGCCGCCGGTCCGCCCGGTTTATGGTCGCATACCCCCGACCGATCTCTACCTGAGCGACCGTATTGAACGGCACCTCGGTCCCGTCCGCCAGCCGAATCCGCATCTGCTCAATGTCGGCGATACTCCGGCGGTCTTCTTCCGGATAACGAACCATAACCCGGATATCATCCCGACCACGCTGTATCCGCTGCACCTCATCTCCGTAAAAGCCCTGCCGAACCTGCCGAGCCAGATCACCCAGCGTCATATTCAACGTCCGCCCCTGCTCGGTCAGCGACAGCTTGAGTTCTATCTTGCCGGGCTCAAAACTGTCAGTGATATCGCTGACGCCTTCATAATTCCGCAATATCTCCTTCAGACGCTCCGCCGACAGAATCAGTTGATCGAAATTTCGATGCGACAACTCGACATTAATCGGCTCGCCAATCCTGAACAGCGATGCCGTAAATGACAACGAATTCACGCCCGGAATTTCACCGACCCGCCGGCTCCATTCATCGGCTATCTTTGTCGAAGAATATGTCTTACGCAAATCTTTCGGAATCAATTTGTCCCGGTTTTCGGCGTTCATCAATTCAACATAGGTATTCGACAGATGCGAACCGGTATTTTCTACATATCCGCGCGGTCCGCCCCCCACAATATTCAAACCCAGATAGGTCCCAATATTGTTCATAATCGACAACTCTTTCACACTGGTCTCTTCTCCCAAAACGTCCCGGACCTGCTCTTCAGTCAATCGCGATCTTAACTCTTCGTCCAGTTCCTGTAAATAGGCCATACCGGTTTCCTCGATCCGCCGGCTGATCGCCGCCGTCTGCTCCACTGGCGTCCCTTGCGGCATCTTGAGCTTAACGTCAATAAAATCCGCCTCGATCTTCGGGAAAAACACCAGCTTGATATGACCGCCCGCGACAAATCCCGCAATCGCTGTCAACAACGCCAACCCGAAAGCAACGGTGACATATCGCCAGCGAATGACCTTCTTTAAAAACCAGCCGTATGGCCCGTGAATGAACCACTCCAGCCGCCGTCTGAGAAATTCCTGAAAGCTGTGCAGCGGATCTTTCACCTGGATCAGCTTGCCCAGCAGCCACAACGGAATCACCAGCCAGAAAAACAGAACATTGATGAACATCGAGCGTTTCTTACCCGATAAATGCGCCGGCAGAATGAACAACGCCTCCAGCCACGATATCAGCAGCACGCTGATCACCACCAGCGGAATCACCTTCATGATCTTGCCCATGCCGCCCTCAACACTGATCAGAGGCGAAAAGGCCACTACCGTCGTCAGAATCGCGAACGTCACCGGCATCCAGATTTCCTTAATACCCGCATAGGCCGCCTGAAAGCCCGACATGCCTTTCTGATGATTCTCGAAAATGTTCTCACCCACCACGATCGCATCATCCACCACAATTCCCAGCACCACAATGAAGGCAAACAGCGATATCATGTTGATCGACACATCCAGCCACGGCAGCACCCAGAACGCCCCCGTGAACGATATCGGTATCCCCATCATCGTCCAGAACGCCACCCGCAAATCCAGAAACAGCAGCAGACTGCAAAATACCAGAATCAGACCCATTTTCGCATTGCGCGTAAGCAGATCGAGACGCGACTGGAGTATCTCCGAATAATCGTTCGCAAAATCCAGCCCCACCCCTGCCGGCAGCAGCGGACGCTTGTAATCGATATACTTTTTCACCCTGTTGGCAATCTCCAACGCATCCTGCTCGCCGATCCGGAACACTTTAATCATGGCCGCCGGCTTACCGTTGAACCGGGCCGATTGGTCTGTATCCTCAAAACCGTCGACCACCGTCGCGAGATCATGCAAATAAATCTTCGTCCCGTCTGGACGGGTATAGACCACCACATCCTCAAAATCACGCTGGTTGTATTTCTGCCCCTTGACCCGAAAAAGAATCTCGCCGCCGGCCGTTTTCACCGATCCGCCCGGTAAATCCAGCGACGAACTGCCCACAGCCTGAGAAACCTGAGCGAAACTCAAACCATAACGGCGCAATGTCTCTTCGGAAACTTCTATGGAAATCTCGTAATCTCGAACGCCGGTAACTGCCACCTGAGATATTTCGTCCGTGGCGGTCAGTTCATCGCGAATCTCTTCCGCCAGAGCCTTGAGAATCCTTTCCGGGACCTCGCCGTAAACAAACATGGAAAGAATTTCCGTCCGGTTGGTCAGGTCGGTGATAATCGGTTTTTCCGTCTCTACGGGAAAGGTGTCGATCCGGTCCACTTCCGCCTTGATGTCATCAAGCACCTCCATCGTATCGGCATAATCTTCAACTTCGATAGAAATCGAACCCATCCCCTCGGCGGCGGTCGAACGAATTTCCTTAACCCCGTCCACTCCGGCAACGGCCTCCTCCACCCGCCGGCAAACACCCTCCTCCACCTCTTCCGGCGAAGCGCCCAGATATGGCACCTGGACCTGAACGTAATCGGATTCGAACTCGGGAAAAACTTCCATCCGAATATTCAGCATTGTCATAACGCCCCCGACCAGAATCAGCAGCATCAGTATATTCGCCGCCACATGATTCGAAGCAAACCATGCCAACGGTCCCTTAGGTTGATAATTATCATTATTCATAATGCGTTATCCTGGTTAAACTCGTTCCGATTGAAAAGCCCCGTTTTGTCGGAACGTAATTATCTGCGGATAAAAAGCTTACGTCCCACATCCTACGTCCTACGTCCCACGTCCTACGTTGACCCTGACTTTCATTCCGTCCGTCACCACATCCATCGGACTGGTCACAATCAGGTCGCCGTCATCCAGACCGGCGGAAATATAGGCGGCATCCTTGTCATCACGCTCAATCTCAACCTCCACGATTTCCAGCTGCTCGCCGTTGACCCGCCAGACCTCGTTTTTGTTATGGACGGCATGGCGCGGCACGACATAAATATCATCCAGCGTCTTGCCCTCAATGGCCACATTGACAAACATCCCCGGTGTCAACGGCGGCTGACCTTCCTTTACCTTGAATGGATTCTTCACTTCAACAATGACATGCACCATTCTCGACCGCCGGTCAATCTGCCCTTCGCAGCGCACGATACGGCCCTGCCAGTGATAGTCGCCGCCGGCAAACGCCGCCGTCACCTCCACCTCGGCGCCGGACCCTTTCCGCAATCCATCCTCCGTCAATGGCGCCTCGAACCAGACCAGTTCCTTATCCTCCAGCGGTACGGCTATCTCCACGACATCCGTCGCGTAAATCGTCGCCAGCGACTGGCCAACCGCGACAAACTGCCCCATATCGACCGTTTCACTGACCACCCGGCCATCGTAAGGCAGGATGATCCGGGTACGCGTTAAATCCAGCTCCGCTTTGGACAGATTCGCTTCCGCGGCGGCCAGCTCGGCCCGGGCCTGCTTGATCTGTGCCTCGCGAAATACCAGGGGCGATTCCGGTTCTGCACCCGGACGCATGGCCTGCCATTCCTTTCGGGCCACATCCGCTTCCGCTTCTTCGATCTCAAGCTGCACTTTGGCACGCTCGATATTCGCTTCCGCCTGCTGGACCGCCAGTTCATAATCACGGGGATCGATTTGAATCAGAGTTTCTTCGGCATTAACAAATCCGCCGCTGACCAGTTCCTCATGAACCGATATCACCTTCCCACCCACTTCCGGCACGAGGCCGACCACGGTCCGCGGCTCGACCGTACCATATCCACGAACGACAACCGGCATCGCCTGACGATTAACCTGTTTCACAAATACCAGCGGCGCCGGAATTTTGCGTTCTATTTTCGGCGGCATCCGCCTGGCTTCTATAAACTTCCTGGCCACGAATGCTCCGCCCGCCAGAAAAAGAATCACAAACACGATCTGCAAAACAACTCTTAAACGGTTCATGGCCTGTCCTCGTTATATCCTGAATAATGTGTCATTTTTGTACTCGTCATACTGAATGTTCGCCTGCTTGGCTCTTCGCCCGGTGTCTGACCCGGTTAAACCGGAAAGCGGATAAAAAGCTTACGCCCGGCTCTGCCGGGAGCTTTCAACCCAACTGGGTATATTTGATTTTTGCATTATATCCCTCCCACGCCCGGCTTTTCCACCCGCCAGTCCCCCCCCAACGCCAGAAACAAATCCACACGATTCGACCAGAGCTGTCCCTTTACCGTCACCAGCGCGTTTTCCGCCTGCCGCCGGCTGCGCTCGGTTTCCAATACTTCCAGCAACCGGGTAACGCCCTGCTGATAACGACTCCACGCCAGCCCTTCCGCGGCCTGCGCTTCCTTGAACTGCTCCTGAACGGCAGCCAACTGCCTGATCAGCAGCTGATCAGCAGACATCGCGTCCTCTACTTCTCGCATGGCCGTGAGAACCGCTCCGGCATATTGCGCCGCCGCCTGCTCCACCCGGGCCTCGGCCGCATCGACCCGCGCCCGCAGCTGGCCGCCCTGAAATATCGGCTGTGCCAGATTAATCACCGCGGAATAAATCTGAAAATTCCTGTCGAACAAATCGGGAATTTCCCGTGACTCATCAACCTGAAAACCATACCCCGCTGAAAGCGTCAGATCGGGATAAAGCTGGGCGATATTAAGCCCTACCCGAGCCGTGGCGGCAGCGAGCTGCATTTCCGCCTGTATCAAATCCGGCCGGCGATCCAGCAGCCAGGCCGGCAGGCCGACCGGTGCCGGCTCCAGATCGGGCAGTTCCGCCAGCGTCCGCTCCAGATGACCGGTTTTACCCGGCTGCTGCCCTAGCAGGACATCCAGCGCATTCAGGGCCTGGACCAGCGATTGCCGATGCTGTATTTCCGAAGCTTGCGAAGCGGCCAGATTCTCCCGGGCAATCCGAACATCGACAGAAGAAGCCAGCCCCCGGTCATATCGTCGCTCAATCACGCCCAGATACTGCTGCCAGTTTCCCGTATTAGCCCGGGCAATGTCCAGACTGCGCTGCAATGTGGCAATCTGTGTCCGGGAACGCACCACCTGAGCCACGATGACATGAGTCAGCGCCTCCCGCTGAGCCTCAGTGGAAAGCAATTGCCGCCAAACCGCTTCTTCATTACGACGCAACTTACCGAACAGGTCCACCACATAGCCGGCCGATATTTCATGCCGGTAATTCGTGCTTAAGGTACTGGCCAGTCCGCCGCCCTGGCCCGGTCCGAATTTCGGCAGCGTAAAGGCATTGCGTGAACGACTGCGGTTGAAGTTGTAACCCAGTGTAGGCAGTTGCGACCCTTTCGCCTCCGATAACAGAGCCTCCGCTTCCAGAACCGCTCCGGCCGACGCCTTTAAATCAAAGTTGCCCGCCAGCGCCTGTTCCACCAGATCGATCGTGACCTGATCGCCAAAACGCCGCCACCACGGTTCGACCCCATCCAGCAGATTCGGATCTGCCGCGTCCGGTGTCTCTTCCGACTGGTGCACAAACGACACCGCCTGATGGGCCGGCGTCTCCGGCCGCTGGTAATCCGGCCCCACATTGCAGCCGGACAGCAATAAGCCCGTGACCAGTAAGACCAACGACGACAAAGAAAACGAATTCAGCTTTGCGCTAACCTTCTTCACTCTGCTGCTCCTGTAATATATGCCTGATACCTGCCGCGGAAAAGGCCACAATGTGATCGACAGCAATTTCAAAATTGCGAAAATGAATCGGTATCTTATCGATGTTCTTATCATCCACCCGGGAAAACATCTTCTGCATCAAATGCAGATGCAGCATTTGCCCGACTATAGATGTCATACACATAAAAGCCTTCTGCTCGCTCAATCCGGGACACACCTTTTTAATGGCTTCGATAAAGACCGCGCGTACCGGAGCCAGAACTTCCTGAAGAAACAGTTCCGGCTCTATCCGGAGATCCAGCATCTGCCGCGACAGCAATTGGGAACACCGCTCAGCCAGATCAGCTTCTTCCTCGTTTTGATCGACAGAAAAAACACAGACAAATGTGCCGGCAAACGCCCTTATCAGACCTTCCAGCGTCAAAGATTCAGCAGCGGTCTCCATATACGCCTGTATGCCGGACAAACGATGATCCCGCAGGCCGCCATATTGCCGGATAAACACCTGACGATACAAATTTTCCTTACTCCCAAAATGATAGTTCACCGCGGCCAGATTGCATCCGGCCTCCTGAGTAATATCACGCACTGATGCTGCCTCAAAACCCTTCTCGGCAAATAATCGCTCTGCAGCGTCTAATAGTTTATGGCAGATATCGTTGCCGTTGTTTTTTCCATTTGTGTTGGTGCTTGTCATTATGGCTTTTTGTTGTCGCAGTCTTCTACAGGTAATAAAAATATTTGTATTAAACATCTGTTTAATATAATTGTATTAAACATCTGTTTTAATATTCAAGCTAAAATTAAAAAATTTTATCACCACTTTTCCTTATTTTAGTGGGTACTTATCATGTTTTATGGGGCTTTTTGGGTGTTTTTACCCGCAAATTTTACATTTTACATTTGCCAGTTCTCTGGCTATACTGACACATCGTTAGTCCTCAAAAAACATGTTTTAATGTGTTTATATACAGCCCAATCGCATAGTCGATTGGCATAAGTCCTTAAATAACAAAATATTATGATAGTTGATTGCCACAGCCATATCTGGCCCTCATCGCGCAAGCTTGCCAACGCCAGAAATCTTTCCTGCCTCGGCGCCGGGGCCATGCTTTCGGCACGCCCCGAACAACATTTCGAAGCCTCCAGCCCCGCGCAAATCGTTTTTGTACTTGGGTTTATGTGCAAGTGCCTGGATATCGAAATCCCCAACAGCTTTATCAGCGATTATGTCGCCGCTCATCCGGATCATCTCATCGGTTTCGCCGGTATCGACCCAAATTTGGATGGTTTTCTCGAAGAAATCCATCGTTTGCACGAAGAAGAACAGTTTTCCGGCTTGGTTTTAAGCCCCGCCTGCCAGCAATTTCATCCTTGTGATTCGCAGGCAATGAAATTGTATGAACTGGCAGACGAACTGGGCATGCCAATCTTTTTTATCAACAGCGAAAAATTTCCCCAGACTGCCGTATTGCAGTTTGCCGAGCCCTCCCTGATGGATGAAGTGGCCCGGAGTTTTCCCAGTTTGCGTTGCATTATTACTCATCTGGGATTTCCATGGATTGAACCGATGATAGCGCTGCTGGCCAAACATGACAATGTCTTTACGGATGTTGCCGGACTGAGCAATAAGCCCTGGCAGGCTTACCGGTCGCTGACGCTGGCTTACGAATATGATGTCATCGATAAAATCCTGTTTGCCAGCGATTTTCCGTGCAGCAATGTCAAGAAAGCCGTGGAAGCACTCTATAATCTCAACAAGATTACGCTGGATTCGGTTTTGCCGGCCGTGCCGCGTGAACAACTTCGCAGTATCATAGAACGCAACAGTCTGGAATCACTTGGTTTAACGATGCCGGCGGGTAAGAACGGCATGAAACCCCCTAAAACGGAGACCGCCGCGGTCCTTTCCCCTGAAGCAGACAAACTCCAGAACGCAAAGGACGCTCAGACTGACACAGCCATTGAACCATCGGCCTCAACGAAAGGCGAACAGTGATATGTCAGCAGGTCGAGAGAACTGGGAATCGAGGGCCGGATTTATTCTGGCGGCAATCGGTTCAGCCGTCGGATTAGGAAATGTGTGGCGATTTCCCCATGAAGCCTACAGCAACGGCGGCAGCGCATTTCTCGTCCCCTATATCATCGCGATGCTGGTTGTCGGCATCCCCCTTTTGATCATGGAATTTTCCATTGGTCATCTCACCCAGCAGGCCGCCCCCGGCGCCTTCAAGCGTGTCGGCTCAAAGTGGGAGTTTGCTGGTTGGTGGCCGATTGTTTTAAGTTTCATTATCGTTTGTTACTATGCGGTCGTACTGGCGTGGTGTTTGAATTATCTGATTTTCAGTTTCCATCAGCAGCTCCCCTGGGTGGACAGAGCCAAGGATTTTTTCTACACGGATTATCTGGCAAAATCTGACGGCTTTGGTCCGGCCGGTCTTCGCTGGCAGGTTGTGGGGGCGTTGGCTGTTGTCTGGCTGTTGATGTTTTTATGCATTTTTAAAGGTGTTAAAATAGTCAGTAAAATCGTTCTCTGGACGGTTCCGATCCCCTGGCTGATGTTGTTTATTTTAATGATACGCGGGTTAACGCTGGATGGAGCGATTAACGGTCTGGAATATTTTCTGGAGCCTGACTGGGAGCTACTCAAAGAAGCCAAAGTGTGGCGAGCGGCCTTCGGACAGGTATTCTTTTCCATGACCATCGCCTTCGGCGTCATGATAACCTACGCCAGTTTCCTGCATCGCAAAAGTGACTTAAATAATAACGCCCTGATTATCGGTCTGGCGGACCTGGCGACGAGTTTTGTAGCCGGGATTGCGGTCTTTGCCACCATGGGCGCTCTGGCGGCGAAAAAAGGCCTCCCTCCTGAAGAAGTTGACCAGGTTCTTCAAGGGGCTGAATCCATCGGACTGGCGTTTGTCGCGTTTCCGGAAGCGTTGTCACAATTAGGAACGGGATTCTGGCCGAACTTTTTTTCGATTATTTTCTTTACCGCCCTGCTGCTGCTGGGTATCGATTCGGCTTTTTCGATCACGGAAGCGGCTCTGGCGAGCATGATCGACAAGACCGGCGGGAAAAGAGTTACGGTTCTACTGGGAATGACCATAGTCGGCTTCAGCGCGGGGCTGCTATTTACGACGGATTGCGGACTGAACTGGCTGGGAACGATAGACGGGGTGGTGAATGAGGGAACCTGGGGCATCATGTTTGTCGGCATTGTTGAATGTCTGGTTCTGGGATGGGCGTATGACATCGGGAAACTGCGGCGTCATGCCAACCAGCGGAGCGACTGGCGGCTCGGCCCCTGGTGGGACTGGTTCATCCGGCTGGTCATTCCCATAATACTGCTGGGATTATTTGTTTGGAATCTGTATGATGACATTACGAATGTCAACGGCTACATCATCGACAAGAACGGCCAGTTGATCGGCGGCGACATACTCAATATCAGCCTGTCGCTGATTCTGTTTCTGGCAGCGGTTATTCTGGGGTTGTGGCGGCCGAACAAGACCCGGCATATTGTCGAATTTGATTCGTAAAAGTCGGTGCGTCTGGACAAGCCTCATGCGAATGAACCATCGAGACGCGCTGTCGCGAATTCAATCGGTACGCGTACAAATAAACTCATCGGGCATAAAAGGCCCTGCGGAACGCCAAAACGCCCAGAAAAAATGCGAAACTTAAGTATCAATGAGGTTAATATAATGTGGAGTATTTTCGATATACTGGGGACAGTAAAATACGATGGGGAGTTGTCGCCTTCGGCATTCATTATTTTAATCGTCATGGTCGTCATCATAATCGGAGGGCTTTCCTGGTGCCTGTCCCGGGCGATCAAGGCCGCCAGTGATCAGGGTAATCAGGACGAGCAGCATCCGGATGAAATTTGATATGAATACCCAATCGGGTAGAAAGCTCCGGGCAGGGTCGGGGGTAAGCTTTTTATCTGCGGATAATTATGTTGGAACAAAACGGGAAAATTCAATCGGTACGCGTACACATCAGGACCGGCAGGATTTTCTATCCGATAAAATATAATTTTTTGAGAATGCTTACCATGAAACATTTTTATTACATGTCCGGGATTTTATTCTTTTTCTTGTTTTGCTCAGGGTGCGTTGAGCGGATAATTACGATTACGAGCGAACCGCCTGGAGCGCTGGTCTGGCTCAACGGCGAGGAAGTCGGCGCGACGCCCACCACGGTCACGTTCACCTGGTATGGCGAATATGAAGTGATGCTGCGTAAGGAAGATTACGACACACTGAAAACAACCCGCAATACGCCCCGGCCGATTTATCAGTATCCCGGCCTGGATTTTTTCAGCGAAGCGGTCGTGCCGATTACCTGCATCGATCGTCATGAATGGCACTTTGATCTCGCGTCCGCAACATCTGTCGAGACGGATGGCCTGATCGACCGGGCCCAAAGACTGCGTCAGGAAACCGTAAGCGGGGAATGAATTGCTTTCCCCATTAAGGTCAGGACTCGCAGACCAGGTAACCATTCACAGCGTTTTCGTACCCCACCGGGCAGCAAGCTCCTGGCTGGGCCACGCCCAACCGTTTTCTTCTAAAGCAGTTACGATTGAAGAAAACGGGACATGAAGAGCCGCGAAAGGGGAAACTCCATCAGAAGCAGTATATATACTCGTTTCGATTGGAATTACCCGTTATGTCGAAACGTAATTATGTGCGGATATAGGCTTACGCCCAGCCCGGCCCGGAGTTTTCTACCCGATAGGGTATAAACGGTTACATGTCGGCTATCTGCGATGCGACCAGGTCTCCGACCTGCGTGGTGGAGTAGCCCATCCGGCCGGCGGACATACTTTCGAGCTTGTTGGCGGTGACGAATTTGACGGCTTCTTCGACAGCGAGGGCGGCTTTATCTTCGCCGAGGGTTTCGAGCATCATGGCGCCGGCACAAATGCAGGCCAAGGGATTGATGACGTTCTTGCCGGTGTACTTGGGAGCGGAACCGCCGATGGGTTCAAACATGCTGACGCCTTCGGGGTTGATGTTGCCGCCGGCAGCCAGGCCCATGCCGCCCTGGGTGATGGCGCCGAGGTCGGTTATGATATCGCCGAACATATTGCCGGTGACGAGAACGTCGAACCATTCTGGGCTTTTCACCATCCACATGCAGCAGGCGTCCACGTGATAATAGTCGCGGCGGACGTCGGCATAGTCGGCTTCGCCCATTTCGTTGAAGGCGCGATCCCAGAGGTCATAGACAAAGGTCAGGACATTGGTCTTGCCAACGAGGCCGAGGGTGTTCTCGGAACCGACGCCGCGGGCTTTTTTGCCGTGTTTCCGAGCGTATTCGAAGGCGAATTTCAGGCAGCGATCGACCTGGAAACGGGTGTACATGGCGGTCTGAATGGCGGTTTCGCCGGGAGTACCCTTGAGGGTAAAGCCGCCGGCGCCGGTATAGAGGTCGCCGGTGTTTTCGCGTATGACGACATAGTCGATCTCGGCGGGGCCTTTGTCTTTCAGCGGCGTTTCGACACCGGGATAAAGACGGACGGGCCGGAGATTGATATACTGGTCCAGCTCAAAGCGGGCCTTGAGCAGAATGCCTTTTTCGAGAATACCGGGCTTGACCTCGGGGTGGCCGATAGCGCCGAGGAGAATCTGATCGAACTGGCGCAGCTCTTCGACCGCACTATCGGGCAGGGTCTCGCCGGTCCGCATATAGCGTTCGCCGCCGAAATCGAATTCGGTCATGTCCATTTTAAAGCCGAATTTTTCTGCGGCCACATTCAAGACCTTAACGGCTTCAGCCATCACTTCCGGTCCGGTGCCATCTCCAGGGATTACTGCGATCTTATACACGTTTGTCTTCCTTTCTTACTATAGAATGTTTTCTTTAAAACTGCTTTCGGCTTTTTACAGCCCATCGGGTAGAAAGCTCCCGGCAGTGCCAGGTGTAAGCTTTTTATCCGCTATTTACATATCACGCCAAGGTAACGGCGATTTCCGTTTTCCGCCATGAGCGGCACCCGATCGATCTGTTCGCAAAAATCACGAAAGCCGTCATTGTCTGAAATATCGTCCGAAACAAATATCCCCCCCGGCCGCAGTGCCTCCCACAGCAACGGATAGGCAAAAAGACGTCCTGAATAACTTTTATCGCTGTCATAGTAGCACATATCCAGCGGCTTCATGTGTTCGATCAAATCTGCGAGCACGCGCCGATCCGGCTTCAGGACCAACTGCCAGCAGGATTTCAATTCGTCCGGAACCTCATTGCCAATCTGAATCCATTGTTCCAGCAGAGGAATGTCGGTACTGATCAAATTACCGTTGCGGTTTTTCAATGACAGCAGCAAACCTTTCGACGATCTGCCGTGCGACACGCCCGTTTCGATGACGCGTTCGGCCTGAATATGTTCGGCAATCGTAAATAACAACTCCGCATTTGAAGATCGCGTCAATCCCATAGCTGAACAATCGCGATAATCGCCGGTAATCTTTCGCGTCAAATCTTCCAGAGATATCGCCCGCGTTTGATACCACGGCGCCGCATCCTGCTGAGTTTGAAGACGTTTGGCAATCGCCCGGTAAATCTGCTGGAAACAGACATCCAGCAAACCGGGATGTGAAAAATACCACCAGAGGGATTTAATACTTATACCCTTCATCAGACTCATTTGTTTTTCAGGTGGTCCAGCAGGCCGCCGGCCTCGATGATCTCCAGTGCGAAATCGGGCAGCGGCGTGAACTCGTAGGTTTTGCCTTTGGTCTTATTGGTCAGCTTGCCGTTGCGGGCGTCGATTTCCAGCTCGTCGCCGGTGTCGATCTTCTTATTCGCTTCCGGCAACTCCACCACCATGAAGCCGCAGTTGATGGCATTGCGATAGAAAATCCGGGCAAACGAAGAGGCAATCACCGCGGCGACCTTCGCGCCGCGAATAGCCCAGACGGCATGCTCGCGGGATGAACCGCAGCCAAAATCTTCGCCGGTGACGATATAGTCGCCGGGCTTAACTTTTTGGGGGAATTCGACGTCGATATCTTCCATGCAATGCTGAGCCAGTTCTTCCTCAGCGTCGGTATTGAGATAACGAGCCGGTATGATTTCATCGGTATTTATGTTATCACGTTCGTAAACATGCGCTTTACCCATTTTAAACCTCATTTAATATTAAAATGTCAATTGAAAAATGAAAAACTATCTATACCCAATTGGGTAAAAGCTCCCGGCAGGGCCGGCGTAAGCTAGGTCGTTTTGCATTTAATTATAAATATTTTCTCGGGTCTGTCAGTTTGCCTTCGACCGCGGAAGCGGCGGCAGTGGCGGGACTTGCCAGATAGGCTTCTCCCTCGGGATGGCCCATGCGGCCGACGAAATTCCGGTTGGTCGAGCTAATGCATTTTTCGCCTTTGGCCAGCACACCCATAAACCCGCCCAGGCAGGCGCCGCAGGTCGAAGTCGAGACGACACAACCGGCATCGTGGAAAATTTCCAGCAGGCCTTCCTTGAGCGCTTCGCCGTATATACGCTGCGAGGCGGGGACGACGATGGTTCGAATTTTCACCTGGCGGCCTTTAATGATCCCGGCGGCGATCCGCAGGTCCTCGATACGGGCATTGGTGCAACTGCCGATGTAGCACTGATCCATTTCCAGCCCGGCGCATACGCCGATCGGGCGACCATTACTGGGCAGAAACGGAAAAGCGACCAGAGGCTCCAACTGCGAAACGTCGATGGTGTCTTCCGAGTCGTAAACCGCATCCGGGTCTGGCTGATACATCACGTAAGGGGCGTCATTTTTCAGCCGGCCGACAAGATATTCCTGGGTGATCTCGTCAGCGGGAATAACGGCATTTTTACCACCGGCTTCAATGGCCATATTGGTAATGGTCATCCGGCTTTCCATCGAAAAATTCTTCAAGGCGGAACCGGCGTATTCAATAGCCTTATAACGGGCGCCGTCGCAGCCGATCCGGCGAATGACTTCCAGGACGACATCTTTGGTGTAAACGCCATGAGGCAGTTTGCCTTCCAGATTGAATTTGATGGACTCGGGCACCCGGAACCACAACTCGCCGGTCGCGATCGCAGCGGCCAGGTCGGTAGAGCCTATGCCGGCGCTGAAGCAGCCGAATGCGCCGTAGGTACAGGTATGGCTGTCGCCGCCGACCACCATCTCACCGGGACGAATATGCCCTTCTTCCGGCAAAACAGCATGGCATACGCCCGAGCGGCCAACCGGATAATAATAGGGTAAGTTTTTATCTTTGGCCCAATGATCAAGACGCTTGTGAAGCTCGGCGCTTTTGATGTCCTTGGCCGGCTGGAAATGATCGGGGGTTACAACTACTTTGTAAGGATCGAATACCCGGTCCATGCCTTTGTTTTTCAGCATAGTGATAGCCGGCGGCGTAGTGACATCATGACACATAATGCAGTCGATCCTGGCATTAATGAGCATTCCCGGTTGAACGTCATTGTTGCCGCTGCGGGATGCCATAATTTTTTCTGTGATCGTCATTCCCATAATAATTATCCTTATATAAGTAATCGAATGTACAAATAACAGTAAACAGATTGCGGGTCTGGGGTTTCTATTAAAAATTTCAGGCCGATTCAGCCGCCATTTTACGCCGAGCCACCATGTGGTTCAAGGCGCTGATATAGGCTTTGGCCGAAGCTTCGATAATATCGGTGCTGAGGCCGCGGCCAACGAACGCTTCACCTTCGTGACGAATCCGCAGAACGGCTTCGCCTAGGGCTTCGCTGCTGCCGGTGACGGCTCGTATGGTGTAATTTTCCAGCTTAACCTCAAAACCCACGGCTTTGGTAATGGCGTTATAAGTGGCATCGACAGGTCCATCGCCCCAGGCGGATTCCTTAATCACTTCGTCGCCGCGGGCAATAATAACCGAGGCGCTGGGCATACCAGTCCCGGCAAAAACCTGCAGAAAATCAAGTCGGAAGATTTCGGGAACAGATGTCATCTCATCGTCCATCAGGGCTATGATATCTTCATCGAAAACTTCCTTTTTTTTGTCAGCGATTTCCGTAAAACGGTCAAACAACTGGGTGAACTTGTCGCCGTTGAGCTCAAATCCCAGTTCAGTGATCCGTGATTTAAATGCATGCCGGCCGGAATGCCTTCCCAGAACGATACGAGAACCTGAAACGCCGACGGACTCGGGTGTCATGATTTCATAGGTCTCGCGATGTTTGAGGACGCCGTCCTGATGGATGCCGGATTCGTGGGCAAATGCATTAGCTCCGACAATGGCCTTGTTCGGCTGAACGGGAATGCCCATCAGGCGAGAGACAAGCTGGCTAGTCCTATAAATTTCCTCGGTATTAATTTTCGTGTCCGCGAGAAGAAGATCTTTGCGAACCTTTATGGCCATGACGACCTCTTCGAGAGAGGCGTTGCCGGCCCTTTCGCCGAGGCCGTTAATGGTGCATTCTATCTGGCGGGCGCCGTTACTGACGCCGGCAAGGGAATTGGCCGTGGCCAGGCCCAGATCATTATGGCAATGGACACTTAAAATGACTTTGTCGGCGCCAGGGACATTCGCTTTTATGTCCGCGATCATCTCGCCATAATATTGCGGAATGGCATACCCGACGGTATCGGGAAGATTAATGGTGGTCGCTCCGGCTTCGATGGCCGCCTGAACGATCTCACGTAAGAAGGCGATATCGGAACGGGTGGCATCCTGAGCGCTGAATTCGACATTGCTGGTACATGATGCGGCATGACGGACGGCCTCGACCGCTTTTTCCAGAACGACCGTCGGCTCCATTTTCAACATGTATTTCATGTGGACCGGGCTGGTGCTGGTAAAGGTATGGATACGCCAGTTTTTCGCGAAATGCAAGGCCTCGGCAGCGGAATCGATGTCCTTTTTGATGGTGCGGGCCAGACCGGCTATGACGGGGCCCTGAACCTCCTGAGCAATCCGCTTGACGGCATTAAACTGCACGGGCGAACTGACCGGGAACCCGGCTTCGATCACATCAACGCCCAGTTTGGCCAATTGATGAGCGATTTCGAGTTTTTCATGCTCGTCGAGGCTGGCGCCGGGGCTTTGTTCGGCGTCGCGCAGGGTTGAGTCGAAAATCACTACATGGTTATCATTTATATCTCTTTCTGACATAAGCAGTTACCTCCACTTTCATCTTTATTGGCCTGCTAAAAAGCCGGATAAAAGAACGTAATTATATCTATTTATACATTTTTTTCACAGATTTTTTATAAAATAATTGAGCGAGATTTCCCAGGCAATCTGCGAAGAAATTCCCGAAGACGATCAATCAAGGTATTAATTCGGGCGTGTGAATGATATGTCGGCGGGACCTGCCAGACCTCAAGCCATGATTAGACCAGAAGGTCTAACAGGCCCGGTAGCAGCAGGTTTAAAGAAAGCAGAGATAACCGAGAGAGAGAATCGCAGGCGATCGGAGCTTCCCCGACGCGGAAAGAAGGATTCGTAAACAAAATGGGACTTCGATTACTCATACTTTCATATTTTAGGCGATCAGGGAAGAAGAAGGCAAGGAAAAAATGTGAGTTTGTTTGGTGCAAGTGAAAAAAGGTTTAGGGCATTGCTATAAAAGTTGATTGGAATTACAATTGTTTCATTCGAAATCCGTACCATTAAACCCAAACTGGGGAGAAAGCTCCCGGCAAGGCCGGGCGTAAGCTTTTTGTCCACCCATAATTATGTTCTGAAAAACGGGACATTTCAATCGGAACGAGTATAGAAAGGGAATTCGGGAAATGAGCGAACTGGAACGCATCGGCATCTCGCTGGATAAGACATTGCTGGACATGTTTGATGAATTGATTCGCAGACAGAGTTATCAAAACCGCTCCGAGGCCATCCGAGATTTGATACGGGAACGTTTGAGCACGGAGGAGACGAGCAATGTGAACGCGAAGGCCGTGGCGGGGGTATTTCTGGTGTACGATCATCATGCCGCGGGATTGTCCGATAAACTCAACGCCATGCAGCACAGTCATTTATACCATGTCATCTCCAGCATCCATGTGCATCTGGATCATCATAACTGCCTGGAGATTATCATTCTCAAAGGCAAAGTGAAAGACATTCAGAAGTTATCGGGCGCAATGACCAGCCTGCGCGGCGTCAAACTCGGCAAGGTGAATATCATGTCCACGGGCGAAGGGATCTAAGCTTCACATTTGGGGTTACATTGCCCGGGCATAGATTGACTTACAGCCGTTCGACCCAGACGAAGTAGGCGCCGTGTTGTTTGCCGTCTTTGCGGGTGAGCCAGGTTTGCAGCATGGCGGGACCGGCCTTGAGGTCAAGATCGAAAGCAGCAAAGGTCTGACTGGAGCTGATTTTACTTTCGACGTCATGGCCGGCGATCGTCAGCCGAGCGTGAGTGCGTTCCATCTCGCGGTTGAGATGCCGGGGCCAGCGATAGAGCTTGAAGCGGTAGCGGGCGTCTTGAACGACATTGACGGCCCAGGGGCCGTTGCCGAGCGTGCCCTGGCGAATATGTGACTGATTCCAGGGACACTGTCCCGAATCGTCCGTTAGCCAGTCATGGCTCATCAGCCGGGTGGGATTCTGGGCGTCGGAACCGAGGTCAATCCGTACATACCGATCGAAGGCGGGCTGGAGGCTCTGCCACCATTTTTCGTAAGCCTGGGTGAGTTTTTTGACGACGGCAGGATGCTTTGGGGCAATGTCATGCTGCTGGCCGGGGTCGGCGTTAATATCATACAGTTCCTTACCGTTGATATACCGCCAGCGATCAGTCATGACAGCAGTAGATCGCCATTTCCGGGGTTCGGCAATGCGCTGGGAATGGACAAATAAAATCCGGTCGCGCATAGCGTTTTTATCGCCATAGAGGATGTTTCGCAGGGAGGCGCCGTCGAGCTCCGGGCCGGCGGTTTTTTTTATCCGGCAGAGGTCTTCCAGAGTAGGCAGCAGGTCAATATGGGCACAGAGTTGATCGGCGTTCCGGCCTTCCATAATCTTGCCGTCGGGCCAATGGATAAAGCAGGGAACGCGATGGCCGCCATCATACTCGGAACCTTTCGTGCCGCGCATTTCAGCGTTGAAACCCCGCCATTGGGGTGATTTGGCGTTTCTGGCCAGGCCGGCAGCGGTACCGTTGTCGGTCATGAAAATCAGGATGGTATTATGTGAGAGATTCAATTTGTCCAGCTTGAGCCGAAGCTTACCGAGGTTCTCGTCGATATTTGTAATCATGCCGTAAAATTTGCTCATTTTATCCGGGACATTGTCGTCGGCATAGGGCTGAGAATATTTCTCCGCAACAAAATAGGGGCCATGCGGGGCATTGGTCGAGAGATAGCAGAAGAAGGGCTGGCCGCGATTCGCTTCGATAAAACGGGTCGCTTCCTGGAACCAGATATCAGTACAGTATCCGTCAAATTTTTCGGTTTTGCCGTTGCGCCAATAGGTATCGTCAAAGTAATCGTTTCCCCAGTAATCCGGGCCCTGCGAGACGCCTCCGCCCTTGTGATAAACAGCGTCATCGAACCCCTGGTCCTGCGGCCGGCAGGGAGCATTATCGCCGAGATGCCACTTGCCGAACATGCCGGTGCGATAGCCGTTGGCCCGGAACATTTCTGCCATCGTCATTTCTTCGGGAGCCATGAGTGAGCGGCCCATGATGGTATGCCAGATGCCGGTGCGGCTGGAATAGCGGCCGGAAAGCAAAGCGCTGCGAGTGGGAGCACAGGTCGGATCGACATGGAAGTTCGTCAGGCGAAGGCTTTCGGAGCAGAGTTTATCGATATGAGGCGTATTAATTTTCGGGTTTCCAAGGGCATGGACATCACCATAGCCCTGATCATCGGTGATGATCAGAATAACGTTGGGGCGCGACGAGGTAACGGGCGGCTGCCCCCGCAGCATTGCCGGCAGGGATAAGGCGGCGACGCTAAGGGCGGAATGACGAATAAACTGTCTGCGGTTCATGGCAGAACTCCGTGTAAAAGTAATATTGTCGATTGTTGCGAACGATTGGCGGCGACGATACGGCGCAAAGCCTCATACATCCGCTGGACGCGGTCGGGATTATCTTCGGCCAGGTCGCGGGTTTCGGTTATATCGTCGCGGAGATTGTAAAGTTCGAATTTGTCAGGTTTACCGGATAGCAGCTCGGCCGGTGCGGCGGGCCCTCTGACGATCAATTTGAACTCGCCCTGCCGGATGGCGAATTCGCCGGATGCCTGATGATGAATGATACCCTGATGATAAGACTCGGGAGACTCCCTGCCCAGAAGAGCGGGCAGAAAACTGATGCTGTCTTCGGCGGTATTTTCGGGTAAATCGCCATTAACGAGATCGGCAATGGTGGCGAATATATCCGTGACGCAGACGGTTGTAGGGCATTGTTTGCCGGCGGGTATCTGCCCGGGCCAGCGGCAGATAAAGGGGACGCGGTGGCCGCCCTCATAAAGCATGCGTTTCCCGCCGCGGAGATTTTTCTGGCTGCAGTGGCCGTGATTGCTTTTGTCGCCGCGGGTTTTATCCTGACGTATGCGGTCGATTTCCGGGCCGTTATCGCTGGTAAAAATGATGAGAGTATTTTTTTCAAGATGGTGTTCCCTGATTCTGGCGAGCACCTGACCGACACGATAATCGGTTTCATGGACAAAATCGCCATAAGCTCCGGCGGAACTTTTACCGACGAACCGGGGATTGGGACACACAGGGGTATGCGGCGAATTAAAGGCGAAATAGAGAAAAAAGGGTTTGTTACCCCCTGCCGCCTGTTCAATGAAACGGCAGGCCTGATCCGTAAAGGTCGGTAAAAGCGCTTCGATAGTAAAGTCAGGGGTTTTATGGCCGGGGCTGCCGATCCAGTTAGGGGAGGTTTTTATGGTGGGAATGGCGGAGACTTTACCGTTTTCGATAAACGTGAACGGGGTCATATTGGCCGAACCGGCAATGGCAAAAGAATAGTCAAAACCGTACTGATTGATGCCGTAATCGATAGGAGAATGAAAGTCGATATTATCATAATCGTTATAGCTGAATTGCCGGAGCTCATTTTTGCGAGATGGATCTTTGAGATGCCAGTCGATACCGAGATGCCATTTACCGATCATGGCGGTCTGGTAACCGGCGTGCTGGAGCATGACAGGAAGCGTCAGCCGGTCCTTTTCGATCAGGCATCCGGCATAATTCCACAAGACCTTTTTTTTGAGCCGACCGCGCCAGCAGTAACGCCCGGTCATAATGCCGTAACGTGTCGGGGTACATACCGCGGAATTGGTATGAGCATCCGTGAAAAGCATGCCCCCGGCGATAAGCCGGTCGAGATTAGGCGTGGGAATTTTGCCCTCGGGATTGATTGCCGCTACATCGCCGTATCCCATATCATCCGCGAGAAAGAGGATGATATTAGGCCGTGTCAGATTCGCCTCATCCGCCACCGCCAGAGGGGCAAGCGAGATTACCAAAACCAGCATCCAATTACAATGACAAGCGACTCGATTCATGACACAGTTTCTGTTCAACGGCCGGCCTTATTGCCAGTACTGCCGGCGGACGTCCATTAATTGGGGGTATTTTTCGTCGGTATCGCCGATATCCTCCTTGATTTGCAACAATTTTTCTTTCAGCCTTTCGGCGACATCCTCATAAGCGGGATCGTTGTAAACGTTGTTCATCTCAAGCGGGTCATTGGCCAGATCGAAAAGTTCCCAGCCGGGTGTGGTCTTTTTCTTAACCGCGTCTTCGGCATCGAGAGGCAGGCCATAAAAGAAAATGAGTTTATAGCGTCTGGTGCGCAGGCCGTAATGTGCGGGATTGTCATGGTGAGCCATGTGCATCCAGTAACGATAATAGCAGGCATCGCGCCAGTCGTCTAGTGTGCGGCCGCGCAGGTTATCGCGCAGGCTCCGGCCCTGCATCCAGCGGGGAATCGGAATGCCGGCATAATCGCAGAACGTCGGCGCGAAATCGACATTCATGGTTAAATCATCATTGACGGCACCGGCGGGGATTTCCGGCGGATAACGAACGATAAAAGGCATCTGCAACGACTCTTCATACATCCAGCGTTTGTCGATGTAATCATGCTCACCGAGCATCATGCCCTGATCCGCCGTGTAGATAACGACGGTATTCTGGTCCAGATCATGCTCTTTGAGCCAGGTCATGATGCGTCCGATCTGCTCGTCCACGCCGGCAACGCAGCGGAGATAATCTTTGAGATATTTTTGATAGGCGGCTCTGGTTTTTTCCTTTTCGGTCATGCCGGAAAAATCCAAAGGCCCCGTCGGCCAGTTTTTCCCCCCCATATCCTTGACATAATTGCGTCTATGATTTCGCGGTGAGACGCTGGTACCAATATGAGACGGACGTGTAGCGGGTGATCGACGACTGCGGTCTTCCCAAAGTGACGGCGGTTCGGGAATAGTAACATTGTCAAAGAGGTTTTCGTATTTCGGGTCGTATTCGAAATTGTCATGCGGGGCCTTGAAGTGACACATCAGAAAGAAGGGTTTATCGGAACTCCGCCGGGCAAGCCATTCGAGAGTCCGGTCCCCAATAATGCGGGTGACGTGGCCCTCCCACACGCGGGTATTACCGGATTTGTCATCCGCGCTGTCTAACAGGCTATCGAAATAATGTCCTCCCAGTTTGAATGTGGGATTGAAATATTTTCCCTGCCCCGGCAATATGCACCAGTCAAAAAAACCGGCCGGCTCCGATTTAAGATGCCATTTACCGACAATTGCCGTTTCATATCCGGCTTTCTGCAGGAGTTTGGCAACATTGGGCCGGGCGGGATCCAGATGTCCAGACAAGGTACGAACGCCGTTCACATGCGCAAACTGCCCCGTCATCAGCGTCGCGCGTGAGGGTGTACAGATCGAATTCGTACAAAAACAATTCTTCAAACGAACGCCCTCCGCGGCCAGACGGTCGAGATTGGCGGTGGGACTAACAGAGGCCAGACGCCCGTCGTAAGCGCCGATGGCATGCGCGGCATGATCGTCGCTCATAATAAACAGAATGTTAGGGCGTTTATTCCCTGTCTCAGCACAGACCACAGGCGTCATGGTCATACAGGTCAGTACCACTATAAACAGTATGAAGTATCGTTGTTGAAAATTCATTGTCATATTTTTTCCATTTTGCGCAACATTATAACTCAAGCAGACTATTCAGTACGGTTCAACTCCAGGCCCCAGAGATTGACCGGGGACCATTGAGCCGCGCCGACCGGCTTAAGTATGACATGGTATATGCCCGGCTTATCGAAGTTGAATTTGCCGATTTTTACGGTATTGGCGTTCGCCCAGCCGCCGGTAGCGGGCACATTAAAACGCGATTCCATTTCCCCGATATTCAGGAACATCCGGGTGGAATTATATGCTGCGAATGAACCGGTAACCTGATAGACGCCGGCTTCGGGAATCCGGGCCAGCCAGTGCACCTCTTCCGAGGGGTCGTCCCAGTGACCGATGCTCTTTTCATTGGTGAGGGTTTCAAGCTGCAGGCCATCTCCGCCCAGAATGGCGTTTTCGGCTTTGAGGGTAATGGGCTTACTGCCGGCGTCGGGCGCTAAGTCCAGATCAAAACCTTCCAGTTTAAAGACAAAGGCGTATTTACAGGGCCGGCTGTCTTCATCAATCATCGGCATATTGAGAGTCAGTTTTCCGTCAACCACTTTATGCGCTATGGGTTTGCTATAGCCCAGCAGCGAAATAGCGGCAGAGGCCATTTTGCCTTTGACGAGCAGCGAACTGAATTCGAGGTTTTTCGTCGGCCATCCCAGCACTATAGCGTAAAGGGTTTTATTGTCCTTGCTACTGGTAAAGCGGATGTCGTCAGGCGTATAATCCAGCCGGCCGACAAAATGGCCGCTCTTTTTCATGCGAGTCGGTCCTTCACCATAAGCCCGCCAGGGCCGGGTATCGTACACAGCTTCGCCATTGACATGAAGCCACTTGCCCATTTCCAGCAGGACATGTCTTTGATCTTCTGGAATGGTCCCGTCAACTTTAGGAGAAATATTCAGCAGCAGAATACCGTTCTTGCTGATAATATCGACAAAAGTATGTATGACGGTTTCGGGCGATTTGATTTGCAGATTCGGCGTATAGCACCAGCTTCCCCAACTGATCGTATCATCGGTCAGCCAGGTATAGCCGGTCAGGTGGTCCAGACGGCCCTTTTCATAATCCTCGACAGAATACTCACGGGGCATATCATTCTGTTTTCGTGTAACGACCACTTCCCTGTTCCATTGATCGGCGCGATTGTAATAATAGGCCAGAAATTCCCTCAAAACCGGGGCGGGGATTTCGTCCAGCCAGGAATCGAACCAGATAATATCCGGTTGATAATTATCGATTACTTCAAACAGCTTGTTTTTCCACAGGTCGACGAATTCTTCCCGCGGCATATAGCCATACAGGAAAGCCTGCTTCTCATCTTCGAGCACGGAGGGATAATTCTGTTTGACGAATTGATAGTGTCCGGTCCACTGGCCGGGATTTTTCTGCCAAAGATTGTTGCGGGCATGATGGAACGTGGTGATGAACTTCATACCGCGGGCGCGGATAGCCTTTTCCAACTCGCCGGTCAGGTCTCTTTTGGGGCCCATATCGGCGGCGTTCCAGGGGGTATGATCGCTGTCCCACATGGCAAAACCGTCATGGTGCTCGGCTACGGGGCCGGCGAAGCGGGCGCCGGCCTTGACGAATAAATCGGCCCATTCTTCGGCGTCAAAATTTTCGGCCTTGAACATGGGGACAAAATCGTGATAGCCGAATTTGTCTGGACTGCCGTAGGTTTTGACATGATGCTTATGATAGTGACTTCGTTTGTCAAACATCCAGCGGGGATACCATTCATTGCCATAGGCCGGTACGGAATAAACCCCCCAGTGGAAATAGATTCCCAGCTTGACGTCCATGAACCATTCGGGAACGGAATACTTCAGGAGCGATTCATGGGTCGGTTCGTACTTTTGCTGGGCCGTTGTTAACCCGCACATGGCCAGTACCATCAGAAGAACCAAACATTTCTTTAGCATCTTTAACCCTTTCCTTTAAAAAGCCGGTAATGAATTTATCTCACAACAGTTGCCTTATTCGAAAACGACGCCTTTTTTAAGTATGATGTTTGCATACAATGCCGTTTCGCCGGTCATGACGACGGCATAGCTGCTGCGGGCACGTTCGTAAAAGGCAAATCTTTCGACATTTTCGAAATCCTTGAACGGTTCGCCGCTGGCCTTGATGAGCGAACGATATTCATCCCAGATGGGGGTCGCGACAATATCGCCCGGCACGACCTGCATCAGCGAGACCGGAAAATCGACATAGCTGTCCAGAGGGAACAGCTTTAAGACCGCTCGCAAGACATCCGGCACACCATGGCCGTCGAGACGGACCAGCCGTTTGGCGATGGAGGCGCCGGGAAAGTTGCCGTCGGCAATGACGAGTTCATCGCCGTGGCCCATCTCCATGAGAATCTTCAAAAGCTCAGGGCTCAATATGGCCGGGATATTTTTCAGCATGATATAACTCCTCAAAAATGTCTGGATTATTTATTTTCTGATGGCGGATGATGCACCATAAAAGTTCTATAGCCAAATATGGCAATGACGACAAAACTGATAAACGGCAGGAAAAAGGATACGCGGACGCCTTCCAGGCCTCCGATGCCTCCCATGTCGATTATTCTGCCCTGCAGCGGCGGCATCAGACATCCGCCCACAATGGCAAAGATCAAACCGGCAGAAGCGATTTTGGCTTCGTCTCCCATGCCGTCCAGAGCGATGCCATAAATTGTCGGGAACATCAGCGACATACATGCCGAAATACCCACCAGGCAATAAAGCCCCGCCATCCCCTGGAGAAAAATTGTTCCCAGCGTCAATCCCATAGCGCCGATCGCCAGGGTCATCAGCAAACGTCCCGGACTGATATATTTCAATATAAATGTACATATGAAACGACTGGTACAAAAGATAATCATCGCCAAGACATTATAAGCCTGCGCTTTAGCCAGGGAGAATTCCAGCAAATCAGTTGCATAGTGAATAATAAACGTCCAGCACATAATCTGAGCGCCGACATAGAACATTTGCGCGACAACACCTTCCAGATATCGTTTATTACGGGATAGATATTTGAAGGTTTCAGGCAGATGCAGTTTTTTCTCATGCCCACCGGTGTCCGGCATTTTGCATACCAGAAAGGTAAAGAAAAACGCCAGTACCACTATACCGATGACAACATAAGGCGTTCTGACAACCTTCAAATCTTCCTTCTGCATCTGAGCATGCGATTTGCCACGAAATGATTTTATCTCTCCTTCTTTGTACGCGGAAAGAGCCCTGGTCAATACGTCATCGTATGGTAAATTCGCCAGTGAAGCTTTATCGGGGTCCAGGATCATGCCCCCGTTATCGACCTGAGCCATCTGCTCCTCGGTCAAGGGCGCCTGCCGCCCCGCTTCCAGTTTCCCCAGCCAGGCTTGCAGTTCCTCATCTACCTGCATCTCATCATCCAAGTCCATTTTCAAAAAAACCATTATCCGGTCGACAAGATTGCCGCTGTCTTCAGGTTCAATATTTTCAGCGATTTTGATATCGGGGGAGAGTTCGGCTCTGAATTGTGCCACATCATTACGAAAATCCTGTACCTGCAGGCTGCCAAGAATAGCGAATATGGCCACCATCATTCCCGCGAGGGACCCAATCGGATTAAACGCCTGTGCCAGATTCAAACGCTGCGTCGCGGTTTTTTCGCTGCCCATCGAAAGCACATACGGATTGGCAGTCGTTTCGAGAAAAGCCAGCCCAAACGTCAGAATATACAATGCCACCAGAAACAGATTAAAATTAACCATGGCCGCCGCCGGATATGCCAATAACGCCCCTGTGGCATACAACGCCAAACCGACAAGAATGCCCGATTTGTAACTGAACTTTCTGATAAATATGGCCGCGGGCAACGCCATGGTCGCATATCCGCCGTAAAACGCCATCTGGACGAAGCTGCTTTGGGTATTACTGATAACAAAAACATCCTTAAATGCTTTTACCAGCGGGTTGGTAATATCATTGGCAAATCCCCATAAGGCGAAGAGGCTGGTTACCAAGATAAACGGCCATACCAGATTGCCAGGCACTACAGGCGGTTTCTGCTCAATAGAAGGCATTTTCGAAGATGATTCTTCCATAAAGTCAACCTTTCCAATGATTGTTATACCCAAAGGGTATGAGTATGCCCGTCTGGGCGAATCGCAGGTATTTTAGCCTCAAACAACTACAATTTACCTTTGCGGACAGATTCCATCGTAATACGTATAAAAAACCACTAAGCCAATTGCACTAGAATGACGGCACAAAGGGCCTGATTAGTTCATTAAAAACACCTGTTTTAATTCTATCCAATTAGGTAGAAAGCTTTTCCCCCGGTTTGCGGCCTGCGGCCATTTCCAGTGATATTGATATACAGCTGCTTGTGAACTTTGAAGGCAACCGTTTTTGGGAGAAAAAAGTTATCCAGCTTCTAACCTGTAACTTCTTCATCGAAAACCACGGCGACTTTGCCGCATTTGCCTTCGGCCATCAGGGCATACGCTTTATCCACGTCGTCAAGCCGGAAGCGATGCGTTATCAGGTCGGCCGGATGAATGCCCCAGCGGACAAGGCGTTCGACAAGCTCTTCCATCCGCCAGAGATTCGTCACCCAGGAACCGTAAATAGTTTTCTGGTCGTGAATAATATCGGGCGATGGCTGAAACTCACAGGTACCGCCCTCGCCGAGAAAGACGATTCGGCCCCATTTGCGGGTAGCCTGAATACATGTCAGGCGTGCCTTGTTATTGGCGGAGCAATCGACGGCCCGCTCGACGCCCATGCCGCCGGTGAGCTGGCGAACCTGAGCGACATTGTCCGGGCCGGCCTTAAGTACGTTGTCGAAAAGCTGCAAATCCTGAGCGATTCTGATACGGTCGTCCAGCACTTCGATACCGATTACCTGCTGGGCCCCCATCGACCGGCACAGCATGGCGGTGGCCAGGCCAACCGGTCCCAGTCCCGCGACCAGTACCGCATCATTGCCGCAGATGGAAATCTTCTCCAGTCCTTCATAAACCGTCCCGAATCCGCAGGCCACCTGAGCCCCGTCAGAATAACTGAGTTCATCCGGCAGCAATACCAGATCCTTTTCTTCGGCCAGCAGATACTCCGCCATGCCGCCGTCGCGCTGCCAGCCATAAGCCCGGCGATATTCGCTCGTACAGGAAATCATGTACCCGCGTCGGCAGTCATTACAAACACCGCATCCGGAAATGTGGTAAATAATAACGCGGTCATCGGCCTTGAACCGCCGGCAGCCAGGGCCGGTTTCGACGATCTGTCCGCAGGGCTCATGCCCGGCGATCATGCCTGGCTGATAACCTTCGGGACCTTTACCCAGATGTTCGTGGTAAATGCAGCGGATGTCCGACCCGCAAATAGTTGAAGATTTCATTTTGATGAGAACCTCACCATGTCGGGGTGAAGGAATATCAAAATCTTCTAATTCCGCCGTACTGTTGCCCGGCAAAATGGCGCCTTTCATCTTACTCATACAGCTCGCTCCTGATAATGTGGCTTATAGTAAATGTTTTCAAATGAGTTTTTCTGTTTATTCCTGACCCGGAAAACTGGAATATCAAAGCACGAGATTCAAATCCTGGTAAACGTTTATGTCCGGATTTTCAGCCTGAATTTTTGTGAACATTTATGGATTGTGAAAAAATCTGAAATATTCTCTATTGGACATATATCATTTTCTATCCGGTTGGATTTAAATCGATCTTAAGGACGACGGCATGATCACAGGGTTGTTTTTCGGGCATGGTCACATTTAAGCTGTTTTCATTTTGATTCCAACTTATCGACTGTGTGCATCCCGGCATGGATATGCGTTGGATATTGTCAAGATTCTTTTTGTTCAGCGATTCGATCTGAATGGTTTCGCCGGCGCCGGGCCAGCCCAGAATAATGGCGTACACCGTTTTCCGGTCTTTGGATCGGGTGAATCTGATGTCACCGGCATCGGCCTGATCAAACCGCCAACTGCGTTTCGTCAGCTTGCGCCGCAGGTCGTAATATTCATTATAAAACTTATCGAGATCGCCTTCGGCGTGAATCTTCCAGGGGCGGGTGGCGTAGATAGCCTCACCATTGAGTTTAAGCCATCTGCCCATCTCCAGCAGCACGTCCTGCTGTGCCTGGGGAATGGTCCCATCGGCCTGGGGCGAGAGCGAGAGGAACAAACCGCCGCCGCGACTGACCCGATCGATCAGGCTGTGCAGCAGTGTCCCGGGCGACTCATACGTCTGCCCCTCGATGTATCCCCAGGAATCGGATCCGATTCGCATATCATCCACCCAGGGGCGATCGACTGTGATCGGACGATCGCGGCCTTTTTCGTAGGTCAACATACCAAAAACCCGGGGGAAATTGAATTTCTGCGACACAGGCAATTTATTCAATACGTCAACCTTTTTACCCCACAGCGCCTCTTTATTGAGATAATGACACAATGTATCCAAAACGATCTGGCGGGTATCGACGCCCTGAAAATCTCCTCCGTCAAACCAGAGCACATCGGGCTGGTATTTATCGATGACCTCCCTGACCTTGAGCTGCCAGAGATTGACAAATTTCCGGCGGTCATTGCTTTCGCGGTGAAAATAGAATTCCTTGTATGCCGGATCGTACAGGTCCCAGCCTGCTTCTTTGCCCTGCTGGATGGCACTGGCTCCCGGCAGCCACCAGTCATAACCGCGCAGCATGTGGAATGTCGCGGCGATCTTGATATCATTCCTGCGAAGCGCCTGCACCAGTTCACCATAAAGATCACGTTTGGGCCCCTTCTTGCCGACATGCCATTCGTAAACATCGCTGTCCCAGAGCCCGAAATTATCATGGTGCGCCATCGCCAGGCCGGCATAGCGGGCGCCGGACTGCTTAATGATTTTCGCCCAATGGTCCGGATTGTAATTTTCCGCCGTAAACATCGGAATAAAATCCTTATAACCAAAGCTGGAAGGATCGCCGAACCGCTCGACATGTTTTTTGTGTATCGGATGAGCGGGGTTATACATATGTTTACCGTACCATTCATGGCCGAATGCCGGGACGGAATAGAGTCCCCAGTGAGCGTAAATACCAAACTTGGCATCCTGCAACCATTGGGGAACTTCATGCGTGGTCAATGATTCCCAGTTGGGCTCATACTTACCGGCCCAGACAGCCGCGGTACACATTAAAACGACAATGATTAATCTCACTAATTTTTGCTTCATTTATGCTTTCTCCGGAGCAGAGTATCGTTGATTATCATTACAGAGGTGTGATTTCACCATCGACATCCCAGAGGGCTTCCCAGCTTTGATCGTCTTTCCAGAGAAAGACCTGGCCCTTGATCAGCCGGCAGTTTTTATCGATTTTGCTCAGTTCTTCCATTTCCTGTGCCGCCAGCGGATCGTCCACTACAGCTTTGAGATTTTGCAGATAATGATTAACCGAGAAAGGAATGGGTATCTGGCCCCGCTGAACCGCCCACTTGAGGCAAACTTCACCCGGGTGAATGTTGTGTTTTTCAGCGATTTTCAGAACCACCGGATCTTCCAGATCGACGGTATCCCCTTCAGTCCGGTCTCTTTCCGGTCGACCGGGTGACCCGATGGGGCAGTAGCCGATCGGCTGGATACCATTATCCAGACAAAACTGGAATAGATCAGGCTGCTGAAAATGGGGATGCAGTTCCATTTCATTGCAGGCCGGTTTAATTTTCGCATCCCGCAGAAGCAGTTTCAATTTGGGGATGGTCATGTTGGACGTGCCGAGGTGCCGGGCCAGGCCGGTTTCGACCAACGTTTCCATTTGCCGCCAGGTTTTCATGAAATTTTCATGGATATATGGTTTGGCGTCGGGACTGCGTGACAAGACATCGCACCTGGGCGGGTGAAAATTAGGAAAGGGCCAGTGAACCAGGTATAAATCCAGATAATCCAACTGCAGATCTGTCAGCGACTGCTTGCAGGATTCGACAACGCGTTCGTGCATATCGTTCCAGACTTTGGAAGTAATCCAGAGTTCTTCGCGTTTAATGGCACCTTCCATTATAAGTTCGTATAGAACCTTGCCGATATGCTTTTCATTGCAGTAAACGGAAGCGCAATCGATTTGACGATAGCCGGCGAGGATCGCCTTTTTGACCATCTCCGCCACTTTTTCATGAGAAACACTATCAGAACCGAACGTGCCCAGTCCGATACAGGGAATGCGCTTGCCGGTCCAGAGCGTTTTCTGGGGAATCAGGTTGGGATCAACACCGTTGGACACATTAGAGGAAACTGCACTCATGATCGTTCTCCGAAATCACTTAAGAAAAAACAAATACCCAATCGGGTAGAAAGCTCCGGTCAGGGCCGGACGTAAGCTTTTTTTTCGCGCATCATTGCATTCTGACAAAACGGGACATTTCCATTGGAATGAATATATAATTCCAGCACCATCCCGATAGTTATACATTAAGGCATTTACAATTTTGATGAAATAGACTATTTTTATAATATATGAATAAATTTTAGATGGCAAAAAAAATGGGATTTACAGGTATGTTTAAATATCTTCTCGACCAGATGCAGATAGAAATATTGAATATCGAGCTGTACCGTGTTCATCAGGAATGGAACCACACCAACGTAAACAGTCCATATACAAGGATTTATCTCATCACCGACGGCGAAGGTCATATCACCAGTCACGGCGAGCGTCTCTTGCTGGAACCGGGTTATGCTTTTCTGATACCGGCGTTCAGCCGGATCGACATGGAATGCCGGGATACTTTCGAACATTACTATATTCATATTACCACCACGCTCCCGGACGGCCTGAATCTTTTTTCACTGGTGGATTACAAGTATAAAATCCCTCTGGAAGACTCCAGGATTTCCGTCGACGTTTTCGAGCGGCTGCTGGAGTTGAATCCTGGTCTGGCCTTGATCGAGCGAGATGCCAATAAGCCGATTTATGAGTCGATGCTGGAACGATGCGAAGCCCTCAACCGCTCCAAGTCGGCGGCCGATCTGATCGAAAGCAATGCCCTTATCCGTCTGCTCATATCCGCATTTCTGCGGCAGGATTCTACCAATAAGATATCCTCGCTACAAGGATATAACCGTTTCCAAACGGTTCTGAAATACATCCACCAACACCTGCATCAGGAAATCACACTGCAGGATCTGGCTGAAATTCTGGATTTGAACCCGGCATATTTTTCTTCGCTGTTTTCGCAAACCATGGGCATATCACCTATCAACTTCATCAATCAGCGCCGAATCGAAGAAGCTCAGCACCTGCTTTTAAGTACCCATAAGACATTGAAGGAAATCGCTTCTCAGGTTGGTTTTAAGGATGCCTTTTACTTTTCGCGACTGTTCAAGAAAGCCGTTGGCGCCTCCCCGGGTAACTACCGTAAACAGTCGCTGGCGTCCTGATTATTCGTGGTCGGTGAACGGTGTGCGATTTCGCACTTTTTCTTGTGATAACATTTCAGGAAAAGGCTTAACGGGGTCTTTTATCAGTGACGCAAAGTTTTTTTGCGATTTTTGATCACTTATCCAAAAATGAATACAAATATTATCGGGTTTATACCCAAAGGGTATGAGAATTCCCGCCAGGGCCAGTCGTAAAGGCTTTGTCCGCACATAGTTATGTTTGGGCAAAACGGGGATTTTCAATCGAAACGAGTATAAAAGGCCCTGCGGGTCTGAATTTGAGCTGTTTAGAAGACTTCACGTTTGACGTCTTCGTGGCCGACATCAGGAAAACGGATGGTAAAGGTTGTGCCCTTGCCCTGACGGCTGGAAACGTGTATGGTGCCGCCGAGTTCGCTGACGATGCCGTGAACGACCGCCAGTCCCAGGCCGCTGGAGGGTGAGTCGCCGCCGGAAATCGTGCCGTGGGTGGTAAAGAAAGGCTCGAAGATATGCGGCAGGACGTCGGGAGCGATGCCGGAACCGGTGTCGGAAAAGACCAGAACCACATCTTCGCCATCGCGGTAGAGATGTATCAGGATGGCGCCGTTGTTTTCCATCGCTTTTTCGGCATTGTCCAACAGGTTTCCCAGCATCTGATGAATCCGGGAGCCGGGCACTTCATAAACGGGAACGGGCTGAAGCCGCAGTTCCAGAGTAATGTTTTTTTCCGATAAGGGTTTTTCGACCAGATGGGCAAAGGTCAGGACTACCTCGGTCAGATCGGCCTTGTCGAACTGACGGACATCTTTTTCGGCGAAGGTCAGCAGCGAGGTGGTAATATTGCCGATCCGATTGGCGGCTTCGGCGGTCATTTCCAGGGCACGGCGTGACGCCTGGGGATTATTGCTGTGCAGCGCGAAATCGACAAACGTGGCGACGCCGCCGATAATATTATTAAAGTGATGGGCGACGCCGGAAGCCAGCGTTCCCAGCGAAGCCATTTTTTCGGCATTGAGTAACTGACTCTGCAAATACTTACGGTTTGAAATATCTCGAATCCAGGCAGCTATTCCGATAATATGCTGGTGCTCATCAGTAACTGGAGCAATAACGACCATCAGGGTGATTGTTTCGCCGTTATCTTTACGATGTTTTATTTCGAATTCATGCTGTCCCCCATTATCGACCGTTTTTTTTACCGCATCGTGCAGTTCCGGCCGTTGTTCTTCGGAGACGATATGATCGATATGACAGCCGACCATTGCCGCGGCATCGGCATTGAACAGTTCAGCAGCGGCCTGATTCCAACTGACAATATGGCCTTGCTTATCGGCACCGATAATAGCATAGGTGGAACAATTGAATAAAAAGCGGTAGTAATCTTTCGAATGATTTTCGCTCATGGATGACATTCTATCAGAAAAGCATAATCAGTATATAGTATTTAAACCCAATCGGGTAAAAACTCCTGGCAGTGCCAAGCCTAACCGTTTTCATATATTAAGTCATTATGGTTGGAGAAAACGGAAAAACTCAAACGGAAGCGGTTTAATATCTGCCGATTTCCTCCGCAGTCAAGATGCGTGGAATCAGCAGGAAAAGCATTTGTGTCTGTCGGTCGCCGTCGGTACTGGTAAAGAATATTTTGCCTAAATCATTGGTTGTCGATTTTTCGGTATCGCAGGCCAGCATATATAAAGTCCCCGAGTTCAGAGTGCCGCTAAAACCCAGTTTCTCGAAAAGGATCTCCGGCGTTTCCCGAACGATGTCCTGATTTTCGTAGTCGATGATGACATCCTGCCGGTCGCTGCGGAAGCCGGGTATAATCCGTACCAATACGGTTTTCTCATTTTTCCGATGAGGTGAGCAGCTCAAACGAAAAAAAGTCTGGCCGTTTTCCAGGGTAAAACCGCGGATGCCGTCGCTGGTATTCATAAAAACAGACCGTCGGCGGCCGAGCCAATATGCCGGCAGGTCCGCCACTTGCATCTGGTTGCGAAAAACCACCACCCGATCACGGGATGGCCGGCTTCGTTCGTCAGGCAGCAATTCGTTAACAAATCGTGACCATTGATTCGCGGGAGCCTGAGCCACGAGAAGGCCGTTTTTCTGCCAGGCATTCAGGACTTGCCTGTCGAGGCCGGAGTTGATTTGGAGAGTTTGATTTTCTTCGTCCAATAATGTCAGGCCGTAATCCTCCCACAAAGAGAGGTCTTTGATGTTAATATGCAGGGGGATTTCCAGGGCGAGATAATTACAGGCGACCAGTAATAATTGATCGGGGACAGCGTCGTCTGCGAAGCGGAAGGGATTTTCCTGACGGAGTATCTGGACGGTATTATCCTGCGGTTCGCAGCCGGCGATGAGCGGGAACGAGAGGACTAAAAGATGTAACCATCTAAAAAACAATGATTTACAAAAACAAAAAGCCATAATATCATATTAAACAACCTATATAAAAAAGTCAAGATAAGTTTACCCCGGACTCTCTTCGGTTACCCAGAGCTATCCTTGATTAGTCGCAGCGGAACATATCAAGGATGCTGCCTGCGGCGGGGCTGATTATATTTCCATATTTGCGCGAACGGTTTCGTTTTTTAACCTTATCATAGTTTTTAAACCTGGTTCATTCCACAGTCCTATAAACTCCATTCGATGCCAACAGCAGTAAAAGCAGGGCCTTTTCCACTTCAGATGCAAGGTTGACGCATAACCTTTTATCAGCTAGAATATTATGATTATAATGCACAGTAGCAGGATTATTTTGCGGGATTGCAACATCTGCTGCCCAAGAGTCAATACCCGATCGGGTAGAAACTCCTGGCAGGGACGCACCTAACCGTTTTCTTTAAGAGTAGTTATGGTTGGAGAAAACGGGTGATTTCAATTGGAAGCCATTTACATGAATCGCCGACTTTATTTCGATAACGCCGCTACCAGCTTTCCCAAACCGGAATGCGTCTATGAGGCCATGAACCATTATGCCAGGCACATCGGGGCCTCAGCCGGTCGTGGAGCCTATCAGGAAGCCATGGAATCGGGTCAGATTATCGCGGAAACACGCAGTAAGATCGCCGAATTCATCGGTGCGAATGACCCAGATAATATCATTATGACCTTTAACTGCACTGATGGACTGGTGCAGGCGATCAAAGGCATCGGATTCAAACCGGGCGATCATGTCATCAGCTCCATGATGGACCATAATTCCGTACTGCGACCGCTGGAAACTTTGAAGCAAACCAGCGCAATTGACGTGACTTACGTTGCGGCAAGCCAAGAAGGCCTGATCGATCCGGACGATATCCGAAAGGCTATTCGGCCTCAGACCCGACTTATTGCTCTGGTGCACGGCAGCAATGTCTGCGGTAGCGTTCAGGACATTGCGAGTGTGGGAGATATTGCGGCTGAGCATGAGATACCTTTTCTGGTGGATGCCGCTCAAACGGTTGGCCATCTGCCGATCGATGTTGGGGCATTTCAAGTCGATATGTTGGCGTTCCCAGGTCATAAAGGATTACTCGGCCCACTTGGAACCGGCATCTTGTATATCCGGCCCGGCTTTGAAAAACGATTGCAAACGCTTAAAGAAGGCGGCACGGGCAGCAAGAGCGAAAATCCGACCCAGCCGGAATTCATGCCGGACCGTTTTGAGGCGGGTTCACATAACGCACTGGGAATAGCTGGTTTACATGCCGCATTATTATTTCTGCAAGACAAAGGCATCCAGAATTTGCGTGATCACGAAGAAATGTTATGCAGGATTTTCCTGGAAAATACGTCGGATGTGCCCGGCCTGAAGGTTTATGGGCCGCCCAATGTTTATGATCGTGTCGGCGTTTTCAGTGTAACCGTCGATGGGTTGGAGCCGGCGGAACTGGCGGCAATACTGGAATCCCATTTTGGATTGCTCACCCGACCCGGTCTGCATTGCGCCCCTTACGCCCATCAGACGATCGGCAGTTTCGATCTCGGCGGCACCTGCCGGTTAAGTACAGGTCTGTTTCTGACAAAGGAGGATGTACTATTTGCAGCGGAGGCTTTGCGAGTAATTACTTTATCGCATGTAAAGTCATATGGGCACCACTAAAAATTCATTTTGGGCTGCAAGCGATCTTTTCTCCTTCTGGTCTTCGTCATGAAAAACCGTGACTATTCACCCATCTGCCCGGTTTTGCATTTCTTGTCAGACGAAAAAAAATCTTCGCTTTCGCCTCAAAAGCCATTATTAGAGGCCCCCTTAAACATTTCCGCCCCATAATCTTTTTCATAAAGTTAATTATTATCATTGCCATAAATGATTAATTACGTTTAAAATAGGGATTGCAATTTCAGGGGGACGAAAAGGCCCTGTCATATAGAATTAACATAAACCTAATATTCATAGAAATTTATGTGATTCTAACTGTTTTTGCCAAACATAATAAAATATAATTTCGTATAGCAATATAGTATTGAGGACAGAAATCAGAGATACGCATAAGATATATGTCCCACGTTATTTTCTGCAATTTTCACTAACGAGAAAACGTTATTCATAACAGATACTTTTTTCGTCGATTATTTAAGATATGCAAGACAACCAGGAATCACAATCCCGCGATATGAATTCGCAAGCCCCAAGCTTTGACTGGCATTTGTTTTACAGACATGCCGGTAAAGTTTTTGCACATGTGATATTTTTCACAATGTCACTGTTTCTGGCCTTTACTGTAAACAGTAACATGGTCATTGGAGACTGGTTCCCAACGCTGTTTCTGGTGTGGCTGCCGATTACTTTGGTGGTGAAATTACCCGTTTTCGGCCTATTCAGGCAATATCAGGGCTGGTGGCGTTACGTTGGGATCACGGACCTGCTGAGTATTATCAAAGCCTCCCATATCAGCGCCTTTATCCTGGTGGTTGCGTGGTATCTGGCAATAAACGTTGACAGCCTGCGTGAAAACATGGGGGTTTTGCAGAATATCAAGATTGCAGTGCTGCTTATAGACTGGTTTGCGACGATCGTCGTAATCTGCGGATTTCGGCTGGCTTTGCGATTGTATTATGAAGAAACGGCTTCTGTATCGCACGCCCGTCTGTCACGACTGCTGATTCTCGGTGCGGGTAACGCCGGCGAAGGACTCCTGCGTGAGATTCAGCGGGCGCCGGATATCCGATACAATGTTATTGGTTTTCTTGATGATGATCCTCGCAAAAAAGGTGTTCGCATTCATGGAACGCCAATTCTGGGAACCTGCTCTCAAATCAGGGAAATCGCCAGCAAGCATAACATCGACGAAATCGTCATCGCGATGCCGTCGTCAACACCTAAACAACTGCGACGGGTCGTTGAGTTATGCCAGGGCACAAATTTACGTTTCAGCACCGTCCCCGATCTGGTCTCTATCGCTTCAGGTAAAGTGCGGGTTTCACAGATGCGAGAAGTCAATATTAACGACCTTCTGGGCCGAGCCCCTGTGAAACTCGATCTGGACCTGATTTCGGATTTCCTGAAGGATAAAATTGTCATGATAACCGGTTCGGGTGGTTCGATCGGTTCGGAAATGTGCCGGCAGGTATGCAATTTTTCTCCGAAAATGCTGCTGCTGGTCGAAAAAGCGGAGAACTACCTTTTTTATATTGAGCGTGAGTTACGTCAGAAATTCCCTGACACAGATATCAAACCCATTATCTGCGACATTACGGATAGAGATCGCGTCGATGCTGTTTTTTCCTGGCTTAGACCGGAGGTTGTCATTCATGCCGCAGCTCATAAACATGTACCGCTGATGGAAATCAATCCTGGTGAGGCCATAAAGAACAATGTCACCGGCACGCGACATATCGCCTTTGCCGCGGATAAATATGGTACAGAACGTTTTGTCATGATCTCGACGGACAAAGCGGTTAACCCCACGAGTATTATGGGTTCCAGTAAGCGTCTGGCGGAGATGTCGATTCAGTGTCTGGATATGCACAGCGATACCCAGTTTATTACCGTACGATTCGGTAATGTTCTGGGCAGTAACGGCAGCGTTATCCCGATTTTCCGTAAGCAAATCGCTGACGGCGGCCCGGTCACAGTCACGCATCCGGAGATGCAACGGTACTTTATGACAATACCCGAGGCGTCCCAACTGGTGTTGCAGGCGGCGGTATTAGGTCGCGGAGGTGAGGTATTTGTGCTGGATATGGGCGAACCGGTAAAAATTCTCGATCTGGCCCGCGATCTGATCACCTTAAGCGGCTTCCGACCGGGCGAGGACATCGAAATACAGTTTACCGGCATGAGACCGGGCGAGAAGCTGTTTGAGGAATTGTCCATTGAAGGGGAAGACATGGTGCAAACCCGTCATCCGAAAATCAGCATCTGGAAAAACGTGCCGGCGGAAGAATCGCACATTGATGAAACCATTGAAAAACTCTTGAAAGTTGCCAATAAAAAGGATAATCATGCCGAGATTGTCAGTTTGATTAAATGCGTCATTCCGGAATATGTTGGCGATGTGGACTGTATGCAATTACATAATCAGCATTTAACCAAATTAAAGAGCAATGGCGTGTCCCATTTGGACAGTCCTTCCGGTATTAACTCAAATTCCGATTCGCTTTCTGAAATAACCGATGAGGTCCGCTCTGCCGCGGATAAAATGCAGCCCTGAGTTGTATATCGCATAACGTCAATTAAATTGCGACGCCTTAAATCATTCCCAATTCCTGATTACCCCTATTATTATAGCTGTATAAGTTCATTGACCCTTCTTGAGCATCCGTATATAATTAAGCATTCGTAATTTGATATTTTAATGCTGTTACGTTATATTTACGGATTACAAGATGATAAAACCTGATGAGCAATTCAAGTCAGCCAGAGATTCGGGTATTAATATGACCCAGTTTATGGCCGCCCGAAAAAATATTATAACTGCACAAATGACCTCAGTGGCCCGGGATGAATCCGTTTCGCCCGAGATGATTCGCGATGAGATTGCGGCGGGGCGATTGGTGATACCCGCCAATGTGCATCACCTGAAGGGGCAATTAAAACCTGTAGGCATCGGCCGGGCAATCACGACCAAAATCAACGCCAATATTGGCGCGTCACCGCTTGATTCAGATACGGCGGGGGAATTGCAAAAGCTCAAAATCGCCTTGAAATATGGCGCCGATGCCGTGATGGACCTTTCAACAGGCAGTAATGTCGATACGACACGCTGCAATCTGATTGAACATTCTCCGGCGCCGCTGGGTACAGTACCGTTGTATGAAATGATTATTAATCGCCCTATCGACGAACTGACGTATGACATTATTCTGGACACCTGCCGGAAACAGGCCGAGCAGGGCGTCGATTTCTTTACCATTCACGCGGGGATTCTCAAGGAGCACCTGCCGCTGGTCAAAGGTCGTATTGCCGGCATCGTCAGCCGCGGCGGTTCACTGCTGGCCCACTGGATGATAAGCCATAACAAGCAAAATCCGTTTTATGATATTTTTGACGATCTATGCGATATTATGAAAGAATACGATGTGAGCTTTTCGCTGGGCGACGGTTTACGGCCGGGTTGCCTGGCGGATGCCACTGATGAAGCCCAGATTGCCGAACTTAGAACGCTGGGCGAGCTTACACAACGGGCATGGGACAAAGGCTGCCAGGTGATCGTCGAAGGCCCGGGGCATGTGCCTTTCGACCAGATTGAACATAATATGAAAATCCAGCAGGAAATCTGTCAGAACGCCCCCTTCTATGTTCTGGGCCCGCTGGTGACGGATATCGCGCCGGGGTACGACCACATCACCAGCGCGATCGGAGCGACGGCGGCGGCGTATCATGGGGCCGCATTCCTGTGTTATGTTACGCCGCGTGAGCATCTGGGATTGCCAACGGAGGATGATGTTCGCCAAGGTGCCATCGCTTACAAAATAGCCGCTCATGCCGCGGATGTGGCGTTGGGGCTGCCGGGCGTTCGTGAGCGTGATGACCAACTCAGCCGTGCCCGGGCGAATCTTGACTGGGATACGCATTTGTCGTTGTCGCTGGACCCCGAAACCGCCCGCCGAATGCATGATGAGAAGAAACTGGACAATACCGACCATTGCACCATGTGCGGCAAAGACTGGTGTTCCGTGCGGATTTCCAAAGAATTGTGGCAGAAGTAGCGGTCTGGCACAGGGTGGATGTAAGTTATACCCAAAGGGTATGAGAATTCCCGCCAGGACCAGCCGTAAAGGCTTTTCCCGCAAATAGTTACGTTCCTACAAAACGAGTATTTTCACTCGGATCGAGTATATTAATTCGCATACTGTTACACTTGACCAAATCCTTCATTTTTCTCATTGCGTATGTGAATTGACTGTTGAATTGATGTTCGGTATGATATATGTTGCGAAAAGGCACAAGAATCGCAAAAGACGGCAACCATGAACTGGCACAATAACGGGGCAGCACCTTCACGCGAGTTAAGGGCACCTCTAAAAATTCATTTTGGGCTGCAAGCGATCTTTTTTCCCTCTGGCCTTCGTCATGAAAAACCGTGAATAGTCACCCATGTGCCCGGTTTTCCATTTCTTGTCAGACGAAAAAATCTTCGCTTTCGCCTCAAAAGCCATTATTAGAGGCACCCTTAAGGCGAATGACTAATCTCAGATTTATCATTTCAGTTTACCCCGAGGGTTCCCTTCGGTCACCCGGAGCTGTTCCTATTTGTCCCTGACGGGACTTAAACGACCATGGGAACGTTTATGGCAAGATTATATCTGAATTTACCGTTAACACTAACGAAATAACACCCTCTTCAATGCCTGACACATCATTACTCAAGGCCGTTTTTATCGGACGCTAAGTTTTTTTATGTTATGACTGCTATCCCGGCCGATATAGACAGTATGAAAAATCTGCTTTTATTAAAAAACAGGCCCTGTCCTGTGCAAATGATCATCGATATCCATTCGTACTGTAATGCCCGGTGCACGATGTGCCCTTATCCGTCGCTGTCCCGGAAGCAGTCACAAGGGATCATGGAATGGCCCCTTTATGAGAAAATCATTGACGATTACAGCGGGCTGTCGGCGCATTATGGCTTTAAACCGGAGCTAACCTATTGCTACATGAGCGAAGTTTTTCTGGGGGAAGATTTACCGGAACGGGTATCGTACGCCCTGAAACGGGAGATAGTGCCTTATCTGCTCACGAACGCGTCGGTCATGACGGCGGAGAAAGTCGATGCCCTGCTGGCCACCGGTTTCAGCGGCGATTTTCATATCAGTTTTCACGGCATTACGCGTGAGGTTTTCGAGCGGATATGCGGTCTGGATTATCAGACCACCCTTGACAACATTCTCTATCTGCTGAGCAGGTACGATCCTCAAAAAGTTCTTATCCGTGGCGTAGATGACAACTGGCCCACTGGTGAACAGGAAAAATGGCTGAGTTTCTGGCGGCAGTACAACGTACAAATTGAGTATCTCCCCCCTATCAGCCGGGCGGGATCGGTACGGCGGTTTAGCGGCCGGACGCCAGCAGGGGACCGCCGGATTTACGGTTGCCAGAATAATCTGCCGCTGAATCAGATGGTCGTGCTTTTCGATGGGCGTGTGGTGTTATGCTGTCAGGATATGAAGCGTCGATGCATTCTGGGCGATCTGAACGAACAAAGCATCAGCGAACTCTGGAACGGCCGCCGTCGTCGGGAGCTGCTGGAGACGATCTATAACGGCAAACCGGTTAGTGACCATTTTATATGCGCCCAATGCGAAGAATCGCTGGATCTTTCCGGGATGCTAAAATCATACAGCCGGCTAATGGCCCTTAAAACGCGACAACTGCTCACGAAGCAAAAACCAATCGCAGCGCCAACCCAGAAGCCCTCAACAGGGCATCACCATTGCTCATCGTCATCGTCCCAATCTTCCTCCTCTTCATCGTAATACTGAGCCGGCGATTCGCCCTTGCTTTCGATGATACGAGGATATTTTTCGGTATCGGGTTCGCCTGCGGTTTCCAGAACCGTTAATTCATGCCACCATTCATCGCCGAAATCAAAGAGGTAAAATAATTTGTCTTTCGGTTTCAGTCGTACGTCTTCAAGAGGGGTCATGGCAGCATCGATTTCGTTGTCAGCGGAAAAAATCGATTCCTCGAGAGCGTAAGGATGCGAATACTTCATGGACGATCTATAAACGGTTCCGGGATCAAAATTCTTGACAGCTGTGTTCGGTATGAAAAAGGTATATAGATGTTCGTCAAAGCGATCGAAGGCCTTGAATAGGGCGGAATGTAAATCATGCAGGGTCTGTCCGGTACGAATGGCAATCTTGCGATAGATTTGTTTGTTGTCGATCAATGTTACTTTAAAGACCACGACCGAACCGGTATTCGTGGAAGCACTTTCAATTGCCACATCCTCATCATCGTATTCTTCACTGTGTTCCATGATGATTTCATCGACATATTCTCCCAGTTCTTCAAAATCGCCGGTATCGGACTGCCCCATATCATTGAGAACGATATCATCAATGATCTCAAGAATGTTTTCCAACTGGGCAAACTGGAGAGGTACCAGGTAATCGGCTCCTTCTTTTCGGGCTTTGTCAATCCGCTGCACCAGATCGTCCTCCATGTCCCCTTTTAATGAACGCAGCAACATCATTTGTCTGGATGAAAATTTGACATCAATATCGTATGATTCATTCGCCATTTTATCGCCTCCCATAAAAAAGCATTATCCGTTATCTATTCACATGATAGTTCTGATACGAAATGCCCCATCATTGGGACTTGTCAATATCCCATTGCCCTCCGCATGGCCTCTCGCGGAGCAGGCCGGTCGGTAAAAAGTTCAAACTGGAGGGCCGCCTGATTGATGAACATGCACACGCCGTCGACGATAGCGGCACCGGCGTCTTTTGCTTCCCGCAACAGCCGCGTTTCCAGCGGATTATACACTGTATCGAAAACAATCATATTGGCCTTCAGCAACCGGGCCGGCACCGGCGTCTCTTCAACCTCTGGGTACATACCCAGACGGGTACAGTTTATCAGGAGACGGGCGTCCAGACTTTCCAGAGATTCGAAGCCCTTCCCCTGACAATCAAAATCATCCGCCAATCCGACGGCTTTATCCACGGTGCGGTTATAAATTGTAACATCGGCCCCCAGGTCCGTCAAGCCAGCGACCATGGCACGGGCAACGCCGCCAGCGCCAATCACGGCGGTTGTCAAGCCCTTGAAATCGGAGGCCTGTAAGTCGCCATTTTCCCTGATCGCCTGGATCGCACCGGCATAATCGGTATTATAGCCGCTGACGCCGCCCTTCTCATCAAAAACAATCGTGTTAATCACGCCGATACGCTGAGCGAGCGGCTCCAGTCGGCCCTGCTTATAGTGAACATACTCCATGGCGTTATGCTTATGCGGAATTGTAACGCTCAAACCGCGGAAATCCAACCATTTTCGCTCAATAAAACCCTCAAGCGTCTGTTTGAAAATATCCCAGACCGGCTCAATCAGCAAGGGGATATATAAACCGTTATGCCTAATGGCGTCGAAGGCGGCGTTGTGAATCAGCGGGCTTTGGGAATGAGCGATGGGGAAACCGGCGACGCCATAAATCGCCGTTTCGGGATTAACGGCATCCCAGCGATAGAGCGTTTTCATCTGATGGAGAGTGAGCTGGCCCGGGGCGGATTCCGTGCCGTCTTCGAGACTGGCGAAAGTCAGAAAGGCATCCAGCTTTTTCGCCAGTAAACGGGTCATGGTTCCGCTCTCGCCCATTGCCATTCCGATGGCATTGCGGTTATTGTACAGCATATCGATAATCGCAAAGCAGTCGGTAATCTTTTCCGGCATAAAGGCCACTTTGGTGATTCCCGGGAATTTCAACTTGATGTCATCGAGCAGTCTGGTGAAATTGGCGGGAGGTTTTTCGAAATCATGGGCGCTGACGATCAGTTTTTCAGGATTGATCAGCGGTACGGCATCCTCAAGACCAGCGAGTTCTATATCAATATAATCAGCTCCGTTGACCAGAGCGGTTTTTAAGATGTTCTGTCGTTCCGATTCGCTGCCTTTGAAATGCCCGCCTTCCCAGATCGGCCTGCAGGTCGCGATAACGGGCAATCCCGAGGAGCAGGCTTTTCGTGTCAATAAGGCGGCATCCTCATCGGTCAGAGATTCTATATAATCCAGGCGCAATTCCAGTAATTCTGCCCCTTCTTCGACAGCAGAACGTATGATAGTATCGAGTTCATCAGGATGCCTTATTATCAGCGGCACGGCCAGATAGGTCATATATACTTCCCATTGTCATGCGGGTTCTTCCCGGCTTACATTAAAGATTGCAGAGCAATATAATTGGCTTCAATTGTACGATCAATATCCGCTTCGGTATGGGCAAGGGAAATGAAACAAGCTTCAAACTGGGCCGGGGGCAGGTAAACGCCATCATTCAGCATAGCGTGAAAATACTGGCCGAATCTTTGAGTGTCGCATTGAATCGCATCGGTATAGTTATATACGGGAGTATCGGTGAAGAACAGGCAGCCCATACTGCCGACACGCTGATACTGAAAGTTCAGTCCGATGGTATCGAGATTCCGCCGGATGCCGGCTTCGAGCCGGGCGGCCAGAGATTCTAGAAGGGAATAAACTGACGTATCCAGCAGATTGAGAGTTGCCAGCCCGGCAGAAACGGCCAGCGGATTCCCGGCCAACGTCCCCGCCTGGTAAACCGGACCGACCGGAGCGACCATTTCCATGATGTCCCTGCGGCCGCCATAAGCACCAATGGGCAGACCGCCGCCGATGATTTTCCCCAGTGTGGTTAAATCGGGTGTCACATCATAGAGTTGCTGGGCGCCGCCAGGGGCAAGGCGAAAGCCGGTCATCACTTCATCAAAAACCAGCAGAATGCCGTTGTTTCGTGTAAGGTCTCGCAACTGCTGAAGGAAACCCTCAATCGGGGGAATCAAGCCGGCATTGCCCATAACCGGTTCAACAAACACCGCGGCAATCTGATCCGGATGTTTTTCGATGAGTCGCGCGACGCTGTTAATGTCGTTAAAATCGGCGATGAGCGTATCGGCGACTGAGGCGGGTGTGACGCCGGGACTATTGGGCACACCAAACGTGGTAGCACCAGAGCCTGCCTTTACCAGAAAGCTGTCGCCGTGACCATGATAACAGCCGGCCATTTTGATAAGCTTATCGCGAGCGGTGAAGGCCCGGGCCAGTCGCAAGGCACTCATGGTCGCTTCCGTGCCGGAGTTGACGAGCCGGAGCATTTCGATTGAAGGGACCAGCTCGATGACTTTTTCCGCCAGTTCGATTTCCATCTCTGTAACCGTTCCGAAACTGGTGCCATTATCCAGCATTTGGCGGACGGCTTCTATCACGACCGGATGGGCATGGCCCAGTATCATCGGGCCCCACGAACCAACATAATCGAGGTATTGCCGACCTGTGATATCCCACAAGTATGCACCCTGGGAGCGTTCCATAAACACCGGCGTTCCGCCAACAGGCCCAAATGCCCGAACGGGTGAATTAACGCCGCCGGGAATGGATCGGCGGGCCCTTGCGATAAGCGTTTCATGTTTTTTCTGGTTGAATTCCTTCATAAAAATATTTCACCGTTTCCTTTTTATATTCTTTGGTCGTCAGGAGTAAATCATACCGGATGGGCTTAATGCGTTCAATCATGTTCTCAAAGGTTTGCCGTAAAGCGGCGTTGGAGGCGGCATGGGTCATACCAAAGAGATTAAATGGCCAACCAGTAAAGCTGGGCCGATGATAACAATGACTGACCTGCTGAAACGAGGAAAGAGCCGCCCCGGCAGCGTCTATCTGGTTGTCCGGCACCTGAAAGACGGCCATGCCGTTGGCAAGATAGCCGATGTTTTGATGGCGTAAACTGGCTCCGAAACGGCGAATGACACCATTGACCAGCCATTGCTCGATTTGGGAGAAAATATCCGCGACGGACCAGCCTGCTGTTGAAGCCATGTCGTCGAATGGTTTCGCTACGACAGGCAAATCATTCTGCAAAACGCGAATCAGGCGAATTTGAGCATCGGTAAGCGGTTCAGGGTGTTCGTCCAAAGTGACGTTATAGCCCTGATTTACAGCACTGACATCATCGCGGATACCCATGGATGCGGAATCACTGTCTGAATCAGCCGTCATAAACTGCGTATTCAGTTTGAATAGTTTCAGAGAGGGCAGAGAATGAATTGCCGGCAAATCATATTTGCGGGACAAGTAGGCCAGATATTCATCAATCGTCTCCGTTCCATTGACAGTCAGGGTGAACCAGGTGTTGAATGGATGCTCACGGGCGTAATTATGACTGACGCCGGGGTGCGAATTCACCTCGGCGACGAATCCGGTCAGTTTCTCGTGCGACACCTGAGCAGCCACCAGCGTACTGGTATAACCCAGCCGGACGGCACGGAAGATCGGGCCGATACGCCGGACAAGATTCCGGGTTATGAGCTGCGCGGTCAAATCCAGAACCTCCGATTCATTCGCATGCAGACGCAATGCCAGATCATGAAAAGGACGCCGGGAAAGGGGAAAATCCGATTGCAACAATTCCAGCAGTTTTCGTGTCAAAATATCCATATCATTAACGATCAGTATCTACAAGTTAAAGGACTTTCTTATATTGCAATAACAATATATAATTTGCCTGCATTGGCGATCAGACGATATTGTTTGCGGTTAGTCCGCCCAAAATATTATAGAGTATATTTAACTCGACGGAAAGGCGTTTTATGGATCCCAAATGGCTGGAATGGTCGATAAAACTACAGTCGCTGGCTCAATCCGGGCTGGCTTACACGAATAATATCTATGATATTGAGCGATATGAGGCGTTACGAGAGATTGCGGCGGAAATCATGGCTGGGCATGTCGCCGAGGACAAAGAGGAGATTGTTAACATTTTCACCCGTGAAGATGGTTACGCCACGCCGAAAGTGGATGTGCGGGGATGCGTTTTTCGGGACGACAAGATTCTGCTGGTGCAGGAAAGCTCGGATGGAAAGTGGTCGATTCCCGGCGGCTGGGCGGATGTCTGTGAAGCACCCAGCGCCTGTGCGATACGGGAAGTATGGGAGGAATCGGGTTTCGAAGTGGTTGCCCGGCGGCTGGCGGCGATTTATGATCGCAGTTCCCATCCGCATGAACCGCCATTCCCGTTTCATATGTACAAATTGTTTTTCCTGTGCGACATCACCGGTGGACAGGCCAGAACCAGCCATGAAACGCTTGCCGTCGATTTTTTCGCGGAGGACGCCTTGCCGGAATTGTCGATTTCCAAGAATCTGCCGGAGCAAATAGCCAAAATGTTCGATTATTACCGCAATCCCGACATGATCGCTTACTTCGATTAAGGGTGCGAACAAATATTCACAAATCCATACGATGACACTAAACCTTCCCCCCGTTGCTGACCGATAGAATTTATGCGTAAGGCCATCACGGTCATCCGGGATATTCCCGAATCTGCGTAACTTGCAGCCAGACACTCTGGGAAGGACTAAACTGGTGGAAAATGTTGAAGCGTTCATTCTGTTGGTTTCGCTGGGAGCGGCTTTTGCCGGCAGTCTGATCCTGCTGGTCAATCTGGCGGGCAGACGGGCCCGGCTGGTAAAAGCCTACAAAATAGTGAAACTGAAAGAACAACGCGAACACGACATCGCCCGGCAGCAGCAGAACGCCCAGAATGAAGATATGATATCCGATGAAGACCTGCTCATGAGGGAACAGCAGGATGCCGTCATGGTCGAAGAGCCGCAGAGTGTATAGGCCGGATTATACCTTTTCTTTTTCAATCAGATCCTCGTATGTTTCACGACGGCGAATGGTCCAAAAAATTTCCCCTTCAACCAGAATTTCAGGAACACGCGGCCGGGAATTATATTGACTGCTCATGGCAAAAGCATAGGCGCCGCTGGTAAAGACAGCAAGCAAATCGCCTCTTTGCAGCGGGGGCAGCAGCCGATCGCGAGCCAGATAGTCGCCGGTTTCGCAGACCGGTCCGACAACATCAGTTTTTACGGTGCCGGGTAAATCTATCTGTTCCGCACGATTGTTAACTCCGAACAGCTCTCCCGGCGTCACCGGCCAGATAAAATGAAAGGCGTCGTACAGAACCGGTCTGATCAGGTCGTTCATCGCCCCGTCAACAATGGCAAACTCTTTGTCGCCGCTTTTTTTCGTATAGAGAGTACGGGTAACGAAAATGCCGGCGTTGCCGGAAATAAAACGTCCCGGTTCGAGGATGAGCTTCAAGCCCCGGCCTCGCAACAACGGTACGATGGCATCGGCATAGTCAGTAATGGGCGGAGTCTGACCGGTGACATAATCGGCGCCGAAACCGCCCCCGATATCAATGGTATCGATGGTATAACCATCCTGGCGAAGTTCGTCAATAAACGCCAGCGTTTTTTGGATCGCTTCTACATAAGGATCAACGGTGTAAATAGGTGAGCCCAGATGCAAGTGGATGCCTGTCAATTTCAGGTACTCGTTTTTGCCGAAATCATGGAACACCTGACGGGCTCGATCCAGATCAACGCCGAATTTGGCCTCACGTTTACCGGTGGTGGTATGCTTATGGGTTTTGGGATCGACATCGGGGTTGATGCGCAAGGCAACGTTGACCTGTTTTCTCAAGTGGGCGGCAATGCCGGCAATGTTCGCCAGTTCTTCTTCAGATTCGATATTAAAGCAGGCGATATTGGCGCTGATGGCCTGAGTGATTTCTTGATCGGTTTTACCGACACCGGCAAAGACAACCTTGTCCATCGAACCGCCGGCCTGCTGCACGCGATAAAGCTCACCGCCGCTGACGACATCGAAACCGCTGCCCAGTTCCGCCAGCATCCGGCAGATATTGATGTTGCTGCATCCTTTGACGGAGTAGCAGATCATGGGCTTGAGTTCGGCAAAGGCATTTTCCAGCAGGGTGTAATGTCTTTTAAAGGTAGCGGTACTGTAAATAAAAACCGGTGTTCCCATTTCTGCAGCGATGCGGGCTACCGGTACATCTTCGCACAAAAGCTGATTATCACGGTATTCGAAAAAATCCATAAAACCTTCTAGAAAAAATGTAAGTTTACCGCGGGTTTCCTTCGGCCACCTGGGGCTACCCTATTAGTTCCTACGAAACTTTTGCCCAACGGGAAATTATACCCCATCGTGCAGGAAGCTCCTGGTACGAAAATATCGAGGGCGGGATGCCCTCACTACAGATTTTATTCGTTGCGCAGGTATCGCACTTCCGGCAAATGGCCAACCAGGGGCGAGACATAATCGCGGTAGGCTTCGGTGATGTTATTACCTTCTTCGTTGATGAATTCGTCCGAGAGGGACTTGGTCTTGACGGCGACGGAGGCCAGTGTCGTGACGAAGGTTTCGATGCGATAGCGGTCGCCTTTACCGAAACGCTGCATACTGACGCTGCCGGAGGTGTTGTTGCCGCTGGTCGCGTAGTAAACAGCCATGCGTCCGCAGTAGCGAGCTTCATAGGCATCGGTCGCACTGATCAGGCCGGGGAAACTTCGTTGGAGATAGCCAAAGGTATCGGCCCGGAAACGCCCTTTCGGATTGGCTTCTTTGAGGCAGTTGACCAGATAGTCGGCCAGGGCGCCGCTGCCGGAAAGCTGGACATTGCCATGGGCATCCACTTCGGCCTCTTCCTGAATGCGCTTAGCCCAGGGGACATGATTCTCATCGCCGATTCCTTCACTGCATGCCACCAGACAGCGTCCCTGTTCATCATAAACGGTCAAGACGTCGTTGACGAACTGTTCCATGGTAACAGCACGTTCCGGGACGTAAATCAGGTGCGGGCCATCGCCTTTCTGGCGACGGGCCAGCATGGCGGAAGCCGTCAGAAAACCGGCATGGCGTCCCATAATGATGTCGATTTTAACGCCCGGAAGAGCCCGATTGTCCAGGTCATCGCCAATGATCGCGTGAGCAACAAACGTGGCCGCGGTGCCATAACCCGGACAATGGTCAGTTACCAGCAGGTCGTTATCAATCGTTTTTGGTACATGGAATACTTTCAGATCATATCCGGCTTCCTGGGCCATGGTATTAACGATATGGGCGGAGCTTGCCGAATCGTTTCCGCCAATATAGAAAAAATATCGGATGTTGTTCTTTTTGAAGACTTCGAATATTTTCTGGCAATATTCGCGATCGGGCTTGTGACGAGAAGATCCCAGAGCGGCCGAAGGCGTTTTGGCGACATCGTCAAGGTCGCGGCGCGAAAGTTTCTTCAATTCAATAAAATCTTCTTTGACGATACCTTCGACACCATGTACAGCACCATAAAGATGTTCAATGCAATCCTGCTCAAACACTTCTTCAATGATGCCCACGAGGGATTGATTGATGACTCCGGTAGGTCCACCGGACTGACCTACCACGGCATTTCCTTTAATTTGTTTACTCATAGTTTTTCTCTACCATGTACGTTCTATAAATCCTGTATCTACATTACCTTTAATATACTGCGGATGTGACAATATTTCCAGGCATAACGGTATGGTGGTCTTTATGGGACCTACCTTAAACTCCTCCAAAGCTCTTTTCATGCAGGCGATGGCTTCGGCCCGGGTTGGCCGATGCACAATCAGTTTGCCGATCATCGAATCATAATAAGGAGATATCTTATAACCAGCATAGGCGTGTGAGTCAAGTCTGACTCCCAAACCGCCCGGGGCAATGAACTGTTCTATCGGTCCGGGGGACGGTTGGAACTTGTTCGCGGGATCCTCGGCGTTAATCCGGCATTCGATGGCGACCCCCTTCTGCTTGATATCTTTCTGCTTCAGGTTGAGATGCTCGCCGGAGGCGATGCGAAGCTGCCATTTAATGAGGTCGATCCCCGTGACCATTTCGGTAACGGGATGTTCCACCTGAATGCGGGTATTGACTTCGCTGAAATAATACTTATTATCCTTGTCCAGGAGGAATTCCACAGTGCCGGCGTTATGGTAGCTGGCCGCCTTGACCAGTCGCACCGCTGATTTACACAATTCCTCCCGCAGACTGTTATCGAGAGTGGGGCTGGGGGTTTCCTCGATGACTTTCTGATGACGGCGCTGGAGCGAGCAGTCTCGTTCCCACAGATGAACAACATTGCCGGCCAGATCGGCGAGAATCTGAACTTCCACATGGCGGGCCTGTTCGATAAATTTTTCGATATAGACTTCGGGGTTTTTGAAGGCATTCTGGGCTTCGGCTTTGGCGTTATGGAACGCGGCCCGCAAACTCATTTCGTTATGAGCGACACGCATGCCGCGTCCGCCGCCGCCGCCGGCCGCCTTGATGATTACGGGATAACCAATATCGTTGGCCATATTGACGGCATCTTCCTCGCTTTCCAGCGGATCAATAGAACCTTCGGCAATATTGACTTTGGCTTTTTTGGCCAACTGGCGGGCGGCAACCTTATCGCCGAGCAATCTCATGGATTCGGCAGATGGTCCGATAAAAGTAATCTTGCAATCTTCGCAGACTTCGGCAAAATGAGCGTTTTCCGCCAGAAAACCATAACCGGGATGGATTGCCTCAACGTTAGATATTTCCGCGGCGCTGATGATCCGGGGGATGTTCAGATAGCTTTGTCCGGCATCGGCAGGCCCGATACAAATGGTTTCATCGGCCAGGGGCAGATAAGACGCGTCCCGATCCGCTTCGGAATAAACCGCGACCGATTGAACGCCGAGCTCTTTACAAGCCCGGATGACGCGCTGGGCGATTTCACCTCTATTAGCAATAAGTATTTTTGAAAACATATATTCAGGTATGCTCTTCGGGTTGTTGAAGGGGGTTGGGATTAATCCGGCTCTACCCGGAAAAGAGGTTGTCCGAATTCGACGGACTGGCCGTTTTTGACACAGATTTCGCGAATGGTTCCATTTACTTCACTTTTTATCTCGTTCATGACCTTCATCGCCTCAATGATGCAGACAACAGTTTCTTCGTTAATCTTGCTGCCGGTTTCGACAAACGGTTTGGCGTTCGGACTGGGCGCCGCATAAAACGTTCCGACAATGGGTGAGGTGATGACTTTGAGATTTTCCTCGCCGGGCGCGGTTTGGCCAGGTTCTCCCTGGACGGAGGCCTGTGCGGATTGGGTTACAGGCGGATGGGCGACCGGCGGCGAGACGGCCATTACCTGCTGAACAGGCTTTTCTGTCTGGCCGCGTTTTAATGTGATGTGGGTATCGCCATCTTCGATCTCAATTTCCGTGAGGTCGTTGGCCTTCATCATATCGATTAATTCTTTTACAATTTTTGTATCCATAAGTTATGACTTTCAAACCAGGAGGACGAAGTCCAGGTCTTTCCTGATGCGGCTTAAAACCTTCGCGCCGCGGGAGGTCACCAGTACATCATCCTCAATCCTTACACCGAATTGCCCGGGGACATAAACACCCGGTTCAATGGTGATAATCATACCTTCTTCCAATACCTGTTTATTCGTGGGGCTCAAAAAAGGCAACTCGTGAATGTTCAGCCCAATGCCGTGACCGGAGCCGTGAGCATAAATCTTATAATCTCTTTTTTTTTCTTTCAGGGCCGCCGCCAGCGTTTTGCGGCATGTCAGATCGACTTCCGACAGGACCTCACCGGCCTTAATTCTATTAATAGCAGCAAGTTGCGCTTTCAATACCGATTCATATACATCGGCAAAAACAGGGCGAATTTTACCGTGAGCAAAACAGCGTGTCAAGTCTGATCTGTAACCATTTACCATCGCCCCCCAGTCGAACAGCAGCGTCTGGTTTTTTTGCAGTTTGCGATCACCGGGGCGGGCATGAGGATGAGCGGCATGAGGGCCGAAAGCGACAATCGGGTCGAATCCCATCGGGCCACCCCCCCGGCGGTTCATTTCGTAGAGCAGGCGGCCGGTCAGTTCATTTTCCGTGACGCCGGGTTTGATTTCTGACAGAATATCTGTCAGAGAGTCTTCCGCAATGCGGACGGCTTTGCGAATCTGTTTTGCTTCAAACTCATCTTTGATTTTTCGCAGTTGTTTTATAAGACCATCATCCTGTACAAGAGAGCCGCCTGCCTGCCGGAGAGTTTTCTGATAACGCTTGTAAAGGTCTATGGTAACGGCGTTTTTGTCGAGGGCAAAGGCGGGTTTGGATTTTTGCTGTTTTTGACCGGTTTGCAGCCATCTGGCCAGAACCTCGCCGGCGGCATCGGTGATGCTGTCTTTGCGGAGAAAGATCGGCATACCGGGGCATTCTTCGTGCACCTGTTCAACATACCGGCTATCTGTCAGGAGGACTTTCTTACCACTATAAAGCAACAATACGCTGTCTCCGCCGGTAAACCCGGTCAGGTACCAGACATCGTTGGGGTCGTGAACGATAATGCCGTCGTAGCCTTGGGGACGTAACAGTTTTTTGAGCCGCTGTTGACGTTTCGCAGCGTATTGTTTGAGTGTAATCATGAGTTTTCCTGGGCCATAAGTCTATGCAGTTATATTCTCGTAACGACAGAATTTCCCGTTTTCCAAACGCCATTATGAGCGGACAGGACATTTACGCCTGTCCCTGCCGGGAAATCAGATACCCCTAGGGTATATTTTTCTGATTGAAGCCTTTTCAAGGTTATATATAATATGTGATTTTCGACCGGATTGGAAGGTTGATTCCATTAAAATTATTGATAAGATATGGCTTTACAGGTTTTGTGTGTTCATGATGAAGCACCACAGGGCCCAAAACGCAATAAAATTATCAAACATGGCCGAGTGGCGGAATTGGCAGACGCTGGGGACTTAAAATCCCCTGCCCGCAAGGGCGTATGGGTTCGAGTCCCATCTCGGCTATTAGCTTTCCGGAAATCGCTGCCCGCTGTAAATTCCTTATTTACAGAACATAATGAGACAGCGTGATTTTCTCATCGGTCCCGGATCGGCGCTGGTTTTGAGGAAGTACGGCAGTGGTTTTACCGCCTGGACAAAATAAACGTGAGACACGCATGCGGATAAAACATTTACGTTTGGCCCGGCCCGGAGTTTTCATACCCTTTGTGCATACTTACACAGAAAACGGCTATGCATGGCCCTGCCAGAAATTTCTGACCGATCAGGTATAGTTCACAAATATCGCAACTGCACAAGAATCTGCGGTAAAGATTAATTTCCCAGCCACAGGGCCTGAATTCGTGGCGTCATGGCAAATTGCTCCAGCTGCTGCTTAAAGTCAAGCGTCAGGGATTGACTCGATTGGCCCGCCAGCATTTGCCGCAGTGATGCCGGCTTGATATACCGCACAACCATGGGTTTCTCCAGATGCAGCCTGTCAGCCATATCCACAATGACATCATCGAGAAAACCAATCTCATCAATTAAATTTTTATCCCGTGCCTTCACGCCATCAAACACCTCGCCCGTGGCCAGCGGCCATACCTCATCCATGGCCAGATCGCGTCCCTCGCTCACGGTTTTGACGAACCGTTCATGCACCAGATCCAATTCATCCAGATATTTTTGCTTTTCCTGTTCGGTGGGCATACGAAAGGGATTACCCCGGTCTTTCCCGGGTGAGCGGCTGGATTCGATCACAACGGGCTCAATACCCAGTTTCTCTTTCATGGCCTTTTCGAAAACCAGCGTGTACATGATGACGCCAATGCTGCCGACGGTTGTGTTCTCCTGAGCGTATATTTTTTCCGTGGCCACGGAAGCCCAGTAAGCCCCGCTGGCGTTGAGCTGTTCGGCATAACTGTAAATCGGCTTGCCGCTGTTTTCACGGAAGCTGGTAATATACTGATTGAGCATATCGGACGGGACGACATAACCGCCCGGGCTGTTGACGACCAGTATCACACCTTTGATCAACTCATCGTCCATGGCCTTCTTCAACGCCTGCCGGACGTTCTCCGCCAGCGTCATGTCTATCATACCTTCGAGGTTGATCAACGCGATCCGCTCCATAGGCTCGCCGCTGCGATAGGTCTGCTGTTCCATGCCGCCGGTCATAAACGCCCGGTACGCCACATCGGCAATCAACAGCGAGACCAGCCCAAAGATAATAAATAACTTCAGCACTTTTCCCAAAATGGGAAATGGCGATTTTTTGCTTTTTTCCTGAGGGGCCGGCAGATATACGGGGACCGGCTGGGGTTCAGGCTGAGAGGTGGCGGGTTGCGGACCTGATGGATGATTTGACGATGGCGATTTATCGTGATTATTCTGATCCATAAAAATTTCTCCTGT
>CAYZXY010000016.1:0-56826 GCA_964482555.1 uncultured Pirellulales bacterium
TAAATTTTAGAAACGGAACGCTTGGTCCTGACACGAAGGCGTTCCGTTTTTTTTTAGTAAACGAGAGATGAGTAATAGGGGCGAGGAGGGAGTTTTATGTTTTTGCCAGACGGCCAAGAGCGGCCATGTTGAGTTTGTCGTAATTACGACCGCCGGGGGATTTGCCTTTAGGGGTTTCCAGAATCATGGGGAGTCGGTTCAGTCGCAGATCATGCAGTATATTTTCAAAAGCCTGCTTGCCGAGTTCGCCTTTGCCGATGTGTTCGTGGCGGTCAACGCCGCTGGAGAAACTGGTTTTGGAGTCATTGACATGCATGATCTTAAGCTGGTCCAGACCGATAATCGAGCTGAAATCCTGTATGGTTTTGTCGTAGGTTTCCGGGGTTCTGATGTCATAACCAGCGGCGAAAATATGGCAGGTATCCAGACAAACACCCAGCAGCTCCGGCCGCTCCGCCATCGCCAGTAATTGTGCCAGTTCTTCAAACCGGCTGCCCAGAGAGGTGCCGGAACCGGCGGTCGTTTCCAGTAGAATCCGGCAGATGGGCCGGTTCGATTCGGAGAATATACGGTTGATGCCGGTGATGACTTTTTTCAGGCCTTTGTCGATGCCGGCTCCTTTATGAGCACCGGGATGGAGCACGAGGAATTCAATACCCAGGTCATTGCATCGCTGGTACTCGTCTTTCAGGGCTTTGAGGCTTTTTTGGAGTGTGTCTTTATCCACGGCGGCGAGGTTGATCAGGTATTTACTATGAGCGACGACAGGGGCAATGCCGGTTTGCCGGCGGATCTCGTGAAATGTTTCCGCTATATCTGCATCAAGCGGTGGTATCTGCCATTGGCGCTGATTGGCGACGAAAAGCTGGACGCAGGCCATTTTCAGCCGCCGGGCTTCTAGCAGGGCGTTGTGGAGACCGCCGGCAACGGATAAATGGGCGCCGAGGCACAGGGATGATGTTTTTTTCTGCATGAGCATAGGATAGGGGATGCCGGTGGGGATGCAAGATGTTTTCTTGACGCGAAGGGTCATTCATTGGATAATCATAGTCATGCCTATTTGGCATGATAATTCCCGCCAGGGCCGGACGTAAAGGCTTTACCCGCAGAAGATTGCTTTTGGGAAAACGGGGATTTTAATTGAAAGAGTTAAATAACAAGAAACATTGATGAATACTACTGAAAAGTTTGCGATCAATCTGAATGTGGCCCGGGAGATATTGCTGGGCGAATCGGAGGCGGTGGCCCGGATTGCTGAAAATCTGGACGAGAGCTTTATTCATGCCGCGGGTATGATGTTTCAATGTGAAGGAACGGTGATTATTTCCGGTATCGGCAAGGCCGGCATAATCGGGGAGAAGATTTCGGCGACGCTGGCCTCGACAGGTACGCCCAGTTATTTTCTTCATGCCGCCGAAGCCGTGCATGGCGATCTGGGGCGGGTACGAAATCTGGATATTGCCGTGGTGCTGAGCCACAGCGGGAACAGTGAAGAGATCGTAAGACTGATTGCCTTCCTTAAGCAGTTGGGAATAAAGATGATAGGGATAACAGGGTGTAAAGAGTCGCCGCTGGCCCGGCACAGCGATGTGACATTATGGCTGGGCGACCTCAATGAAGCGGGTCCGCTGGGGCTGGCGCCCAGCACGAGCACAACGTGTATGCTGGCTCTGGGTGATGCCTTGGCGCTGACGATTATGGAAGCCCGTCAGTTTCAGGCTGAAGATTATGCCCGTTATCATCCGGGCGGCTCGCTGGGACGTCGGCTGGTAACGGTGGAGCAGGCAGCGTTGTTTTCTCATGGTAAGGCATTGCCGGTGGCGCTGGATTCGGGGACGGTGCAGGAGGCTCTGGAGCAGGCGGAAGCGAAGGTGGCGTTACGGCATGGGTGTATTCTGCTGGTAGATGAGGAGGGTCGGCTCAGCGGCATACTCAGTGATGGGGATATTCGCCGGGGATTGAAGGAATTCGGGTCGCAATTTCACAGTATCCTTGTGAGAAAATTGATGACGGCTAGCCCAAAAGTGGTCACGCCCAAGACGCTGGCGAGTGAGGCGATGGATATTTTTCATAAACACCGCATTGACGAGATACCGGTGATAGATGATGATGGGCGGCCGGTGGGATTGATAGATGTGCAGGATGTTCTGGCGTTACGGATATTACAATAAAAAGATAAGAGCAGAAGAAGATATGACGCAAAAAATAGATATAGAATTGCTGGCAATGGATGTGGACGGGGTATTGACGGATGGGGGATTGATATATCATGCCGATGGCAGTGAATCGAAGCGGTTTCATGTGCACGACGGCGGTTGGATTCGCATCTGGCGGGAGATGGGCAAGAAGACGGCGATAATAACCGGGCGGGAATGCGCGGCGGTTGCCAGTCGGATGATGGATTTGAAAATCGATTATTATTATCAGAAGGCATGGGACAAAAAGGCGGTTCTGGAGGAATTGACAGCAGCTTCCGGAGTGCCTGCGGGTCGGATTGCGTATATCGGCGATGATGTGTTCGATCTGCCGGTGTTGAACCGGGTGGGATTTTCGGTGGCGGTGCAGAATGCCATGATGGAGGTCAAGCAGTTTGTGGATATGGTCACGTCATTGCCGGGCGGCAGCGGAGCAGTAGGAGAATTGATCCGTTATTTACTCAAGCAGATGGGCTTATGGGACCAGGCCATGGCGCGTTATCGTCAGTGATGCCGGCCATCTGAATAAGTCGTTCTATCATGGAAGGTAAGGATTCGCGGCATGTTAAAGCGAATCATATTAATATCGACGACGCTGCTGGGCATACTGTTATGCCTGTTGATATTGCAGCAGATTACCCGGCGCCATAAGCCGCCGCTCATGCCGGACGATTCGATCGCCAAAAGACCCGACGGTCTTCCGGAGGAAACGCTGGACGCGATTTCGCCCGATGGGGGTATCGGTGTGGGGGCGATGCGCGGGGTGGAATATTCGCGACGCAATCAGGAAGGTCGGCTGCTGGCTCAGGTAGGATTTGAGGAGCGATTACGGCAGCAGGCGGGGCGTTTCGAGGTCCGTAATCCGTGGGCGAAATTTTATGCCGAGGACGGCCGTCAGGTCGATATCCGGGCGCCGCGAGGATGGCTGCCGGTCAGTTTCATACGTGGTGAACTGGAGTGGCCCGAGAGGGGAGCGCTGGAAGACGGCGTTGTGATAAAAGTTTTCGGGAAACCTGCTAATGAAGAGGAGAGCAAAGCCGATGCGGCGAACCGGCCGGTTGAGGTTGCGATTGCTCTGGAGCGTGTGGAATTCGAACGCGATATGTCGCGAATACGCAGCCAGGGTAAGGTGCGGATTGACAGCGAGCAGTTTATCGCCGTGGGGAAGGATTTGTCACTGCAATACGATCAGATCAACCGGCGATTGCAGGAACTGGAGTTGAGGCGGATTGAGCGGCTGCGATTTGTGAATGTGTCGTTGCCGGATGCAGGGGGGAATGGGGCTCCGGGGATGTCTGCCGGTGCTGACGATATAAAAGGTGAAAAATCTTCGACCAAAAACCCGAATGACTCGGCTGTGACTTATTTATTATCCTTGCAGGATGATGTGCAGTTATCTCACGGTCAGGACCGGATTTCAGCGGATACCGTTACCGTGCGGGTGGTAAGTCCGGTCATATCGAACAGTGATCTGGCGCCTCCTGCGCCCGGGGATAAACAAGGAAGCGATGCGGCGACCGGAAAGCCCGACCAGAGGGATATGGTAGATATTACCTGTAAGGGGCCAATGCGAATCAATGCGCTTGATACAGAGTCTGATCCCTGTTTCAGTGAACTGTTTTTTACGCTGCATGGACAGCCGCAGGGCCGGCCGGTGGAAATCTGGCGAAAAGACATTCCGGTAGCGCAGGCGGCCAGAATACAATACGCCCATCATATCCAGACGCTTTCGCTTTTCGCGGCTAACGAACAGGATATCTGGCTATCGCCGGGGCAGGGGCATTACCTGACCTCGGAGCAGAGCATCGAATATGAGCAGGTCCAGGGATTGGTGACATTAAGGGGGCCGGGCGAAATCCATTATGTCATCGATGATGAAAATGGATTCGTGAGTTTGTCCTACAGGGATACGATCAGCGTTAAATTGCAGCCTGAAGAGTCGCTGAGGCCGGAAGTGTCGGCTATGTCCAGTCAGGCGGTTGAATGGGTGGCGTTTGACGGCGGAGTAGTGTTGAATGCGGAACTGGGACGTCTGCAAGCGAATCAAGGGCGATTAGATTTCGCGGTTCCTGACCCGTGTGCGGCGGCCGACGGCGAAGCGCAGTTGCGTTCGGCAAGGTTGTCGGGAAAGGTAAGGGCGGACAAGAAAAAGAATCATTTTGAAGCCAATGCCGTCACCGTACAGTTTGGCAGCGGCGGCGCGAAGTCGGCTTTGCCTTTGACCATGAGGGCTGAAGGCGATATTGTGCTGGAAAGCGATGACTGGCGCATCGACGCGAAGGATTATGTTTATCTGGGATTCGATAACGAGCCAGAGAACCGGACCCAACGGCTGCAATGGGTCGAGACGCTGAACCGGCAGTCCTACGGTGTGGAAGATGACGAAGATGATGAAAGCCGGGAGGGGGGCGGTTTCGCCCGTTTTTTCGAGCAGGATATGGATTATATCGAACTCGGCGGAGAGTCGCAGGGGGTGACACTGAAACATAAAAAAGGCAAACTGGAGATTGTCAGCGACCGCGTGGAAGGGAATATTCTGGAAGGGCTTTGGCAGATATACGGGACGCCGATGGCGGAGGTATCGCTGGACCGGACGACCGATTTGTGGGGCGGCCTGCAGACGCCGCACATCATGCTGGATATGGACGCGGGCCGTTGTATTATCCCGCGGAACGGCCGGATGACGATCATGAGCGCCTTCGATCTGGAGGGGCGTAAATTGCAGGAACCCATGCCGCTGAATGTCAACTGGGAAGACCGGGCCGAGTTCGGCCTCTATGAAAGGGATGTGGTTTTTTATGAAACCCGGTCTGAATTGCGCAGGACAACTCAGACTGTCGATGTGGTGAACGCCATTGAATGCCCGGTTTTATCGCTCATCTTGAAGGAAGAAACATCCGGCGAGCTCGTATCTGGTAATGTAACGTCGCTGCATGCCCGGGGCCCGGCGGTACGGTTGTCCAGCCGACAGCTTCATGCCCGGACCTTGCAGCCCGAGCTTGTCTCGGAGGTCCGTGTGGAAGACCTGCGCTATGATGGCAGCAGGAATAAACTGATTGCCAAAGGGGCCGGCTGGATTGATATCGTCGATTATCGCAGAGCGGAATCTCAGCCGGAAACGTCGAAGGATGATAGGGCGTTTTCCCGGTTGCTTTCCGATACGATGGGCCGACAGGATGGGCCGACGCGAACCCTGTTGAGTTTTAATAAGGGGATGACTATCGATAATCAGAAAAATATTGTGCTGTTTGAAGAAGAGGTTTCATTCTACCGTTCACCGGCGGAAGAAGTTTCCCGCCGGGAGGATTTATTCTGGCTGATGAGGTTTTATTGCGACAATCTTGAGTTGAGCGGCCGCACATCCGGGCCAGCTGAAAACGACGGCGGTTTGACAACTGATACCTCCGTGTTGAACGACTTGTCCGCTCTTAAGGCATGGGGTGATGTCGCCTTTGAGTATGCTTCGCAGGAGGCGGAACGCAATCATACCGCCACTGCCAGTGAAATGCACTATCTGCGCGAGGAAAACCTATTGATGTTTCACGGCAGTTCGACTTCTCCGGTCCGGTTTAATGGTACGGAAATGCTGAATCTGACTCTGAACCTGGAGACGGGTGAGTTCGAAAGCAAAGGCGTTCTGCCCGGATATTTATCGCAGCCGTGAAATTGAGTGGACGAATAAACGAGTAGATGAATTTTGTCTCTTATGAATAATATCTTTCGCTGCTCGTCATCGCGACATTATTTCATCATTCGAAATGCCGGTATATCCGGCATTAACTATTATTCAGTTCCTGTTGAAGCTGGCCGTTTTTGATATGAACGGCTTCGGCCATTTTTTTCTTATAATCCTGCAATTTGCCGACCAGTTCGTTATTTCCTGTCGAAAGAATCTGCACCGCCAGTAATCCCGCGTTTTTGGCCCCGGCCGAACCGATACCGACCGTGGCGACCGGTACGCCCGGGGGCATCTGGACCGTCGAAAGCAGCGCATCAATACCCTTTAGCGGCCCTGCATCCATCGGCACGCCGATTATCGGCAATGTAGTATGGGCCGCCAGAACGCCCGCCAGGTGGGCCGCCATGCCCGCGGCGGCAATAATTACCTTGATCCCCTGATCTAACGCATTCTCTGCAAATTCGCAGGTATCTTCCGGCGTACGATGGGCACTGGATACTCGAACGGTATAGCCAATCTCAAACTGATCGAGCATTTCAACACATTTTTTCATGACGGGCCAGTCGCTGTCGCTGCCCATGATGACGGCTGCCTGGGGCTGGTTGCTTATTGGCATGATGAAAATCCTTTTCAAACAATTAGTTGATAATGCGAAAACGCCGGAAACATTGACCCAGCTGACTCATTCGCATAAAATAAGTTACGTTGCGATAAATAGATACACACCCTTAAGCGTCCTCGCTTAAGATTCAATGATAATGACTGATATTCGTGAAAAAATCAAGGTTTTTCCCACCGGTCCCGGCGTTTATCTCATGAAAGATAAGGAAGGAATTGTCCTGTATGTCGGCAAGGCGAAAAACCTGCGCGACCGTGTGGGCAGCTATTTTCAACCTTCTGCCGATCTGTTCAACAGCCGCGGGCCCAAAATCGTCGATATGGTCCAGAAAGTTGAGGATATCAGCTATCTGGAATGCGAAACCGAAGTTGATGCGATTCTCCAGGAAGCCCGCCTCATCAAGGACATCCAGCCGCAGTACAATACCCGGCAGATGGACGATAAAACTTTCCCCTACCTAGAAATAACCCGGTTTGAGGATTTCCCTGGCGTGTATATCACTCGTTCCCCGCGACCCGGCAGCAAGCTTTACGGCCCCTTCACCAGCTCTTATGAACTGCGACGGGTACTTCAGGTTCTTCAGCGGATTTTCAAATTCCGCACCTGCAATCTCAACATCGACGCCCAGGACCCGCAGCGACGTTTTTTTCGTCTCTGTATTCTGTATGACATCAAACAGTGCCACGGGCCCTGCGGCAATCGCATCGATAAAGAATCCTACGCCCAGGAAATCCGCCGGCTGCGAAAATTCCTCGAATCAAAACGCTCTGTCGTGTTGCGGCAGCTTCATAAGGAAATGCGGGAACAGGCCGAACAGCTCAATTATGAAGAAGCCGCCCGTCTGCGGGATGAAATCCGGGCTATTGAAAGCCTCGCCGATCGCGGCAAGGTGGATGAACACGTGCAGCCGGAACTGTTTCAGCTCGACCCGGCCGAAGGACTGGAACGCTTGAGCCGTCTGTTGAAACTTAATGAATCCATTCGTATCATCGAAGGCGTGGATATCGCCCATATTCAAGGACAGGAAGCCGTCGGGTCGCTGGTCTGCTTTATCGATGGGAGACCCTTCAAGAACGGCTACCGTCGCTTTCGCATCAAGGAAGTGCAGGGGATTGACGACTATGCCATGATTCAGGAGGTTCTCCGGCGTCGATACCGTAAAGCCGGCGATCAAGAAGAACTTTTTCCGGATGTGATTCTGATCGATGGCGGCCTGGGCCAGTTGCACTGCGCCGAAGCGATTTTCGATCATATGCCCGTCAAGCCTCAGGCCCTGCTTTCTATTGCCAAAAAAGAAGAACTCGTTTACCAGAAAGGCAGCGATAAGCCTCTGCGTCTTGCAAGAAACGACCCCGCCTTGCGGCTGCTGCAATATGTCCGCGATGAAGCCCACCGCTTCGCCCAGCACTATTACAACATCCTCCGCCAGAAAAAAACCTTGGGTTAGAAATCACACAATGCTTTATACGCGTTTCGATCGCAAATTCCCGTTTTGTCCAAACGTAAATATTTGTCGAGAAAGCTTTTACGGCTGGCCCTGGCGGAATTTCTCATAACCTTTGGGTATAAATCGCATAGCTTTATACCATACGCCAGTTTCAATTGATTATTATCAGGGTAATTTTTCTTATTGTTTTCCCGCCTCAATCGGTACTCATCAAATAGGAAAAAATCTGATTTTATCTTAATAAGGAATTTTTTCTCGATTTTATATTGACTCAAGGCCCACTGAATTGCATAATATACATGAATCGAGAAATAATTCTCTATTTAGGCTCTTTTATTCGTTCGTTTGGAAAGGAACGGCAATGGTGAACTTAGACAAAACTAAACCAGTATCACGAGCTACATTGCAGCGGCTGCCCAGGTATTACCATTATTTGGGGCTGCTTATGAATCAGGGACGCGAGGTCGTGTCTTGTACGAAACTGGCGAGTCATTTTGGATTCGATCCCACTCAGATTCGAAAGGACATCGAATCTGCAGGAGGCACTGGGCGGCCCAGGGTAGGTTTTGATATTCCTAAAACCATGGATGTTATCAAGGAGTTTCTGGGCTGGAACAACACCAATCAGGCCGTGCTGGTGGGAGCTGGTCATCTCGGCAGCGCCCTGCTGGGCTACGATGGATTTGCCGGCAAGGAAATTAAAATCCTGGCGGCGTTCGACAGCGATCCCGATAAAACGGGCACGACCATCCATAACACTCAGGTGTTTCCCATGGAAAAACTACCAGAACTGATTCGCCGGCTGCAAGTCTATATTGGCATCTTAAGCGTGCCGGCAGACGTCGCGCAGCCGATCGCTGAAACCATGATCGCTGCCGGCGTGCGGGCGATCTGGAATCTGACCCCGGCTCATCTTCGCCTGCCGGATAACATCATCGTCAGCCATTTTGATATATCCGCCAATCTGGCTGTATTGTGCAGCCAGCTGGCTGAAGTCTTTCGTAACGAGCAAAAGGAAAACGGTAATGGAAAACACCTTACAACCACAAACTGAAATCGACAAGTTTGAGAATGTCTGTGCGATACTGCGCAAGTATAAATATCGCCCGGAGAGGCTCATTCCTATTCTGCAGGAAGTACAGGAATTGTACCGTTATCTGCCGGAAGCGGTTTTGACCTTTGTCGCCACGGCCCTGAAGCTGTCGCCGGCGGAAATATACGGCGTTGCCACGTTTTACGCACATTTTTCCCTGGAAGCTCAGGGCAAATATGTCATCAAGCTTTGCGATGGTACCGCCTGTCATGTCAAAAACTCGATGCCCATCCTGGAAAAACTGCGGGAAAGGCTGGAACTGTCGGAAGAGAAAAAAACAACCGATGACATGCTGTTTACGGTTGAAACCGTTTCCTGTCTCGGGGCGTGTGGATTAGCGCCGGTGATGCTGATTAATGATGACGTTCACGGCCAGGTGACCCCGGAACGGGCCGTAGAACTGATCGAAGACCTTATGACCCGGGAAAACGCGGAGAATTAAATCATGACGACTCTGGAACAGATTTCCCTCACCGAGATAGCAAGTGAGTATAACAAAATTTATGAGCGCGTCAAACGTCGCATTGTTTTTTGCGGTGGAACCGGCTGCGTGGCCAACGGCGCGTTGAAAATTCGCGACGTTCTGGTTGAACGCCTGGAAACCGCCGGCATGAATGTAAATGTGGAGCTGCGCCTGGAACAAAACGATGACTCGCTCATCTATGTTTCCAAAAGCGGATGCCAGGGTTTTTGTCAGATGGGGCCCTTAATGTCCATCGAACCGGAAGGCATTCTCTATTGCAAAGTTAGGCTGGAGGACATCGACGATATTATCGAACATACCCTGAATAAGGGGGAAACCATCGAAAGACTGCTTTATCAGGACCCCAGCTCAGGAGCACGCTGCCGCAGCCAGGAAACGATCCCCTTCTATCAGCGGCAAAACCGCATGGTCCTGGAAGACTGCGGCCGCATCGAACCGGAAGACATCAGAGAATATATTGCCCATGGCGGCTACCAAGCCGCCCGGCAGGCCTTTGCGGCAATGACGCCGGAACAGGTATGCCGGGAAATATCTGATTCCGGATTGCGAGGTCGTGGTGGAGGGGGCTTCCCCACCGGGAAAAAGTGGGAACTGACCCGCCAGTCAGAAGGCGATAAGAAATACGTCATCTGTAACGGCGATGAAGGCGATCCTGGCGCGTTCATGGATCGCAGTGTGATGGAAGGAAATCCCCATGCCGTCATCGAAGGCATGATGATCGCTGCCCGTGCCATTGGCGCGGATGAAGGCTATGCGTATGTGCGCATGGAATACCCGCTGGCCGTAGAACGAATGCGGATCGCGATTGGAAAAGCCCGTGAGGTCGGCCTGCTGGGCGATAACCTGTTCGGCACATCCCGCCGTTTCAACCTTCATGTCATGGAAGGCGCCGGCGCTTTTGTCTGTGGCGAAGAAACAGCGCTGATCGCCTCGATCGAAGGCAAACGCGGAATGCCCATGCCCAAACCCCCTTTCCCCGCGGTCAAAGGCCTGTGGGGCAAACCGACGGTGATTAACAATGTCGAAACTTTGGCCTCGGTGCCGCTGATTCTCCGAAACGGCGCTGACTCATACCGATCGCTGGGAACGCCGAATTCGCCGGGCACGAAAACATTCGCCCTGACCGGCCATGTCGCCAATACCGGTCTGATCGAAGTCCCCTTTGGCGCGACGCTGCGCGAGATCGTCTATACCATCGGCGGCGGCGTCACCAATGACGCCGGCGAAGTGGTTGAGGAAAATTTCAAGGCTGTACAGATCGGCGGCCCTTCGGGCGGCTGCCTGACACCGGACCTCCTGGATATGCCGCTGGATTACGACTCCCTGCGAAAGGTAGGCGCAATGATCGGCTCGGGCGGCCTGGTCGTAATGAACCAGAACACCTGCATGGTGCAGATCGCACACTTTTTCATGCGGTTTACGCAAAACGAATCCTGCGGCAAGTGCGTTCTCTGCCGCGAAGGAACCAGGCAGATGCTGGCCCTGCTGGAAGACATCATGGATGGCCGCGCCGATGACAGCACCCTGAAACTGCTGAACACGCTGGCCACGACGGTCATGAAAGGATCGCTCTGCGGCCTGGGCAAGACGGCCCCGAATCCCGTGCTGGCAACGCTCCAGTATTTTCAGGATGAAATTGAAGCCCACATCTTCCAGAAACGCTGCCCCGCCGGTCGCTGCAAGGCTTTGGCCCTGCCGGAAATTCTGGCCGATAAATGCATAGGCTGCACCGCCTGCAAGCGTAAATGCCCCGTCGATGCCATCAGCGGCGAACCGAAACAACTGCATGTGATCGATCCGGAACTTTGCATTCGCTGCGGCGTCTGTGCTCAAACATGTAAATTTGATGCAATCACCGGTGTGTCATAACAGACTCTGTATGATTCAACAAACTAACTGAAAGCATAGCGAAAAACCAAACTAAAACAACAGGCAAAAGAAATGGAACATCCTAAAACACTTAATCTTGACGGCAAAGAAATCCTCATCAACGATGCCCGTAATGTCCTGGAACTCGCGCGAGCCAATGGGATAACCATCCCCACTTTCTGCTACCATTCCGAGTTAAGCGTCTACGGCGCGTGCCGGCTGTGTCTGGTCGATATTGAAGGCCGCGGAATCGTTACGAGCTGCTCGACCACACCGGAACCAGGTATGAACATCCGGACCAACACGGCTGAAATTCGCACCATGCGCAAGGTAACGATGGAACTGCTGCTCGCCAACCACGACCAGTCCTGCCCGACCTGTCCTAAATCCACCACGTGCAAGCTGCAAAACCTGGCCCGGCAGATGGGCCTCACCGAAATACGTTTCAAGAAAACGGAAAAAAACAAACCTGTCGATCGCAGCAGCCCGTCCCTGGTACGCGATCCGAATAAATGCATCCTCTGCGGCGATTGCGTCCGCGCCTGTCGCGAAATTCAATCCGTCGGCGCAATCGACTTCGCCCATCGCGGCGCCCATGTCGAAGTGCTGCCCTCGCTGGGCCGCAGCCTCAATGAGGTCGAATGCGTCCATTGCGGACAGTGTGCCGCGGTTTGCCCTGTCGGCGCCCTGATCCCCCGCAGCGAAATCGACGAAGTCTGGGATGCCCTCAGCGATCCGGAAAAAACCGTCGTTGTGCAGGTCGCTCCAGCCGTACGCGTGGCCCTCGGCGAACATTTCTATCTGCCCGCCGGCCAGGTCAGCACCGGTCAGATGGTCGCCGCCCTGAAAGCCCTCGGCTTTAATCAGGTTTACGACACCTGTTTCGCCGCCGACCTGACCGTCATCGAAGAAAGCCAGGAATTCATCAACCGTAAACAGCAGGGCAAAAACCTCCCGCAATTCACCAGCTGCTGTCCGGCATGGGTCAAATTTTGCGAACAGTATTATCCGGATCTGCTGGACAATCTGAGCACCTGCCGTTCGCCCCAGCAGATGTTCGGCTCGCTGGCCAGAAAGACGCTTCCGGAATTGCTAAACGTCGCTCCGGAAAACCTGGTCGTTGTTTCGCTGATGCCCTGTACGGCGAAAAAAGCTGAAGCCCGCCGGGGTGAATTCAGCCATAATGATCTACGCGATATCGATTATGTCTTGACTACCCAGGAGCTTGGCCGCATGATCGAACAGGCCGGCCTCGAGTTTGCGGAACTGCAACTGGAATCGTTCGATATGCCCTTTGGATTCAAGACGGGCGCCGGGGTGCTTTTTGGAACCACCGGTGGCGTCAGTGAAGCGGTCCTGCGCTACGCGGCTCAAAAACTCGGCAACCTGGATGTGCAGGACCTCAACGTCAGCATCCTGCGGAGTGACCAGCAGCTGCGGGTTGCCGAATACACCATCGGCCCGATCAAGGCGAAGCTGGCTGTTGTCCATGGCTTGCGTCAGGCAAGGGCCGTTGCCGAACAGATCCGTGAAGGAACCTGTGACTATGACTTGATTGAAGTGATGGCCTGTCCCGGCGGCTGCATCGGCGGCGCCGGTCAACCGGTTAACCATGATCCGGCGGCCAGAAAGCAACGTGCCCAATCGCTTTACGGTATCGATAAAATGCTGCAGCTGCACAACGCTCAGGACAACCACATGATCGCCGAACTGTATGAAAGCCGGCTGGGCCCCGTGGGCGGCGAGCAGGCCCATGAGCTTCTGCACACCCACTATCACAGCCAGCAGCGTCTGGCGGGCGCCGGCTTGCCCCTCAATACCCCCGCCCGCGGCGATGCGATCAAAGTCAAAGTCTGCGTCGGAACCAATTGTTTCGTGAAAGGTTCACAGGAACTGCTGCAGCAGCTGGTGCGGTTCGTGGATGAACATCATCTGGCCGATCTGGTCGATGTCAGCGCTGCGTTCTGCCTGGCGAAATGCGGCCAGGGACCCAACGTTTCCGTGGATAACCATGTTTTATCCCACTGTACCTTTGAAACCGTACGGGATTATCTGCTCGCCAAAGCAGAGGTGGCATCCCGATAATCAGATTTCGTAACCCGTTCATGTTGCGGAAACATGTACCGCAGGCATCCTGCCTGCATTTAACTACACTTAAACCTTTGAAATCGGTAAATGGTGTATTATGAGATACGTCAAAAAATGTAGCCGCAACAGAAACTGACTATAAACAACCCCCCCGACTTCACGTCGTGGGCTGCTTGACATACAAACGCATTACAGAGACCGCCATGACAGAAACCAGTAAACCGCACAAAACGCCGGTTATCTTCACCGATAAAGCGCAGTGCCGTGATTGCTACCGCTGTGTGCGTCAGTGTCCGGTCAAGGCCATTCGTGTTCAGAATGGCCAGGCTTCGATTGTCGAAGAATTGTGCATTGCCTGCGGCAGTTGCTTTCGGCAATGCCCCCAGAACGCCAAGATGTATCGTGACGAAATCGCGGCCGCGCGAGATCTGATCGCCGCCAGGCCCAGAGTTATCGCGACCATTGCGCCCTCCTTTGCCGCCTTGTTTGCCGCTTGGCAGGGCAACCGGATCGCTTCGGCGCTGCGCAAACTGGGATTTTCCCTGATCGGCGAAACCGCTGTCGGCGCCTGGCAGGTCTCCCGCATGATCGGCGAACTCTTTCGCCGGAATCCGGGGCGCCCTTATATCACCTCGGCCTGTCCGACGGTCAACGACTACATCGAAAAATACCGACCCGAAGCGGCCCGTTATCTTACGCCGTTCGCCTCACCGATGGTGGTCCACGGCCGCATGCTCAAGGAACAGTTTCCCGATGCCGGCGTGGTCTTCATCGGCCCATGTATCGCCAAAAAACGCGAAGCGATGGAGCCGCGCAACGCCGGCGCCATTGATGCGGTTTTAACCTTTCAGGAGCTTCTCGACTGGCTCAATCAGGAAGGGATTGATATGAAGGCGTGTGAGGAAAGCGACTTTGACTTCGCTGCTCCTTCTCAATCCGCGATCTATCCCCTCACGGGCGGATCGCTCCCGGCAGCCGATATTAAAGCCGGCCTGCTCGATCTCGATGTCATCAGCATCGGCGGCATCGAGGAAATCGATCAGGTGCTCGACGATGTCATTCAGCACCCGCGCCCCCTGCTGATTGAAGCCCTCTTCTGCCAGAACGGCTGCATTAACGGCCCCGTCGCGGACTGGGACGTCAAAAACGTCTTCCAACGCCGCCGTCAGATTCTGCAATACGCCCAGGAAAAACTCCCCGCACAACCTGAAGCCGTCTTTGATCAGAACCAGACATACTCGGATTACCAGGGGCGTTCGGAAAATCGAAAGACTTACTGCGATGATGAGATTAACCAGGCCTTGGCCGCTGCGGGAAAGACCGCCCTCGAAGATCAGCTTAACTGCGGCGCTTGCGGCTATCCGACCTGCCGCGACAAAGCGGCAGCCGTTCTCAGCGGCATGGCCGAACTGGAAATGTGCATGCCCTATATGCGACGCCTCGCCGAGCAACGAACTGACCGTATCATCGACAGTTCTCCCAACGGCATTGTCATTCTCGATATCCACCTGAACATCATCAGTATGAATCCGGCTTTTCGTAAAATGTTTGTCGGCACCGACGCCCTGCTGGGAAAACCCATTTCCAGATTGATGGACCCGGCCATGTTTGAGACCGTTCTCAACCATTCCGAAATGCCGGTTGAATCCATTGTCCGGCATAATTCCTACCATCTGCTGACACACCAGATTATTTATAAACTGCCGGACGCTGATCAGATCGTGGGCATTTTCGTCAATATCACCAACCTCAAGGACAATCAGCAAAAACTGGAAAACCTCCGCTATCAGACCGTGCAGAAAGCCCGCGAACTGCTCGACCATCAGGTCGGCATGGCTCAGAAAATCGCTGAATTTCTCGGCGCCAGCACGGCCCAAAGCGAGGAACTTCTCGAAAACCTGCAGCACATGGCCGGCGAGGACAACCAACCCGGACCGGATGATAATAATACAATGAGCAAACGAGGCAATAAATGGAATCCCAATATTTATATGCCGAAATAGAAACCGCTCAAAGCTCAAAAAAAACCAACATCTGCGGCGACGTCGTGCATACCATCCGCCGCTCCGAGGGAACGCTGGTGCTGCTCTGCGATGGGATCGGCGCCGGCATCAAGGCCAATCTTGCGGCCCGAATGCTCATCGCTCGCGCGACCGAACTGATGAACCGTGGCTTTTCGCAGCGGGCCGCATTTACCCGCCTGGTCGAGACGCAGAACCAGTTCCGCACGAACGGCTCGTCGTATGTGGCTTTTTCCCTGATCTGGATCAGACCCGATGGCTATGCCGACATCCTGACTCATGACGGACCGACGCCGTTGTTTTTACCGGCTTCCGGTAAATGCCGGCCGGTTAAAATGGAATACCAGAGCCTCGGCAAGGCCGTCGTCGGCGAAGGAAGCTCACCGTTGCAAAACGGCGATTCAATCCTGCTGGTATCGGACGGCATTACGCAGGCCGGCCTGGGGAAAACATGCCCTGAAGGCTGGCCCGAATCCCGGATTGCCGATTTTATCAATCATATGCCCGGACGGGAATCGCATCGTTCTTCGCTGGCTCATGCCATTCATCGCAAAGCCTTGGAACTGTGGGCCCGGCCTGATGGCGACGACTGTACTGCGGTCTGTCTCACCTTGCGGCCGGCCCGCCAGGTGTCCATTCTCACCGGCCCGCCGGCCGATTCGAACTATGATACCGATGTGGTACAGCGGTTTATGCGTTCTCCGGGCCGTAAGATAATCTGCGGCGGCACAACCTCCAACATAGCTGCTCGCGTGCTGAATCGTTCCGTGAATATCCTCAACCAGGCCGCCAATCCCTGGATGCCGCCCGCCTTCGCGATTGACGGCATCGACCTAGTGACTGAAGGCATCGTCACCTTGAACCAGGTAGCCAACCTCATAACCATTAATCCCGAAGAATTAACAGGCGACAGCACGGTAGAGACGTTATGTGCCTGGCTGAGAGGGGCCGACCGAATCAATTTCATTGTCGGCTCCGGCTTCAATCCCGAACAAAATGATACTGTCTTTCGTCAGATAGGCGTCGTGGAGCGGGTGCGAATAGTTGAAATTCTTACCCGTCAGCTTCAGGCCATGGACAAACTGGTCGTGGCGGAAAAGACCTGACTTGACACCTGACTTTCATATTTAGCCGGATCAACCCCTTTACATAGCGCCAGAGCCGGTTTTATGTAAATTGTGCGATTTTTCCCTATCATTGTTTCACTTAAGTTTCGCACTTTCATTTGCTGCAATGTAAACGGATTTCGAGAGAGTTTTATCCTTTTATTTGAACGTAATTGTCTGCATATAAAACACTTACCCTCGGCCCGGGCGGAAAATTTCATGCCTTTTGGGTATACCTGTAAACAGATCTCTTTACGGATCAATCGACTTTGCACTCTGCCTCCCATATTTGCGCCGGGCGTGCCTCTTACACATTCCACGTCATACGTCCCATCTGTTGCATTTTCCCCGGCCCTGCCCGGAGCTTTCTACCCCATCGGGGAGAAAAGCAAGAACGATTCTTTCAATATTACTCCTTGGTTTTTTATAGGACATTAACCAAAAGGGACTTTAATTATTCTTGAAAAAATATTCCGTAAAAGTCTCATAATAACCTTACCATGCCCCATAAAGGGCGACTGTGTAACATTGCAAAAATTTTTTCAAAAAAAAGGCCTCCACTCGTTTGCATTCACTATAATTTTAGAGTTATACTAGACTTGTGTGTTTTATACCGTTCGGGTATAAACGCGCCTGACAAGTCGCTCGTATCACCATTCAGCATGACTGAATGAATATTGAAGGAAATAGGCATTGTCAGGATTACATCAGGCAGAACTGACAGGAGGTTATTGTGCAGCACAAAAAGACTGTTGTCCATGTGACAGACAAAGTATTGTTTCCCGCGAATCAAGTCTCTGCTTTTCTTAATGGTCTGCACGGTTCACAGGCATATTACGAGACAGTCCAGCGTTCGATCGTCATTTCCCCCATGAATGCATTATCCCGTACACTTTCCGATTCAGCGTTTATGGATCTGGATATTCAGTATTCGGGTATAGACGGCATTCAAAAGCATGCGATGTCCAACCGGTTTGCCAGTGTCGAGAAAAAATTCGATGTTAAGATTATTTACGGCGTTCGATCCTTTTCGCAGGAGGCTGAGCAGGCGGTGGCGGAGTATATTTTCATCGATACGGAAAAGGCCAACATTCATCCCGTTAACGGCTTGAAGGCCTGGATGTTCGATGAGTTTGGTTTGCAGAGCGATAAATACGAGCATATTGAGGATTATGAAATATACTGCCGTCTGGCGCCGACGGCGCTGGCGGTGTTACGGGAACTGGACGCTTCGGATCCGGGGCGACCGACGGTCGTGATCTCGCATGGCAGCGCCGGCGTGCCGACGATGCTGGCGGCGATGATGGATCCCCTGGGCGCTTATAAGACGGTGCTCTTTGCTCATGAAGTTCCCACTGTTCGCAACATCATCGAACACCATCCCGGCCATGATTGCGCTTATTACAATGCCGTTAAATGGGCCCGGCATAATCATTACTATCTGTCGGAGATTTTCGGGTCACAGGACCATAATTTCGAACATGCGCTTTATGTGAGCGCCTTGCATTGCGATAATATCATGGCGCTGAGCGCGTCGGTCAGGAACGATCTGCATTTTCTTAGCCCCAATTATAACATGGCGAAAATTGATGTGGGGTATCCTCTGCCGTCATTTACGGACATAACTTTTGAAGAAAAATCCGCCAGTCGTGAGAAGCTGCGGGATATGACGGAATCGGTTCTGGGCTATCGGCCTGATAATGTTTTCAGCCGGCAAACGGACATGTCCACCTGCGATGCCGTCTGGCGCGATCTGCATGTGCTGTATCGGCTTGAAGAGGAATTCAAAACCGCGGGACGGACCGGCGTCTATTTTCTGGTGAACTGCAAGCCGCCGAGTGAGGAAGTCGTGACCTCAAAGACCAGACAGGGGGTTCGTAATCGCCGCCAGCTTCAACATGGGAATAATGAAATAGCGTTCTTCAATTATATCCAGGAACTGAATTCACGCAATCAGCATATCAAGGCGATTATGGTCGATGAACGCGGCTGGAAGGAGCATGCCCATTTGTGTCGCATTCCGGAGGGTATGAGTCTGCAAGATCTGCGGCAGGGCAGCGATCTGGAATTTCATCTGCATGCTTATGATGCGGCCAGCCCCAAAGCGATGGAAGCTCTTGCGGCGGGCAGTATTTGTGTGCTGAACCGGATTTGCGGCGGGAACGATCTGATCGAGTCGCTGGCTTTTCCGAAACCGGACAATGTCGTGGTGTGCGATTATACCGCGGTGAATGTGCCGTTGCTGACGAGGGAATCTATTATGTCTGTCAAAAAAGTCTTTCGCGATCAGGTGGAAGAACGAGTGTGCGGGGACCTGGTCGAAACGATTATGCGGCGACTGCCGCAGGATCAATCCCAGCGCGAGAAATTATTCGAACAGGGACGCCGATTGGCAGAACAGATGCACCCGGACAGAATCTGCCCGAAATATATTATCCCGGCTATCGACCGGGCGTATCACAAACGCCGCATACGGCAGATCGCCTAATCATAACGATAAGACAATTGCGTTAAACAAAAAGCCCCGTCAACCTGATCGTTGACGGGGCTTTTGATTTATTGTCTATTGCCGGTGGCGTAGATGAAAATGAGCTGCTCACCGTAATGAAAATCAAAACATCAGAGCGAACGTCTTCGACGCAGCCAGCCAACACTCAGAGTTCCCAGCGAACCTAGCAGCAAGGCGCCGGGAGCGGGGATATATGCCGTTTCCTTCACCTTGCACGTGTGGTAATTGACGCATAATTTGGAATCTTTGATATAGATGTCATCGTAGGTGTCGTTAAAGAACAGCCAGGAATCGTCAATGTAATAGAGAGTGGTTTTGACGGCGACGCCGTTGAGCCATTCTTTTGCCAGATCGAAGGTGTACCAGCCGCCCGGACCCCAGTCCGCCTCAGCAAGCGAACCAAGGTTATGGTTGATGCCGTCCTTGTCGGTGAACATGAGATAAGTGGAATTAGTGTCGAACAGATACTGATCGAAATTGATCTGCAAATACACATCCTTGATGCCGCCGTTATCGATAGTCTCATAATAATCGCCGACCTGATCGAAGGGATTATCATGGAACCATGAGGCATTAAGCTGGTCATGGGTCTTATCGACTTTCAGATACTGATTTACCTCGACGTGATCGCAAACGGTTTTCGTGAAAAAGGCCTGCGCCGGGCAGACGGCATACGCTAACAAAAAAGCTGACACCAACATAGAACGCAACATAACAATCCTCGCTTTCGTTTTTTTTTGAAATACTGCTACACCAGTTTTACATGTTTTTGTCTGTTACGTTCTATGATAGCGTTATTCAAATTTCATACAATATCTCCTGAACCGGTTTTGGCGTTTTTGAGTCAATTACCTGGATTCATAATCGTTAACTTGCTTACAGGTGATAGAGATTACGCAGCTTAATGACATACGGAAGCACATCGTGCTTTATGGGGCCAGGGTAATCCTTGTCGGTTGAGAACTCAGCGGAATTTCGAAACAGTCACGAAATATGTTATAAGACGTTGTCGGCTGGTACACGCCGATATCATCGCGTCTGGCCGGCTGCTCGATGCGCAGGTAGGCCTTGGGTGTGTATGAAGACGCCGGCGAAAGGGCGAGGCGGCAGGTTTTCTTCCGGTTGTCGATGACGATTTCGGAGAACGTGCCGGCATCAAGCGTCAGCCACAAACCCAGCGGAGCAATATATACCCGCTGCCGGAGTGAATCAAGCGGTGTAACCTGCACCTGTCGGTCTGTAACTTCAACATTACCCCCAAACGCCTGCCAGCCGAAGACCGGGTGATTAATAATATAGGTTGCGGTGTTGACCGCATAGCCGAAGAAATGCGAACCGTAATCGCCGTTGATGCCGTCCCATTTCAAAGTCGATGGATAGGAATGAAACGCCGCCGAAGCGAAGCCCTCCTGGTTGATGTTCGAAAGGGCACCCATGGCCCCGCCGTAGCCGACAAGCAGCAGATAAAAATCGTCCGGATTTTCGCGGTATTCCTGCAGGACGGGAATCGCGTTCAGCCCGGAACCGTAATGATGAATCTGCCGCTCGATACGCTGCAGTTTGCCCGCATACAGAAAATCCCAGTACCGACGGGCATTGCCGTTATACCCCCAGTGCGGCACGGTCGGCATATACCCGAGAATCGAATTCAGCGATACCAGGGCCTTCTCATCGTACCCGAAATATTTGCACCAGCCATACACTTCTTCCTGACCGGTAGAGTCCCATGCCATTTCGCTACCGAAGGGGTAGGGCTGCTCAATCCAGTGATCCGTGCGGTGTTTCATCTGTTCTTCGAGAAGAGACGCCTTATCGTCCCAACCTTCGCGTTTCAAGTCTTCCAGGACCATGATGAAGATGGTGCCTTCCATAAGTCCCTTGTCCGCATAGCCGACTCTATAGCGGTCATTGTCGCGCCGGGAAGAGAGAAACCGGGAGGTCTCATAGGCCTGTTCGAGATACCATTGCCAGGGATGATTCTTAACCAGCCCATTGTGATGTCGAGCTAAACGGTACAGCGACCAGTACACCGCCGCGACATGCGGATAATTATACCCGCGGCCGATGCTTTGGGCGGCTTTCTTGTTCCAGCTCGACCAGACTTCCCAGTTTATGTCGCTGCGGTAAGTCCCTTCGGGCATTTCCTCCGGGGCGTAATACAGCATACTCTTGCGTACGCCGTATTTGTTATCGCCTTCGCTGTATTGCAGACCGCCCCAGAGCGTTTCGTCGATAAAGCGTTCGTATTTGGCGATTTCCTCTCGGTTGGGCAGAACAAACTGCTTCATGCCGGCCGCCAGCCACGAACCCGAACCGCCCTCATCGCCCAGCCCCGCAATCCACACGCGATTATCCTGTGTATGTTGACGGTCCTCTTCGATGTCATATGTGATGACTGAGGGGCTGCGGTCGAAGGGATCGCCCGGCTTCTCGAACCACTGTTTCGTCAGCAGGAACCGGCCCATATCCGACACGGCTTCCACGGACGGCTTGGTGATATAGTAATGGATCGTTTGTCGCAGGCCGTCTTCATAGGTGATCGTCACACGGCAGCGGCCCCAGCGTTTGCCGCGGAGACTGTAAGAGGCCCAGCTTTGAGCACCGGGGCTCTTGAGGAATTCAACAGAGTCGTTTAAGCTGACTGCGATGGCGTTTTCAGGCTCGACTTCAATCTTTTTAACCGGTTTGCGATAGTTCAGAAACACTTTGCCTTCGATATCCATCGGCAAAATATATCCTGGAATGCCCACCGCTGCCGGTCGTTTATCCGCCAGCAGTGTCTTCTCGATCTGGCGAATCTCATCCGTCACCAGAAACTTTACGCCGTAACGCTTCGTTTCGCCCGGTTTCAGTATAGCCAGGGTCGGTTCGTTCCATTGTTTGACCCCTTGCCATTCATTTTCCGCGTATGCCCGGGAATGCACCATCCACTCAAACGAACCTTCAAACGTCTGTTGGGGACGTATCGGCTCTTTCAACAGATGATACGCTTCGAAGGGCGTATCGGCCAGCGGTACGACCACCAGAGCCGGACCATGACCGCTGAGTCGCGTAACCTGCAAATAGCCCGCATCGGCTCCAATATAAGGGTCGAAAAACGAGCACACTTCATGAGCTTCTTCCAGCGAACGCCGCGTTATGATATTGTTAAAGATCATGGGAATTCCCAGGGCGCCGATCTGTACCGGATTTTCCGTCGTGTTGGTGAGGTCGAATGACAAGGTCAGATGGCCCTCCTCGTTGCCCCATTGTCGGACGATTCGCAGCGGGCATTCGTCCGGCAGTGTGGATGACAGATCCGCCGCCGCCAGAACCTGCCCTGCAGCGGGCAATGCATTGACGGGACGACGCGCGATGGCTGTTGCATAACGCATCCATTCCCCCGAATCTCCTTTACGAACTCTGAGCGTAATATCGCCCAGATGATAAAACCCGTCGCCGGAACGCATTGCCAGGCGGTCCGACGGCGTGAAATCAAAGCCGCCTGCTCCATCCGGCAGCAGGCCCGTCGCCGTTTGCGAAGACTCCGCCAGCTTAAGCGTCAGTTTGCCGGCCTTGAATTCCAGGGTTTCTTCTCCCAGATCGCCGAGCGTGCGGCTCTGACAGAAAAATGCCGTCACCAGACAGACCGTCATAAATACTGGGAAGTTAATGTTTTTTAAATTATGGTTCATGTTATTTTTTTATCCTTACTGAAAGCGGGTTAGACATGTTCACGTAATCATTATTCCAGCCTGACATCTTACACAATATCCCGTTAACGGACAACAGCAAATCCGCCATACATAGATATAATGCTGTCGCGTGCTGTTTGAAATCGCCCCTTTGTAAAAACGTAATTATCTGCGGATAAAAAATTTACGATCGGCTCTGCCCGGAGATTTTTGCCAGATGGGGTATGCATGAAATGCCGGCATTTCCTTTGCGTCAATTTAGAGAAAAAATGCCAGGTCGAGGCAATGTGTCAGGCTCGCTTCACCTCTTCGGCAATACGCCTGAAAGCTTCACGCAGGGCTTCTTCGGGCTGGGCATGATTAATTCGCAGGCATTGATGGTGATGATCGAAGGGTTCATTGAGTCCAGGGAAGAAATGGTGCCCGGGAACGACCAGCACGCTGCGTTTTTTCAGGCGTTCATACAGTTCCTGAGAACTGATCGGCAGGTCCGGAAACCAGAGCCACAGAAAGAAAGCCCCTTCGGGTTTATGGATGCGATAGTCAAGGCCGCTGAATACTTCAGCGGCGGTTTTCACTGCAGTTTCGGCCTTCTGACGGTAAAAAGGCTGAATAGTCTCCCGGCTGATTCGCAAAATCCGAGAATCCTCGAGCAGATAATGGGCAAGAGCCGCTCCCATACCGCCGGGGGCGAGGCTGATGATGGCATTGACGCGGGCGATCATGCGAACGACTTCTTCTGAAGCGATGACGATACCGGTACGGGTCATGGGCAAACCAAGCTTGGAAAGACTCATACAGACAATGGTTTCGGAGCTCCAGAAGGGGCATGCGTTCGTAAAAACAATATCCGGGAAGGGCATGCCATATGCACTGTCAATAATCAGGGGGATTTCCCGTGCTGCGGCCAGTTGAGCCAGCCGTTGTACTTCGACATCGGTCAGAACATTGCCGGACGGATTGGTCGGCCGCGACACACAGATCGCGCCGATCGTATCATCCAGTGGCAGGTTTTCGAAGTCGATGTGGTATTTGAATTGACGGTCATCAAGCAGCTCTACCCGGGGTGGGCCGCTCGTGAAAAGCCCGTCTTCGAGGCCGACACTGGCATAGCCGATGTATTCTGGGCATAGAGGCAGCAGGATTTTGCGAAAGCCCACCGTGCAGCGGCCGCCGAACAAATTGAATAAAATAAAAAATGCCGTTTGGCTGCCGTTAGTCAGGGCTATATTCCGGGGACCGATGTCCCACCCATACTGGTTTTTCAGCATGGCTGAAAGTTTACAGGCAAAGGCGATATTGCCTTCCGGCGGATCATAATTACCAATTGTACGTTCGAAAGCCGTTTCATTATCGAGGATTGCCTGCATGGCCCGGCGAAAATACCGCTGAACATCAGGAATATGGGCCGGATTGCCCCCGCCGAGCATATAGATTTCCTCATCGCAACACAGGGCGTGGCCGAGATCGTCCATCAAAGTATTGATGCCGGTTTCGCCGGCAAATTTTTGAGCAAAAAGCGTGGTTTTCATCCAGATTATATTACTCAAAACACCTCGGCCCGGCAAGAGCCAAACTTTCGTAATCCGTAATCCACCATTTTCGCCTGAATTAAACGGACCTTAGACCGTTGTGCTTTTGCTGCCCGATGGTATATCATTTTGTGTCTGGCCGATATGGTTCGGAGTTTCATGGTAAATATGCACATCACGCTGCGGAAACGGAATCGTAATGCCTTCAGCGTCGAAACGCTCCTTGACCGCACGGGTAATGTCCCAGTAGAGGCCCCAGTAGTCACTGGTTTTACTCCAGGGCCGGCAGATGAAGTTAACCGATGAATCCCCCAGCTCATGCAGCTTGATGGTCGGTTCCGGTTCGGGCAGGACGCTGGGATGGCTCTTGACGATCTCTTCGAGAATGGTCTGTGCTTTGGCGATATCGTCGCCATATCCGATACCGAACGTCATATCGACACGCCGGGTATTGCTGCCGGTGGCGTTGGTAATCACATCTCCCCAGATCGATCCATTTGGTACTACCACAATCTGGTTGTCAAAAGTCTTGATTGTCGTCGTATTTAGGTTCATCGACTCGACAATACCGCTGATGCCGGCGGTTTTTACCACATCTCCGACATCATAAGGACGGTTCATCAAAATCATGATGCCTGCGGCGAAATTATTCAGCGTGCCTTGCAAAGCGAAACCAATGATAAAACCAATTGCTCCTATACCGGCAACCAGAGGGCCGATATTGACACCCAGCATGGATACCGCCACGACGATACCGATAACCATGATGATTTTCCTCACGGCATTCACAAAAAAGTCCTGCAGAAGATCGGAGCATTTTTTATTCATTGCTACGGTCCGGCGGGTTATGCTGCCCAGGAACATAGCTACCAGCTTGAACACAATTAACACCACAATAAACGAAATGATTTTTCGGCCCCACAGCAAGCCGCCTTCCGGCGATTTCAGCCAGTTAATCAGGATGGAACTGGAGGCCACGACATCTTTCGTATCGATCTCGATGCCTTTGATGGCGCTGATGTATTTCTTGTATTCCTCGATATCACCGCCTTTAAGCTCTAATCCCGCCAGAACCTCATTCATGCGGTTGATCTGGCCGGCTTTCTCTTCTTCCAGGAGAGCGATTTTATTGTCCAGTTCTTGCTTGAGATCTTTATGCTCTTCGATTTCGGCTGCCGCGGCTTCTTCAACGTCTTTTGCTGTTTCCACGGGAGCATCTTCAACAGGCGTTACGATCCCCGTCTCTTCAGTCGTCGCTTCCGCCTTTGTGTCTTGAGATGCTTGTTTCAGTTCGGCAATAGATTCCTTGCTTTCCTCTTTGACTTGTCTAATATCTTGCTTTATTTGTTTCGATTCGATTTTGGCCATGCTGATCTCGTGGACTTTCGCTTTCACTAGATCACGCCAGGCTTCCGCCTCGACCGCCAATTCATCCTTTGTTAAGGGTCTGAGCAACAGTTTTAGATTTTCAATATCAATAGTGGGATCGGAAGTCGTGCTCGCCTCATACTCCGCCGCTGATACTTGACAGACAGGTAGTAACAGAAAGGTGCATACGATTGCGTAAATTAGATTCATCCCCGGTTTCATTGTATTGCCATCCTTTAAAGAAATATGAATTTTATGTATTTAAAAAACATAAACATTTTAGGCACCAATCAGAAAATGGCAATTAATAATTTAGCAAAAAAATCACCTTCACTGTAATTATGGAGCGTCAATGGGGATATGTGACATGAGACTAATCTTGTAAGTCTCTTTTTTATAGAAGATAATGATTTTGGGAATGGTTAGAGGACGCCGGTATTTTTAATACTTCTCCGGTTCGCTTTTTTTCTCCATGCCCTGAAAATCCCGGCAGATAAATACAGCATAATCGCGGATTTCATTGCCTCTGCTGTCGTATATGGTCACCGGATGGGGCGTGTAGGTGGCAAAGGCCGCTTTCACTTCCGGTTTAATTCGTTTTTTCGATACATAAATAGCGTCTTGGCCGATCTTGTCATGAAAGCCCGGCCAGAGGTCCCACTGATTCATGCGCCGACCCAGATTGACGCAGTAGGTATGCGGCTGGCCCTCCACATAAAACGCCAGCGACGCCGTGATCTGGTACCGGTCAGAAAAAATGAAAAAGGGAGCGTCCTTGTCTTCTGCTATCTCGCTGACTGCCGTTCCCAGCTCTTTCCAGCCCCGCATCTTCTCCCAGGGATCTTTTATCTCAACCTCGCCAATCAGCGGGGCATCAATTGGCCATTTGTAGGGAATGGAAAACAGCGGATAAATGAACGGACAATACAAAAAAATCGTACCGACCAGCGCAATGATCCAGGCAGCCCGCACCAGCCGGCGGATATGAACATTAACGCGACCCCAATCCCGCAGATAATAACCGGCAAAGGCAAGCATCCCCGTCACATAGGCCATCATCGCCCAGTTCGGTTGAATCTCTCCCTGCACACTTTTTAAAATAAATCCGATCAGAATCGGAATTGAAAACCAGAACAGCAGCGGTTTGTCTTTTCGCAGGCGAATAAGAGCGATAATCATAAAAACCAGCAGCAGGGGGGTAACGACTCCCAACTGCGAGCCGATAAATTCCAGCAGACTCCCGATGGAGAAAACCGCCCCTTCTTCAATATTTGTGTGGCCCAGATCGTGACGGAATGTCACCCAGTCGTTGGCCCGGTTCCACAGTATAACCGGTGCAAAAAACAAAAGTCCGCATAATGTGCTAAGATATACCCAGGGCCGACGTAAATGATGCCGGTAATCCCGAACGACCGCAAGCAGCAAAAAACAGGCCGGCACAAAATAAATGATTGCGTATTTACTCAACAATCCCAGTCCCATCATGACCGAAACCGCAAACCAGGGCCAGATTTTATCGGACGTTAACGCGCGATGTAAGAAATAAAGCGACCCTGTCCAGCAAAACAACAGCGGCGAATCCGGTGTAAAGCCAACACCGTAAGTGGCAAAGAGGGGGGTGATCTGTAGCAGCAAGGCTGCCAGAAATCCCGTCCGGGCATCGAACATTCGCCGGCCCAGTAGATACATGAAAATCCCGCTGCCCGCCATCAGGGCTACCGCCGGGAACCGCACACCCAGGACGGTGTCACCGAAAAGGTGTCTGCTAAGCCAGATCATGAACCCTACGCCCGGGGGTTTCGAGTAGTAGCACCAGTCCAGATGACGGGACCATTCCCAGTATTGTGCCTCGTCTCCGCTCAGGTCCACCGGCTGCATAACCAGAATCAGAATCCGCAGAGCCGATAATCCCGCCAAAACTAACAGTAGTGTTGTTAAATATGTATTGTTTCGCTGACCCACTTGACAATCCGTTAAATCATTAATAATCCAGCAACCAGGTGTTTAAAAAATCCAGGCGTTGGAGTATAATGTTAAATTCGAGAACATACAAATAAAAGTTGAAACCGACAGATATTTTTTGTTTAATATCTGCAAAGTATAATTTTTTAAGAAATCGAAGGACACAGTTGGTTGCTATGACACTTGAAAAAACTGCCGCTACTTACCAGCTTCGCAAGCGAGCGATTCAATTCCTCATTATCATAATTTTATTGGGGTTTTTCCAGCAACTGAATGCCTTCTATTCCGGTAATTTCTGTGAGGTAATACCGGATCGGGTTTATCGGTCCGCCCAACCTGAGCCGGATCAACTGAAACACTACATTAAACAGTACGGCATCCGTTCAATTATTAACCTGCGCGGTTATGTGGACAAGATTACCGATGAAGAGTGCAGGATTGCGGAGGAGAATAACGTCGATTTGTATGTTCTTGAAGGCTTTAGTGCCTATAAAATCCCCTCGCGACCAGCTTTACTGAAATTGATCGCGACCATCGAAAAGGTGGAAAAGCCTTTGTTGATCCATTGTCGACAAGGAATCGACCGCACGGGGACTGCCAGCGTTCTGGCCGTTATGACCGTGGGGGAGCAGCCGTTCGATCTTGCCCGCTGGGAAGGGTACATTCCGCCGGGCCCGTGGAAACGCAAGTACGGCAAACACCATATTAGTGACATTTTTGGAATGTATGCACAATATTGCAACGATAATCAGCTTAACCGCAATGACCTGGCCAACTTTAAATCCTGGGCCGTCAACATCTATAGCCCGCATTATTATTATGTTGAAATCGACGGCCCCGACGAATTGCACCTGACTCCGGGGGAATGCAGGGAAATCGACGTATCGGTGCGGAACATTTCCGGGGGCAACATTCCCGCCGGCCATCCCGGGAAAAAGTTCCATCTGATGATGTTCGAAGAATATGTCGTCGGGGGCGACACCCGTCGAACTATCCAAAAACCCATGACCTTATTATCAGAATCTGATATCCCCCATAAATATGTGCTGAATCTAAAACATACGGTCGTCGCTCCCCAGGAGCCTGGCGAATATATCTGGCATTATGATATTCTGGAAGAAGACGTTACCCGCTTCGGTCACCAGAAATCCCCAACACCCACCTGCCGCATCATTGTTCAGGATACTCCGACTGCTCATAATGAATAACCTTAATCACACACATAACAAACTGGCTCACTGGCAGCAGGTTTGTATCGTTGCCGTAATCATATTCATTCTGTATCTCATCATCGGCTCCCGCAGTACGTTATGGGACCGAGATGAGCCGCGTTTCAGCCGCGCTGCCGTAGAAATGATCGAATCCGGCAATTACCTCTACCCCACGTTCAACGGCGAACTCCGGCCGCATAAACCGATTCTGATCTACTGGCTCATGTCGCTGCCGGTACGGCTTCTCGGCCCCACCGAGTTGGCCTGCCGCTTCTGGAGCGCCATCGGCACGGTCATCACCTGTCTGTTGACGTATGTCATTACCCGCCGTTTATGCAGCCCGCGTGCCGGGCTTTGGGCGATGATTATCCTGGCCAGTTCACTCATGATACTCATTATCGGAAATTTCGCTACAGCCGATGGCGTCCTGCTCCCCTGCATGACGGCGGCTATGGCTGTCTTTGTTTTTGCATTGCCTCAGCCTCGACCGCTGTGGCGTAATTCCTTATTGATGGGCCTGGCGCTGGCAGGGGCTTTGCTGGTCAAAGGGCCGGTGGGACTTCTGCCGGTTCTGGTGATGCTGACAACGCTGATCATCCTCCGAAAAAGCAATATTCCCATCAAATCGCATCTGTTCATCATCTTTATGGCCACACTTATCGGTACGGCCTTATTCCTCGCCTGGGGGATTCCCGCCAATATCGCTACCGAGGGCCGATTCTTACAACTCGGTATCGGCCATCATGTCGTCGAACGGTCGGCTACACCGCTTGAAAATCACGGCGGCAACTTTTTCCTTTTTCTGCCGTATTATATCCCTGTTGTCATCTTTGGTTTTTTCCCGTGGATAGCATTTCTGCCCGCGGCCGTATCCGCCGGCCTTGCCGCTCGGATTGCCGGTCAGAAGGGCAAAGCTCTGCTGCTGGGGTGGACCGTGCCGATTTTCATTGTGATGACGCTGGTCATGACAAAGCTGCCTCATTATGTCCTGTTTATGTGGCCCCCGCTGGCAATTGCCGTCGCCGTGGTCTTACATAACGCCGCGAGCGGCGCTCTGACCGATCGTGATAAAATCTGGCTCAAACGCGGCATATGGTTTTTCCTGGTGCCGGCCGTTACAGGTAGTCTCGGCTTCATTGTCGGCCCGTGGTTCCTGCCGCTGCCGGCATTACGATGGTACGGACTGGCCGCCGGTCTTATCCTGCTGGCCGCGACAATCACCGCAGTCAGATTTCAGAACCAATTACAGATTTTCAAAACCTCGCGCACTCTCGTTCTGGGAATGATTCTGGTGCAGGCGCCGTTTCTCTTCGGCATGATGCCTCAGATCGAAAAGCTCAAAATCTCGCCCGCCGTTGTCGAGATCATCAAAAACAATGCCGCTCCCGACACGCCTGTCGTCGCTCATAAATATATCGAGCCGACCATGATATTCTATCTCGGACGTTCCATAGAAGACATCAGCCGTAAAGACATTCCTGATTGGGCCAGCACCGATCAACCCGGCATTCTCGTCATTCATGAAAATGCCTGGAAAAAACTCCTTGATGATTATGGCAGGCCCCCTTTGAAAAAAATAGGGACGGTAAAAGGGATGAATTTCGGTAACTTAAAATATCGGACCGTTTTCATCTACCAGCGGCTGGAGGGTCAAGAATGATGACCGCTTTTACGGACCAACCCGCCGGCAAAACTTTGCAGACGGTCTTATTTGTTCTGGTCGGTCTTTTGCTCCTGGCCGCCCCTGTTTGCTATTTCTTGTTCGATCAGGCGACGCTGGAATTTCTCACTTCGCACCGGCTCGCGTGGCCCGAAGACAATCACTGGGTAAACGCCTTTCGTCAGCTTGGTAAGGCCTGGGTCATCATTTGGCTGCTGCTGCTGCATGCCTGGATTGCCCGCCATACCCGCACTTTAATCCCGGCGATTCTATCACTGCTGCTGGTCATGACCGTGGTTTCGCCGCTCAAATTCGCCCTCTCGCGGCCCCGGCCCGAGCACGTTCTATCCATGCAGCATCATCCCGAAAAAACCATCAACCGCTGGAAGCATCACAGCCAGTCGTTTCCTTCCGGAGACACTGCAACCGTTTTCGCCGTCGCCGCGACGGTGTCGCTCGTTGCCGCGTGGTACTGGTCAATCCCGTTTCTTGCTGCCGCGAGCGCTATTGGCGCGTTGCGCGTTTTCACGCTGGATCATTTTCCCTCGGATGTCTGTGCCGGCGCCGCCATTGGCGTTCTGGCGGGCTGGTTTGCGGTCCGTCTGGCCCGGCAGCATTGCCTGCCCGAAGTCGTTTCTCTGCTTGGCCGCTGGCGAAAAATGGTTTTGATGCTCTTACTCATCCTGCCGGCGATGGCGGCCTTCGAATCTCACAATCCTCTCCTGACCTTTCTGAAAACCTACGGTCTCTTTATCGCAGCCTTCTGCTTTATCTGGCATCTTACTCATCGCCAGCCAGATAGCTGATGCGTTAATGCGTTGACAGGAGGATATGTTATACCCAATTGAGGGTAATCCGGATAAACCGTAATTCCGAAGCACAATATTCGATTTTCGCCATAAATCACATAGCCGAAATCGAACACGTTTGCGGCCATTCTAAATCGTGCTCATCGGATCGACGTCAACCACCGTCATCACACCCGCGCCCGGCCAGACCTCCCGCCGGAATACCGCCAGCAGCCGCTGGACCGGTTCGGCCTTGTCGGCCTTGATCATAATCTCATATCGGAAGATATTCTCCAATCGTGCGATGGTTGCCGGCATCGGGCCGCGCAGCTCAACGTTAAGGTGATGCTCCTGCACTATCTGGTCGATCTGATCACGGATTTTCTTGGAGGTTTCGTCGAGCTTTTCCAGCTTTTTATCTCGCATGATGATCCGGGCCAGACGCACGTAGGGCGGCATCTTGCAGCTTTGACGCATGCGCAGCTCCCGCCGGGCAAACGCCTCGAAATCATGCCGGCAGGCCATCATCACCGCCTGCTCGTCCGGCATATAGCTCTGCACGACCACCTTCCCGGTCGCCTCCGCCCGACCGCACCGGCCCGCCACCTGGGAGATCAACTGAAACGTCCGCTCCGAACTGCGGAAATCCGGCAGCGACAGCGATGTGTCCGCATTCAACACGCCCACCAGCTCCACATTCGGAAAGTCCAGTCCCTTGCCGATCATTTGCGTCCCCATTAAAATATCTATTTCGCCCAGACCAAACGCACCCAGAATCTTCACCATCTGGTCCGGTTTCACTGCGTCGCTGTCCATTCGCTGCACCTTCGCGCTCGGGAAGGTCATCGCCAGTTCCTCCTCCACCTTCTGAGTTCCCGGCCCGATGAGTATCAGTTTCTTGCCGCAGAGTGGACAGGCCGTCGGTACCTGCGAACGGTGCTCGCAATAATGGCACATCACCCAGCTACGCCGATGGTTTTGCGCCTCCAGATATGCCCGGTGATAGGTCAGGCTCACGTCGCAGTTTGGGCAGGTGACGACATGCTGACAGGAGGGGCAGAAAATAAAATGGCTGTGCCCGCGACGGTTCAGCAGCAGGATCGCCTGCTTGCCGTTTTCCAGCGTCGACTTGAGTTCCTTCGTCATCATCTGGCCGAGCAGCTTTTGCCCCCTGGACGCCTGTACATCGTTGCGCATGTCAATCACGGTCACACGGGGCAGCGGCAGATTCAGCACCCGCCGCGGCAGCCGCACCAGGTGAAATTGTTCGCGCGTCCGGCAGTTGTTGACGCTTTCCAGCGACGGCGTCGCCGAGCCCAGCACAATGGGGATCTTAAGCATCTGGGCCCGTTTGATCGCCACATCCCGACCATGATAACGCGGCGTTGTGTCCTGCTTATAGCTGGGTTCATGTTCCTCATCGACCACGATCAGCCCCAGCCGCGGCAACGGTGCAAAGATCGCCGATCGGGCCCCAACGACCACATCCACCTCGCCATCTGCTATCCACCGCCAGTGCTGGTGCCGCTGCGGTTGCGTCATGCCCGAATGCAGCACGGCGACACGTCCAAAGCGGCTTTTCAAACGGTTCATCATCTGAGGCGTCAACGAAATCTCCGGAACAAGCATCAACGCCTGTCGTCCGCGTGAGATCGCCTTTTCCATGCAGTGCATATAGACTTCCGTCTTGCCGCTGCCTGTCACCCCAAACAGCAGTGACGCCGAGAATCCATCCTGCTCGATCAGTCCGGTTATCGTTGTCGCTGCTTTCGCTTGATCCTCGTTAAGCGTGATGTCCGTGTTCACCTGACCAGTGAATAATGGCACATGGTCCGGCCGCGAAAGTTCATGACGTTGTTCAATCTCGACCAGCCCCAGCCGTGCCAGCGTTTGGGCAGGCCCTTTGCCGCAGGTGACCCGCTGCAAGACCGTCTCCACCAGCGACCAGGCCTCGTCTTCGCGTCGGTCATACAGCGTTTCAATAATCTGTTTGCCTTGCGGGCTGATTCGCATGCCGTAATCCTCCCGCTCGGCCAGGTCCAGGCCCAGCTCTGAGAGGCGAATATACGTTTTCTTCTCCATACCCACCCGTTTTTTTACCGCCGCCGGTACCATCGCCGTCAACACCGCCCCCAGCGGACAGCAGTAATACTGGGATATCCATTTCGCCAGCTCCAGCATTTCCTTGTTCAACAGCGGCTCGATGTCCACGATTTCCACGATGGTCTTGACCCGCTCGACATTGGTCTTTTCCGGAAATTCGACACAGAATCCCGTCTCCAGGCGATTGCTCCTGCCAATAGGGGCCTTGACCCGCTGGCCGGGTGATACCCCCGCCGCCATCGACTCCGGTATCCCGTAATCATACAGATTATCCCCGGCATTTTCGAACGCCAGCCTGACCAGACGCGTTTTTTCAGCCGATATGAATGAAGATGAGGATGGTTTATCATCCAGCGGACCGAATAAAACTTGTTGTGTTTTTGTCATAATGGCAAGCCTGCAAACTCACTTATGAATGTAAATGTATTCTCGTTTCGATGGAAAATACTCGTTTTGTCTAAACGTAAATGTTTGCGGATAAAATACTTACGCTCGGCCCTGCCAGGAGTTTCATCCCCGTTGGGGTTTTTTTACCGGACTGTTGATGTTAAATCATTCATCCCGGGATGGACATTTTACAATAATGAATATTTTCGACTTTATCTAATGAATTTTAATGGGTATTCTTAGGGACATGCAAACACCATTATTATTAAAAATACGTATTTTACTGGCTGTTTTTCTGGGTATAATCTTATTTGGTCATGCCGCTTGGGGACTGATCGCCGCCGATAATCCTTTGGCCGCACTGACTCTCGTGCATTACCCCCGAGCCTGGGGGGTGGTCGGATCGGCGGTGATATGGGGATGCCTGGCGGCCGTTATAACGTTCCTTATATCAGGAAGATATGCCGGCAATCTCGCGCCGCTGGCGATACTGGCCGGCGTGACGCTCTGGGCCATGAAAGCTCATGATATGGAGCAGCTTTTAATTAAAAACCCCCAACTTGAGGTTAGAACCGCGCTTTTTTATAGTATGATCTGGGAATCTTTTATCTGGTTTTGCCTTTTGTTTTTGCCTTTTGTGCTTTTTCGCTTCCTTTCATGGTGTTTCCTGCCGGATTTTCAAGAAAATGATCCTGATGATAAGCAAAAACAGGGCCGGCCATTATCCGCGATTGCCCATGAAATTTCCTATCTTAAAAGAACGCTTACAAATTTACATACCGGCATAAAAGAATGCCAGCGGGCATTTTCCCTCGACAATCTTGATTCCTTTCACAAAAAAGTGGATTGGAAAATGGGACTCGGATCTTTGTTGATCAGCAGTGTTATAGGTGGGCTGCTACTGAAAGTGCTGTCTCAGTCCCCTTCTGTGGATATTATATCCATTACCGGCAAAGCTGTAACTCTGGCACAGCCATTGAATGTGCAGCAGATTTTCTTTGCCGTATTTATCAGCTTTCTACTGGCTGCCTATATCTCTCATCGTCTTTTTCCAGAAGTTTCCTACTGGTTTATGCTGCCGGGGCCATTGTTGATTGCTGGTCTGACCTATTTCCGCATGGCCGGCTCCTCTCTAGAACCCTTAACCAATGCGGCGCCGTCACTTATATTGAGTTCCTCCCGGGCGGCAACCATTCTGCCAGTCCAGTTTATGGCATTTGGGATTCTGGGCATTGTCGTGGGGTATTGGTGGTCGGTTCGTAACGCCCGAAATCAGGCCTATATTGAGTTGCACGGAGAGCCGGATTCGGACAAATCCTCCTTTTTCTAATCAATTGACAACCTTTTTCCTGGGGGTTCAGATATTTAGCACCCCTGGTATAGAATTTATGCGGTCGAAATAAGAAAAATTCGCAAAAAAATTTTATTTTTACGTGACTTTTGGCTTTTTGGTGCTATATTTTATTATAGTATTTATAGGACGTAATTCTTTACACGGACGTAAATGTCCTGTCTTTCTGACAATTAGAGAGAGTGGTTATTTCGGTGCTTAACAGGGACGATATAAAGTATCGAGCATTGATGTTGGGTATTAAAACTGGGGAAATGCCCGAGGTTGATTTTATTTGGGCGGCTCAAACAGCGAGCGGCCATGTCGCCTGTTTTGGACAAGGCGAATTTTGCGAGAAATCCTCATGTCGCTGGCGGGAGCAATGCCTATCCATTGCCGGCTTTATATTTGAGGATATATCACCTTTCCTGGAGGGGCCTAGTGATACCGATCGAATGGAGAGATGCGCGCGGGTGAGGAGAAAAGGATGCCATAACCCGTTTGTTGCAAGTGCCACGTTCGCGGCGGAATCACACAGTAAATCTGCGGCGGTGTGTGATTTCTGATCCAATTTGAACGGTACACTGGCGGCACTCATTCTTACTTGCCGGAAAATCTACAAACTCCGGCAAGTTTTTTTATGCGCAGGCGCTATTCCTCAATCACTTTGCATCAGTAACCTGCCCCCTTAAACAAGGGATCGATTCATTAGAATTAGTCACCTTGAGTAAGCTGGGGGGCTGAAACGCCGGCTTTCATTTCTAAAGATTAAAAACCCCGCCATAATCAGCGATTCGCCAGTGCGGTCGAGAGGGCGACTTTCATGTCGAAGCAGGCCTGTTCGATGCACTTCTCCCAGTTATCGCCATGCTGTTCCTGATATTTCGCATCGTTGTAGGCGTAGATGATACTGCGGGATGCGGAAATTAATGCGCCTGTACCGTCTTCTTTGCAGAATTGCAGGCAGTCGTTCTCATCGGCGCCCTGTGCTCCGAAGCCGGGAACCAGAAACAGCATATGCGGATACTGCTGACGGAGTTGCCGGGCCTGTTCCGCGGCGGTGCCGCCGACAATCATACCAATATTGCTGTAACCTGACTGACCCATATACTGCTGTTCGCAGGCCATAGTGGCGATGTATTCTGCCAGATGCTCAAAGTATCGTTTGCCGTTCGCGTCGGCAAAATCCTGCAGGGCGGCGGAGCTGGGATTGCTGCCGCGGACCCAGACGAACAGACCTTTGCCTTCAGCTACGGCAATGTCGGCAAAAGGTTTTATGCCGTCGATGCCCGCAAAACCGTTGATCGTAATCGCATCCGGCGAAACCAGATAATCCATGTCGACAAATTCAGGATTTTTCAGGTGTGCTTCAGCGTAGGCCTCCGCCGTCGAACCGATATCGCCGCGCTTGACATCGCCAATCACTTCCAGGCCCAGTTCATCGGCTTCCTGAATCAGGGAATAGTAATTCTCGACCCCTTCCCAGTAATATTTCTCGAAGAACGCACTGTTGATTTTGACCGCCGGCACCAGCGGGCTGATAATTCGCAGTACCTTGGTGCAGAATTCGAATACCGCATCAAGGGCGGCAGCCAGATCCATTTCATCATTGAGATCTTTACGTTCTATTATCTGTTTGGGTAATTTAGAATACACCGGATCGATCCCCACGCAAGCGCAGGTTCCTTTCTGGTTAATGGCATCTACTAAGCGGTCTCCAAAATGATTAGCCACGTGAATGCATCCTTTCATTATGACGTAAGTTATTTATTACATTATATTTAATAACAATATAACCGATAATCACTTAACTATAAGGGCCTTACCAGATAAGTTCAAGCAATAAAAACGATTAATTCATACAATGTTGTAAATTCTTACCGGGATAAACTGGAATTTCGAATTTAAAAAAATGTGAAGCTTATGCACGGGTAACTCGTTCGAACAAAGAATGATTGCATCTGGCAGTCATAGGTATTAAAATATTGCCTGCAAAAGTGAATCTCTACCGCAGCTTTGGATAGAAAACACGATGACCCAAAATATTAGAATTGCATTATTTACAGATACTTATGATGAAGTTAATGGCGTGGCGAACACGTTTCAGTATTTGACGCGTTATTGTCGCGAGCATGAGATTCATCTCGATGTTTTCACGCATGCCGTTAATAAGGATTCGGTTGAGACCGACGGCAGTGTCAGCATTTTCCGATATAAACCGGCGATGCCGATCGATATCTATTCCGATCTGTCGTTTGATATCAAACTGCCTCGTTTTCGTATCTTTAAGGATGTCCGGGCGCGACAATATAATCTGGTGCATACGGCTACGCCTGGATCGATGGGATTACATGGACTGGCGCTGGCGTTTCTGGATAAGATACCACTGGTAAGCTCATATCATACCTGTCTGCCGGAGTATGTGCGGGACCGGGTGGAAAATGTGGCGGCCCGCTTGCAGATACCCAATGAGAATTCAGGCGAAGTCTGTAACCTTACTGAAGATCTGACTTGGGGATATATGACCTGGTTCTACAATCAAACACGGCTGGTATTGGCGCCTTCCGGACCGATTAAAGAGGTTCTGCAACGAAAGTTCCAATCCCAGGTGGATATTTTTTCTCGGGGGATCGATACGGAAAAGTTTCATCCTCGCTTTCGCGAAACGCGGAATGGGGTTACGGCGATTTATGTCGGACGAGTTTCGACGGAAAAGAACCTGCATAAGCTGGTGGGGATGTTTTATGATACAAACGATGTAAAGTTAATGGTCGTGGGAGACGGTCCATATAAAAGCGAGATGCAGGAAAAACTGCCTCAGGCCGAGTTTGCCGGTTTTCTCAGGGGCCAGGCTTTGAGCGCCGCTTATGCCTCCGCCGATTTTTTTGTGTTTCCTTCCGTGACGGATACCTTTGGTAATGTGGTTCTGGAGGCAATGAGTTCCGGGCTGCCCGTTATCGTGACCGATAAGCTGGGGCCTAAGGAAATCGTGCGGGAAGGTGAGACCGGATTTGTGACGGAAGATTTTGACGATTTTGCAGAAAAAGTCGATTTATTGGCAACCAATCACGATATACGAAGGCAGATGGGCCTAAATGCACGGCAGTACGCTTTATCGCGTAACTGGGATTCCGTATTCCAGTTGTTGTTCGAGACGTATAACCGGGTTTTGACCGAAGAAGAAGCCAAAGCGTAGCCCGTATCCTGTATATATCCAGGCGAATCAGAAATCGATTGATTCGACGTTTTTCCACCACATGGTTTCGAAAGCTTTGGCAAAACCGGGCTCATTGGCTGAACGTTGCTGTTCATATTTTTTACCAATCGACTGAATTTCTTCTTTAAAGCGTTCTGCTTCCGGCGTGGAGATATTGTCCATGGTTTCGTGGGTAATCAGGGCCCAATTGCCGCTGAAACGGCCAATGTGGGTGATGACGCCGTTTCTGGCGAAAAACTGCTGGACAGGCTGCAAGACAATTTTCTGAGCATTTTGGCAAATGATTAGCGTGGCACCCGATTGGGGGTAGTTTGCCGTGTCCGCATTAGAAGGGGGGGGGGCAGGTCTATTCGTATTGTTCCGAACCGGCGGCGTATTGCTTGATGCGGCAGGTGGATTCGCTCCAGGGGATGGGGGTTCGCTGGCCTCCGGGGGTAACAGGTCGTTTCGGGGGGGCTGATTCGCCAGATTGTTGAGTCGTTCGGATGGTGGCGAATTGGAATAAGGTGAATTTCCAGAGTCTGTAATAGTAGCCGCGGGTGGTTGGCCCAGACGGTATGTGATGAGCAGCATCAAAACCACTCCCAAAGCCGCTACGGCGCAGGCCCACAGCGGCAGGGAAAAATTTATCCGTTTTTCCGCCATCGTGATCCAGGGAGCGGTTGCGCAAGAGTCATCCGCAAAGGGCACATTGGTATCATCGTGGCTTGTCTTTACGGGTTTATCGGACCTGACGACGTTTTCCTGTTTTTCTACAACCTGGTTTTCTTGGCGAATCTGTTCGACCTTACGTTTCTTACCGTAAAACCATTCAGGCGTAGATACCTTGTTTTCCTTGATTAATTCAAAAAGAGCCGGTTTTTGTTTTCTGGGCGCCATAAAATATGCTTAGCCGATCAGGTATGAATTCAAAATAATCAAATCATTACAATATTCATACCACGTCCCGTGAACAATTGCAACGCGAAAGCCGCAAAGGTGTGATAAATCTTTGTTAATAAAAGAATAATTTTTACTTGACAGTCGAAAAAAAATCCGATTAAATTCCGTAATCCTTTTTTAATTTAAGGGTGGTATGCCCAAGATGGCGGCTGTGCTTTTTTTACGATATTAAAGATTATAACTTGTTTGAATAGAAAGAGATAGATAATGTTACCTGTAAAGAAAACCTCCAAAAGTCGTACTCGAACGCGACGAAGTCATCATGCTTTGAAGCCGGTTAATTACTCGTACTGCAAAAAATGCGGAAAAGCAAAGCTGCCGCATGCGATGTGCAACTGCGGTTATGTAAATCGCTCGCTTTCGATTGAAATCGGTGAGTAGCTTTTGATCGATGTTTTGAAAGGTTGTGAGGTGCGCTGTGATAACGCCATCGCATCAGACCGTTCATCTGCATCATGATTTATTAATCATTCCTGAGACCGGAGACGCACATTCCGGATGAATGATTTTATGTTTAGGTGTTTCGGACTTTCTATCTTAAATTGTGAGTGATGACAATCAGTATTCCAGTCGAGACCGACCGTCTAAACGGAGGTTGTAGTAAACTGGGATTATATCAGGAAGAATAATTGATGCGCATAGCGATAGATGCCATGGGTGGAGATTATGCTCCGAAAGAGATCATAGCCGGGGCATTAACTGCCATTGATCATCTTATGGAAGATGACAAACTGGTTTTATTCGGGGTAGAATCCGCGATCAGAGAGCAGTTAGAGGAGCAATCCCGCCCGGAAGTCTGGGAAGAGCTTTTCGAAATCGTTGAGGCGCCGGAGGTGGTGGAGATGGACGACCCACCTGTGGAAGCTTTGCGACGCAAAAGGCACAGTTCGATCGCGCTGATGGCGAAGGCCGCCGCGGCCAAGGAAGTGGATGTCGTGATCAGTGCGGGAAATACGGGAGCTTTTGCGGCGGCATGTCAGATGCGGATGCGAACGTTGCCGGGAGTCTCGCGCCCGGGGATTATCATAACCTTTCCCACGTTTGCGGGGCCGATGCTTTTAAGTGATGTCGGGGCGAATATAGCACCCAAACCGGCTCATCTCTATCAATATGCATTGATGTCCATGGTGTATGCGACCGATGTGCTCAAGCTGGAAAATCCTTCCGTGGGTTTGATCAGCGTGGGCTCGGAGGATTCCAAAGGCAATGAACTCGTCAAGACGACCAACAAGCTTTTACGAGAGGATGAACGAATCGATTTTGTGGGGAATGTCGAGCCTCGCGATTTCATGAAACGTCCAGCAGATATTCTGGTATGTGACGGGTTCGTCGGTAATGTGATATTGAAATTGACCGAAGGGATTGCCGAAAGCCTTTTCAAGGCGATCGGCGTGGAGATCGCGACACAAAAACCCGATATGGTCGAACACTTTAAACCCATCATGGGCTCCTTGTATGCCCGGCATGATTATTCAGAATATGGCGGCGCTCCGCTGATTGGCGTTGATGGTACCTGTATTATCTGTCACGGCAGCAGTGACGCCCGAACGATAAAAAATGCCATTCTGATTTCCAGAAAACAGCACAGTTTTGGACTGAATGAAAAGATTGTAGAGCAATTGAAGAAGAAAGCAAAGAAATAGCTTTTCATTCCTTGAAACTCACCTGGCGTTATCACAACGCAAAAATTGCCACTAACAAACCGGGGGTCGATAAGACATGCCCGGACATGTTCTCAGCCAACGCCAGCGGCGATGTTGCAGTCGTTAACGACGGTGGCGGGCAATTGCCCTGTAGCTGTGGTTTTTTAGAGACACAAAGCTGCTCAAGCCGGCAATGTAAGTAATAGGATTCTTTCTTGACTTCTCTTTTAAAATAGAGAAGCTTTTTGATTTCTTGTTTTTCTTCCGCAGATGCCGGAGAGATAAAAAAGCATACGTGTAAAAAGGTAACTGATTTGATTCAAAATGGACAGATAGAAAAGAAACGACGTGCTGTGATAGAGGCAACCGGTTCGGCGGTGCCGGCGAAAGTTCTGGACAACGCTGAACTGGAAAAGATGGTCGATACTTCCGATGAATGGATTACGGTCCGCACGGGTATCAAAGAACGTCGTATTGCGGCATTGAAAAAAGGGGAAACCACGGCCAGCCTCTCGGTCGATGCGGTCAGGAAATTATTCGCCGGCACGGACCTCCGGGAAGAAGATCTGGATGTCATTATCTGCGCGACGATCACGCCGGAAATGGTCTTTCCCGCGACGGCCTGTTTTATCCAGAAGGAGCTGAATAACCGCACCTGCGCTGCGTTTGATATTTCGGCCGCGTGCAGCGGTTATACTTACGGCATTTCCATTGCCAGTTCGTTTATTGAATCGGGACAATGCGACCAGGTGCTGGTGGTTGGCGCTGAAACTTTGTCGCGTATAACGAATTATCGCGATCGGAGCAGCTGCATTTTATTCGGCGATGGGGCCGGCGCTATACTGCTGCGGGCAGAGGAAAACACTGACCGGGGCGTCTTATACAGTGAGATACACGCCGATGGCGCTGACTGGGAAACGCTGAGTTGTCAGGCGTTTGGCTCACGCTATCCCTACGGTACGGATCTGCCGCATCCGGATGCCATGTATATGGATATCCGGGGACGGGAAACCTACCAGCTGGCAGTCCGGCGGATTATCGAACTGGTGGAAAGGGTTTACCGGAAACACGGGATCGGCAGTGAAGATATCAAGATGATCGTACCGCATCAGATGAACGCTCGTATCATTGAGTCGGTTATAAAACGATTGAAGTTGCCCGAAGATAAGGTGTTTGTGAATATTCACAAGTACGGCAATACGTCTGCGGCATCCATAGCCATCGCTCTGGATGAAGCGTTTCATCAAAATCATTTCGAAAAAGGGGATTTGATTATCCTGGTTTCTTTTGGCGGCGGTTTGACATGGGGCATTAATCTTATCAGGGTTTGACGAAAGCTTGTTTATCGGTGACAGTGGTATCTGCATGTTAGCGTTCAAAAACTCAAATCGTTTTTTCTGGCGGCATGACGGTCAGTTTGAGATAATAATAACATAAAGTATATGGAGAGGTAGTTTTGCATACCGTTTTTATGTTTCCCGGACAAGGGGCTCAATCGCCAGGCATGGGCAAGGATCTGGCGGACGCCATCCCGGAAGTAGCCGAGATTTATCGTAAAGCCAATGAAATCGCCGGGTACGATCTGGCGGACATGTGTTTCAGTGGTTCCGAGGAGGAGTTGGCCAGGACCGATAACGCCCAGCCGGCCATTTTTGTGACCAGTGCGGCATGTCTGCTGGCGTTGCGCCACGGTAAGATCGGGACCGAACTGAAAACGACGCAGCCGGATGTCTGTGCGGGATTGAGCCTGGGCGAATATACAGCGCTGTATGCCGCCGGTGCGATGGATTTTCCTCAGGCGCTGAGGCTTGTGCTGCTGCGGGGGCGGAGCATGCAGGAGGCGGCCGAGCAGAGCAGCGGGGCCATGGTCTCGATATTAGGACTGGAAGAGGAAAAAGTGAATCAGTTATGCGAGGATGTTCTTGCGGAGGCAAGGGAAGAAGATGATGAACCGGCGATGCTGACACCGGTGAATTTTAACTGCCCGGGACAGGTCGTCATCAGTGGCACGCGAAACGCCTGTAAACTGGCGGCGGATAAGGCAGAAAATTATGGGGCCATTAAAGCGATTCCGCTGAAGGTTGCCGGGGCCTTTCATACAAAAAAAATGGAACCGGCGGCTGAAAAACTCAAAGAAACACTGAATGACTGTGTCTTTTCGCCGCTGATCTGTCCTGTGGTTTCGAATGTAAATGCCCGTCCATATCCGGGAACGGATGAAATTACGGGCACGCTCATTGAACAACTCGTCAGTCCTGTCAGGTGGGAGCAGTCGATCGATTATCTTTTAGATCAGGGGGCCGTGCGGTTTGTGGAAATCGGGCCAGGCCGGGTTTTAACGGGTCTGCTGAAAAAAATCAGCCGGGCCCGCAAGCAGAAAGTCCAATTATATTCATTAAGCGGTTTGGATAGTTAAAAACGTGTTGATAGAAATCGAAGAAGGAACACATAGTAATGTCTGAAAAACGATTAGCAATTGTAACTGGCGGGGCACGGGGAATCGGGCGGGCCATTGTACTGGCTTTAATGAAACAGGGCCGTCTGGTAGCGGCATTGGATATTGATGATTCTCGCCTGGCGGAGCTGAAGGATCTGGCGGTTCAGGAAGGTTTCAGCGGTGAAGATGTCCTGACCGAGGTCATTGATATTACCGATTCGGACGCATTGACTGACGGCATTGACGCCCTGGCGGATCAACATGGCGGGGTAGGTATTCTGGTCAATAATGCCGGAATTACTCGTGATAATCTGATTGTTTCCATCAGTGATGAGGATTTCGATAAGGTTATTGCGATAAATCTCAAAGCCGCATTTGTGGCAACGCGGATCGCCGCCAAGTCGATGATGCGCAATCGCTGGGGGCGGATCATTAATATCGCCAGTGTCGCCGGGGTGATGGGCAACGCTGGTCAATCGAATTACGCGGCCAGCAAAGCCGGACTGATTGGTATGGCCAAAACCGTGGCACGGGAACTGGCTCGGCGGAATGTTACAGCCAATTGTGTCGCACCGGGATTTATTGTCACGGAAATGACCGATGTTATACCGGAAAAAGCCAAAGAAATGGCCAAAATGGCAACCCCGATGAATAAATTCGGCCAAGTGGAAGATGTCGCCAATGCGGTGGCATTTTTTGCCTCGGATGAAGCGGGTTTTATTACCGGCCAGGTGATGTGCGTGGATGGCGGCATGGCAATGTAACAGCGGACAGAAAGCTGTTTTATCGCGGAAAGCGACAGGCGTAATCGATGTAATTGTTTATTATATAAATAATTATGATGATTTATTCTCGATCTCGCTCCCGGTTTGCTGGCGGAATAGGTGTTTCGTGTGATAATCACTCTAGCACGCCCCGTCATAAGTGTCTTATCCGCACCTGATTAGGCCTGGGCAAAACGGCAAAATTCAATCGATACGAGTATAAAAAGCTTGAACCCTGATAATAGAAGGGTTATATTACCGCGGTTTATATATCTGACAGGTATGCAATGCCGGTGGCGGTTATACAAAAAAGATATGAAGACTCCCGCCAGGGTTTATCGTAACTGTTTTATCCGAAAATAATTACGATTTTTCAGGGCGAACAGCGTTATTTACAGCAAGTATTAATTATTGTGTTGAGTATATTGACTTTGCTTCCAATAATCCAATATTCGGAGAAACAGCAGTGAAAGAAGAAATTTTTAACCGGGTAAAAACTATTTTAATTGATAAATTCGACCGGGATGAGTCAGAGTTGACAAATGATACGTCGTTTGTGAATGATTTGAATTTTGACAGCCTGGATCAGGTGGAATTCGTGATGGCTCTGGAAGATGAGTTCGATTTGAATATTCCCGATGAACAGGCCGAGAAGATTCAGACCATGGGGCAGGCGGTCGAAAGCATCGAGCATTTTCTAACAGAAGGAACTCAGGCTGGCTGAACCGGGCTGCCCGGATGATGCGGTCTGGATCAGGTTTGGTAGATGGTAATTTTGCATTTCAACAGGCTAAGTGCCGGGAGGTTTTATTGTGTCTGAAGATATTGAAGCCAAGGTAAAATCAATTGTAGCAGAACAGCTAGGCGTGGATCAGGCGGAAATCAGTCGTGAAACATCGTTCGTTAACGATCTGAACGCCGACAGTCTGGATACGGTGGAACTGGTAATGGAATTCGAAGATGAATTCGATATGACGATTCCTGATGAAGAAGCTGAAAAAATTCAGACGGTCGGCCAGGCGATCAGTTATATCGAGCAGTTTATCGCCAAGGGTGGCGAGAGCAGTTAGTCATCAAACAAAAATCATGTAATTATATTATAAAGAACTCAGGTAAGCATTATGACCCAGCGGCGACGAGTGGTGATTACCGGATTGGGGCAGGTGACGGCATTAAGTCGTTCTCTGTCTGAATTCTGGCAGGATATCTGTAACGGCAAGAGCGGCATCAAGAAGGTGACTCGTTTTGATACCAGTAAATATCCAGTGAAAATCGGCGGCGAAATTACGGATTTCGATCCTGCCCAATATACTGATAAACGTGAGGCTAAACGAATCGACCGGTTTGCCCTGCTAGGTCTGGCGGCGTCCATCGAGGCCGTCAACAACAGTGGGCTGGATATGGAGCAGATCGATCACGATCGTTGCGGCGTTATTATTGGATCCGGTATCGGCGGCATTGAGGAGCTGGAAGTCCAGCACCGCACGCTGGTCAATCGGGGGCCCGACCGGGTGAGCCCGTTCTGCGTGCCCAAACTGATGGTCAACGCCGGCAGTGCGAATATAGCGATTTTTTATAATCTCCGGGGACCTAATTCTTCAATTGTAACGGCGTGTGCCTCGGCTGCCCATGCTATAGGCGAAGCTTTCCGGCAGATTCAGTTCGGTCATGCAGATATCATGATCGGCGGCGGTTCGGAAGCGGCTTTGACGGAATTGGGTATGGCCAGTTTTTGTGCATTGAAGGCGTTAAGCCGCCGGAACGAGGAACCGACTCAGGCGTCCCGTCCATTCGATCGCGATCGTGAAGGTTTTGTCCTGAGCGAAGGCGCGGGGATGGTAGTCCTGGAAGAGTATGAATATGCCAAAAAACGCGGCGCGATGATTTATGGAGAAGTGCTCGGATACGCCATGACCTGTGATGGGTTACATATCACGCAGCCCTCGCCAGAGGGCGAAGGTGCTTCGCGGGCCATGAAAGACGCGATCGATGATGCCGGCCTGAATCTGGAGCAGATTGACTATATTAACGCTCATGGCACCGGTACCCAGTTGAACGACGCATCTGAGACGATGGCGATTAAGAGAGTCTTCGGCGATCAGGCGAAAAAAGTATCGATCAGCAGCACCAAAAGCCATCTGGGGCACCTGCTGGGTGCCAGCGGCGGCGTGGAGTTGTTGATTTCGGCTCTGGCGATTACCCACGATGTGATCCCCCCGACGATCAATCTGGAAAATGCGTCCGAGGAATGCGACCTGGATTATACGCCGCTGCAGCCCAAAGAAAAGAAGCTCCAATTTGCGATGAGTAATTCCTTTGGCTTCGGCGGACATAATGCCTCGCTGGTGATTGGCAAAGTTTAGAAAAATTGGTACAATAATTCGAATAGCTTGATGCCCGGGTGGCGGAATTGGCAGACGCGCTAGCTTGAGGGGCTAGTGGGGGCAACCTCGTGCTGGTTCGAATCCAGTCCCGGGCATTTTTTATGCGCAGGATTTGACGGGATGAATTATGGCAATATGTGAGGATTTTTCATTTGGTTTGCCCGGTTGGCTGCGAGAAGAATTGCGGGGTGCGAAGCGGGAGTATAAAACGCCGGATGAACGGATGGGGCTGGCGTTGAGGTTGGCGGCACAAAATATCGATAATGGATTGGGAGGGCCGTTTGGGGCATGTGTTTTTCAGGCGAACAATGGCCTATTGCTGAGTGTGGGGGTAAACCTGGTAACGGCTTTGAGTTGTTCGGTGCTGCATGCCGAGATGGTGGCGATCATGCTGGCTCAAAGGAAGTTGGGGACTTATAATATGAAGTTGGACAAGGGCGGTCCCTGCGAACTGGTCAGCTCAACGGAGCCTTGTGCGATGTGTCTGGGTGCGATTCACTGGGCGGGACTTTCGCGACTCGTATGCGGAGCGCGGGGTGAAGATGCTGAAGCGATCGGTTTTGATGAGGGACGCAAGCCGGTCGGTGGGACGATGGTTTTGGAGGAACAGGGAATCCAGGTCGTTCGCGATTGCCGCCGCGAAGAAGCCATATCAATTCTTACACGTTATCAGGAGATGGGCGGGAAGATATATTAATGCGCTGATGAGGGAATAAGGATTATTTTCTGATAACCGTTCACGCAAATATGGAAATATAGAAGCGTCCCGATGGCAAATACCCGTTTTGTCCAAACGTAACTATTTGAGGATAAAGCTTTTACGACTGGCCCTGGCGGGAATTCTCATACCCTTTGGGTATAAAATTAATGGTTAGATGAAAAATAATTTGTTCCAGTTTTTTAAAAGGATGTTGTGTTGGATCGAGACAAAAAAGCGAAATTGATATTTGTACAGTGTTTGACATGGGGGCGGGTGCCGTTGATTCTGGCGTTCCTGGTGATTGTCATGGCGGCGGGGAAGCCGTTGAGCGGATTATGGTTTTCTCTGGCATTGGCGGCGATGATCCTGTCAGCCATGACGGATTTATTTGACGGATATTATGCGCGGAAGTTCAAGGTCGTAACGCGGCTGGGCGGGCATGCCGATCCACTGACGGATAAGGTGTTTTATGCGGTGACGCTGCCGGCAATGGTCTTTCTCGCCATGCATGGCGGCCAGATTGTCATGGCCAATATATTGCTGATATTCACCGTGGTCTATCTGCTGCGGGATTTGTGGGTGACGTTTTTGCGGTCGATCGGGGCGATGTATCAGATCAGCGGCAAGGCCAACTGGTCGGGCAAGGCCCGCACGTTCATTTCCTTCCCGGTGATTTGCGTGATCTTCTATTATTTACAGGCGCCGAAAAACTGGGCGTTGCAAATACCGACGGTCGTTGTCTATGCTCTGATAGCCGTAACGCTGATTATCAATGTCGTATCCATCTGGGTCTATACGCGGCAATACTGGCCATGCCTGCAGCAGGAAATGACGGTCGAGGAATAACCTGCTTATGTATGTGATGTCTCAAGCGTAAAAAAAGGCCGGACAAATTCGTCCGGCCCTTTGCGAGATTATGGAAATAAACGCGTTTTACGGTTCCAACCAGTTAATAGATAGCCAGTACAAATCGTCCAGATCGACGTCGCAATCGCCGTCGATGTCCCCTTTGATTTCCGGCGTGCACGGCGGCTGATTGGTGGTCAGCTCAAATGTCAAATCGAACGGCATATTGGGAAGGGCCTGCTGATTGGGCAGTATAATTGGCTTCCACCCTGTAACACTGGTCATGCCGGGAATCAACGGCCAGTTGTCAATGTCGTTAATGATCACCGCGATATCCGGGGCCTTATCAGGATTGTAGGGTTTGGTCTTCCAGCCCCAGGGATAGGGGATTTCCCTCGGATCAGAAATGTTTTGATAAACCGCCGCGATACTGATCCAGTAGATATTCTCGCCTTCTTCCTGCTTGAAGTATTCATCTTCGCTGAGAAGCTGGTTGAACTGGAAGCAGGTTTCGCCCTCTTCACAATGAGGTCTTTGCAGGTTATACTGACCTATCATGGTAAAGAAATCCGGATCCAGATCGTTACGCGGATAATTGCAGCGAGGGTCTATATCCTCGCCGGCGTAATTCCAGACCCACTTGTAGCATTTATGGGCCCAGACCAGTTCTTTGGGATTGCTGTAGGGTTTCTGGGGTGGGAACGCTGGAACGTCTTTCCAGATACCAATGAGGAAATAGTCCGGCACAATTGATGGCGGAAAGTTTCTGGTCCAGCCTTTGAACGAACCCCACCAGTGCAAGTCGGTTATGGGTCTGGAATCAGTACAGACCCAGTCATCCGCGGCCATAAATACGACACCTTCAATGCCCGGGATATAATTGAAGTAGGAAAGCTGGTCCCAGCCGTAGATCAGGCCCGGTTCGAATTCTTCGGGTTTCTGGCTGTATTTGACGTGATAACCTTTATAGGGAGAGACGGAGGTGGGATTAGGTTTGACCTCAAATTCATCCCAGGCGTTCCAGCCCAGAATCATCGCTGAACCGCCGCCCGGCGGGGACACGGTAAAGATTCCGGGGGTTGTATGGAAGGTTTCGTTAATAAAAAAACTGGCCACTTTGTTGATGTCGAAATTGGGATTGGGAGCGAAACCACTGGCCATTGGTGTCGGTGTAGCCATGCTGAACGGCATATTAGCGGTATTGATGGTGATCGTGGTAGGAGCGCCGGGAGGCGAAAAACCGTTGGGAAAATCAGTGCCGGGACTCCAGTTCCAGGAAATCTGATCGCCTTCGAGATCGATCAGTCCGAACGTGACGCTGGTGATAAAAGATGGCGCTGTCACTTTGAGGCTTATCGTAGTGTTCGTCAGATCCGGATCGACGCTGTATTCCATTACCCAGCCGGCCGAGAGATCCATATCGGATCCTTCATCGCCGCCTTGTTGGACAGGAGCGGGATTGCCCCAGCCCATGACCATGCCTGCCTGTTCCCCCGGGGTTTCCGGATCGACGTCCGGAGCAACAAAAAGTTCAGGCATTCGGAATTCATCAGTCCTGAACGGTTCACCTTCGACATCAGGGCTATTCCAGAGTTGGATCAGATTGTCAATTTCTTCCGGGAGTGGAGGTCTGACGCTGTTATTTCCCGGATTTTGCTGTTCCAGAGCCTCAACCCATTCCCTTTCCAGATCGAGCAGAAAAAATGTTTCGCCATTAACGGCCGCAGCCGTAAAAAACAATAACAGAGAAAGTGTAAAATATGTGATTGCTTTCATGATATGTCTCCTTCATTCAATCTTAAAACAGACCTTAAAAGTATCCAAAGCACACATTTAAAGTAAATAAAACCATACCGCAACATTCATGTCATTAATTCGTCCCTCCTGAAAAAGAAATGAAAAAAATATAAACGTATATATTTACTCTGTTTATATGTACGCGCACCCTGAGGCAACTTACGGAGATTGCTCCTTGAGATGATTTCCTGTCGGAAAGCAAGGTTTCTCGTAGTGCCACGTCTGAATGCTTTTAACGCACGCATTCATTTGCGGCAGTACGTAAAACGGCTTCTATTTATACGCGTTCCGATTGAAAATACCCGTTTTGTCAGAGCGTAATTATCTGCGGATAAAAAGCTACGCCCGGCCCTGACAGGAGCTTTTTACCCAATTGGGTATAGTATGTAAATAAATCTCCGCTGCAAGTCGAATTGTGTCTTTATTATATGGAAGTTGAGATGAAATGTCAACGAAATTATCCCCGTTAAACAATCAGCATGGCGTCGCCGTAACTGTAGAATCGATATTCGTTCAAGACGGCATGGCGATAGGCGTCAAGCGTGATATGTCTGCCCGCAAAGGCAAAGACCAGCGCCAGCAGAGAGGTCCGCGGCAGATGAAAGTTGGTGATGAGGGCGTCAACCAGTTGGAATTGGTACCCCGGCGAGATGAACAGACGGGTCCAGCCGGCACCGGCCTGAATGGTCCGGCCATGGGCGAGACTCTCCAGCGTTCTGACGGAGGTGGTGCCGACGGCTGCGATGCGGCCCTGGTTCTGGACCGTTTGATTGATGATGGCGGACTGGCTTTCTTCAAGTTGGTAAAATTCGGCATGAATAGGGTGATCTTCGACCTGATCGGTGGCTATGGGTTTGAAGGTGCCAGGGCCGACATGCAGTGTGACATAAGCGCAGGAGATTTGTTTTTTTAGAAGCTGTTCAAGCAACTCACGGGTGAAGTGCAGCCCGGCTGTCGGGGCGGCCACGGAACCGGGAGACGCGGCATAGACAGTCTGATAGCGGTCACGGTCAAACGATTCCTTTTCGTCAATTGCATGGTCGTATGTACGCTGAATGTAGGGCGGCAGGGGGGTGAGGCCGCAGGCGGTAAGGACATCGACGGCGGATTCCGCAAAAAGCGGTCGCAGTCGCCAGTGGCCGTCCGGGAGCTTTTCGATGACTGCCAGAGGCCGCTCCGGCAGCGGATCATATTGATGATGCGGATCTGCCAGATGAACGGTTTCATTCACCTTGAGGCGATGGGCGCTTTTCAAAAGGACCTCCCATTCATTGTCATCCTTTGCATAAAGAAAAAGCCCCTCGATGCGTCCGCCTGTATCACGCCGGATGAAAAAACGGGCCGGGATAACGCGGCTGTTATTAATAACGAGACAGTCGCCGGGATCCAGATAATCAATGATGTCGGCAAAATGGCGGTCTTCGATTCCACCGCCGGGGCGTTTCAGTACCAGCAGCCGGGATTGATCCCGGACCGCGGCAGCCGACTGGGCGATAAGATGCTCGGGTAAATGATAATCAAGTTCTTCAATGTTCATGTTATAGGACTTTATTATTATTATTCGGTAAATAAAACTTAATGTCTGTAAAATAACCGGTACGATGATACTATGCCGGGATTATCTGTAAAGATGAATCTTTTATTCTCGTTCCGATTGATAATTCCCGTTGTGTCCAAACGTAAACATGAGCGGGCAACGCCTTTACGTCTGGCCCTGACGGGATCTCATACCCTTTGAGTATAAACCTGTAAGGCAAATCACGTTTGGCACGACCACATCAGGTTGTTTACTTTACATACAGATTTGAATGGTGAAAACAATTCGCGAAAGACTGCGTAAGCGAAAACTCTTTTGAGAGAAGTATATAAGAAAGTACGTCGCGAAAATAACCGAAATTAATGATGGCGTGAATATTTGACATTTGAAGACAAGGCAGTACAGGATTATGAACATGGCATCCATTAATTCCATATATGAGCAATTAGCCAATTCAGTAGCGGCGTTGAGTCGAGATGAGGTGAAGGATCAGATTCTACAGTTTGAGGGGAATTTCAACCTGGATTTTCCCGAAGAGTATCTGGACAAGCTGCCCGAAGAGCGGCTGCGGCATATCCTGCTGGCCGCCCGGCTGCATCATTGCCGGTCAAACTGAATCTTTTACAGCCAAACAGGAGTGCTCCCCGGCCTCCCCGTCTGCATCTGGTCTGGTCAGGCCAGTTTCGTCATCTCTTTTTACGGCGAATTTAGTAAGAATTTTTTCGCTGCAATCATTGCGTATATGTATGTATTAACATAACTTACGAATGGCATTGTGCAGCTTCCCCTCTCTTTTTGCCAAAAAAATTACCGGTCCATTTGCTTTCCTGGAAATTATATTTTACTTTTATTTCAGCAACATTAATGAGGTCTTTTTAAATCATTAAATGAGGCTTTCTGGAAGATTGCATGGAGCTGTCGGCTGATTCGGAAATGTCACAGTTTTCGATCGGTCCGGACGAGTTTCCTACGCCGAAACATCAGTGTGAGGTTTCGTTCCTGGCCTAAACATGTAAAACCACGACCTCCTTTTTTGAAACCATACCGGATAGGTATGTATGTAAACGACACATTAAATAATGGTGACACCTGCAGGAAGAGGGAAAAAACCTGCGACAGACATCGGCTCTCATAGCGGGAGATGTTTTCCGAAAGGGGAGAACGTTAACTTGTGACGTTCTGAGGTTCAGGCCTATGAGATTTGCTAGAGTCGATGACAGGGGTGTTTTGGGCCTTCTGGTTCGATGGGACCAGGGGCCTTTTTTTTTTCGTAACCGTTCACGGTAAATACCGATATATACTCGTTTCGATTGAAAGTTTCCGTTTTGTCCAAACGGAGAATTTGTGCGGAGAAAGTTGTTACACCCGGCCCTGGCGGGCATCCTCATACCCTTTGGGAATAATCTGTCTTTTGAAAGTTGACGAAGGGGGGGATATTTATAACAATGGGGTGATGGAAAATGCGAAAATTATAATTGGCAGTCGTGGCAGCCGGCTGGCGCTGGTCCAGAGTGAGTGGGTGCTGCGGCAGTTGGAGGGGGTATGGCCGGGAATGGCCGTCGAAATTCGGGTGATTCAGACGAAGGGAGATAAGATTCTCGACTCCGCGCTGCACAAAATCGGCGATAAGGGGTTGTTTACGCGGGAAATCGAAGATGCGCTGTTGGCGGGGCAGATCGACCTGGCAGTACACAGTTTGAAGGATATGCCGACGCAGCAGCCGGCAGGGCTGATGATTGGGGCGGTAACGGCGCGGGAAGACCCGGCGGACTTCTTAATCAGCCGGCAGGGGGGCGGGTTGGCGGAACTGCCGGAAAAGGCGGTTGTGTTGAGCGGTTCCTTGCGGCGCCGGGCACAGATTGGGCATATTCGGCCGGATGTGGTCGTACGGGATGTTCGGGGTAATGTGCCGACGCGCATAAGAAAATTCGAGGAGTCGAAAACCGATGCGATGATTCTGGCGGCGGCCGGCATCAAGCGGCTGGGGCTGGACGATGTTATGGAACGCGGCCAACGGTTGGAGCCGGCGTCATTCTTGCCTGCGTGCGGGCAGGGTGCCCTAGCGCTGGAGATAAGAAAACATGACGAAAAGACGGCGGATCTGATTGCGCCGTTAAATGATCCGACGAGTCGCATAGCGATCATCGCGGAACGGACGGTGCTGGCCGGGCTGGAAGCCGGCTGCCAGGTGCCGATGGGAGCATACGCTGAGTGCCAAAAAAATGGTCAATTGCATTTGCAGGCCATGGTGGCGGACCTGATGGGAAAGCGTTATATCTGGCATGTCATGGTCGGGGCGAGTCATTTAGATAGTGCCCGACAGATTGGAGAAAATATGGCAAAGTATTTACTGGAGCATGGCGGCGCTGATATACTGGAACAACTCAAACATGAGTCTTAATATATGATTAAAAATGCTGAACTGAAACAAGGTGTTGTCTATCTGGTTGGCGCCGGGCCGGGAGGGCTGGATTTCCTGACGCAAAAGGCGCTGTCTTGTATTCGTGAAGCGGATTGTGTCGTATATGACTATCTGGTCTCGGAGGATATTCTTCAGGAGATACCGGCCTCGGCGGAGAAGGTCTATGTGGGTAAGCAGGCCGGAAGGCATACCCTCTGCCAGGACGAGATTAATAAACTGCTCATCGAAATGGCCGGTCGCTATGAACGGATTGTGCGATTGAAAGGCGGCGATCCTTATATTTTCGGCCGTGGAGCGGAAGAGGCGTTGCAGCTTATGGAGGCGGCGGTGCCCTTCCAGATTGTGCCGGGGATTACCGCGGCGGTGGCGGCATCGGCCTATGCGGGGATTCCGCTGACGCATCGAAATTTTGCCAGTGAGGTGGCGTTTATTACCGGGCATGAAGAGGCGGGTCGGACAGACGACAGTCACATCGACTGGGCGGCCTTGGGGCAATGGCGCGGGACACTGGTGTTTTACATGGGCGTGAAAAATCTGCCGATGATATGCGAGCAATTGCGAAAACACGGCATGGAGCCGCATAAGCCGGCGGCGGTGGTGCGTTGGGGGGGGACACCAAAGCAGCAGACCGTAATTTCCACGTTGTCTGAACTGCCGGAGGCGGCGGAGTTAGCGGAAATAACCCCTCCTTCGTTGATTATTATAGGAGATGTCGTATCGCTGCATGAAGATTTAGCCTGGTTTGAGCAGTTGCCATTGTATAGTCAGCGGATTGTAGTGACACGTTCGCGGGCCCAGGCATCGGATCTGGTGCGGCTTTTGATGGGGTTGGGGGCCGAAGTTGTGGAATTCCCGACGATTAAAATTATCCCGCCGGAGGACAGCAAGCCGTTACAATCGGCGGCGGAAAAGGTGCAAAGCTATGAATGGCTCGTGTTTACAAGCGTCAATGGCGTTGATGCTTTTTTTCATACGCTTACGAAGCAAGGTAAAGACGCCCGTGCTCTGGGCGGTGTCAAAGTGTGTACGATTGGGCCTGCCACCCGGGAGAGGTTGCGGCGATTTGGGATTGAAGCGGATTATATGCCCGAGAAATATGTGGCGGAATCGATTATTGACGGGCTGGTGAGCCAAAATACACCGGCGGGGAAACGGTTTCTGCTGGCCCGGTCGGATATTTCGCGCTCACTGCTGCCGGATGAACTGCGAAAACTGGGGGCGCAAGTGGATGATGTCACCGCTTATCAGACGGCGCCGGATGAACAGGGACGCGTGCGTGTTCTGGAATTGCTGCAAGAAGACCTGATTGACTGGATTACGTTTACCAGCTCCTCGACGGTGCGGAATTTTTTCGACCAGATTGACCCATCGCAGCTGGCGGAAAAAAACTGCCGGTTAGCTAGTATCGGGCCTGTAACCAGCAATACCCTGTCGGAATTCAATATGAAAGCGGATTGCCAGGCGAGAGAATACACAATTGACGGCCTGGTGAGAGCCATTATCAACGCTGTTAATCATGCTGAGTAGATTTTCTTCCCAAAAAAAAGAAAAATACTTATCGCGGCCGTCATTTCCACCTATAATTCTATGAATCCTGCCCGACGGCAAACTCAACTTAATCCATTAATTCTGTTTGATTTATAGTTAAAGAATACTAAATGATTGGAATTTCTAAGCTTTATTGCGGAACGGTCGAGCCTTCAGATGCTTTACGCTACAAAAGGGATTCGAAAAAACTGCCCAGTCATCTGTTGCAGTTTTCGCAGGACAAAAAACCGGTTGTTGTCTGGAATGTGACCCGCCGGTGTAATTTGTCGTGTGTCCATTGTTATTCGCGGTCGGATTGCCGGAAATCGCAGGGGGAGCTGACAACCGAACAAGGGCTTGCGCTGCTGGAGGATCTGGCGGAATTCGGAACGCCGGTGGTCTTGTTCAGCGGGGGGGAACCCCTGATGCGGGAAGATTTATTGGTGTTGATCGAACAGGCCATTCGGCTGGGCATGCGGGCGGTTATCTCGACCAACGGAACACTGATCGATCAGACGATGGCAGAGCGGTTTAGCCGTATTGGTTTGAGCTATGTCGGAATCAGCATCGACGGTATGCGGTTGGTGCACGATAAATTCCGCGGCCGGAAGGGGGCGTTTACCGCGGCGATGAAAGCCGTACAGTATTGCCGGCGGGCCGGCGTCAAAGTCGGATTGCGGTTCACGATTAACCGGCAGAACCTGGTCGATGTTTCCGATATTTTCAAGCTGGTGGTGGATGAGGATATACCCCGAATTTGCCTCTATCACCTGGTGTATGCCGGACGGGGCAATGATTTGATTAAAGATGATCTTGATCACAACCAGACCCGGGAACTGGTCGATCTGATTATCGATCGAACTTCCCAGATGCACCGTCAGGGTCTGAAAAAGGAAGTTTTGACGGTGGATAATCATGCCGACGGGCCGTATATTTATCTGAAATTACTGCAAGAAGGGAATCAGAAACGAGCGGACGAGGTTATGGAGCTTTTGCAGATGAACGGCGGCAACAGCAGCGGCATCGGGATTGGCTGCGTCAGCTGGGACGGACAAGTGCATCCGGATCAGTTCTGGCGCCATTACAGCCTGGGAAATGTCAAGCAGCGGAAGTTTTCCCAAATATGGACGGATTTGAGTGAACCGCTGCTGGAGTGGCTGCGGAATCGCAAGCCGTATCTGCTGGGACGTTGCGGGATCTGCCGCTTCCAGGATGTATGCAACGGGAATTTCCGGGTGCGGGCCGAAGCGGCCACCGGCGATTTGTGGTCGCCAGATCCGGCATGCTATTTGAGCTATGAAGAAATTCTGCCGCAATAACCCATAATTTATACTCGTTCCGATTGAAAATGCCCGTTTTTTAAAACGTAATTATCTGTGGATAAAAAGCTTACGCCCGGCCCTGCCGGGAGCTTTCTACCCAATTGGGTATACGCCCAAATCCTGCCATTTGACATTTATATCCGATAATTTCGAATTATCCTCG
>CAYZXY010000017.1:0-31927 GCA_964482555.1 uncultured Pirellulales bacterium
TTGCAGGGAAAAGAAAAACATGAATTCAGAATATACTTCTTGGATGGAGAGAATTACCATATGTATTTTGCTATCGAAGGAGATGAATTCATTGGCCCTAATGGAAGAAGCAAAGAATTATTTAAAATTCTGGAAGACAAAGAAGAGGCTTCGCCTTTCTGGGGAGATTTCACCCCCGAAGAAATTGAAAAACAGGCTGAATTGATGAAAGAAGTTATAGAAGAAAAAAAGAAATTGGAAGAAATTGGGCTATAAAATAAGAAGGCATGTTTTGAAATCGAAATACCTCTTGCTTTGGTCTTGACAATATTTGGTTTTTAGCCTAAAAATGAAGTTCGTGCCACAATTGACTCGTCTATATTAACAGGATGGACGGATAAAGCAGTTCGATAATCGTCCACCCAGCCGTAGTTTAATTTTTTCCATGGTTCCTCTTGAACTTAACTCATATCTTTAAAGTAAGTTAAGCAGATTTGTTTTGCTGCAGACGCCATTGGTATGTCAGTCATAAATTCGCCGGTTTTGCGTCCAGTTACTGGGGAGTATTATAGCTTGCCGGTCATATCTAAACGATTTTTAAACGGGATTACGGCCGCACCACCGAAAAAAGAAGACAGGCAAACATAAAATGCTATCTCAAAACAAGTTATGGTCAATCGGGCTGACAGGACTTGAACCTGCGACCTCGTGACCCCCAGTCACGCGCGCTAGCCAAACTGCGCCACAGCCCGTTTTTTTCCAACATTTCGAGAAAAACCCGCAAACGTTGGCAATTTCTCGAATAAATGTACCATAAATCCCGGAAAGGTCAATGGGTGATTCCCAAAAGAACAAGAAAAACAGAAAATCGTTGTGTTGACAAGATTTATGTTTAAATGTATATTGGATATTTTAGTGCTTTGATAATCTGCCGGCAAGGTCGGTTTACAGCCGTTCCAACCGAAAAAAGGTTATAAACCATTAAAAATAAACGTCTAATATGCGGCGGCTTGGCCAAGTGGACTAAGGCGACGGATTGCAAATCCGTTATCGTGGGTTCGAATCCCACAGCCGCCTGTTTTATGAACAAAGAATATGTTTTTTTTATCACACAAAATGAAAAAGCCTATTCAGGAAGTTCGGGTTCATATTAAACCCTCTATAATCTTATAAAGACGATTTATGGAAGAACAGGACCCAGCCATGATGCCAAAAGGATTAGACCTATTTAATTCCCCCCAGCTTCACAATCCCCGCCTGATTTTGAGCTTTTCCGGCTGGATGGACGGTGGAGAAGTTTCAACCGGCACCATGGAATATCTGGTTGAAGAGCTGGGCGACAGCCGGCTGGGGGAGATAAAACCGCAAGATTTTTATATCTATAATTTTCCTGGATCTATGGAATTTTCTTCGCTTTTTCGACCGCATTGCCGTTTTGAAGACGGTATCCTGCAGGAATATCAGGAACCGAAAAACATTTTCCATTACAGCCTGACGGAGGATCTGATTTTGTTTATCGGCAAAGAGCCGAATTTAAACTGGCATGATTTTGCGGAATGCATCATGTTTATTGTCAGCAAGTTCAACGTGGCGGAAATGTATTTTATCGGCAGCGTATCCGGTCTTGTCCCGCATACCCGGGAACCGCGTTTTACCAGCGGGGTATCCAGTGAAGCGTTGAAGGAAAGATTCAAGGATCACAACATCCGCTTTTCGGATTATGAGGGACCGGGAAGCTTTACCACCTACCTGATGCATCAGGCAATGGAGCATCAGATCGATATGGTCAGCCTGGTAGCAGAAATACCGGCTTATCTGCATGGGCGAAATGTGAAATGCATTGAGTCGATCCTGAAGCGTCTGGCAAAACTGCTGAAGCTTAATATCAACCTGGACCAGCTGCGGGTCATCAGCGATGACATGGAAAAGAAGCTCAATGACCTGATCAATGAAAATGCTGAACTGGAAGATCATATCCGCAAACTGGAAGAAAATTACGACCGGGAGCTTTTTGACACCGACATGTCGGATTTGAAAGACTGGCTGGAAGGCAAGGGAATACGGCTGGATTGATAAGGCGCATCGGTCAGGTCTTATCCGGTTTTTGATAATTTCCGTGAACGCTTACAGGTTTTTCATGTAGGCGTACCAGTCGCGTTCGACGTGTTCGATTTTGCCGAAGTATTCTTGAAAATCGGTCAGCCTTTTTTCGGGTGTATAATCGCTGTTTTCCGTGACCGATTTAAGTGAAAGATTATACATATAATCAAACAGCTTTTCATGATGCCGGTTCGTCAGATAATAAAACAACGCCCAGGACGCGGCATAAGCGTCGCGGGCCAGAGAACCGGACAATTCGAACGGCCTGTCCGATGCGATCAACGCTTTCAACTTCACAGGACTCTGTGAGTGTGTATTCTCAATAAACCGCTGCAATCGATTCTGATTGATCTGGCCGGGCCCTTCCCAGTCAGTCCAGCCTGGAGCTTCAAAATACATCGCCAACCCCTCCACCAGCCAGAGCGGATTACGAATATAAGGATTATGAATCCCGGTCTTATAAGCCAGTTGATGCGTGCCTTCATGAATCGTAACGGTAATGTTCTGTTCCCGATAGATTTTGATCAACTGCTGGGTTTGCTCATTAAGCATCCGGTCGCGTTCGTCAAGTTCTAAAAGCATTTCTGAACGCTCCAAACGCTGTTCATTGCCGAATTCATCTTTGACGACATAAAAAAGACGGTCATCGCGATTGGCCAGCACCTTCTGCCGGAAGTCATCATTCTCCCGACGCATGCTGTTAATCTTCTCGCGCATTTCAAAATAATGATAATTGTTATCGGTTAAAGAATCGTAAAAATACCCCCGGCCAGTCTTGTGAGCATAAAAACCGGAAGCGTAAGTCATATCGGCAGAAATCTGCACCGCCATCTCTTTGAATTCCTCCCTGGTGTTGTAAAGAACCACTTCCAGACGGTCCGTCAGCGGAGCAGGCTCAAAATGACGATCCTGAAAGAAAATCATAAAATATTCATACAGCTTTTCCAGTCGCTCCGCGGTCATTTCGGCAAAAATCGGGTCGGTATTGTAAGCAATGCGAAAATGCCGGGTTCGATAAATCTGGAAACCAGGCCCGCTGTCCGCGAGTAAACGGCGGGAGGCTTCCTCGTTTACCGGTAAATTGGAAAAGTGCAGGGCAAAATCCTGCAGGAGCGTGCGGGCTCGCTGATGATCCGGGTCGAGCATAATGGCCTTACGCAACGCCCGGGCATATTCATCGTCGAGATTTTTGCTGAGGGCCCACTCGGCCAGCTTGATGCAGGCATCCGGGTCGTTAAGCTTATCCAGTCGGGCGACAAAGATCTGTTCCGGCAGCGCTTTTTGCTCCAGTTTCTTAACGCTGGATTTAGCTACCGTCATCGTCCCGCCGCTGTATTCAACTTTGAGTCGGTCACCCAGATCGGTCACTTTACCTTCCAGTTGTCCACCATTTTCAAGATGAACAATATCCCCCGACAAAGATGTAAGAAAAACAAATGTCGTCAGAATAAGAAAGCACTTTTGTTTGAATAACTTAGCGTATAACATAAAATCTCCCAAATGTTCATATATTATTCTATAATTTAAATCGGCATAATGGAATAGCAAATCAAACAATCAATAAAGATTGCACATTCGCAATACGAAGCCGCATAAATTGCATGTTCGCAATTCTTATATAATCAACTCTTAATCCCATATTCCATAATTCATTTCATTTAAATGCTTTATATAATTTAATACCGCCAGTAAATATTGGTATATTTATTGCTTCACTTTTTCAGGTATGCAATATATAATTTCAAATTTAAACAAGGATATATTATGAAAATCGCGATCAGCGCTACGGAAAAAGATATTAACAGCGACATTAACCCTCGATTTGGGCGCGCCAAATATTTCCTGGTATATGAAACCGAGACCGGCAGCCATGAATTCAAAGATAATCTACAGAATATGAATGCCGGTCAGGGAGCCGGTATTCAGACCGGCCAGAACATCTGTAACTGGGGTGCCCAGGCGGTCATCACTGGCCATGTGGGACCAAAATCCTTTAGAGTGCTCAGCTCGGCCGGCATCGATATCTATCTGGTAAATGAAGCTATTTCCCTCCGTGCGGTTGTAGAAAAATTCAAAAACGAAGAACTGCAAAAAACTGAAAATGCCGATGTAGAAGGCCATTGGGTGTGAGACCATTTTATACCCCACTGGGTAGAAAGCTCCCGGCAGGGCCGGGCGTAAGCTTTTTATCCGCAAATAATTACGTTCCGATAAAACGGGTATTTTCAATCGGATCGAGTCTAACACAATCGCAATACAACGCAATCCCACGGAAAGGTATGTCCAGCTTACATGAAAACCGCCATTGAATGTGTTCCCTGTTTTTTACAGCAGGCATTGTCTGCCGCGCAATTTGCCAGTGATGATATCGAACTGCACGAAAAAGTCATACGAGCTGTTTCTTTGAGCGTCAGTACTATGGACTTAAACACCTCTCCGCCCGCCATGGGCCAGCTTATCCATCGGATCATCCGGGAGCTGACCGGTGACGTCGATCCATACCGACAAGTGAAATCTTTTTCCAACCAACTTGCTCTGCGGTTACTGCCCATGCTGAAAAAGCGGACTGCGGCAAGCGATGATCCTTTTGCCGCAGCAGCACGGGTTGCGATAGCCGGCAACATCATCGATTTCGCCCGGAATCATGACCTGAATGAACACACAATCCTGGAGGCGATCGAGAGTTCATTCGCGGCGCCTTTATGCCGGAATAATCTGTCGGTCTTTCGCGATGAATGTTCCCGGGCAGAGAACATACTCTATCTGGGTGATAACGCCGGAGAGATTGTCTTTGACAGGTTGCTGATGGAAATGATTGGACCAGAGAAAATAACCTTTGCGGTCCGTGGTCACCCAACGTTAAATGATGCCACACGGGCGGATGCCGAGGCGGGAGGTATCTCCGAGATGGTTCGCGTCATCGACAACGGCACGGATGTGCCGGGGACGATTCTGGAGCAATGCAGCCCGGCATTTCGCGAAGTTTTCGATGAGGCCGGTTTGATCATCGCCAAAGGGCAGGGCAATTACGAAACACTCAGTAATATGAAGCGGAACATTTTTTTCCTGTTCAAGGTGAAATGTCCTGTTGTCAGTCGCCTGACAGGGTTAGAACTGGGCTCACTGGCATTGATGCGTCACTTTTCAGGCGACCAAATGCCAGGCACTATCTGAACAATATTTTATACAAACCAATAATAATCAATACAATACGTAGGTGAAAGCCCCTGACCCAGATAAACCGAAATTTCACATTAAGAAATCCCAATAACGAAACAATGTCCCAATTGACAAAGACCGAAAGAGATACAATCGCAACACTTTGCTCCATAGCGAGTTATTTTGCCATACCTCAATGGATGTCATGGCCGCTATATGGAAACAATCGTCCTGAGCATCATTTTCGACATTACTCAATCGTTATTGATTCTTCAAACCGGCTTCGTCATACTTAAATTTTTGTCCATTTACGCAAGGTTTCACTCATAAGAGACTAACACAGTTCATACATAAAGGAATAAACATGACACAGGAACACAGTTGCGGGAGCTGCCAGAGCTCATCATGCGGATCTCATCAGCAAGCGGCAGCGGAACCGCCGCAAAGGCCCGATCCGGCGTTGGAACATCTGGAATTAACAGAAACCCTCTCACATATCAAGCATAAAGTGCTAGTACTATCAGGCAAGGGCGGCGTCGGCAAAAGCACGGTAGCGGTAAATACGGCAATCAGTCTGAGTATGCAGGGCTTTCAGGTGGGCTTGATGGATGTGGATATACATGGCCCCAGCATTCCCCGTATGATGAAGCTGGAAAACCATCAGCCGATGGGACAGGCGAATAAAATCCTCCCCGCAACCGTAAGCGACAATCTCAAGGTCATGAGCATCGGATTTCTGCTGAAAAGCCCCGACGATGCCGTCATCTGGCGCGGACCGATGAAAATGGGTGTGATCAAGCAGTTTCTTACGGAAGTCGCCTGGGGCGACCTGGATTTTCTGATTATCGATTCTCCGCCCGGCACGGGTGATGAACCGTTATCGGTCTGCCAGCTTATTGAGCGACCAGACGGCGCTGTTATTGTCACGACACCTCAGAGCGTCGCTATTTCTGATGTACGTAAGAGCGTCAATTTCTGCCGACAGTTAAACCTGCCGGTTTTGGGTGTTCTGGAGAATATGAGCGGTTTTGTCTGTCCGCATTGCAAGGAAGTAACCGACATTTTTGCCGCCGGCGGCGGGGAAGACATGGCCCACGAGATGGGCATCCCCTTCCTGGGCCGTATTCCCATCGATCCGCAGATTAGAGAAGCCTGCGACACAGGTACGCCCTATCTGTATCATTACAATAAATCGGAAACCGCCAGAAAATTTGAAGCGGCCATTCAGCCGATCGCGGCATTGGCCCAGGCCTGATATGAAACAACAGCCATCACAACATGACATCATCCTCGAGAGTATTGCCGACGGGGTGTTCACAGTCGATCACGACTGGAATATCACCTCCTTCAACCGGGCGGCGGAAAAAATCACCGGCATACCGCGCCAGCAGGCCATCGGCCAGAAATGTTTCGATGTGTTCAAGGCCGATATTTGCCAATCGGCCTGCACGCTGAAAAAAAGCATGAACGATGGACAGGAAATCATCGATCACCGAATCAATATTCTCAATATTAATGGCGAAGTCATACCCATCAGCATCAGCGCGGCCGTGTTGCGGGACAAAAACGGCAAGGTTATCGGCGGCGTGGAGACGTTTCGCGACCTTTCCGCAATTGAAATATTGCGGCAGGAAATTAACGAACAATATACCTTTGCCGATATTATCAGCCAGAACCACGAAATCGGTAAGCTTTTCGGCATTCTGCCGGACATCGCAATGAGTGAGAGCACCGTGCTGATCGAAGGGCCCAGCGGTTCTGGCAAGGAGCTGTTCGCCCGGGCAATTCACAATCTCAGCCCTCGTAAAGACAAGGATTTTATCGCGGTAAACTGCGGGGCGCTGCCGGATAATCTGCTGGAATCGGAGTTGTTCGGTTATGTCAGAGGAGCCTTTACCGATGCCCGCCAGGATAAACCGGGCCGATTTGCGCTGGCGGATGGCGGAACGCTTTTTCTTGATGAAATCGGCGATATTGCGCCGGCTGTTCAGGTGAAGCTGCTGCGGGTGCTGCAGGAGAAGGAATACGAACCGCTTGGTGCGACGCGAACGGTGAAAGCCGATGTGCGAATCATTGCCGCAACGAATAAGAATCTGCGGGAGCTGGCGTCACGGGGACAGTTTCGTGACGATTTATATTACCGGTTGAATATCGTCAAGTTAAACCTGCCGCCGCTGCAGCAGCGCCGGGAAGACATTCCGCTGCTGATTGAGCATTTCATCAAAAAGTTCAACGCCCTGAAAGGCAAAACGATTGTCGCTATGGCCCCGGAAGCACTGGAAATTCTGATAAATTATGACTTTCCGGGCAATATCCGGGAACTGGAGAATATTATCGAACATGCGTTTGTGCTGTGTCGGGAGCAGGAGATTTTGCCCGAGCATCTGCCGCCGGATGTTCAACGATGCACCCCGGGCCATTCGTCTGCGGTGAACCATACGATAGACGATCGGCGTGTTCAATCGGAAATCGATGCCATCGCACAGACGCTGCAACGTTTTAAAGGAAACCGCACAATGACCGCCAATGAGCTGGGCATCGACAAAAGCACGCTATGGCGGAAGATGAAAAAGTATGAGATTACGTATCCATAAGTGCGATTTCGCACTTTTTATTGTGATAGCATTTATGGAATTTGAATTAATCTCGCAAAACAACGCATTAACGCTTGTTTCTACCCCATCGAGTTGAAACACGATTGGAGAAGAAAAGACACAAAGAGCCGCGTAAGCGAAAACTCAATCGGAAGCAGTAGAGGTAACAAAGTCCGCGTTTTTCCAAGGGCCGTATTTTATGATTTTTACGACCTTGCCCTCATTCTCCTCCTGCGATAACGCCATCAGAATGGAAAAGCGGGGATTATTTCTGACCAGCGCGGCCAGGCGTTCGGGGCTCATGAGCATAAAAGCGGTAGTGAGGGCATCGGCCCGGGTTGTCGGCCAGGGCTCGTCCGCCGGCAGCCAGATCCAGGCCGCCAACTTGCCCTCGACAGGTCTGCCAGTGCGGGGATTCATGATATGGCGGCCTTTCTCCACGCCGGAACCGCTGAGAACGGAATTCATAGCAAGAAGCCTGACCCATGTCCGACGACGGTCTAGCGGATTACTGATCGTTAACGGCCAACCGGCACCAGAGGCTAACTGCCCTTTCAGAGCCCGGACGGCGCTGCCGCCGGCACTGACCAGTGCTTTATCAATATCCCATTCATACAGCATATCTGTTATTTTGTCCGCGGCAAAGCCTTTGCCGATGCCGCCGAGATCAAGGGAAACACAGGCTTTTCTGACAGTGACGGTATAATCATCCTCGTCCAGCGTCAGCAGCTCCATACCGGTACAAGCCTTCGCCCGGACAAGGGCAGACCGATCAATTTTTGCAGACGTTTTATTCTCTTTCCAGAAATGCAAAAGCGGCCCGATGGTAATATCAAATAAGCCGTCGGTCATCTGGGATATATTTTGTGCCTGTCGGAGACAATCGAAGGTTTCGGGATTGACTACGGCTCTCTGGCCGGGCTGCAGGGCATTGATGCGGGAGATATCGCTGTTTTCGACAAAACGACTGAAGTAGCGTTCGAGCCGGTCAACTTCCTCGAAAGCGGCTCCGGCCGCATGACGGGCATACTCAGCATCCGAATGCACGATTAACAATTCAAAAACAGTGCCCATCGCCTGATGCGCGAAGCGGCGCAGACCGGCTATACCTTCGGGAGCTGCGTTTACCATGTTCGGATCACGGAGCTTCATCAAAAATCGTCTCGCTGTGCTGGATTTGCCAGCGGTCCCAGAGGCTTTTAACAATATAGCCGTTGATCGGCACCCGCGGCCGGATTTCCATTGTCTCTGTAAACAGAGGCAGATAAATCTCTTTTCGGCCCGGCGGTGGGTTTTCGAAGATGACTTTCAGTACCTCAGGTTCCTGTTCCGGATCCGCCAGTATGACCGGAGCCGGCGACGCATCCATTAAAACATGATGCGAGAATCCCACGTTATCAAGCGAACGCAGATACCAGGGCAGCGGCCAGTAATTATTGGCAAAAAAGACCTGCACGGCACATTCATCTTCATCTGCGGCGGCGGCCACCTCATGAACCCGACTGGAAATGGCATAAATATCATAACAGGTATGGGCATAAACGTAAGGATTACGCGGATCGGCGTCCCATTGCCGATCCAGCCCGGCCCGGTGGGCTTGCCAGCCCAGATGGGCCACTCCCACCAGACACGCAAGAATGATACCGATCTTTAATGGCAAGAAACGGAGGGCTTGTATGACCGAGCAAAAGCCAATGGCCGCCAGCAGAATCATGCCTTGCAGAAAGCCGAGAAGACACCAGGGCGTCTTGTAGGGAATAAGGGAATATATGACCGTCATAAAGAGTGTATAAAGCGCCAGAAAATGGCCGAGTTGCCGTTGCGACGTTGTTTGCCCCCAGCCTCGCAGACAGATCGCAAAACCGCAAACCGCACCCAGAGCGATAAATCCTTCGGACCAGAAAGGGCCATCCTGAAACTGAAAGCAAAACAGCCACTGGAAATACATATACCAGGGATGAATGTGAACGGATGCGCTGCCGGCCCGGTCAAAATAGGTTAACCAGGTACGAAACGAGTCGATAATGCCGGCCGGATGCGAACCGAATGAACTGAAAAACGCCATCGAAACCAAACCGCCGGCCATGATGGCAGCCGCGATGTGGCGGGATGGCAAACTGGGTAAGAATGAGACTTGCGACCCGGCGGTCGCCGGCACGGCAGGTTTCCAGAGCTTCACGCCGACATACGCCGCGGCTAATGCGCCATAGGCGATCAGACAGGTCTCTTTCGTCGCGTGCATCAAACCTAGCGACCCCCCCAGCCCGAGGGCCCAGCCGATACGCGGCGCGTCGGCGTAGCGTATGCCGCAGATAATCGCCGAAAAGGTAAAACAGACCAGCAGTGTCTCCTGAATATAATAGCGACTGTAATAGACCATGGCCGGAGAAAACGCCGTCAAGACTACGGCTGTCAAGACAACCGGCCAGCCCAGCTGCCGTCGGAGCAGCGCCGGCAGCAGCACCAGCAGCGTCCCGATAAACGCCGGGACCATGCGCATCGTGGTTTCGCTAAGAGTTATGTAAGTGCGATCTCCCCGCAGCACGGCAGGCAGTAGCGTCAGATAATTGAGCGTGGGGCCGTGATACTCGTAGTAATCATAGCGATACACGCCGCGTTCAAGCAGTTCGCCGAATTTCTCGGCGTGGACTGCTTCATCACAATGCATCGGCCGCTGTTGTAAATTCGTAAAGCGAAGCCAGCCGGCAAGCAGCACGACGGCGGCCAGCAAGATGAATCGTGTCAGGGAGTTTTTTCTGAGATCAACCAAAGGGAACGTCTGATTCCGCTAATATCTTGTATCGCTTACCATTAAATGTTCACATATCGTAATTGTGGGGGAAAAGATACAGGCTATCCCGATCATCGAAAAGCCTGCCATGAACAAACATTTCCGCTGATTATCATTTGACGGGCTTGCCGTACACTTCCACTTCGATGTAGTGATTGTATGGATTCGCGTTGTTGCCGTTGGAATAGAGGCGCACAAAACGTGCCGTATGACCATGAGCGGCAATTAAGCGACCCTGATTGGTTTCGACATAGTGCATGTCCTTGCCGATGCCCAGGCCGGCCGAGTTATCATGATCGTTATTATAAATGGTATTGACCTCACCGGCGAAATCCTTGTCATTCGACAACTGCACGACCACATCCTCGTACACCTGAGCTTTCTGATGGTAATGCCAGACCAGAACGGCATAAATCTCATGTTTCGCTCCCAGATCGACCTGCACCCATTGCAAACCATCCGACATCTCGATATAACTGCCTTCGACGGCTTCCTTATCGCCATCGGTAATCTGGCTGTATTCACCCCACACTAAGCTCTCGTCGTCAGAACCGGCGACTTCCTTTCCGGCCGCCACATTGCTGACGCTCTGAGGCACATAAAACAACGGACGAGGCTTATTGGAGATTGGTTCGATGTTGGGAATCTTTGCCAGGTCCTGAGGCGTCCCCTCAAACACGGCCCGCGGTAAATCCAGTTCCAGCGGAACATACCCTTCGGGAACAGCTATCGATTCCACCGTGCCGCCAGTATTCGACCGGGCATCCGCTGTCGCGGCTTCTTCAGTATCGTCGGCTACTGCTTCGGTCTGGCCCGCACCTTTATCTTTCGCCTGGACCGGGCCTTCCGCCGCGGTCTTGTTGCTATCGGCTTCCGGCGAGTCGGTCTGAGTCGCGATCGTTTCCTTGTCCGGATCGGGTTTTTGATTGGCGGCGTTGTCCTGCTGCTTTTTGCAGGAACCGATCAGCAGGCAGAACACACAGATAAAAGCAAACCATTTTCTCATGTCAACCAATTTCATATTCATCCTTTCGTAATTTGATTATTTTATAGCGTTTTATGACGTGGGCATACTACCGACTCAGGAGTCATTTTTCAAGGTTTCTTCAAACGATTCCTATGTATTTTCCAGTTTTTCATTCATGGTTCTCCCCTCATCCTGAAGAGCTTCCGAATCGCCCGGTGAAATTGAGGGCGGGGCCGATTCCTTATCGAACGTCTTGACTTCATCCGATGCTGTCGGTTGGCCGGTATCGGCCGGGTCGATCCCGCCCAGCACCAATGCCAGAACAATCAAAACAACACACATAGGCAAAAGAAGCTTCAGGCTTTTCTGCACACTGGAACCTTTAGCCAGTTTACCTATGGCATTGGGAACAATCACGGCGCCGGCAAGGCCCACGGCAAAAATGATGCCGAATGCGCTGCCAAAGTTTGCCGGATGAATCGCTTTCGTGACCCCTACAGTAGTAGGAAAAGCCGGAGCAAATGCCAGGCCGGCTAAAAATGCCAGGATGCGGGCTTGCATGATGTTTTTTGAATTCATCATCAAATAAATCAAAACAGCGGAAGCCAGACCGGAACCGGCTATGAAAAAACCGCCTTTTTCGGTAATGATCGGAATCTGGCTGGCGATTAAACGACCGGCCATCATGGCAATGGCAAAGAGAGCGAGCAGATTCTGGGCCGAAGCATCCGCGCGAGCTTCTTCGGTTCCGGGCGATTCGCTCTTAATCACATCCTTACCAAAGGAGGGCAGCCAGTTACAAAAAGAGGATTCCAGGCTGATATAGCAAAAAAGAGTCAGAGCTGCGATAATAATGGCCGGTTGACTGAGAAGCTTAAAGGCATCGGAAATAGCAAGGCCTTCTGCCTGCGGAAATCCCTTACCAAATAACGACAGCAGGAAAGGAATAATAAGAATAAAAGCCAGAACCGATACCGATTTCTCGTAAGACATTCTCTTGAACAAATTACTGACTATCAGCGGCGTTAGAAACAATCCCAGGCCAAAAAATACATTGACCAGATTATTGGCGGCAGCTTCTCGCTGGCCTTCATAAATGACCATCATCCCCATTACATTGCCGACGACATTCATCGCCATCGCGCCGAAGCCCAACAGCAGGCATGGTATCAACACGGTCTGAAAGGTCTTACCATATGCCAGAATTAATATACAGATACTGGTTAATAAAAAGCCGCCAATGGCCACCTTTTGAAAACCGATAATATCCGTAAGCACACCTATGATCAGCGAGGCCACCAGACAGGAAAACATAAACGCGGAGATCAGATTGCCGAACTTACCCTGATCGATATTCAGCCGGGGCATCAGTTTAACGCTGATCGAGCCCAGCAGGGAAAAACACATACCCAACCCAAATGTACTCATTAATGCTACTAATGTTACCACAATATGTCTCCTGGCCCGGATAAATTATACCCAAATGGGCAGAAAGCTCCCGGCAGGGCCGGGCGTAAGCTTTTTATCCGCAGATAATTATGTTCCGACAAAACGGGCATTTTCAATCGGAACGAGTATAGAAATACAAAACACAAAATTCGAAATCACAAATAGATTGTCTATGGAAAAATCGTCAACCGGTCATGGATCAGTCGTCAATTCCTTTTTCACAGGTACGCCTCCGCTGAATGCCGTCAGGTATAAAAACAAAATCCCGAACATGCTCAGAAAAATCGTCACGTAGCGATGGGCATGGTAGCAGAACTCCTGCATGTGGGTACCGAAAAGCGGCAGCATGCTCAAAACGATCGTCAAGGCTGTCGGAATCGTCAGCAGCAGCATCAGCCAAAAGCTGACTTTACGCAGCAGCGAGATACCCCCTCCCGGTTCGCTTTCTTCGCGAGCCCTGCGAGACCACATACGGCTGATAACAAGCCAGTCCTCCCGGCCAAACGGGCAACGTCCGGCCCAGACAAAGGCGGCAACCACCATCCCGATCAAAAATACCGGAGCCACAGTCACATGCAGCATAAGCGGATAGCCGGTAATCTGCCGGCCCGCGATGATACCGGGATAAAAACCTGTAAGCGCTAATAGTAGAAAACATCCCCCCAGCACTATCAACAACAAATTATAAAACAGGGCCGCAAAACCATGCCTGAGCGGTTTTTCCCTGCTGGTTTCTCCAAAACCTTTGTCGCAAGCCTGATGCCGGATTATCACCAGAGCAGTCAAAACAACAGCCAATATGAATAATGTTTTATACATTGATATATATCCAGCTTCCTGAGGTTGTGATTTTATCTCGAAATATTGAATTTATCCGCAATTTGTAGAGATATTCGATTGACGCCTTTGAAAAGGAATGCCAGCAGAAATATCGCCAGAACGCCGCAGACCACAAAAGTCAGGACCTTGAGCATGGGCCGGAAAACAAAAGTCCGGTTGAAATTCATAAGATGGCCCTTGTCGATGGATTCCTGCATATCGAGGATTGTGACCATAGCCCCCTGCCGGGAGACCAGCGGTGTATCGACAGCTACCTTGCCAAAGAAAAACGGGGAGGTATTGTCGCTTTTATGACACTCATCGCATTTCATACCCAGCGATTGCGAAGCCGGCCGGACATCATGGCCATACGACCAACTGTAAGGCTGGGCGGCAGCGTGTTCCCGCGAACCCAGAGAGCCTTTTTCATCCAGTTCATAAAGCATGCCGCCGGTGATATAGGCCGGTGTGCCGACCATGCCTTCGGCATTGGCAAGCTTTTCCAGTACCGTTACCACCATCCCATCGGTAAAAGGTATCCATTTGCCGCCGCGGTATGCATCGATATGCCGGGCCAGACGTGGTAAATCACTTCTGGCAGCGGCCTTGACAACCTCCGGCAATAACGGGCGGACATCATCGCCATCGACCAGGGCCCAGAACGACGGCCATAACAATTTCTGCGGCGACAGTTTACCAGTGGCATCATCTGCAACGAATACCGGCGACTGGATATGCGGCAAGGCGCACGGGTCCTTGATCGCACCGTGTATGCCCAGCTTATGAGCACGTGAAGTCTTTACATATTGCGTCTGAGCTTCTGGCCAAGGCCCCGCATGGCAAGCTGTACAGGTCATAACGTCAAAATGTATCGGCGGTATACCCTTATGTTCCGGATACGGCGCCCCCAGTCGGCCGGCCACCGGCAATCCGCTATCATACACATCAAGATGACAGCCTTTGCAGCTCAACGTATCGACACGAATATCCTCGCCGGCCAGCGGCTCGCCTTCATAACCGCGAACCATCATGTGATCCTGCCCATTGCGATGGCAATCGACGCAAGTCATGCCGGCGGTCATGTGAACATCCTCATCTGATTTCCAATGATCATACCCGGTCAGATTCCTCTCAGCCGTCGAATGGCAATAATAACAGCGGCGTGCTTCGATATCCCGCACCAGGTCAAGGGCAACCTTGTTCTCCTTGAGAAACCGGCTCTTGTCGTACCAGACCGTCGGCTGCTGAGCGGCCAGTTTCGGATCTTCCACCATCGGCAGAATATAATCCCAGAGATTATCCATCTTCTTCGCGGAACCGGTCACCTCGGCAAAGGAACAACTGCCGGTTGGTGCCCAGCGAAAATTTTCTTTCTTGATTTGCTCGGCAAACGCGGCGTGGTCGAAAGCAAATTCGGCATCATGACAGATTAAACAGTTGATTTCCAGATCGCCGGAGACATACCATCGATCAAACTCATGATCCGATACTTTTTCTTCCGGCTTGAAGCCGCCGGGATGATGGGTGCCGAATTCCTTGACAAAGGCAAAACGCGACATACCAATATCGTCCGGCCTCCAGGCGCCCGGCCACTGGCGATAGGAAAGCGGCAATTGCGTTCCGGTCTGCTGATCGAGCAGAATCCAGGGCTGACCGCGCCGGCCATCGTCCACCGGCCGGCAGGGATCATCCGGCAGATGAGCGTTAAAATGCCAGCCATGCCGGATGACATCGACGGTATGACATTCCAGACAGGTACGTTCCGTTGAAAACGGCATCAGATTCTCTTCCCCGGGATTCAACACCGCACCTTCCGTGTCGTAAAGTTCGATGACATGTACCGGCACTGAGCGGTTGCCGTCGTGGATATCACCCAACTCCGGCTTCGCGGCCCACACACACCAAGACAACATGAATCCAATTACACTCGCGGCAAATATTCTGGTCAAATTCCTGTCCTTTTCATATAAAGTGTATTCGTTAAATATGAAATTCATCGGGTGCGAAGCTCAGACGCTGCCGGGCTTCCACGGCTTCATTAACCTTCAGCACCGTAACGGCGGTTTCGTAACCGGTTTCGGCGGGACAATTCAGTTTTTCCTGGCCCTTCATCGCCGAAAAGAAATTCTCCAGGTGCCACTGATGGTATAATTTTGTCTGGTCAATGGGACTGACCGGCAGGGCATAGCTGGGCGGCAGCGGCGTTTCCCGTATATCCAGCACGGCGTCTTCATCCACCGGCGTCTCCTGTGTATCCGGCGCTTCCAGCAGCCCCTGAGCGACGTACTTCGCCCACAAGGCATTATCTTCGCCGGTATTAAACAGGTCGCGATAGACCTTGCCGCGACCGGAAGATTCCGAAATATCCAGCGTGCCGTTAATGCCCATGAATATCTCATAATAACCGCCAAACCCGTTGGTCGTCAAGGTCTGGTAAAAGGCCCGTACGATGCCCTCGGATGTGGGATATTCATAAACAGCCATCACCGTATCGTACCATTCATGAGTACTCTTATCGTAATAATCCGTACCGCCGCTGGCAATGACCGATTGAGGATTGGCTTCGAGGAACCAGCTGAAAATATCAATCTGATGCGAGCCCAGATCAACGATCGGGCCGCCGCCCTTGCCCTTGTACCAGCGCCAGTTCAAAAATTGCCCCATGCTGTCAAAACCATATGTATTCAGCTTTGCCTGGTCGATATACAGTTTTTGCGGTACATCCCGGAAGGGCTTCGCCGAGCGATTCCACTGACCGTTGACCGTGGTAATACGGCCCAGCACCTTCTCTTCCCTGATCAGCTTCTGGCAGGCGTGACGGTAGCGGGGATTGCTCCGCCGCTGGTGGCCGATCTGCAGGAGTTTACCGGTCTCACGGGCAGTTTCAACCATTTTACGGGCACCTGTCAGTGTATTGGACATCTCTTTTTCGCAATAGACATGCAACCCCGCCTTGAGACAGTTGCAGGTTTGCTCAGCGTGCCAGAAATCCGGCGTGGCGACAATGACGGCATCAAGATCTTTCTCCGCGGCCAGCATCTCCTGATAATCGATGTACCGCTTTAAGTCTCTCTCTTTACGCCGCAGACGCGACCAGACACGCGCCAGATTGTATTTTTCCCATATATCGCAAACCGCCGCAAAACGCACGTTGTGCATCTCAATCTTCTCGCAGGCCTCCTGTAAAACCTGTCCCTGAGCACCGCAACCCAGCAGGGCGACGTTGATCTGGTCACCCAGACTTGTGGCCCGGACATAATTGGCGGTGGAGAAAGCCGCACCGGCCGCGACGGCTGTCTTGATAAAATCTCGTCGATTGGGTCCGTTTTTACTGCTCTGAATGTCTGCCATAAATCACCTGAAGTAAAAGTTAATGAAAATGTTATGCCATAATACAATCGCCAAAAAATACGGCTGATGATTCCGGACCGTCTTACCCAAATACCATTTTGGTTGTGACTCAATCTTTCCTTACGGTTTTGAGTTTTTGGCTGAAGGCATCCACCAGTTCCTGCAGATCCGGTCGGTCTGCAATATTATAATTTTCCTGCGGGTCGTTGTCATGGTCATAAAGCATCCGATTATTGGGATGATTGTGCTTATTGAAGAATTCGGTATAAAGAAAACGATCGGTTCGGATAGAATCGGCAACTTTATACCGGCAAAAGATCTCGGTTTTATGATCCGCCTCAGGATCTTTCAGCACAGGAACCAGACTTTTACCCTGCAAATGTCCGGGCTGAGCCAGACGGGTCAGTTCGCAAAGCGTCGGATAAATATCAATAGACTCCACCAGCGCATCCGAAGTGACATTACGGCAATAACCCGGTACCGAAACAATCAGCGGCGCCCGCAAGGACGTATCGAAATTGCAATGTTTGGCCCACAATGTATGCTCGCCGAGATTCCAGCCGTGATCGCCCCATAAAACGACGATGGTGTTGTTTTTTAAACCTGATGCATCGAGCGCATCGAGTAAACGACCGACCATGGCATCAGCATAAGTGGTACAGGCATAATAGCCGCGTAACATCTTGCGGGCCAGATCATCCGGCATAGGACCTTCCCCGGGCATGCCATAGTAGGACCTGAGCTCATCCCAGTCATGCAGAGCTTCTGGGGGGGCATTTTTCGGTGGATAATTGTTTTCCGCCAGCCGGATCGAATCCAGCGGATACATATCCCAGTATTTTTTCGGTGCATTGAACGGCAAATGCGGTTTCAGAAAGCCAGTCGCCAGCAAGAACGGCTGAATCTTTTTTAACCGTTCAAGGTCTTCGATGGATTTAGCGGCTATCTGCCCGTCGAAATAGGCGTCATCCTCCACCTCCAGGCATTCATAGGGCCGGCCCCAGCCATGCTGGGCATTAAGTTCGTTATTTTCATCCAGCAGATAATTACGCCAGAAGCCCCGCGGATGCCAGGGTCTTTCAGACCAGCTTTCCAGACTGTCGTTTTTATGATGAAAGACTTTGCCGTTGGATACGGTGTAATAGCCGTTCTTTTTCAAGTGTTCTGCCAGAGTGACCACATCCGGAACGTCCACGTCAACAGAGGCGTCATACGTCACGAATCGACCGGGAACGGGACGCAACCCCGTCAGCATACTGGCCCGGGACGGTCCGCACACCGGTGACTGACAATACGCTCGCTGAAAAAGAACACCTTCCGAAGCCAGATTGTCCATATTGGGCGTAATCATCTGCGTTTCCCCGTAGCAGTTAAGCTGCGGTCGCAAATCATCCACAATAATTAATGCCACGTTAGGCGGGGGCAGCTTGTCCAGAACCTTTCGGGCCCGGTCCGTAATGGTCTGATTGTCCACACGCTCAAGGATACGCTCCAGCAGCGTTCTGATTTTCAGGGGATAGTCTTGATGAATTTTTTCCGTGACCTGGACGATGGCCAGTGCCGCTTCCAGTTCCAGTTCCGCATTGTTGAACGCATCTTCCGCGAGAACCAGCGCCTCGTAATGAGCTACCTGGCTCAAGCCGCCCAGAACCTTTTTTTTCATTCTAATCGTTTTCGCCGCGTCCATGAGCCGGCGAAAGTAACCAACCGTCTGTTCCATCGGACGGCGGTCATCATTACCCAGCAGTTTCACGACGCCGCTGACAGCCAGCGTTCGCCGGTTATTATCGTCGGTCTTCTCTGCCGTTTCGAGCAAAAGGGGAACCGCATCATCGCCGGGCCATTCCGACAAACCGCGAATGACAGCGGTTTTCATCTCCTCACTCCCCGAAACCAGCAGACGACGCAAATCCGGCAACGCCGTCGCATCGCCTAGTGGACCAAATACGTCTTCAACAATAACCATCCTCGTCGTTTCATCACGCATCGCATGGAAATCACTTAACAGCCCATCTATGTGCGAGGTGTTCTGACCTGCACGTCTGACAACCTCTCGTATCGCACGGGCAAGAAGCTTTTTATCGCCGGACGATTCTAACGAATTCAGTAATGCCTTTAACGCCGGCAGATGCTTCTGTCCGGCCATATCAACCAGAACCGCTAACGCCGCACGACGTACATTTTTATCATCATGGCCGGCATAATCCAGTAGCACATCAGCAGTATCCATAGCCTGACGTTGTCCCAAGGCTCGTATCAACTCCACTTTGACTGGATTATCAACCTTTTCTAATTCCGATACAATGGTCCGGTTTACTTCATCGCCGCTTACACGATACAGACTTTCACGAGCCGTTTCGCTTATCTCTCGATCGTTTGTCGCTGCCAGTTCCGCCAGCATTATGACCACTTCAGGACTCCCCAGAGATCCCATCGCCTCAATTGCCGTAAGTTTCTCCTGGCGATCATTGCTTAGAATGGATATGAATGCAACCGCCATCGCCTGACGATCGCCTCTTTCAGTCAATTTGGCCAGCAATTGCGTTCGATATGCCGGTTCTAACTCTCCCCAGAGGCGGGTAATCTGAGCGACAATCTGTTCTCCGGGTATTTCATTAATCAAACCAATGATCATGGTTTTATCTACCGCATTGTCTGCCTGCAAGACCTCCACAACCTTAGCGGCTCCTTTTTCACCCATACTCAGAACTTGCCCGCGCAGAGCGGCCTGACGAACCATAACCGGCTTATCATCCTCATTCAATCGTTCATAAATTGCCCGAGCCTCCTGCTCTATACCCTGCTTTCGCATGGCATCCGCACATTGCAGCAATGCATTTTGAGCATCGGGTTTCAGCTCTTCTGATAATTTTCCGCCGGCCTTTTCCAAAACGATGACACAACGCGTATCGGCAATATTACCCAAGGCGCTGACCGCCGCCCGGGCTACTTTCTCATTACGGTGATACATCAGCTTTTCAAGCTGAGCAATCGCGGCTACGTCTTTCATATTACCCAGTGACGTAATCACTCCGATACGGCTGTCCGTATCCTGCAAATCGGCCAACGCCTCACGCAAAGCCTTTCTGGCGGCCGGTCCGTCAATCCGTTCCAACGCATAGCGAGCCGTGTTCGCAAAACGCGATTCCGAAAGCATCTCTTCCAGCACAGGCACAGCGCTGTCGCCGGCAAACCGGCTCAGCTGTTCCAAAACAAACTCTTTCGCTGCCGCCGCAGCGTATGACTTCAGAAACGTCAGGAGTTCCCCTTCCATCGCCTCTCTGGACGCAGGTGAATGAGGAGCGTTACGAATAAACGCTATCAGAGACATCAGACTTTCCCGGCTCAGGCCATACTCATAACGTCGTATTGTATTTAAAATGCCCGAAAGTTCCCGCAATTCTCCCGCTTCCAATCCATCACCCGTCCCCCCGGGCGTCGCATCGATACCAGTCAGGTCCCCCATCGCCCATTGTATGCCGTCCAGATAAAACGTCAGAATCGTCGGATTCCATGTGACATGATGAGTATGCCCCAGCGAACAGTAAAACAACCGGCCCTTGCCAACGTTCTTTATCCAGGCAATGCCGGTATCTTTGTCGGTGGGTTTCTGGCCTTTGGCGTTCGCGGTAGCAGAATGCGAAAAATCCAGACTCATCAACACCCGCTGTTTGCTGCGATCATACAGCGGCGGCTCCGTCCGGTAAATTTCATCATTCAAAGTGAAATTTTCCCTCCTGAACGCCCTCAGCAGCGGATGATCCGGCTCGTCCAGCTTAATCCCCCATGTCCCCTTAGATGTCCAGGGATGACCGGTAAACTTGCCGCCCATCATTTCCTGAGCCTCCGGCCAGACATAAAAATTGTCCGTCGCGGCATGAATCCCTACCAGCCCCCCGCCACCATGAATAAAATCCATCAGCCCTTTACATATCTCAGGATTGTCCTCAGGATTAATCCCCAGTTTGGTGGTATTATTCAGACAGACGGCATCAAACCTGCGGAGATTCTCCGCCCGCAGCATATTCAAATCGCTGGATATTTCCGCCTTATACGTCCCGCTCTTTTCTCCCATTATCTCCAACGCTGCATTCCAGTAAGGAATAGAGCTGTGTTTAAATCCCTTGCTCAGATCGATAACCAGCAATTTTCGCGGTTGCTGCGGCGTAACACGCGGCTGCGATGGCGCCACTTCACGAATCTGCTGTAATTCATGTTCATTGGGCCCTTTTCCCTCAGTACTACCAGCCAGGAAAAAGGCTGCCAACAGGAAAATAAAAATAGTTTTTCTTATCATGTATATACCTAACCCGGATAAAACGGAATTTCGAATCACGAAATCCGAATGACAAAACAATGCCCCATTAACGAAAACCAAAAGTTATATAGTTGCAATTCTTTTTCTATAGCGATTTATCCTGCAATACCTTTATTAATGCAATAGCCCATACGCAAATAAAATCCTTCGAGACATATTTTTCGACATTGTTCATTTATTATTCTGGTTTCGCCGTCCCTAATTGTCTTGCTTTTGGCGCAAGATTTAGCTCATAAGTGACTAATTCCAGCTTTACTACAAATGATACGGCGCCCGCATCGGCCGGGACAACAGACGATTTGCCTGCGGATCGTTCACAAACTGTTCCTTTTCAGGATTCCATTGCAGATCGCGCTGCAGTTTCATGGAGATCATGCCCAGATGGCCGATCATAATCGAACGATGAGCCACTTCCGCCGGCGTAATCGTCTTTTTCCGTGTCTTCACACATTCAAGGAAATTTCCCCAGTGATCATGACTGGTGTATAGACGCGCGTCATTGGGCTTCAATGCCATCCTTGCCAGCGATGCCGGACTGGTCTCCAGCCTTCCTCCACGGTCCACGTGCACCCAACCTTCCTCGCCAACGAAACAGGTTCCCATCCCCTTAGGCATCTGCCGGGCGTCCGATACGATCATCCGGAAACCTTCCCGGAAATGACAGACAAACCGGTAATCAGTCGGCGTATCAAATACCGGATGATCTCCTTTCGGGAAATTGGCCTTCGCTTCCGTAATCCGCACCGGACTGGTCAGTTCCGTTCCCATACCCCATTGAGCTATATCGCAGTGATGGCCGGCCCAATCCGTCAACTGCCCCCCCGAATAATCCAGAATCCATCGGAAATTCCAATGGCAACGCGCTTCGCAATAAGGTCTATGGGGAGCCGGCCCCAGCCATAATTCATAATCAAACCATGACGGCGGTTCTGTGATTTCTGTGCTGTGCTGGCGAATCCCATAACCATTGGGCAGACCGACATAAACTGTATGCACTTTGCCGATATAACCATTCCTTACAAGTTCGCAACCAGCACGGAAATTACGCTGCGACCTTTGCCAACTGCCGGTCTGCCATATCCGGCTATACATGTGAACGGCATCGACAATGGCCCGCCCTTCCTTAATGGCATAGCCCAGCGGCTTTTCGCCGTAGATATCCATTCCGGCCCGGGCCGCCGCTACGGCAATGATCGCATGCCAGTGATCAGGCAGCGACAAACAGACCGCATCAATATCCTTTCGAGCCAGCAAATCGCCATAGTATTTATAAACATCACAGTCTTTATTCTTGTATTTGTTGTTGACTTGATCGCGTGCCCGCCCGGCATGACGATCATCAACATCGCAAACCGCCCTTACTTGCACATTATTGCGTGATAGTGCATTACTTAGATTGCCGCTTCCCATCGACCCGACGCCGATAAATCCCATGTTAATGCGATCACTGGGCGTTGTTCCCATCTGTCCCAGCGTACTAGACGGCACAACATACGGCACACTCAATGCCGCCGCTCCGACTAGCCCCCGCTTCAAAAAACCTCTGCGATTATAGGAATTGCTGGTCATAATACCGGTACCTCTGTAAGGACGACAATACGCCCGCCAACACCCCGTGACACAGGCGTCATACCATGAAAAACACCATATCTTATTATTTTAAAATAACTTAAACTTACTATGTTACAATAGAACGCCTGCATGAATTGCACAGGTATGCATTTGCCAGCATATTGTAATATGTTTAACGGACGATGTGAATAATTGTTTTAGTGTATTTTATACGAGATAAGGTATGAAAATCTTTCCTGATTATCCAACCTTAAACCTGGCCGGAATTATGAATTAAGAAAACTGAATGACAAAAAATATCCCAATGATAAATACCGAATAATATACCCGATCAGGTATATTTCCCTGAACAGCGTCTGATTCCGCTTCACATGTAATACCCTATAATGTAAAATGATTTATTCACAGAATGACAATCTGGCACTCATAATAACAGGAGAAATTTTTAAATGCATGATATAGCTATACTTGGAAGTGGACCGGGGGGATATGTGGCGGCGTTGCGGGCAGCCATGCGTGGCGCGAAAGTTGCCATCGTCGAGAAAAACGTCCTCGGCGGAACTTGCCTGAATGTTGGCTGCATCCCCACTAAAACAATGCTGCACGCGTCAGAGCTTTACTGGCATATTCGCCACGCGAAGGATTTCGGCTTTGCTATCGAATCGCATAGCTATGACACAGAGAAGTTTATGAAACGCACTGAACGTGTGGTCCGCGGCTTGCGTAGCGGCGTGGGCACCCTGCTCAAGCATCGCAACGTCGATATTTTTGAAGGTCACGGCAAACTGACCGCTAACGACACTATCGAAGTCGAAAAAGACGGCAAAACCACTCAGGTACAGGCCAAAACTATTATTATTGCCACCGGCTCACAACCGGTACGCCCCGGATTTCTGCCCTGGGACAGCGATCGGATCATGACTACCGATGAGGCTACAACGACCCGAGCGATGCCAGAAAGCATACTCATTATGGGCGGCGGCGTCATAGGATCTGAATTTGCAACGGTTTACAGCGAACTTGGCATTGAAACCACCTTAGTTGAAATGCTTGACCGGCTCGTTGCGGTTGTGGATGAAGATGTCTCGGCTGCCATAACGAAAAGCCTCAAGGATCGCGACGTGAAAATCCTGACCTCCAGCAAAGTTACGGCTATGAAGCCCGGCCGTGATGCAATCGTAACGGAAATCGAAGGCGGCAACCCCATTGAAACCGAGAAGGTGCTGGTGGCGGTGGGACGGCGGCCCAATATCGAAAACATCGGACTGGAAACTGTCGGCGTGGAAACCGAAAACGGAATCATCAAAGTCGATGAATGCTGCCGGACGAATGTGCCAAATATATATGCTGTCGGTGATGTGGCGGAAAAAATGCAGTATGCTCATCTGGCCAGTCGGATGGGCGTCGTCGCCGCCGACCATGCCACCGAACACGAGGCCAAAGACGACAGAACCGTCGTGCCGGTCGGTATTTATACTCATCCAGAAGCGGCAACTGTCGGGCTCTCGGAGACCCAGGCCCGCGAACAATATGAAAAAGTAAAAGTCGCAAGCTTTCCCTATCAGGTCAGCGGCATGGCCAAAGCTTATGGTGAAACCGAAGGCCAGGTTAAGCTTATCGCGGAAGAAGATTTCGGCCGGATTCTTGGCGGTGTCGTGATCGGACAGCATGCCACCGATGTCATTCAGGAAATAGCCGTCGCTATGCGCAACGAACTGACGGTTGATGAAATCGCCGAAACGATTCATCCGCATCCGACATTCGTGGAAGCGGTTGGCGAAGCAGCAGAAGCCTGGCTCGGCCTGCCGCTGCATTCAATGTAAAAAACAATTCAGGTAATCGTTCACTGTAATAACGCTTTAACCCATTAGCGCGCAACTCTTAAATGCCAACCTATCAATATAAAGCAATCAGTCGAGCCGGCCTGCCCATCCGGGGCCTGATCAATGCCAATTCGCCGGACAACGCCCGGGAATTACTGGCGGAGAAGGGGCATTTTGTCAATCAGCTTGATCAGATGACGGGCGCGGAAGTCGCACGGTTTGTCGAGACGGCCAATCATCAGGCCAAAATCACCCGCAACCTGAAGCTGACCGATGCTCAGAGATGTCTATTTCTTCGGCAACTGGCAACCGCCCTGCAAGCCCGTCTGCCTATTATTACCGCTTTAAATGTCTTGATCGAACAATCATCACATCCTCAATTACGGCTGTTATGTCAGGAGCTGATTGCCATCATCAAATCGGGGGAATCGTTATCTTACGGCATTTCGCTTTATCCACGCAGCTTTGACCGACTGCATATCTCGCTTATGGCCGCCGGGGAGACCGCGGGCAATCTCGATCAGTGTATATGCCAGCTTGCCGAACTGAGCGAAAGCGAACTGGAAACCCGCAATGAAATTCTCACCGCAGCACTATACCCGACCTTTGTCCTGTGCCTGGGTTTAATTTCTGTCGTCATTGTTGTCACCTGGATTCTGCCCCAGATTTTGAACACTCTGGTGGTTGACAGAAATATCATGCCCTGGCCGACATGGGTGATTCTGGAAATCAGCGGTTTTATGCGCAGCGGCTATGGCCTGATCGCCGCCGGGGTACTCATTCTTCTGAGCATCGCCCTGAGCCGCTGGAAAATGACTGAATCCGGGCGATATTTCTGGGATAGTTTGAAATTGCGACTACCGGTTTTTGGACCTGTGGCGGCAAAATGGTCCATTTCCCGTTTTGCCCGAACGCTGGGAACTCTTACCGCCGGTGGAGTCGGAATCATCGAAGGCCTGCGCATCGTTCGTAACTGCCTGGGCAACGACGTCTTGGCCCGACAAATGGACCGGATTGTCGATCAGGTCCGTTCCGGCTCTTCGCTGGCAGGTCCGCTTTCGCAATCCCGACTTTACCCTCCGCTGCTGATCCAGATTATTTCCGTCGGCGAACAAACCGGCAAACTGTCCGAGCAGTTGCTCACGGCAGCAGACGCTTTCGACCGGGAAACGCATCTGGCTGTCAAGCGGTTCATGGCCGTCTTTCCAGCGATTCTTATTACACTGCTGGCATTGATTATCGGCTTCATCGTAGCGGCAACGCTGCTGCCGATCGTCCAGATAGAAACCGCCATTCCGGGGTTATAAAAGCTTTAACATCAGGTCCAGTGGGTTATTTTCATTCCCAATGGGTGTACAATTGCCGGGAAATGGTTTATAATGACGATGGCAATATACGCAAAGCATAACTAATACAACTATGCACGAATAAGAAGGTATTATATGGACGCTAACGTTAAAACCCGGGGATTTACAATTATTGAAATCCTGGTGGTCATTATTCTCATCAGCATACTGGCGGCGTTGATTGTGCCGCGTTATCTGGAAAGGGCCGAGCAGGCCAAGCGTCTGGCGACCAAAGCCAGCATAGCCCGCATTGAACAACATCTGGGAGCCTTTTATACCGATTGCTCACGCTATCCGACGCCATCCGAAGGTCTGAGCGCTTTGCGTTCAGCTCCGCCCGGTCTGGGCGACAAATGGAAAGGCCCCTACGGCGGCGAAAGCGATTTGATCGATCCTTGGGGCAATCAATACGTTTATCAGAAACCGGGCAAGAAAAATCCCAACCGTTACGATATTATCAGTTATGGCGCCGATGGCCAACCCGGCGGCGAAGGAGACAACGCAGATATAACCAATGACTAAGGACGATGGATTCACCATTATTGAAATACTCGTGGTGATCCTGTTAATTGCGATCGCGAGCACCTGGATTGCCATTGATTTCTACCACGAGCTGGATACCACGCAACTTAATTCCGAGTCAATGCGTATGCTGCGGATGGCCAGATATGCCCAAATGGCGGCCGGCCAGGGGAGACGCAAAACCATTATTCATATCAACATGAATGACCATTGCACCTGGCTGGAGACCATTGAACCTGTCCAGCAAGTCAAACTGAAAAAAGGGGACACCGCCCCGACGATTTTTGAATTTGAAAATGTATTCAGTGAAAAATATTATCTGCCCGAAAACCTGCAATTTGCTAAAATCCGCGTCAATGAGAAAGACTATTCATCATCAGAACAGGATATTGAAATAGCGTTTAATCCCGACGGCACCGCCGATTCAGCCCTCATCGAACTGCAGAGCAACGACAGAAGCCGCACCATAACGATAAACGGCGTCACCTCGCAATCAGAATTGCATCGCTGAATGAGCGGGAAACAAACGCTACGCAGCAATAACCTTGAACGAAACAACCGCATGAAGAGTCATGATTGCTCTTTTCGCCTGAATAACCTCACCAGCCCCAGAGTTACCAGACATAATGAAGCCGGCTCAGGAATACTATCGACCTTCAGCGTCCCGCGGCATAATCCGTCGGTGGTATCGTCGCTGTACGCTTCTAAATTCATTCTCAGCGAATAGATGCGGCTGATATCCAGCGAATAATCCCGCGATATCAATTCTTCATCGGGCCATTCGGGAAATTGCCAGTGAAAGAGCTTGTCAATCAGTATTGTCTGATCCGGATCGGTGATATCGTAAAGCTCGAAGCGTCCGTTCCATTCCCATGGAAAAGAACCACAGGCCCGGTAATCAAAGCTCAGAAAGGAATTCTCAGGCGAAAAAACGTATTCCGAATTGGCCCAGGCTCTGGAATACCAGTAATTTGATGGATTGTCAGGGATCAAGCTGGGAGCATCGGATTCTGCTGATATTTCAAAATAATCTGCTTTGGCAACCAGATCGGCATGATACCCTTCCCACCAGTCGCTATCACCCGAAATAGTTATGGGCAACATCACTGCATCTTCAGGATAACACAATTTATCATCAGCATCATTCAAGTCGCCGTTAGCTTCCACGCCAACGCAGTGCGTCTGTGATATAATGTGAACCCCTTTTAATTCGGCTTTAACAAATCCCGTGAACACGCCGACACCCAAAAAGACACAAGCCATAATGCGTTTTTTATAACCTGATATTTCCCTCATTCAGTGATGATCTCCCTCCAGCTTTGTTGAAAGATTGCCGTCCCACTCTGGTACTACCATAAGTATAATTAAAATCTTTAAACAAAACAATTATTTCTATAAGAAAATTTCTGAGAATTTTTTAAGCAAATGCAATACCAGTATTTCTTTAGGGCATATAATTATCTGAATTTACGTCTTGTATATTAGCCAATGGCTATATCCCCAAATTAAAACTACTCTATTTTAACAGGCATCATAATCAACATAGGACTCCTTTAATATAAACACTTAATTGAAAAGCCTTTGTGAAATATTTCACTTATGATATGCGCCATCTTATTAGGATTTTATTACAAATAATTAATGGGTTTTTAACGCTATTGTTATTGATTTCTCTCATGTGATTGCGTAAAATACTTTGTGTTATCGGATAATAGCAACCTGTCCGGTACAGACAGGTGAACGATGGAGACTTCGCATCACTTTTCATGCTGAATGACATGAAAAGCCCACGAATCAGAACAGGGGTAACCTGATGAATGGGAACAGGGACTTTAGCAACGAACCGAGGAATTTTGATAACCTGAATATCATTCAGGTATGACTATATTTGGAAGTGGAGAAAACTCGTGGTCCCGGCTAGAGACTTAGAACAACTTATCCTAGGGAGTGCATTGCTTCTTCTATGGCTCACCCAAAGCGTTGCCGCTTTGGAAAAGACCGATAAACTATGGGGCTGTGAAGAATATACGTACAGCACCATAGAAAGCATGGCAGTACCAGACAAGCGACTAGAAGTTGGTACACCCTGTCTTTCCACGATGGATACGTCTCCAGTTATAAAAGGGATTACAAAATCTTTATACATTCCATCCCCTATTTCCGAATCACAAAACAACTGTGTGAATCTTCCGCCGGGACCGCAGGCTTTAATACTGGGGATATGCGGTTTTATCTGCGTAACGCTGGTACATGACCGGAAGTTCTATATTGGATTACTAGCGGCATTGCTGACCTTTTTGTCCGGCAACGCTCTGGCAAACACTCACACGCAGCCGGAAAATGCTCACCATAAATCCCTGTATATGAATTTAATGGGACAGCAGCAGAAAAACTCCAGACACAGAGCCCAATTCGATATTTTCCGGATGGAAGCACAACGCCTGATTTTGGCATTACAACATTCCTCAAGTGAAACATACAGTCATTTCAACCATTCCAAACAAGGTGAACCATTTGTAAATGCCGGTAAAGGCCCGAACCCGAACCAATCGATTTCGGAAGATGCTCCCATCGGGGCCTTTGCCTGGATTGCCCCCTGTCAGATATTGCCTCACTCGTTTGGACCAATCTGGTCTGACTCAACATACAATTCTCGACTGAAGCGACTGGCCTTTTTTAGAAAGGTTCTGGCACGCGGTCCCCCACTCCTTCCCTGAAGCATTTTTCCAAACCTTATTACATCATTAATCATCAACATTGCACTGCAAGCAAGAGATAAATCGCTTTTAAGGAGCGTAAGATGATGAAATTCATTACACTATGTCTTGCGCTGGTCGTTTTAGCCGTACCGGCTTTCGCGGATTTCAGCGTGGGCGACACTGTCAACGTGACCTATAACGGAGAGGTCAACAGAGCGGCTGTACACGTACACGGCTCTGGCGGCAATCATTATGTCTGGGTAGGCATGCCGCAACTGACGATTGACAGTTTGGGCACCAATGCCTTCTGCATCGATCTGGATCAATCCGTATCCAGAGGCGATAACTGGAACGCCCAGGTGGACGTTCTGGCAGAAGCGCCCATTCCCGCCGTTTCGTTGCCCGGGCCGATGGGAACAGATAAGGCTTCTTTAATCAAGAAGCTCTGGACTATCGGTTACGCTGAAGCTCAAAACACCCGTGAAGGAGCGATTGGAATGCAATTGGCGATATGGAATGTGATCTACGATGATGACAATTCCGTTGCCGACGATTATGGTAATTTGTATGCGTATAATTATTCAGGTGTTGTGACTGATGCGGTAAATCATGCCAATGATTTATTGACAAATGTCAGAAACGATACCTCGAATGCGATTGCCGAAGCCAGTCTGCTGGCATTGGTAAGCAAGGATATGCAGGATTTTACCATTATCGAAACAGCATCCCTGCAAGTCGTGCCTGCACCGGGGGCCATTTTACTGGGCAGCATGGGCGTCATGCTGGCCGGTTATCTGCGCCGGCGCAAAAAATTGTAACATTTATTCTCTCTAGTTATGGAAGACTATGAGAAAGGAGCAAATTAAAATGAAAAAGTTTCTAACAATCGCATTAGCACTGTTCTTTGCTGCTACTGTAGCACAGGCAGGATTTACTTCTGTTCTTTCTGCACCAAGCGGTGAAGATGATCTAAGCACTGTACTTATTAATTTGTATGGGGCTGGCAACTTTAACAGGGTAGATGATTTTAAAGTCGGTGGCGGTCCAGGGAGTAACCTTAATATCAGCACCAGTTCACCTGGTCTGCCAGTAACAGATCAGATATGGACTGATGGCCATGTTAAAGCCGTAGCTGAAGTAAGATTTGCCGGTTTTAACCAAAAATTTGGTTACAACACCACATTATTAGCCGGTGGTTACACGAATCTCTTTGATGTATCAGGCTCCGGCTATAATGCGTCTGGTTCCGGTGAAGTTAATTTTACACCCGGAACGACCTGGGCCTGGGCACGTAACGGATTTAATGGTCCTCAATATTCAATGGACTCACTGAATACGGATGACTTAGATCATATGGTTACGTATCAAATCATCAATCAGCCAGGCCAAAAATACAAAACCTGGGTCGTCGCTTTTGAAGATAAAAATGTTGGTGATTCCCAAGCTGACTGGGATTTCAATGATCTGGTTGTCGAACTGCAAGTCATCCCCGCTCCGGGTGCTATTCTGCTGGGCAGTATTGGTGTAACGCTGGTTGGTTATCTGCGAAGAAGACGCAGTCTGTAATGTAATGTTTGAGTTTTTGCTTGAAATGGGAAGCGAGTGATTGTGTTTGTTTCCGGAACAGGCTCACGGGCCTGTTCCGGATGTTTTAAGAATGAGAAATGGGTTATTTGTGGAGTTGCATCCGGCAATGTGCTATGATGGCTCCAAATTATGAAAAAAGAAAGGAATGAGAATGAAAAAGCTCGTTATTGGTTGTTTTTTAGCCGCGGTTATGTGTGTGCCGGCAATGGCTGATTTTACGATTGGAAGTAGTGTTGATGTCAAATACCTTAGTGTCGATCCTGCTGGCACATCTATGAATATTAGAAGCAGAGGACATGATGGTGGTGTATATACAGGCATTTATAAAATTACTGTAAATGGTGAAAATTACGATGCTTTTTGTATTGACATCCACGATTATGCGCCAACAACAGTAGAAAAATACACTGTCCAACTCCTTGAGAATACACCAGATCCCACTGCAGGACCGATGGGAACAACGAAAGCCACAGAGTTAACTAAGCTTTTAAGTGCTAACTGGAAAGGTGGTATGACCAGCATTGAAAAAGCTGCTCTGCAATTAGCGGTTTGGGAAGTTGTTGATGAATATAACGGAACTTATGGGAATCCAACAGAACCATATACCTATGACTTAACTAGTGGCGATTTTTATGTACACTTGGGCGATAAAAATATAACTGACCAAGCTACACTTTATCTCGGTACGATCTCATCATATGATGGGCCAATGTACAACTTTGTCGGATTGACAAACAATGATAAAGCCAATTATTATCAGGATTATGTTGTCCGCATTCCCGCTCCCGGTGCGATACTGCTGGGCAGCATTGGTACGGCGCTGGTTGGCTATCTGCGGAGAAAACGCAGTC
>CAYZXY010000017.1:32027-56028 GCA_964482555.1 uncultured Pirellulales bacterium
CTGCTGGGCAGCATTGGTACGGCGCTGGTTGGCTATCTGCGGAGAAAACGCAGTCTGTAAGGCTTACAGTGAAATGGGAAGGTAACAAATTGTTTACATATTCCGAAGCAGGCCTGTGGGCTGAATTGGGATATGTGCTCAGGACGAAAAGAGTTTTTCTTAATTAATTTAAACAGGAGTATTGAAATGAACAAATTTATCACTTCAGTCCTGGCTGTACTGGTCGTTGCCGGTATGGCACAGGCAGACCTGTCTCTGGATATTGATTTTCGGGATCAATCCGTTTGGGGTGAAGCCCATGGTAAATCTAAATTTACCGCAAACACACCCTATGGTGAAATTACTGTTTCCACAAATCCAGACAGCTTGGAGCTTTATCGCGACAATGAAGATGGATTCGGTATTCTTGGCGGTGAACAAGATGAAATCGACGGCAGGAATGACAGTATCAACGGCAATGAAAAGTTGATTGTGGATTTCAAAGATGGCGTAAGTTTAACGGGCGTATTCATAACCGATCTGTTCGATTATCAGGACGGCAATTCTGGCGACCCAGATACTGGTGAGCTTGGTAAGGTTGTTATAACATTATTTGGAACTAACCCGCCAACTACTTATGAATACGAATTCAACGGTAACGATTCTGATCAGGCTAATGGTGAGCAATATATCAGTTTCACCACTCCTATTTTTGCAGAATCTGCTCTGTTTGAAATCGTTGGTTCAACCGTTAACAACGAATTTTCCGTTGCCGGTTTCACGGTTATTCCCGCTCCCGGTGCTATTCTGCTGGGCAGTCTGGGTACGGTTCTGGTTGGTTATCTGCGGAGAAAACGCAGTCTGTAATGTAAGGCAAGTTTAATGTTGATGTTCTATACGCTTCCCATTTCATAAAAAATAAGCCGGGATGAACACATGTTTCGTCCCGGCTTTTTTCTTGCCGTTTTATATAACCGCCTGGTCTCGAAGACAGGGAGTTATTCTGTACGTGTTATTGAATCGCTATATATCTCCGTAGAGACGGCCGCGGTCGCTGAGGGGCTCATCGCGCCAGTGGCCGACGCCATGCCACCATTGAGAGATAAGATCGCAAACCGGTTCGGTTTCGAGCTGCCGGCGGTAGCGGTCATAGGTCATCTTGTGCAGGACCTGCATCGCGTCCAGACCACCCAGTCGAAAGGCTTCGGCGCCAATGTCAACGGCCCTCAGTTGCGGCGCCAAGGGGCTGCCGGCATCGGTCAGCACCAGCAGCAGCCTGTCGGCCAGGGGCGATAATTCGGCGGCCAGTCTTTCACGCTCCCGTTGTTCATCGAGGTCGATCTGTTCCAGGAGTTTATGACGATTTTCCTGCTCCTGGATCTTACGTTGCTGCTCCGCTTTTTTACGACGAAGGCGATGCGCACGGCTGCCGGGAATAAAGGTTTCGGCCATGCCCAGCAGCGGATCGATGACAATCCAGACGGCAAAGGTGGTCAGAATCGTGGCGTAAGCGATTTCCATCCAGCTCTCGATGAAATAAGCGGGATCGCTAATCCCCAACATAGCCCCGATCGTACCAAGAAACGGCGCCATCAGGTAAAAAAACTGGTAGGAATTGGAGGAGGTCAGCGGATGCTCGATCTTATAGCGAAAGCTCTCGGAGGCCCCGCGAAAAAAAGCGAACAGGTAGAAACTGATGACCACATAGAGCAGAAAGGCGGAGACGCCGGAAAAAGAAAAGATTATCCACCACTCCACGCCGGCCTGCCGCAACGCCTTGACCATGACCAGCAGGGTGCATAGCAGAAACCAGGCAGAGCCAAGAGCGTGGGTGTATCGAAGTATTTTCTTACTGGTCATGATTCATACTCTTGATGCATGTTTTTCCGGAGAGGCGCCTCGGGGATCGCCTTATTCCTTTGAGTTGGTTTCCGGGAAGAATTCAACTACCTGATCCAGAAAATCCGGAACGGCCCGCCGCAATGTCGCCCGGCTGGAAGAACTGAACTGCGCCTGGGCGATGTAGCGTGTGTGGTCGCCGGAAAGATTGACGATCCGGTTTAAGGGATTGGAAAAATTCTCCTCTTCCGTCGTGGGGAAACCGTTGTACAGATAGAAACTGATGACATAGGTTTCATCGAAGAAGGGCGCGGATCGATGAAAACGATGCAGCATGCAATCGATATCCCTGCCGGAAAGAGAGGTCAGGGCAATTTTTTCCGTCTTAGCATTGGTAAAGCCATGCGCTGGATAGCACACGCGGGGACGATGGCCCAGAATGCCGGCCGGCCGGGTTGAACAGAAGACGACATAGAAGTCGAGGCTCTGGCCGGTGGTTTCGTTGGTATAACGCCGGCTGACAAAATCATCGGCATAGTTCCGCTTCATATAATCGACGGTCACCTGTGGTATGGGTGCTTCGACGCCCTGCCAGGCTCCCAACCGCATGGGGAACTCCTCCAGCGGCGTCGGCAACCGTACCGGCTCGGCCAGAATCTCACTGGTGCGATGAGCCATCGCCCGGTATGCCAGCCCGGTCGCCAGAATCAGGATCAGGGCCAGTATGAAACGACCGATCAGATTTTCCCGTTTTTTATAATAAACCATGATACTTTTCATAAGTCACCCATCAAAATTAATTGTTTTGCGATAATGACTCGCGCAGATTTTCGAGTTTTTTGCGTTGCTCCGGGGCCAGAGCATTATACACATTGTTAAGGCTCAGGGCCTGGTTGATGTCTTCCAGCGCCCGGGACCGATTGTTCATCGCCGCCCAGACTTCGGCCCGGCGTCCGATGCTGCGCGCCAGGGCGGGATCATTGTCATGATAGAGATGAATGCTCTTGTCAAAGTGGCTGATAGCCTGTTGATAATTCTGCATTTTGAAATGGATCATTCCCAGCGTATCAATCAGATCGATATAGTCCGGCCGCAGCTCCAGCCCCTTCCGGGCATACTTTAATGCCTCCTGATAATCGGTTGTATGCTCTACGAGCAGATAGGAAAGATTATTCAGAGCGACCAGGTTATCGGGATTGATCCGCAAAATCTCCTTGTAGAGGTCAATGGCGTCTTGTCCCCGTTTGTGCGTGGCCCAGTATTCCGCCAGAGTCATGCGCACCGGCACATTAACCTTGTTTGCCTGCATGGCTTTCAGCAGCATCCACTCCGCCAGTTGCCGGGCCTCGGGAGGATTGCCGCTGCGGGCGAATAACTGCCGCGAGAGGTTGATCGCCAGTGCCGGCCCCCTGTCGCCATCCAGCAAATCGGTGGTCAGCGACTTGACAGCATTCCATTTCTTCTCATCGATTAAAAGGCCGGCATGGGCCAGATAGGGCGTGATGGAATCGGTATAGTTCTGTTTCAATTGCGTGAATTGCTCTTCCGCGGCGGCGATATCGCCTTTTTTGTATAAAGCCATGGCCAGGGTGATGCCCGCGGCTTCACGAAAACGCGGCGCGATGTAAGACATATTATTTTTTAGCAGACTGATAGCCGAATCGTATTCTTTCGTATCCACATAGGCGCTGGCCAGTTCCACGATCACTTCAATATCGCGGGGATAGAGTTCGTGCAGTTTTTCATAAACGGATAATGCCATCGACATGGACAGTTGCGATTCTGCGCGAGCCTTGAGCAGCAAAAGCCCCCGGTCATTTTTATTGGGTATGGCGGCAAAGGCTTTCATGACAATATCGGCGGCTTCATGCGGTTTGTTGGCGGCCAGGGCAATTTCACCCCACATCCGCCAGGCAACCGGCCGTTCGGGGTACTCACGTGTAAGGTTCCGCAGGATACGAACGGCGTCTTCGGTGGAAGGACGTGTGCCGTCCCGCAGCAGATTTTCCGCTTTGTACAGCAGCAGTTGATAATTATCGGGTGTCGTGTTAAGAGCCTGCTCAATCAATTGACGCGCTTTTTCGCGATTGGCCGGCGTACCGCTGCTTTGCAGCAGGCTGATCTGCCGGAGTATGATATCCTGATTTTCCGGGTCGAGCCGGGAGGCCTCCTCCAGCGCCGCCAGGGCCTCTTCCGGTTCGTTATGTCTGCGATGATAATCGCATTTACGCAGCCAGACCAGCGGATCGTCTTTTGTTTTGTCAAGGGCGGCAGTAAAATCCTCCCGGGCCTTGTCATGCCGGTCGAAATGGGCGTGAATCTCCGCCCGGGTACACAGCGCCGCGGCATCATGACGGACCTCGATAAGCTTATTACATAACGCCAGCGCTTGGTCATATTTATTTTCAAGATAACGAAGCTGAATAAAGGTCTCAATGACATCCGAATCATCGGGATTTTGCTGAATCTGTTCCATGAGTATTGTTTGGGCTTCATCATAACGGCCGATATTCATTTTCAAACGGGCCAGGTCGAGATAAAGGTCGGCATTTTCCGTTTCGAGCTGCTCGGCCATAATGGCTTCCAAAACTTCAATACTGGCACCGACTTCGCCTTGTCTGATATAACTTTCGAATTTGAGACGGTCGAACCTGGGATCCTCGATTTTGGCATAAGCGGCCTGATTGAGAATCTGCCGGGCCTCATCCGACTTGCCCAGCTGATTCAGTACGGAAACCAGTTGCACAATGAGGTTGACATTATCAGGCGATAAACTGTAAGCCGTCTGGTACATGGAAGCGGCCAACTGCAATTCCCCATGCCGTTCATAAGCCTGGGCCAGATAGACACGGCTGACCTGGTCGTCGGGATCGCGCTTGAGATTTTCTTTCAGCAGACCGACCAGCGCCGGATAGTTACTGCTGAACATATCTTCGCGCAGCCATAGACGGGCTTGCTCATACCGCCATTGCCAGCCTTCATCTCCTTCGATGTCCTTGATACCCGCGATGATCTTCTGCGAACGTTCCGGGTCATCTTGCACACTCTCATGATTCAACATAAGTGTTTTGACTTTGATGTCACGCGGATAAGCTGCTTCGATCTCTTCCAGCTGCGCCAGTTGCTTATCCGTCAAGCCGGCCCGGTCATATATCTCCGCCAGTAAAAACATCAGATCCCGCTTTTGCTGTATGCCCTCAAACCGCTGCAGAGCATCCTCTACCAGGGTAATACATTCATCATAAGATTCCTGCGAAGCATTCCAGTTAACCAGAAAGATTAAGGGCAACAGTGAATCGGGGTGTTTTTCTCTCATAGTGTTCAGCCGGGTTTCCAGCCGGTCCGTGTCATTCGCTATCCTTAACAGATTCACTTCTGCCAGATCGAGTTTTAATTCACTGGGGTATTGCGTCTTCAGGTCATCAATAAGCGTTTGTGCCTGCTGAAGCTTATCTTCGTAGATCAGACGCTCAATTTTCAATAAATTAATTTCAATCGCATCGCCGCCCTTGTCCATAAGTGAGGTCATTAACGCGTCAATTTCTTCGGCATCCCCTTGGCCTCCCTGATACATGGTTACGAGCATCAGATGCGCTTCCATAGCAGCGGCGTCTTTATCATCAGGGTTAATTTGCCGGGCCTGCCGGACATAGGCCAGCGCTTCCCCAAAATTTGACATTTGCTGGAGAAACCGGGCAAATTCCATATTTGCTCTAAATGAATAAGGAAACTCATCCACCATGATTTTATACTGGCTTTCCGCCGACCGCACATCATCGATCTGCATATAGGCCTCCGCCAGCATCCGCCGGGCAGTCAGCAGCTTATTGATATACATTGAAGAAGCGCCCAGCGAAGGAATGGCTTTCTGCATGCGGGTGATGACCTCGTAGGGATTGCTGTCCTCGAAGGCGATAATCCCGCGATAAAAGGCCAGCAAACCGGTAGCTATTTTTATCTCTTCCAGTTTTTCCAGGCATTCGACGGCCATCTCTTTCGCGCCCGCCTGCAAATACAACTCCACGGCATGAGCCAGCATGAAATCCCAGGCATCACCTTTCAGCGAGTCCAGCCCCCTGGAGGCAATAGCGATTTTCTGCTGAGGCTCGTCCGATTGTCGGGCCCAGGCGGCCCAGACTTCCCATAATTCGGAATTACCGGCATCCCTGTTTTCGACATCGTCCAAATAGTGTTTCGCTTTTTCCAGCATGCCGGCGCCAATCATCAGGCGGGCCAGCTTGATCACCGCGGCGGTATCTTCTTTATCGATGAGTTCCTGAGCCGTTTCGATGTCGGAAAACGCTGTTTCTCTAAATTCGTTCATGTCCAGAAAATAATTGGCGCGTAAGATACGCGCCAGAGGCGATTCTGGATTCTTCTCTACCGCCAGATTGAACAGATCTGAAGGCTTTAGATGAAATTCATCCGGTTTGTTCCTGATACAATTCGCGTACAACTCGTATGCCGGTATATGATCGGAATGATTCTTTACCAGCATGTCCAGTTGTTCTTTCGCTTCCTTAAACTTCTTTTCCTGAAAATAGCACAGGGCCAGCAATGTTTGAATCTCAGGATCCGGCTTGCCTGTTCTTGACAAAAAATCATTGGCGATATTTATTGATTCTCCGGTCAACCGCTGCTGCATATAAATCTGAATGAGATTAATTGCCGCCTCATTGTTATCCAGCTCGTTGATTAAAATATTTCGATAGGCGCCAATTGCCTGCTGAATATTCCCTTTTTTCAGGGGGCGAATGCGTAAATGGGCATCGGCATATTTTTGCAAAATCTCCACATCATTGGGATTCATTCCCAGATATTGCCCGAAACGATGAGCCGCCTGCTCCCAGCGCCCTTGTTCGTAAGCTTTTTTACCTTCGACCAGTCCGTTTTCCGCCTTACGGGTCCGATTGTTCTGTCGGATGGTGATCGCGGTCAGGCTTAAAACCAGCAAGCCCAGTATCAGAGCTATTGCAAATGTCCAGTTAAAACCCTTGCGTGCCATAACAGCCACCTCTCTCGAAATATGAATACGACTTAAAATTTCCGGATAAAATCACGTGCCAGTACCAGAATCGTCTTAAAACAAATCTTTATATCCTGCCATAAAGATAAGTTTCTTACATATTCTGTATCATAATGGATCCATTCCTGGAAGTCACGCCCTTCTGTCCGGCTGCGGTAAATTTGCCATTGGCCGGTGATGCCCGGACGCACTGACAGACGAATATCCCGCCAATAGGGACACAGCGTGTTTTCTTTGGCCGGCGAAGGACGCGGACCGATGACAGACATTTCTCCCCGCAACACATTGATAAACTGGGGAATTTCATCCAAACTGGTATCCCGAAGAAACCGGCCAATAGTGCTGACACGAGGGTCATCATCAATTTTAAACTGTGGACCGTCCACCTGACTTATCTTTTTCAGCATTTGCTGCATGCTATCCGCTCCCACGATCATGGTTCTGAATTTCAGGCAGCCGAATTCCTTGCCATAGCGTCCCTGACGTTTATGTTGAAAAAAAATGGGACCAGGATCGGTTATTTTAATCAACAGCGCGATTATAATAAAAAACGGTACAAAACAAAACAAAACCACTGCGGCAAAAATGATATCGAAGATTCGTTTGAGCACCCCGGCATACGAATACCAGGGCCAGATATGAAATCGCTCCCGAATATCCGGCCGCGGAAACAAGATATTGTTATGGACCGCCCTACCTGTTTGAGTATTCACCTGCTCAGTCTGGTTCGGCGGATCGCTGACAAAACGCTCTTTTATTGTGGTATCCCGGGATATTGAAAGATTTTCGAGAATAACGCAATTTTTTACCACGGTGTCGGAACGGATGCTGACATGATCCCCAATATACGTCGGCCCTATGATTGTCGCATTTTCTTCAATCTGAACATGGCGTCCCACGATGACATTGCCATACACTCTGACCGAAGGATGTATCATAGTGTCAGAATCGCTGGCTGTAGTGAGGAATTGATTGCCGTCGGCAAAATGGGTGGCGACAGTGTGATTAAAGAACTGCAGATAATCTCTCTCCTTTGCCAAATCGAGAACGTTGCCGGCAAGAGCCAGACATTTCAACTTGTCGGAGGGAACGCTTTGCAGGAATGTCCGGAAATCGTGAGAGATTGTGGGCATCCCAGTAAGGAGCTCTTGCGGTATAATGACCAGATGCGGCCAATTTTCCGGGACCGGAGCCCGGCGGGCCAGATCGGAATAATTGCGATAAAAACCCGTGAGCCTGCCGTCGGAGGTGATTCGGGCCCTTTCCTTATAGGCTTTCAGATCCGGATGGATCATTACCGTATGAACACAGCTTTTGTCCTGTATAATGAGTGATTGCAGCCATGGGGCATCATAATCGATTAAATATCTGCCATTGAGCAGGACATACCGGGAAGCAGCGGCATCTCCAGAGGTCTCAAAGGTAATCGCATCTTCATAATACCTGATATCGCCGTCGGCGGGAATGTGATTCAAACCGGCTGGTAAAAAAAAACGGCATTCCTGCCGTTCCGTTAAGGCAGACATATTGCCCAACTCATCCAGGAGCATCTGCCTTAAGAAACCGTTACGCCAGGAAAAGGCGATCAACTGTTTTTCAATATCTGAATTGTGCAATATGATGTTAAGCATGACTATGGTCAACCGTCATCGTGCGATAGTGTTCGAATTGACATACTCGTTCCAATTGAAAATACCCGTTTTGTCGGAACGTAATTATATGCGGATAAAAAGCTTACGCCCAGCCCTGCCGGGAACTTTCTACCCAATTGGGTATAACCGCGGACAGCCCGGATCATATCCCCGGGATATGGCATTGATTTATTTTTCCGGCCCGGTAATCACATCCGGTTTTGCATCAACCACATTATTCCCGGCGGCCCTTTCGTGAGCAATCAAAAGATGTCCATTATCGTTATTTTTTTTTCTGGCCTTGTGATTGTCAACTTGATAATCATATCTGTACTTATAGTAATTGAAATTGTCTGGAACGTTAGCCAGAACGACGCCCAGTAATTTCACACCGGCTTTCTTAAGATGTTCAACGCTTTCACTAATGTCATTCCGGGTGGAACGCCCGGCGAAACTGCTGAGGATGGCAGCGCCGGCCAACTTACCCCAGAGCAGTGCATCCGGCACAGTCAGAATCGGCGGCGTGTCGATAATGATATGATCGTATATGCCTCTGAAAGTCCGTATCAACTCCTGAGCCGACTTCTCCGTCAATCGCTCAACCGCCAGATCAACCTTTTCGTTGCCCGGCAAGAGGATGTCAAGCCCGTCAACGTGGTTTTTTATCACCACCTGTTCCAGATTTGTCCGCTCGAGCAGCAGCTCGGTTATGCCCTGCAGATTTCCTTCTATCTCCAGCTTGCGGGCAATATCGGGCCGACGAAAATCACCATCGATCAGCAGAACCTTCTTGTTATGGCGAGCGAAATAACTGGCCATATTGATCGAAAGCGTTGATTTGCCCTCGCCCAGCTGCGAACTCATCACGCAGAATACCGGTGGTACAATACCATCATTAAACAGACTGATGTTACTGCGGATAATCTGATAATCAATGACATCCTGGCCGTTATCCCCTCGTTGTCTTTTTGTATTGGCAACCGTCCCGATCACCGGGGTGTTAATGGCGTAGAGAATATCATCCGGCAGACGAACCTTGTTATTCAGCCGAACCAGCAGAAACGCCAAGGCCACGCCCAGGCCCAATCCCCCGACAGGTATCGCCAGAAGCATCTTTTTCTTTTTGGTCTGGACCGGCAAAACAGTGGCGGGATAGGTTTTGATCATGGGATCGCGATTCTGTTCCACTTCAAGCATCTGGATACGACGATTGATGGTATTGAGTATATCTTCATTCATGCGAAGTTCATTTTCCGCCTCTTGAATTTTAACCCGGGCTTCCTTGATTTTTTCAATCGCGGCAGCGTTTTCCATGAGCTCCCGTTCCTTCACAATTTTAATATCGCGAATTTTTTCCATATCTTTGTGAAAAAAATCCAGATCGCTCCTTCGTTTGGCAATATAATTTTCCAGATACTCTTGTTCAAATTCCTTATCGAGCTCGACTTTCAGGTTCTTCAAACGGATTTCATATTCGGATATGGTCTGGTTTAAATTATCTATCTCCGGATGATCTGCTTGAAAATCCCTCAGCATTTGCAGTTTCTTTTCTTCCAGTTGATCTATACGGGCAATCAGTGAGGTTATGCGTTGATTGTTATTGACATAATCAAATCGTTTTTCAATCACTGTCGGGGTATTATTGGGATCTACCAGAATATTTTCCAGTGGCAGCATGTTTCGTTCGATCTCCAGGATATCCCGCCCCAACATCGAAATTTCATTCTCCAGCCGTACTTTTTTGTCCAGTAAGACCTCAATTTCTTTTTGCGGAGCGCCGCTATCGGCCATCTGCTGTTTCATCTTCATTTGCCCCTGATCGATCTTCTGAACAATGACTTCCTTTTGCTTTTCCAGAGCATTAATCTTAGTCAATGTCGCGCGGGACAACCTGTCTCCTTCAGTTGTCATATACGCATCAAGGATCGCATTGACCACTTCTTCGGTATTGCCTGAATCTGAACCGGTCATGGACACTGTAATCAGATTACTCCTGCGGCCCGCGAAAATGCTTATTTTGCCCATTTTAATTAATTGCCGCAGATTATCAGCCGGCGTTGACATAGAGATCGGCTCCAGCGACTGCTGAAACTGCTGCAGCCATCTGGCGGCCCAATGCTTCGCTTGTCCCGGTCCATCGTTCTGAGGCTCTTCCAATATGGCCACTCCCCGATCATTGAGAAGTTTAACGGCGTTATGCATGACCCGATCCGTGGTGATCAGTTCGATCTGATCGTCCAGATTCTGATTGATAACAATTTCACCCGTTTGTTCATCGCTGTAAACCAGGGGAATAGCAGGGCGAATTTCAATATAACCGGAGGCGACAAATTGCGGCTTCATGGTTTTCATGAGTACGATAATGCCAACACCACTCACCAACAGAAAAACCAGAAGGATTAAATACCAGTAACGCAATATCTGCCGGACCAGGTCCATAATGCCGGGCGCATTGGCGGCATTCTCAACCGGAACCGGTTCGTATAATGATCGGTCGTCATCGTTAATATTTGACAGATACTCAGCCATATTTATTGATTCTTTATAATTAAAAGTTGTTCCGAAGCCTTTTCTTCGGTTTCTGAGGCTGGCTGCCATAATTTGTCAATCAACCAAAGCTCCCCTATTACTATCAGCAAGGCCAGCGGCATCATGGCATAGCCGCCGAAATCATGAAACAGCGTCTGCCACTGTTCACCAGTGATATACTTAAAAGCAATGGCCGTCAGAAACAGCCTGATGGTATTACAAAAAATCGCGATTGGCAGTGATGATAAAACCACCACCGTCTTGGTCCAGAGGGGACGGTTTATCAAAAACGCCACCAACGCATTAATCACAAAAAAGGCGGTAATCATACGCAAGCCGTTGCAGGCTTCCGCCACCGCGACGACGGTATCGCCCAGATGCAAAACATTGCCTTCCTGTAATACATTATAGTTAAACAATTCCAATAAAAACACCGCCGAATCCGTGGCAAATGACTGAAGAGGAAGCGTGATGCGATTCTCGATTAGTTTGGGCAAGGGAAACGCCAGCAGCACGAAAAGAAACACCGTCGCCGACTTCCAGGTTATCCGCCAGCCATACATCCATAACGTCAATCCCAGCAGGCTCAGCCATAGTGAATAATTCAACAGGGAATTAAAATTCGCCAGAAAACCGTAAGAGCGTATAAGTTGAGCAATTATAAACACAAATACGCCGGTGATTGAGGCTTTAAAAGCGAATTTACCAAATTCTTCCCGTCGCATCCACAGCACATACACCGCCATGAACGGCACCAGCAAACCGCTGGAATATTCGTCCGTCTGCATCCAGGTACTCCACAGGCTGCTGACGGTGGGCCAGTAGGACCAGATCAACACCGCAATCAGAATCAAATTGAAAATGAGGGTATTATTAGTTCCCAGAGGCCCGGCTTTTCTTGTTTCAAGAGGAATGGCGGTAATCTTCGGTTTATCGGCCGTCTCCTGGCGTTGGAAGAGGCGAACAAACATATCCCACCACCCGGTAGCCTGGGGGGACTTGCGAACGACCTGATTGTGAACCTGTGCACCTGACATAATTGTATTATTGCTGTCTATCATACTCTTCTCGATGAAACAATTCCCCTGGATTTGACTACTCTCTCCCACGATACTTTCTGTTATCAGCGTATTATCGCCAATTACGGTATTGCCGCCAATAACAACGGGGCCCGCCACAAAAACATTCTCTCCAACAATAGCCTGTTCGCAAATCATGACCGGACCAGCTAATCTGGCGCTAGAGGCCATCCTAGCTGAGGAATGGATGAAATGCAAGGAATCTTTTTCGTTTTTTGTTATGTAATCAGCCTGACATTGCTGATGTATGATTTCCGGCAAATGGTTAAGAAATGACTGCCAATGATTAACATTAAGCGCATAACCATTGTTCTTCAGTGATATAACCTTTTGGTCATGAAAAAGCAGGTCCGGAATCAGATTCTCTTTCAGATCATAATAGCCGGCGGGTGTTATATTTTCGCCAACCTGACGCGAACAGACATAGACGCCGCTGGCTGAGTAATTACCCGGATGTTTTAAATCGTCATCCATCAGAACGGACAACGCCGCTTTCTCTTCATAAACACTTCTAAATATATCACTTATATCTTTTTGCAACAGAATACCCTGCTGACAAACGAGATAATATTCACGATCATACTGCTTGATGACCTCCCGGAGAAAGCCGGCATTGCCCTCAGCGATAGATTCCTTCATGGTGTCAATCTGCATTCCAGCCGGCATTTGCTGAAAATCGATCAGATTGCCTGACTGGGTCGTTCCATAAACCAGGACTTTGCCAAACCCCATCCCCCCTAAAATTCTCAGATTAACTTTCAGGATACATTTTAATAGTTTACCCCAGTATTTAGCATTTAATCCCGCTTTATCATCATGACTGATAATGATAACCGGAAGAAATTTCTCTGTAAAAGATCCGTTCAATTTCTCAGATTCCTCTTCCATTTCAGACAACTTGATGGCATGCTTTTATTCAAGTCTTCATATGTGCGATTTCGCACTTTATATTGTGATAACATTTCAGGAAAAGGCTTAACAGGGCCTTTTTATTAACAACTCAAAATTTTATGATGTATTCGATCTCTTATTCAAAAGTTATATACCCAAAGGGTATGAGAATTCCCGCCAGGGCCAGTAGTAAAGGTTTTGCCCGCAAATAGTTACGTTCTGACAAAACGGGTAATTTCAATCGGATCGAGTTTAAATAATCTCATCGGACTTAAAAGGCCATGCGGAACGCTAAAACGCTCACAAAAAAAACGAAACTATAGCATATAATAAGACCTTAATGTCATATACCTTGTGAATTTTATATTAGTTTTTTGAAATTATCCAATTATTAAATAAAAGCAAAAAATGAGAACAGCCGTAATGAAATTGTAAACAATTTAGGCCCTCAAATACCGACCGGCTCCGGCAAATAAAAAAGCATCCGCCGACGGGCCGTATGCTTTATCAGTCTCCTATGCGTTAAATCTTGTGCTGAATGGCAAGGAATATAAAATCAAAAAATCCAATTTTGTTTGAATGTAAGCGTTAACGGTAAAGAAGGTTTTATCAAAAAGCTCCGAATGAGCTGAATATAAATAGCCCCGGGTATCAAAACGCCTAGGCACCTAAAAGCCCTGGAAAAGGCGTTCTGATTGAACATTTCTGCAATACCGTAAACACATATCTTTTATAGTGGTTTTGCCGTTAAGGCTTTCCAGCCAAAAAGCGACTTCCACGCTCCTTCACCATAAACACTGGCTCGCAGGAGCGATTCCTGCCAGCGCCCGGGTTTGAGCAGCGCGGCGGCCAGCCACGGCACAATCCGGACGGCAAACCACAGACTCGTCAGTACGCAGGCCGCCAGATAGACCGGATAGCTGCGGTTCTTGCGGATAAATTTAAGGATGCCGGACCGCAGCTGCAGGATCATTTGGCGGCGGACCTGGCGGCTACTCTGGCCGCCGAGATGGATGATCCGGGCCTCGGGCATGAACAGCACCTGCCAGCCGGCCCGGCGGCTGCGCCAGCACCAGTCCGTCTCTTCGCCGTACATGAAGAATGCCTCGTCCATGCCGCCAATTTGTTCGTATGTTTCGCGGCGGACGAGCATGAACGCCCCCATGACGACCTCGACCGCCCGTTCCTCGTTATATTGCCACCAGGTCATCCGTTCGCGGCCCCAGAACCGGTGGCCGGGAAAGAACTTGTTGAGATACGCGGCGGCGATCGTCATATTCAGCAGCGAGGGGAACATGAAGCAGCTGCGCTGCAGCGACATGTCCGGGTTGAGCACCCGGCAGCCGATGATGCCGGCGTCCGGGCGGCTGTCGGCAAACGCGACCGCCTTCTCCAGGGCCCGCTCGAGCACGATCGTATCGCTGTTGAGCAGCAGCAAATAGCGGCCCCGCGCCGCGGCCATCCCCTGATTGTTCGCCGCGGCAAAACCGCGGTTATCAGGATTGGCGATCAGCTGCACGGCGGGAAAATCGTTTCGGATCTGCTCCACCGAACCATCCGCGGAGGCGTTGTCCACGACAATCACCTCAAACTCCAGCGCCGCCGTCTGCTCATAAATCGACCGCAGACAATCGCAGGTGATGTCTTTCGTGTTCCAGTTAACGATGATGATGGAGAGGTCCATATCAAAAGTCCGTACTAATCTTGCACAACCCTGTCATCCACGTGCTATTTCTTTCTTCTTTTCATTTTGTTCAAGCAGGTTAGCCTTTTTGTGCTTTTCGCGGCAAATATCTATTCTTCCTTTGCGCCCCCGCGTCTATGCGTTGGATATGATTAAGGTTTTGCCTGTTCCCAATCCGATATGGGTCTTCACTGCCCCGTCTCTAAAAATCGACGAATCCGGGCAGCCACCTGGTCGGCCAGATTCTCGCGGGGCCGGGGCGTAAAGGTCTTGAGCTGCCTGATCTTGTCCGGCAGGTCCGTCTCGTCCATAGCCAGCAGCAGATGCCCCGCGTCGGCAAACTTGCGGGCGATACCGACCTGATGGTCGTTCACCACTTCCTTAAACCGCGCCCGCCGCGGCATCACCAGCAGCGGTTTGTTATATTCCAGCGCCAGGTTAATCGAGCCCATGCCGGCATGACTGATAATCGCGGAGGCGTTGCGGACCGTCTCATCGAAAACGGATTTTTCCAGCGACGGAATAGCCTCAAAATGGGCCGGAACATACTCCGAATCACCGATCTGGGCATAAATCTTCTCCTGCATCAAGCCGTTTGGCGACAGCGCGTCGACGGCTCTGACCAGCCGGTCAAAGGGAAACTGGGTGCCAACCGTCAGGAAAATCAAATGATTGCTCCTGCGTATTCAGCCTTGGGGTATTTCGCTAAAAGCTCTTCCCATTGCAGGATAAACAAATCCGCCAAAGGATAGACTAACCGCCCCGAAAGGCTCGGTTTTTCTACGTTGGTAATACTGTCCACCCAGACGATTTTTGCCTGGCACAATAACTTGGCCAGATAACAGATCACACAGCCGTGCAGGGCGCCGGTGGAAACGACCACCGTCGGTTTTTCCTGCCGAATAATCCGGATACAGCGAACGAGCACCCCCAGGGCCTTGAGCGGATGATTCCGGTTCGACTCGCCCACGAAACAGGCCGGCGCCTGGCTCTGCAATTTATCGCGCAGCACCTCCGTCGTCGTCACAAAAAAGACCTCATAATCCCGCCAGGCATCCTTCAGTTTGAGCAACTGGCTGATATGCCCCCCGGCGGAAGCGGCAAGGCAGATTTTTAACGATTCAGCCATTGGTCACACATTGACGATCAGAATGACAATCATCCACTTGATTGAAACGAAAAACCCGACCTAATTGTTCCTTTCTGAAATAAGCAACAAAATCATCCGAGACCACTCTTTTTTCGCCGCTGAAGCATCCCTGCAGGAAACCGATCCAGCGCAACAAGCCGCTCAATACATACGGCTTTTCTCTAAAAGTCCTTTTCAAACATTTTATAAATACAAACAGCCAGTTACTACCAATAGCCCATTCCGCCCGCCCCTGATTTAAGCGAACTTTTACTATATTTCCGGCATTCCCTACACCGGTCGGCCGATGATGGACCACTTTGACATCCGGAAACGACCACACCTTCCAGCCGTGCATCCGGGCCATCACGCACGCCGCCGTATCTTCGCCGCCGTATTTGAGCGGCAGGAATCCGCCAATCTGTTCGAAAACACCCTTGCGGAAGATCATAATCGCCTTGGGCGTAGAACGGCGGTCATTCAGCACCTTATGCAGTTTGCCGTCGATCTGATTTTCATACACCCCACTGGCCACACCCAGCCGGGGATCGGCCTCCATGCGCGAAATGATGGTTTCATAATAATCGGGGGGCAGCGTAATATCCGCATCCAGAATCGCTAGATAATCAAACTCCAGATCCTTTATCTGCTGCCAGCCCTCCATGATCGCAAAGACATTACTGGCAAAATAATCCTGTCCTTCCGGTTTGCGGCGGTAATAATACTGAATAAAAGCATGTTTCTGAGCATGGTTTTTTACGATGTCAGCCGTCTTGTCCGTCGAGCCGTCATCGACCATTACCCATGACGACGGCCTGACCGTCTGACGAACGATCGACTTCAAGGGATACTCGATATAATCCTGTTCGTTATAGCCGGGAGTGATAATGACGTATCGGGGCGTTTCAGACATCATTCTCCATTTCATACTCGATCCAATCGCTTTTCCCGTTGTAGGTTAACTCAAACAGGCGCTGACATGACATATCCGCCTCCCCTGCCGGGATTTCCCACCCAATAATACGTATTAATTGAACGTCAATCATACTCGATATCATCTCCACCTACGGCAATAATGGTTTCCGGCATAAAGGTTATCCGTTGCATTATAATGCGACTTTGCGGGAAACAGGCTTTCATTTCCGATTCCGACATCAAACGCAAGTGCTCATGGCGTCGCTGAAAGAATTTGTATTTCCTTTGCACATGATTATAGGACACAATCTGTCCGGCAGTAAGATAGCCATGAAACGGCAGCCAGGTCACCATCGGCAGTCGCAAGTGAAATTCAAAAGGATACCATCGATTTGGCGTGGTCACAAACCAGTTTTTACCCACCCGCATGATTTCCTGAGCCATCTGCCGCTGACGACGATAATCGCCCACATGTTCGATGACCGCATTGCTGTAAATGATATCGAAAGCGTTATCCTCAAAAGGCAAATGACAGGCGTCGCCGACTACGGCGTTTATGTCAGGGTATTTTTCCTTCACCCGCCCTATGTGCGTCTCATCGATATTTAACGCGGTAAGATTATGCGGCCATTGATAAAAATCGATTAACTGTAACCCCCTCACGGCGGAAAACGCGATTTCCGCCCCCACATCCAATATCCGGGTTTTCTCGTCAGGCTTGAACGCCTCGTAAAACCGTTCCATTTTTCGTTCTCGACTCAACAACGAGAATCTGGAAAAAAGCGACATATGCCTACTCCCTTTCGATTAATTGCCGTCCGCGGACCCTTCTGACGACCGGTTTCGTGCGCCGTGCCGACGCCTTTATCGTGTTCGTTTTAGCGGACGAAACGACCGAGAGGCTGCCAATCATGGCCAACAACAGATACCAGGCGATGATCGTTTGCCCAAAATACGATACGCCCAGATACATCATGCAGTGAGCGAACAGACTCACTCCCAACGCCCAGGAAATAGCCAGATGGTATGGATGGCCAGTCTGAGAACGCCATAGTTTACCGATTTTGCGAAAAGCGACGACAATGATGGCAAAGAACAAAACCATGGTCACGAATCCCCCGCGCACGCCTTCCAGAATGTATTGGTTGGTGACGTCGCCTTTCCATATTCCCCAGCCGGCGACGGTATAACCCGAACAGCCGTACAAAAACCAATCGCCGAAATTACTAATTGCCTTGTCGATCAAAAGAAACCGGTGATAGCCCGTCGAACCGCCCACAGCGCTGACGCGGGCGATCAAATGCCAAACAGGCGCCTCCATAATAAAATGCAAGCCGACCAAAGAGAGAAAAACGCCCTGTCGCACGGCTTTCATGCTATGGCGGGCATAAAACATGAGCCCTCCGACGAATGCCGCGATGACGCCCATGACCGGCGTGCTCGAAGCGCTGCAAAAGACCATTATGAGCCCCATCGAGCAACCGGTAACGGCCACGAATTTTCCCTTGGAGGACTTCCACCACTGGGACGCCATAAGCGGTAGAAATGACGCCCAGAAACAACCGGCCAGTATCGGATGCGAGAAAGGCCCGCCGCAGCGAAGACGCCCCTGACGCAAGTTGGTAAATTCCGAGACGCCGCCAAAGAAAGCGAACGGGTTTCTTGCCGTCTGATTTTCAATCAGGAAGCAAACCGCTTCGGGAATGCTGATCAATACGATCCCAACGACGATGCCATCCATGTCGCTCCAGTTTTTAATTAAACAGCGAAACAGAAAATACATTCCGATCGAGTCGAAGCCGAACCCCAGACGATTTACGAACGCTGAGACGCTGCCCATCTGTACGACGTTGAAAAATATCGCGCTGGCTACCCACATAACCAGGACTTTATCGAGCGGATTCCATACGAATCCCCGGTATTCCTTGCGATACAATAATCTTATAAAGCCGAAGATCACCATAATCCGCAGAAAATCGAAATCCAGGGTCGCGATAATGATCCGCTGGGCCGCCGGAACGAAGCTGGCCATCACCAACAAGGGAATGGCCGACCACCGCCGGGGCAGCGCCAGCACGCAGATGCCCAGTAGAACGATCGCCAGCAACCCGACGGGATGAACCATTGTTTGTCCGGCCGCCTTAGAATAACCTGCAAAACCTTCGGTTTCATTCATGAAGCACTACAATTTATCGCATATCGGTATAAAACCAGAAAGATTGCTTGGCGCAATCCAGCATGGCCTTACATCGCTGTCCCTGACAATATGAGGAAGTTATCACACTACGAATATCTCTGCAAAACCAGGACAGAGCGTTTCGCACCGTCAGCAACCGGGTGCGATTGACACTCTGCCGCAAATCGATCGATTTGCATATCGCTATGTTACGACGGGCAATATCCCGGCAGCTTTCATTATGCGAATGATACGCCGAAACCCGGGACTCGTATATTATGCTGTAATTTTGGGACAAAGCCCATTGAGACCACTCTTTATCTTCCGAGGCCGGCATAATCACAAATGGATGCTCCCGCCATAAATCCCGACGGATACAGGAAGCGGCGTTGCTGAAATCAGTGTTGTCGTCAGGATTATCGTAACGGCGACCCTCTTCCGGAAACATCGCATCCAGCCTGATCTTCTCCTGCCAGATGGCATCCGGCCAGGGAATTTGCCGGCAATAGACGCCGGCGACCTTTTCGTCATGAAAGGGTTCGGTCAGGATCGCCAACCAGTCGTTTGAGGTTGGAATGGCATGGGCCGATATCAGGACGAGCAACTGCCCACTACTCATTTTGATGCCGTCGTTCAGCGCCTGGGAATAATTGAACGATTCCCGCGGTATCTCTAGCAAAGTTGCGCCGCAATCTCTGGCGATCGATACGGTATCGTCAGTGGAACCGCTATCGACCACAGTAATCTCGATCCTGGTCTGATCGTATGCCTGAGCCTTAACGGTTTCGATCAAGCGCCCCAGAAACGCCTCTTCGTTGAAAGTCCGAATGATAAAGCTAACCGTCTTTTGCATAAGATATAATAGATTCTCGTATCGAATGAACTTGTCCGCGCGCAAGCGATGTAAACAGGCTTTGTCTATAGAATCGGGCGCGGGTTCGGGAGCAAGATTTTCTTCTCAGGCTAAGATAGCGAAAATGAAGCCGGGCGGAATAAGAGCCGCTCGGAGCTAACCAGGGTTTTCAAACGGAGACTGATTACGGGGCAAAGCCGTCACGAATGCCTCTGGCCGACACTTTTATTCCCTTTGGGCATAAATATGCGATTAACTATTCTACGCAGGCTGCGTCGCCAGGGCGCATAATAGCCGGCGGCAAATGGACTGGTTAAAAGATCGTTGATAATGCGGGCGCGGGTTTCCACGTAATTCTCCATATCCTTGATGCCGGCATAATTATAGCCGTAGGAATCGGCATAAGCCTTGTCGAATTCCAACTTATGGAAAAAGCTATGCTGCGATTCAGGATCATCCATATGTTCCTGCAGAACTAGCGGATAATACCAGCCGTTGACGTATCCGGCACGGGCCATCTTGAGAAAATACCCGGTCGTACCGACATGCTTTCCAGTATCCCACGGACCGATTTGAACGTACGTCGCCCGTTTCATGATAAAACCTGATCCGCAGGTCCAGGCATGACGAAATATCCGATGCTTGCCGAATGTCTGGATTTTAGCGGCGGCCAAAGCGCCGTCGAATTCCTTCAGGGGAAAATGCCACATGGCCAGACTGCCCAGCATCGGGATATCCTGATGAGCTTCGCTGAAAAGCCGGGTCCAGTCCTGGGCGGGCAAACAATCGTTATCCAGCTTACCTACGTACTCCGCGTCGGTCTGGGACCAGGCCCAGTTCATCGCACCGGTCTGTCCCTCGTTGGTCTTGCTCAAATGCACGTCGCGAATCCGGGAGTCCTTAAGACTCCGAAGGTATTCCGGCGTTTCATCGGTGGATGCGTTATCCCAGAGATACAAATCGAAACGCTCGTCAGGATCCTCGAGCAGTCGGGGAATCACTTTTTGCGTATAATCGATGCGGTTATGGGTGGGTATGACAATGGCTACGTTCATATAGCGTTCTTCTCGAATAATGAATTATTATGGACACCCTAAAGCCTCAATGAGTCGTTCTTTAAACTTATCGGTGGTGAAATTATCCCTGACGAATGTCCTTCCGGCCTGCGCCATTTTCAGTCTCAAATCCGTGTCCGCGATCAACCGGCCTGCCGCGTCGGCCATCGCCCTAGGATCATATAACGGCGTCAGCAAGGCCGTCTTATCGGCAACGAGCGACTGCCTGATGCCGCCGGCGCCGTCGGCGACCACGATGGCCCTGCCGGCCGCCTGAGCCTCCACCACGGCGTAACAGAAGCTTTCGCTTTCGCTGGAATGCAATAAGATATCGCACTCTTCGTAGGCCTGCAACAACTGCCTCCGGTTAACATGACCGCACAGCTTGACATGCTCGCCAAGAGCGTAATCCGTAATTAAAGCATCGAGTCTATCCGACTCCGGGCCGTTGCCGTAGATATTTAATATAAAATCGACGTGCCTATCCCTCAAAATCCGGCAACACTCGATCATGTCTTCATAACGTTTTACGGATCGCAGCGTCCCCATTGCCACCATTTTTGCTTTACCCTCAATGCTCGTTCGCGCCGGTTTGATATGATCAAATGGAGCGATGTCGAAATAATTGGGGATGACCGCGATTTTTTCCTCCGGCACACGCAATTCCTCGGTCAGAATATCGGCGTAGCCGACGGAAGGCGTTAATATTTTTCGAGCAGTTTGAACCCGTAAGGAAAAATTCTTCGCGGGAGGTTTGATATCCGTGCCTCTGACGCTGAAAACGAATGGAATGCCCAATACCCTGCACGCATACATGACGCTGCCGCATACATGCCAAGACCAATTGACGTAAACCAGATCGGGACTAATGGCTCTGAAAGCGTGAGCCAGACGCGCTGACAACTTGAAGTTTTCGGCTTTCCATCTCAGCGAATGAAAAAGATTGCTCGAGTAGGAAAAAGGACACGCGGCAAACAGTCGCCGGTGAGCCGAAAAGTCGCTTTCATGGCCATCGTCCAGATAGGTCACCTCGACGTCAAACTCTTGATCTTCTCTAACGACGTCGGTTGAAACGACTTTCCTGATCGCCACGATGTTCAGGTCGATGTCTGAAGACGTCAACGCCTTAAGTTCACCGACGATGCTTGGCTGAGTAAAAGGGTAATGTTTCAGTATATACGCTAATTTCATGTTCGAAAACCGGCAGAAGCCGGGAATAAGCGGCGCGCTAACAAGGGCGCTTTCGCCTAAATAATGCCGATTCCAGATTCAGTCTCTCGTTTTCAGGCAAAACAAGATAATTCACCGAAATGCCGTATAACAGGAGCAAGCCGGCAACGCTAGCCAAAAAGGCAAGCCAATCGTCGCAAAGACCCGGTTGTATCGCGAAATAAACGCCGCTGATAGCTGTGACCAACAACCAGACGCGCAATACGCTGCCGACGAAATATTTAATCGGGTTTATTTTCAACAAACGGCACACGTAGAATGGACGAACGAACAACTGCACGACGATCAGGGATATCGCCATGGCCAGCGCCATACCGACGATGCCCGCTCGCGGGGTCAGAATGCCGCCTAAAATGACGCATAAAACCCCTTCCGCAACGACGAATATCGACAGAACGCCCTGTTTGCCGATGCCAGCCAAAAGTGAAATGGTGGGGGTTTGGGATTGGTCGATCATGTGCGCAACCGCCATGATATAAAGCGGAATAAATGCCCCCTTAAAACCCTCTCCAACCCATAGATTGATGAAAGAAGCGCCGCTCACCAAACACAACAGCGCGATCCCGGACGATACGATGGCGACGATCCGGGTGCTTTTCAGAAACAAAGCGACAATCGCCTCCTTGTCGGCGGCGCCGTCCAGAAAACTGAACCGCGGACGCAGCACCCTTGATGTCGCCGAAACCGTTCGGCGAAAGTAATTCATCAGCATCGCAGCTACCGCAAACGTGCCTAACGCCTCGCTATCCAGAAAATACTTGATAATAATTCTGTCGGACTGAAACTGCAGCATAAACCCCAGACTCATCAACGAAGCCAGCAACCCGAACGAGGTCAACAGCTTCGCTTTATCCAGTTTAACGAAGCCGAACTGAAATTTCAAATCCGGGCAATGCCGTTTTAACAATAAATAATTACCGATCAGGCCCAAAACCGAAATGAAAATCAGCGATTTCCCCATACCCAACAAACCGAATCCGGCTTTAAGAACGTAACACAATAAAAACACGCGAAATGCCGCCTGAATCACCGCTAATGCATTGGCGACAAGATACTTTTCCCGGGATTTCAGCGACGCATCGAACACAGAAGTAATGCACTCGATTCCCGCCGAAATGCTGATAATGCGCAGAAGCGCGGCAAACTCGTCGCTTTCCCCCAACCATCGCGATATAGGCATGGCCAAACCGTAACCGACCAAAAATATTATCATCGAAACCAAAAAATATATCGCCAAAGCAGTACTGAATGCTTCCCCAGCATTTTGAGTCTCCCCTTTACTGGTATAAAAAGGAATATATCTCATAATCCCGGCCCCTACCCCCAGTTGCATAAGTCCGAAATACCCGATAAATCCGGAAACCAGAACCCAAATGCCATAATCGCCCTTACCAACGCTTTTTATGATGTAGGGGGTCAAAAAGAAGCCGATGGCGATATTCACTAACAGCACGACCCAGTTGCTGATGACGTTAACCTTAAGCGAAGTTCGTTTATTTCGTTTTTGATTCATCGGATCAAATTTTGCATTCAATAGGGCATAATCGCTTTCAATTCGCCCATAAGATTTACCGCTATCGTTTTCCAGCGAACATCGAAAATTCAAATGAATTTCCTCAGCCAGCTTTTCCGAAGCGACCAGACAGCCACAAAGGACAAAATAACGACAACCGCAAATTTGAGATATCCGTTGGCAAGCGGCCCCGGAACCCCAAACGTCAATACGCCGTTAATCAAAGGGTGAATAAGATAAATCCCAAACGTTAATGGCGTCCATCTGACGAACGCATCCTGAAAATGCCAGTTCGGCAGTATGATGGCGATGCCGTATAGCAGAAAACCGACGATGTACGAAAGCCCCAAAAATCGTATCCCAATCTTGCAAGGACGATGCCACCGCCAAAAGTAATTTCTAAGCAGCGACATGGAGAGGCGGATTCAACTCCCAAGTGCAACTGAGTCAAATCCTGTTTTGTTATCCGATT
>CAYZXY010000018.1:0-54881 GCA_964482555.1 uncultured Pirellulales bacterium
CCGATTCCTTCTTTCCAGTGATATTCATCGGCAAAGCAGCCGCCCGGCCAGCGCAGCACGGGAATTTTCATATTTCGCAATGCCTCTACCACATCCAGGCGTATGCCGCGCACGTTGGGGATACTGGAATCTTCTCCCAATTAGAAGCCGTCATAGATGCAGCGGCCGAGATGTTCAGCGAAATGACCGTAGATTTCCGGGGCAATCCGGTCTTTTCCGCGGTCGGTATAAATCACAAGTTTGTTCCCGGCATCGGGATCCGTTACCATCGTGGTATTCCCAAAAGACATCACCGGCAGTACGAAACAAATAACAATCGTCAGAGTCAGTGTGGTTTTCATAAAGGACCTTTCCATAAATGGAGTTTACAGTTTTCATGAAAAAACCATATAATACATGTAGTGCGATTTTGCACTTTTAATTTGAGGGTATTTAACAAGAAGGTTCATTAGTGCATTTTCATTACAACCAAAGAATAAATATGATATACCCTGACCCGGATAAACCGGAATTTCGAATGACGAAATAATGTCCCAATAACGAAGTCCGAAAGATAATCTTGCATAACACTTTACACCATGACGAAATACACTGCTATGCCTTTATGGAAGTCATGGACGATATGCATACGCAACCCTCCGGGACATTATATTCGACATTGGTCATTGATTCAACATTCTGGTATCGTCATTCTTAATATCCCTGGCATTTTGCTCAGCTTTTTGTCACTCAAAAACTACGGGTATGAGGTTGCCCGTCAGGGCCAATCGTAAACGCTTTACCTGCACATAATTACATTTGTCCATGAGTGCAAATTCATTTGAGACGGGTTTACGTTCGCTTTTGTTGACTAAAGTGGTTAAAATCTTATAAGGCGTAAAGGGCTCTGCGGCACGGCAAAACGCTCACAAAAAAATGCGAAAGTTAAAATGAAGACTGTCTCTGATCAGTATAAATATCTCTACCGGAAATATGAGAAACTGTCAAGAGAAAACCTGAGATTATATCCAGTCAGTTCATTTTGTTTCTTTAGTGTTTTTTAATGAGTTGATAACTCTGCGGATTATGGTCGTTAAATTTCGCATTATGGCCTTGTTTTGCATGCGAAATAGATTACCATGATGAAGAAGGATAATATAACTATTTGCTGAAAAGGTTTTTATACCCAAGTGGATTTTGAATTCCCTTCTGGGCTCCCGAATGGCATCGGGATAAAGTTTTCCCGCACAAGATTTCATCTGGATAAAACGGGAAATAGGGCCAGAACGAGTATGAAAGGATTTTAACAGCAAGTGAAAATCAGATTGTATTATGGGTTGTTTAATTCAGTTCATTAGCAACTATTGCGAAGATGGGAGTATCTGAATGAAATTATCAAGCTCAATACCGTTCGTTATGGCTGTTTTCTGCGGAATTTCTTTGAGTATCCAAGCTGCTGCTCATGCTAATGATAATTCCGTAGGGATGAAAATGATTCGTATAGAAAGCGGTTCTTTTATGATGGGCAGTGACGCCGGGCGCGATTACTGGGATGAAAGTCCGCGTCATCGCGTAAAAATCAGCAGGCCTTTTTATATATCGGAAACCGAAGTGACGGTTGAGCAATACCGGCAGTTCCGCCCTGATTATACCGGTGATGAACGGTTCGCACCTTATGCCACCGGCGTCAGTTGGTATGATGCCGTAGCGTTTTGCGAATGGTTGAGCGAAAAGGAAGGCAAAACCTATCGGCTGCCGACAGAAGCGGAGTGGGAATATGCCTGCCGGGCCGGTACGGCATCGCTTTACTGGTCTGGTGGGGAGGAGCCTCAATCCGGACAGGTGAATCCCTGGGGGTTGCTGAATATGCATTCGGGACCGCGCGAATGGTGTCATGACTGGTTTGGTTCTTATATTGATGCGGATCAGACTGATCCGGTCGGGCCGGTTTATGGTATGTGCCGGGTCGTTCGCGGCGGCGGGCTGGATGATCGCAGCAGGACGCGATATCGAAAAATCTTTAACGCTTCCGCCAGTCGTGCCGGGATAGCGCCGGCTTTTGGCCGGATGCCTTCATCGCTGGATTTGGCGGCATCGGCTGAATCGGAATATCAATCCGGTCTGGCCGGTGTCTGGTTTGGGGAGTCGGACTTCCGCAGACCTCAAAGCGAAACCGTTCTTTCCAATCTCGATAATGACTGGCAGGGAACCCCGCGGGGCAACCGCTGGTCGGCCAAATGGCAGGGGTGGATAGAGGCCCCTCATACCGGCATCGTTAGATTCGAAATGAAAGTTAACTCAATGGGGACGCTCAAGATTGACGGCAAGGAACTGATCAATCAAGACGCTTCTGAAGTCAACATGTCAGGGGAAATGGAGATGGTTCGCGGTAAGAAATATCCATTAGTCCTTACCTATGTTTGCAGAGGGGGTGGCGATGCCCGGTTAAAATTATCATGGCATTGGGCAGAGCGGCAAGCCCAGGTCATTCCTTCCGAAGCGCTCTTCCACACTAAAAACGATATTCAAAGGCTTAATACCATTTCCGGCATAAGCCATAGTCAACCCGGCAATCACTGGATCGGTTTTCGCGTCGTTCAAGGGGACATGCCCGCGACCATTTATCTGCCGGAAGATGTGCCGTTTGTCAGGCAGGGGGTCAGGCGTAATAATAAAGTTGTTACCTCCGGTCCTGATTCCGATAACCCCTTTTTCCGTAAACGGTATCTTCTGCCGGTGCCGCTCGATAATTCCAGCAATCAGGAGATAGATGCAGCAGGTTTGCATCCGTCTTTTCGGGGGCATAATCATAGTCCGGCTCTGGAAGTCTGTCCCAATGGCGACGTTCTAATGATAATTTACACCTCTTACAGCGAATATGAGCCGGGCGTTTCCTTGATTGCCGCACGTTTACGATTCGGCGCCGATCAGTGGGACATGCCGGAGAGGTTGTTTGATTTTCCCTCCGTTAACGATCATGCCCCCATGCTCTGGACCAACAACGGTCAGGTGCACTTTTTCTGGGGATGTCCCAAGCTGGACGGCGGGTATCCTTTCCAGCGGACCAGTTCAGGAGACAGCGGCGCGACCTGGGATGAAGTGAAGTTTCCGCTGTTTATAAATGCCATCGGTTCCCATTCCCGGCAGCCGATAAACACTGCTTTGCGTAACAGAGATGGTTCCATCTTTGTTGCCAGCGACGGTCGCGGCGGTGAATCCGTTCTCTGGGCCAGTCATGATGAGGGTAAGACCTGGCACGACACCGGCGGCAGAAGCGCCGGCCGGCATACCACCTATGCTCTGTTAAAAGATGGCTACACCATTCTGGGGATGGGCGGGAAAAATACCGATATTGACGGCTATATGCCCCAGGCTGTATCGCACGACGGCGGCAAAAGCTGGGAAGTGAGCAAAACCTGTTTTCCGGCTCAGGGTACGAACCAGCGGCCCAGCGTTTTAAGACTCGCAAGCGGTCGGTTGTTTTTTGCCGGAGATTTTCAGCATTTTAGGGGAAAAAAACCCAATGCTATCATGCAGAACGGTTCTTATGTCGCTCTTTCCGAGGATGACGGCGAAAACTGGATCATCAAAAAACTGCCCGGCGCTCAGCAACATGAAAATCCCAAATGGCACAAAGGTCATGAGACAATTGGCTATTCGGCCGCCCGTCAGGCCCCTAACGGCATGATTCATCTGATAGCCACCATGAACCGGCCCTGTCTGCATTTTGAGTTCAATGAAGCGTGGATTCTTGATGACGAAACCGCTTATGACAGCATGGCAGATGAGGAACTGATGGCTTCTTCCGCCGATCAGATTCAGAATATTGAAGAGTATAAGGAAAGGTTATCTGATGGCACCAGAATCATTTATTATGGCGGTATTGCCGGCGATGGGCGATTTCTTTTGCATGGCGAAGAAACCTGGTATTATCCCAATGGACGCAAGCAATATCAGGCCACTTATGACAAAGGGCAAAAAGTTGGACGGGAAATCTTATTAACCCCAGACAGTCGTGTCCGATGGCGTAAAAATCATAATGAAGATGGTTCATTCGTCTGGATTCGTTACTGGCCTGATGGCGGGAAAAAATCTGAAACGACATGGCGTAACTTCCATTGCGACGGTCCGGTTACCCTCTGGGATACATCAGGTGAGGTAATCAGTCAAGATGAATTTAAAAACGGGCAATTGTAGGAAAATCTTCTGAAACCTTTTAAGAGCACAAAAAGAAAATAGAAATGTCCTCTGGTTTGACAGACAATATTTTAACCATACGACAGCCGCCCTGTCTGGTCTTTGGCTGCGATGCCATCAACCAGTTTGAAGCCGATTTCCTGTCACAAGGCTTCCGGTCGGTCCTGATTGTCACCGCTGCGTCTATCCGGCCTCTCATTGAATCCTTACTGGCTTCTTTGCAGAGCAAGGGTGTGTCCGTTGTTGTTTACGATGCTGTTGCGTCGGAACCAACTATCGGCATGCTGGAAGATGCCCTTGCGATGGTCCGGACCAAAGGCATTGATGCCGTGGCCGGTATCGGCGGCGGCAGCGTACTCGATTTGGCTAAATTGATCACTGTGCTGTTGAAAAGCGATCAGAGCATTCATGACATTATCGGCATCGGCAAAGTCTCCGGCAGATCAACCTATATGGCTTGTTTGCCGACCACTGCCGGCACCGGCAGTGAAGTTTCGCCCAATGCCATTCTCCTTGACGAAAAAGAGCATCTTAAAAAAGGTGTTGTCAGTCCCTTTCTTATTGCGGATGCAGCCTATATTGATCCAAAGTTAACCCTGACGGTTCCGCCCGATATAACCGCGGCGACGGGTATTGATACTCTAACGCACTGTATCGAGGCATACGCCAACCTTCATGCGCATCCAATTGTGGATATCTACGCCCTGGAAGGTATCAGACTGGTGAGCCATTTTCTGCCGGAAGCATACAAAAAGGGCAAGAATCTCAAAGCTCGCGCAGCTTTGTCGCTGGCCAGTATGTATGGCGGTCTTTGTCTGGGGCCCGTGAACACCGGCGGCGTTCATGCCCTGTCATATCCATTGGGAGGTGAATATCATATTCCCCACGGACTGGCTAATGCCGTACTGCTGCCGGGCGTTTTTGAATTCAATCTCACCGCAATGCCGGATCGCTATGCCGAAATTTCTCTGGCACTGGGTGTGGAAAAAACTGATAATGATATAAAGACCGCCCAGCGGGGACTCGAGCGAATCAGGCAAATTTATGAAGCCTGCGAGATCCCCATGAACCTTCCTGCCCTGGGCGTACCGGGTGAGGCCGTCGAAGAGCTGGCTGCATCTGCCATGACCGTAACAAGATTACTGAAAAACAATCCACGGGAGATGGCACTGGAAGATGCAATCCGTATTTATCGCCGGCTTTTTTAATGATAAGCCCTATGGGTATAACATTCAAATGGACAAATATAGAACAATGACCAGCTTTAAAAAATGTCGTGGTGTCTTGTCGCCGATGATTACACCTTTCGGCGTCAACGGTCAGATCGATCAAGAAGCCGTTAAGCGTATTCTGGATCGATTACTTGAGAACGAAATCGCCCCCTTTATACTGGGGACGACGGGAGAATGTGCATCCCTTTCACAGGATTTAAAGCTCACTCTGACGGAAGCGGTCGTTCGTTGCTGTGCGGGTCGAACGCGGGTATATGCCGGCATTTCAGATAATTGCCTGTCGAATTCCGTTGAACTTGCCCGACGTTTATTCGATGCGGGCGTCGATTGCGTGGTGGCTCACCTGCCCAGCTATTATCCTCTGAGAGAAGACGCCATGCTGCGGTATTATGAAATGCTGGCGGAAAAAATATTTGGTCCGTTAATGATTTACAATATTACGATCACGACGCACATGTCGATTCCATTAAGTGTAATTGAAAAGCTAAGCCATCATCCCAATATTGTCGGCATGAAAGATTCCGAAAGGAATAACGACCGGCTTAAAGAAGCGATCGCCCTGTTTGCTGAGCGGGAGGATTTCTCGCATTTGACAGGATGCGGGGCCTTAATGGGGCAGGCTTTATGTCTGGGGAGCGATGGCCTGGTCGCCGGTACAGCCAATGTCGCGCCCGAATTGTATCAGCGGATGTACCAGGCCGCTCGTAATAATGATCAGAAGCAAGTCTGTGACATTCAATGCGAAGTGGATCAAATTTCGAAAATCTACCAGGAAAACAACATCTTAAGCGAGTCGCTGGCGATACTTAAAGCGATGATGAACCTGCTGGGGTATTGTGAACCGTTTGTTCTGCCGCCTTTACGCACATTAGATGAAGAACAGATTCGACAACTGAAAAGTCGAATGCTGCAATGCGGCTGTCTCTTGCAGGCCATTCAATCGGAAGGTATGGTTTCATGAAGAATGTTCAGCGGCCGATTACAGGTATCACCCTGGGAGACCCTGCCGGTATCGGACCGGAAGTCGTCGTAAAGGCTCTCGCCGGCAGACATCTTTACGATATGTCGCGCCCTTTGCTGGTGGGGGATGCTGCAGTCATAAAACAAACCATCTCTCTTCTGGGACTCGATATAGAAATCAAATCGATCGCTCGTATAGCCGAAGCCGATTTTACACCGGACGTGATTGATATTCTGGACTTGAAAAATGTTGATACCGAACGACTGGAATACGGCAAGGTCTCGAAGATGTGTGGGCAGGCAGCGTTCGAAGCCATTAAAATGGTAATCGAGCTGGCGCTGGCTAAAGATATTGATGCGACGGTAACGGCCCCGATCAATAAAGAATCGTTAAATGCCGCGGGGCATCATTTTGCCGGGCATACTGAGATTTACTCTCATTTCACCGATACCGCAGATTACGCCATGCTGCTGATTTACGGTGATCTGCGGGTCGCTCATGTCAGCACCCATATCCCTCTCCGGGCGGTTTGCGATCATATTACCACTCATCGTGTTTTTAAAGTCATTCAACTGGCCGATGAGGCCTGTAGAAAATTTGGGGTGAGCGAACCTCGCATTGGCGTCGCCGGTCTGAATCCGCATTCCAGCGATGGGGGCTTATTCGGCACGGAAGAAAAGGATATTATCATGCCGGCTATCGAAGAGGCCCGCGCCCAGGGACTGCTGGTTGACGGGCCGGTTCCCTCCGATACGCTCTTTCCCAAAGCGATTGGCGGCTGGTACGATATTTGTGTCGCCATGTACCACGACCAGGGGCATATCCCTCTGAAGGCCGTGGGATTCGTCTGGGATAAGAAAAACGGATGCTGGGAGATCGTTAACGGCGTCAATATTACGCTGGGGTTGCCGATTATCAGAACATCCGTCGATCATGGAACGGCTTTCGATGTGGCGGGTAAAGGGATCGCTTCGCAGGAGAGTATGATCAGCGCCATTGAATATGCCGTAAAACTGGCGGGAGGGACGGTATGATAATCGTCATTGCAGACGATCTTAGCGGGGCCGCTGAAATGGCCGGAGTGGCCTGGCGGTTCGGACTGACGGCACAAATCCAGACGACATATATCGCTGCCCCCAAAGTAGATGTGCTCATACTTAATACGGCTTCCCGCAGCCTTGATGATCGGGAAGCGGCCAACATCATTGGCGACCTGGCGAGTTTCCTGAAGAAAGACGATTATCAGTGGATATACAAAAAGGTTGACTCTGTTTTGCGGGGCAATATCCTGGCCGAGTTGGATATCATGTTAAAAGTGTTGCATATGCCGCGGGCGCTGCTTGTGCCGGCTAATCCTTCCAAAGGCAGGACAATTGCCGGCGGGCGATACCTCATCAATGACTGCCCACTGGACCAGACGGATTTTGCCAACGACCCGGAATACCCGGCCGTCTCCTGCAACGTTTTTGATTTGCTCAGGAGGGGTAATGATAAACAAGTCCGTTTGTCTCAGAGCGAGATGCTTGTCGATTGTCATGAAGGCGTTATCATCGCCGACACGGTAAATGCCGACAATCTCGCTTTTTGGGCGGCAACCTTAAACAAACAGACGTTGCCGGCGGGCGGCGGAGACTTTTTTGCCGCTTTACTGGAAAAACATTTGGGATATAAACCACAGAAGGCGGATTTTCATGAAATACCGGCAGCGGACATGCGGTTGTTTGTCTTCGGCAGCGCGACGGCTTACTCGCGAGAGACGATTGTTAAAGCCCGTAAGCTTGGCATTCCTGTATGTGTGATGCCGGAGGCCTTGATCGAGGACGCTTCCGATGGAGGCGAATTGATCGATCAGTGGGCGCATAAGGTGCTGGATGATCTGAAAAGGCATAAACAGGCGATCATTACCATGCCGCAGGAGACGGTTGAAGATAAAAATAAAGCACGTACTCTGACGGCATATCTGTCCGATGCGGTTTATATTATATTATCTGAGATAAGAGTAGGCGAACTGTTTATTGAAGGCGGTGCGACTGCAGATACCGTTTTCAAACGGCAGCAATGGGAAGCTTTGGTAATGGTCGGCGAATGCGGACCGGGCGTGACGCTGATGACCATCGAGGATCAACCGGGTCACTATGTGACCATCAAGCCTGGCAGTTACCCCTGGCCCGAAACGATCTGGAATCAACAACGGAAAGGATTGTCCTGTGCCTGAAACGCTTCATTGGATAGACTGGCTGATTATCTTTTTGTATCTGGGAATGATCGCGTACCTGGGTAAGTGTTTTTCGGAACGCGAGAAAACCATGAGCGATTATTTTGTCGGGGGTCGTAAGATCCCGGCCTGGGCCATCGGTATGTCCGTATTGGCAACCCTGATCAGTAGCGTAACTTTCCTCGCATATCCCGGCGAAGGCTTTGACGGCAACTGGATTCGCCTGGTGCAGGGGTTGGCGGTTCCGCCGGTCCTGTTGATCATCATCTGGTTTGTCGTGCCGATGTACCGTCGCGTTATCGGCATGAGCGCCTATGAGTATTTCGAAAAACGTTTCGGTTATCTGGCCCGTTTGTATAGTTCACTGGCCTTTATCATGACGCATTTTACGAAAATGGGGACTGTTCTTTATCTGCTCTCGCTGGCGTTAGCGTCCATGACCGGTATCAATACCTATTATATCGTACTGATAGTCGGCGTTGTCACGATTGTTTATACCCTGGTGGGGGGGATAGAAGGTGTGATATGGATGGATGTCATTCAGGGATTCGTTCTGGTGGGCGGCGGTCTTGCCTGTGTCGCTGTGTTGTTGCTGGGGCCGCAGCAGAATCCCACCGAACTTCTCCAGGAAGCCTGGCAAAGCGGCAAAATGACCATGTCGCCTTATGACAGGGATTTCACCCGTTTGACGTTTATCGTCATGGCGATTAACGGCGTATTCTATGCCCTTCAGAAATACGGCACCGACCAGACGATTGTTCAGCGGTTCCTGGTGGCGGAAACGGATAGAAAAGCCATTAAAGGTGCAATGATGGGAGCCTTGTTATGCGTGCCGGTCTGGACGCTGTTCATCTTCATGGGTACTTTGCTCTGGGTGTTTTATCGCCATACGCCCGAACAACTTCCCGCCGACATCGTGGGCGACAAGGTTTTTCCTTTTTTCATCATGACCCAACTTCCCGTTGGCATCACCGGCTTGATAGTCGCCGCCCTGTTTTCTGCGGCCATGTCCAGTCTCGATTCGGATTTGAACTGTCTGGCAGCGATCGGTGTTGACGATTATTACCGGCGTTTCAAGAAAGATGCCACCGACAAGCAAAGCCTGATACTGGGTAAAATGATCGTTGTGGTTTGCGGCGTCTTTGCGGTTGGGATAGCCTGTTTGTATGTACGGCTGGGTGGCGAAGCGATTCTGGGAACTTTGTTTGCATTATATGCTATTTTTTCCGGCGGCAGTGCCGGCATTTTTCTGCTCGCCTTTTTTACCCGGCGCGCCAACAGACAGGGTGTTTATATCGGCATCATTGCCTGCGTACTATTTACCGCATATGCCTTGCTGACCTCCACGGAGTTCAGTTTCGATGGTTTGGAAAAACGTTTACTGGTGGACATGGGGAGCTACAATTTCACACATCATAAATACATGCTGGGCGTGTATAGTCATGTCGTACTCTTTGTGGTCGGCTATCTGGCCAGCTTTTTATTCAAACCCGACAAGGATGTACAGGTTGTACGCGAATTGACTATTTATGGTTATCTGGAAAGAAAAAAATCGGAGACACCTTAAACTGAAAAATCCATATCCCGTTTTGCGTAATTGTTTGTGGGTGTAGCCTTACGTCTGGCCCTGGCGGGAATTCTCTTAGGTCTTTGGGTATATTTTTGAAGCGGCGTTGCTGCCGGCCGCAGTAGAAAAATTGCTGTGTTAGAGTCTCTAAGTTTTATCTTACAAGAGGCGTAACTCTCAGATGTTTTTCATTGTCGTTATCTGGATTCGTGTTAAGCCAGAACAAGGGAATAGAGGTCGTCTGAGGTAATGAAGGCAGTACGACGACATGATTGCCCCATCCGGAAATATAAGTGGCATAATTCCCATCGGTAAAGCCGTCGATGCGCTCATAATCGGATATCTCCGGTTTGATGATAAGCTCTCCGCGGTCGAGCGATTGGGCAGGAACGCCGCATACATCTTGATCGCTGATTTTGAACGCGGAATTTTCTCCCTGAACAAAGTATTTAACGGCATAGCTGCCGTTCTCAAAGGAAGCCGAAGCGACGGCAACTTCATCCCGGGAGGGCGAACCGTCAAAGTCGCCGGCCCCGATGGCTGTCCAGGCTGATGGGGACTGGGACGCTGCGGTGGCATAATAGCCGGTATCGTCCGGACGGTAGAAATAAATCGGATACTGCCCGGTGTCGGCGGGAATAGCCGATGGTTCAATTGCAGCCAGTTCGGACAGCGAGAGATGTTTATTATAAATTTTTATTTCATCATATTCAATCGTTGCGGTATTCACGTTAAGATCCCCGCTGTTTCCGGCATAAAATTCGACGGAGCTATTATAAATGGAGGAGACGCTGCCGCTGGATGTCGGACCGTTCACGGTCTCCCACTCCGTTTCGGAAGCAGGATTGGCAACCGTTGAGGCCAGCCAATCCACCTGTATGGTATTCGATGATCGCATGACCATCTCCCGATAAACCCCTATGGGAACAGGCTGTCCGTCGCGCGGATCGGTAGAAAAGCTATTGGAACCATTGTCGCCATCGGCGCTGATTTGTCCGCCCAAAGAGAAGCAATCCGAACAGGGGGCATTCGTTTCTCGCAAGTAGAATCCATAGGCACGTTCTTCCGGGTCGGAAAACCGACGTTTGTTCACCAGGGAAATAAAACCTGTGGGCTCATTCAGGACTTTGGCTCGCACCCAAATCGTGAAAGCGTTGTTCAAATCAAGGTCAATTGAATCGGCGGCCCGGCAAGCGCCGGCGTTTGTATTCGTGATAGTTGCCTTGCCATTCGCAATCGTAACCGTTCCCAGTATCGTCAGGTCGTCATCGACTTCTCCGTCAGGGGCTTTGTCGGCCAATGGTCCGCCATTACCGGTTTCGAAGTTCCAGCAGGCTACCAGAGATGAGGACATTCCCGCAAAGCCGATGCCGGCCACTTCGTCGCCGTTGTTCTGATTGCCGTCAAAGTTGCCCGCGGCAATGTCGGACAACATCTCGACGTTCTGGGTGTATCTGATCCAATCGTTATCATTAGGCTTGATGTACATGATTCTATCCGGATCTTCTTCAAGAATCAGCGCCACTTCATCGAAATTGTCATCAGTGGTTTTAAAATTACCCGCGGTGATGGTCCTGATCTTTGAGGAGTTTTCTGGTAATAAAGTTTTGTATTCTGTCTGGTAGCCGCGCCGGAAGAAATAGACAGGGTATTTACCGGCCACCGGCTCCGAATGAACAGCCGCGATCTCTTCGCCGGGTTTACCCTGGAAATTGCCGGCAGTAATCGCTTGCCACTTATTCGTGGTGCGACCGCAGCGGTCGATTTCCGTGCCGCGGCTGTCGTAAATGATTATCGAATAATAGTCTGTATTGTCAATTCTGGATATCGGTTCGTCCCAGATGACGGCGACTTCATCGCCGGGGCTGTTTTCATAGAAATCGCCGACAGCGATGTCAATCGGCGTTCCGCCGGTTGAATATGTGTCCATCATGGCTATGCGGACAAGCCATTTTTGTGAAAAAATATGAAGATCGACAAAATCAACATTGGAGTTCTGGTCTAAGTCGGCGCCAATGCAGAAGTCGGGTTTCTCGCATAAGGTAAACAACCATTGAGACGTCACCAGAGCCAGATCAAGGATATTCACCTGGCGATCGACACCCAGGTCGGCATCCGGGTAGTCGTTTCCTTTCAATAATGTCGGTGCGTGGATGAAAGTCCCGCTGCCGGGGGATGGGAAATTTGGCGCTCCATAGTCGGTGCGAACATGGATTAATTTTTCCGATTGGGGGATGCTCCCGTTGAGGTCATCCTGATAAGGGAACCAGCTGGCGTAAGATGAGTAATCGCTTCCGATCCACCAGAAGCGAACGTCATCGCCGGCCTGGTCGTTGATCGTCGTCTCGATAAGATTGTAAAACACGCAATGCAGCACAATCGGTTCATTGACATTCGTGAAAGTGTTGCCTTCGATGGTGTTATGAGGGGTATTGACTTTGATGCCGATGTCAGAGTTAATGAAAGTGTTTTCTTTGAACAGGTTGTAACTGACATGATCACGCCCTTCGCCGGAGGCGTCGTGGCTATGGCCCCGTCCGTGACGGGCGGCCAGGTCCACCCCGAGCGAATAGGAATTGACGGTGTTGTAACGGATCATATTGTCGTGCGGAGCATCTTCGCGAATTTTGCCATCTTCGCCCTGGTTGCGGTAAAACGACATAGCCACTCTGAAATGCGATTTCGTCGCGTTTGAGGGCAGGAAGTTATTGTATTCCGCGAGGTTGCCGTATGCCGTATCGAAGATCATATCCGCGTAGGCGAAATGCAGCACGTAATTATTATCCCGCCATGAATTGTTGATGAAATTGTTATGGTTACTGTCGCTGCCGGAGTAAAAGCCGCCGCGGGCGTTCTCGTAGAATTGACAATCGCTGACAGTGGCGGCCGAACCGCTGAAATACATACCGAAACAATTCCGGGTAAACAAGACATCATAAACTTGAATCGGATGCGAATTGTCTCTATAGGTACGTATAGCCTGTTTGAAACCTTTGAGCGTGAAATTGTGAAGACGGGTATCGTCTTTGTTGGCTGCGAAGGACAGGGCGACGCTGAAGCATCGTGCCCCGCCTTCTGTCAGGTCCCATTCCGATTGACCACCACTATAAACCTGGTCGAGTGTGCGGTTCAGATATCCGGAATTGCGAACGTCGATGATGAGGTCGTTGCCGTCGATGTCAATACCTTGTTCGGTGATTGTAAATAATTCGCCGACGTTACTCATATCCGGTCTCCAGGCGTCGCCCCGCTCCGCAAATGTCAGGGAGCAATCGATTTCAAACGGTTCGGCGATTTTCCCGTTGTTATACCAGGGCGCCCATCGCGTCTGATTCCAGGGATCGAAATCGCCCTGACCATCGTTCAGTACATTCGAGACCAGTCTTTCGTCAACGGTCAGCGTAAAGGATTCCGAATCGCTGCCAGATGGATTGGATGCCGTGATGGTGATGGTATGGGGTGAGTTATCTGTATTCGTTTCGAGCCAGGTTATCAGGCCGGTATCCGGCTCGATCATCATTCCCAAAGTCTCCGATGCGGCATCGAGCGCGAAAGTCGTGCCGTCATTCCCGGCCAGTAAAACACCCTGATATTGAAAAGGATACTCTTCGACGATCTGCTGGTCGGGAATGGCTTCGATCTCCGGCGCAACGGATGATTGGCTCAAGGTTACTATCCAGAGCAGTGTGTCTTGACCGACGCCGTTATCCGCCTGAAGCTCAATCGTTAATGGTGAATGATTTAAGGAGGGATCGGTCCATGTTACTGTGCCGTCATCCGCGACGGACAAGGAACCGGCGATCGCGCCGGGATCGGCCGGCTGCACGAAACTGAACGTGAAATTCTCCGTGTCCTCCGGACGGGGATCAACATCCGGATTCAGGGTCGGTGTGACCGAATAGGGCGTATTGGCAAATATCGTGGTATCCAGATCGTTATCGTTCTGCTGGAAATCCGGCGCCGACGTCGATGCATTTACCGGATCATAAGAGGTATAAACCAGATCGTCGATGTAGATTTCCACTTGCTCCACGGCGTCGCTGTAGTCCCGGGTTAAGAGACCAAATCTGTCCAGTTCGGTGGGTTTGTCCTCGGCCGGGACAAATCGAGACGACACCTGATCGCCGATCGTAAAGGTAATCATACCATCGCCGTCAGTCCCACCGTTAGGATTGTAAAGAAGACTGAAATCATAAACTCCGTTATCGACTTCCAACTCATCGCCGTCGCTGCCGCCGCTTAAGGGGAGTTGCCGACGCGCCTGCATGATCAGACCGCCGTTTTTTTCTTCACAGCGGATACCGATCAGATGATCGTTGCTGCCGCTGCCGTCCGCTTCTTTGGACCAGCCAAAATACCACCAGCCACTGAAGTTGATGTTCTTAAATTTGATTTTACCGCAGGCGTATAAGAAATCCTCACCTGTAACTGTTCCAATAGTCTCGTCCAGACAGGTGGAAATGGGGATGTCGGAATCAGAGACAGTACCGCCAAGCTCTCCAGCGGCCATACCGCCGGCATTATTGGTATTGGAGAACCCAAAATCATTACCGGCCCGCATATTTCTGGCGACCCAGCCATAGCTCGAAAAAATCGCCTCGCTAGAAAAATCAACCGCTTCTCGATCAGCCATAACCACACTGGATAATGCAAACATTGCCGACAGGATCACTGAAAAATACCATTTAATCATTGAAAGTCCTTTATATTTCCAAAATTGTGTGTTCGTAGTAGATAGTTCATATACAGGGGCATCATTTCCTCAAAAGTCATTCCAGATTTATTTCGACAGCCTTGACATTTATTTCAAGCCTACTGCTCAAAACAGAGACCGTTGAGGTCTCGCTGGATTAACATGGCTGCATTTTATTTTACAACAGCTTAAACGATTTATCAAGAAATTTCCTGAGACTGAAAATGTTTAAATCCTCCAAATTTATCGGAACTATTTTGCCGCTTTACCGCCTGGATTCTGATATCCCGGAATGTTTGCCCCGTTTTTAACCGGAGCAAATTGTCAGAATATAACATACACTCATTTTTAATGCTGAGAATTTGCCAGAATAGTCGGTTATGTGTGCTTAGAGATGGATGGTGATATATTATTATACTTCGGGTATCAAAATGATTTGCCCGTCAAGTAGCGATTAATTTGATGTAACTGTTTACGAGACAAGGAATATTGATTATTTTAAATTTTTTATTAAAAAAATTCTTGCATGCTAAAACAATTTAGCATACTATGTAAAGTATAGTAAGCAATGCTATGTTGACGGCGCCCATCAATAACATGGTATGTCGAAAGTTATTATTCAGACGCAAACGGTTCTCATGACCGATTGTTGAAATCATGTTTTGGGTTTTATGTTTATTGACAGTGCATTATGGCAAGTGCACCTCGATACCAAAAACCAATGAACGCAGGCGGTAAATGTATTCTACACATGAATTTAGAATTGTAAAGATCACATGCTGATCTTATGCAATTCAGTTTTGTGGGATTCGTATGAAAGTTTGTCGTTTTTGATTTCGGGGCAATCGTGAAGCCCCGGAATAATGTATGTTCTTTCAAAAGACGGAGGATAATTATGACTGGAAAGATGCAGAAAATTATGGGTTTGTTGTTGGTTTTTACTTTAACGGGAAGCGTGTCAGCCAATTTTAACTGGGTAGGAAGCGGCGGAGATGATTACTTTAACAATCCTGCCAATTGGCTAGATGATGGTGGCACAGCGAGTTATTATATTGCAAATGGAGACGTAACCATTCTGGTTGATGCGGCTCATCCGGCAACGGCAGGGGGTGGCGCACGTCTTGGCGATACGTCCGGTCTGGTAACCGTCAATATTACCGGCGGCAGCCTGACCAGCGCTCAGACAAGACTGGGCTATCGTGATAACGGGGCCTGCGAGGTGAACGTTAGCGGTGATGGCCTGTTTATCAACGAAACGTATATCCGGTCAGCATATTCAGATACCAGCACGAATAGCTGGCTTAATATTATGGATAACGGCAAGGTGACTGTTGGCACCTATTGGCGTCATGCGGAAAAAGGTCATGGTTACATCACGGTGGAAGATAACGGCATGCTGGAGGTCGCTCAATATCTGGATCTGGCCGATTCATCGGGCGATGGCGTCCTGACGGTTAAGGATGATGGCAGCGTCGTAGTTATCGGTCGGTTGGACGTCGGCGCACAAGTCGGCAGCGCCAGCGGCACCGCTGTGGTCAACCTGCTGGATGGCACTGTCAGGGCAGGAAGTCTGGCTATGAATAACAAGGGAATCATCGATATTGAGATGGGAGAGTTGCTCCTGGCCGGCGATTTGAGAGAGGACGCTACGCTTTCAGGCTACATCGATAATAAGTACATGATTGGATATGGCGACGACGGCGACATAGTCATCGGCGACAACCTGGTCAATATTGAAGGTTCTAATTATACCTCGATAACGGCAATTCCTGAGCCGGCTTCGATTATCCTGATGGGTCTGGGAGGTCTGGCGTATTTTCGCAGAAAATAGTCCAAAGGGCGAATGAAAGCTCTGTCGAAGATGGTGTTAAGAGACGTATCAGTAAGTGTATATGTTTCATGAAGGCGGACCTGGCCGATTGTAACAAGTACAGAGTTTGCTTTAGTGAAGCAGTCGGAAGCAACAGATTCAGGGGCTTTGCCGTCATTCCTGGTGAGGTCCCTGAAATTATACCCGACCGAGTAGAAAGCTTCTGGCAGCAAAATGGAGTATGAAATTTTGTTTGTGCGTCTTTGATTGAATGAGGCACCTTGGCATATTTAGCATGCAGTCATGAATCATTGTGAAAGGAGAGATATCTGAAACACAAACACGTTTCTTAATTGTGAGATTGATTTAAAGCAATACCAAAATGCTAAACCGGAGGATTTAACTAATGTTCAAAAAACCACTAATTATTGTTCTGGCGGTATTTTTCGCATTAACGAATGCGATTATGGCCGACCGGGAATTCGAAACATTTGACGATGAAACGTCTGCATCAAACCACGGCTGGGTCGCCAGGAATATGCGAGCCGGCAACAATTTCGGCTTTTCCAACACCAATAATGCTGGTGGCATGGCCGCCGGTGAACTCGGTGGCACCGTTTCCAGATCGGACATTCCTATTTCCACCTATCTGGATGAGACCATCGGAACCGTCACAGCCGAGGAATTTTTATACGCCAGCGGAAAAATCAGCCTTACAGACATCAATTTCGACGGTTGGTTTTACCTGGGCTGGTCCAGAGAAGAGGGCGGCCGCGGCAGCAACGATCGTTTACTCGGGATAAGAAGTACAGATGGCCCTCCTGGCGTGTTTACTTTGCGTGCTCGACGTCAACTCGATGGGGATGCCGGCAGCAGCGACGGCGACGTACTGGATGTCACTGACGGGGTATATGATTTCAGCTTTCTTTACGATCCGGTCGCTCCCGGCAGCCCTGGTCTGCTGACAGTCACTATCGGCGATCAGGTCTCCACGGAAGTGATTCCAGCGGCCAACAAGGCCACTACTTTCGATCGATTCGGCCTCTTTACCCGGGATTACAGCGACGAAATCACTCAGGCTGAAATCTATATCGACGATCTGGTCTATACATCCAGTGATCCGGTGTATGCAACCACGGCGGCGCCGGTCTTCCAGGAAAGCGATAATGAACTGGATATATCCGTGTTGGATTATCCCGGTAATCCTTCCTATGTCGTAAAACCGACGCTGAATCTCGACGTCTATCCGCCAGTCCTCGACACGGATAATTTCTCGTTCAGTTTCGTGCAGCCGGCCGACCCCGGCGCTATTGGCTTGTCCGTTGCGGATGACGGCACGGTGACGTGGCTCGATCCTAATGACGCAGGCGACACGTTGACGATCGAACTGAAGGCGGACAACGGCATCGGCCAGGATACGTTGACATGGGTAGTGACCGTTGTAGCGCCTACCGCTCCGGATATCGAACCTATTCCCGCTCAAACGGCGACGGATGAGTATAACTTCGAATATCAATCCGTTCTGTTGGCGGGTAATCCCAACCCGACATTCAGCCTTGACGCACCCTCGGAAAGCAAAGGCATCACTGTCGATCCGGTTACCGGTGTGATTTCCTGGGCGGGCGTCACATTGGCCGACAGTCCTCACACTATTACCGTGACGGCAGATAATCCCGGCGGCAGCGGCTCCGAAACCTTTACGCTGACGGTCAGTCCGGGACCGGCTGAATTCGCCTGGTATGTTACGGCCGACGGCAGCGACGTGACCGGTGACGGCACCATCGACAAGCCGTTCGCCAGTCTGGCCAAGGCGGTAGCCGCCACCTACGATACCGATCATGCGAAGATTCTCATGCAAGGCGGAACCTATAATGTACCTGCCGACCAGAGGGCAGACATTAAATATAATGGTACCGAGATTCTCGGCTCATGGGACGCAGGCTGGACGACGCAGGATGTTACCGCAACACCTTCGATCATGGACGGTGGCGGTCTCAATCGTGTTCAGTTTATCGCCGATCCTAACGACAATCTTACAAGCGATCACACGATCGACAGCATTGTCTTCCAAAACGGCATATTTGACAGTTTCCGAGGCTATGCCATCCGAGGTACGCGTATCGACGGTCTGACCGTCAGCAATTGCGAATTCCGGAATCTTTCCGGAAGCGAAACGTCCGGTGCCGGCGGCGCAGTTTCCGCTCAACGCAGCTGCGTCACCATCGATAACTGCAAATTCATCAACTGTAAAGGCTACAGTAACACCGCAGCTATCGATCTGTATGAAGGCGACACGAGCATCGCTGGTCAATCAATCATACGCAACTGCGTCTTCGCCAATAACGCCCAACTCAGAAGTGATTGGGATAGAGGCGCAGCCTGCATCGTTGCTCATGATAACTACTGCGATCTGGTCGTTGTCAATTGTACGTTCAATAATAATGTCAGCGCCGCTTCAGAGTTTGCCGTCATAACCAATACGACGAGAGATCCCTGCAACGTCACTGTTATGAATTGTCTGTTTGAAAACACCACCGGCGGGCAATCAGTGGCTGTAAACGGTTATGGAAATAAAGTCATTATGAAGAATAACCTGTTTAATAACACTGGCAGTTTTGTCAGGGGCGGAGCAGGTTCATCGGAGACGGGAACCGTTTCTGGAAATCCTATCTTCTTTGATGCGACGATGAATGATTACCGTATAGACAAGGATTCTCCGGCTGTCGATATGGGGCATGATCCGAATGCTTTATATGATTTCATTCCGACGCTGGATATTCTCGGCAATCCGAAATTCGGTGCGAAAAAAGATATTGGTGCCTATGAGAATCAGGGTGACGACGCTCCCTTCGTAGCGCCGTTTATCGCCGAGATTAACGATCAGACTTCTTACGTTGAATTCGGTTCATTCTCGCTGCAAGCGTCGCTGGTGGCAGGCATTCCTGATCCGACATTCACTCTTGACGGAGCTCCGGCCGGCATGACCATCGATCAGGGTGGATTGATTTCCTGGCCGTCGCCGGTAGCCGGAACATACATGATTACGGTAACGGCTACGAATGTTGAAAACTCTGATGATGAAGAGTTTACGTTGACGATGCTTGAGGTTCCGGATCCGAAGGAATGCCAAACCTTCGATAACGGCATTGATCCCAATAACGCCGGCTGGACCGTGCGGAACATGAGACATGGAAACGATTTCGGTTTCTCCAATACCAATAACGCCGGTGGCCCCAGTGGTCCTGGTGAAATGGGCGGAACGATCTCTCGTTCCGGTCAGCCCATCTCCTCCTACATGGACGAGACTATTGGCATTGTTTCCCTGGAGTATCCGCTCGTTGCAACAGGTAAAATCAGCATTAACAACATCAACTATAATGGCAATTTTTACCTGGGCTGGTACAAGGAACGCGCGGGCACCGGCGCCGGCGATGACCTCCTCGGAATCAGAACTCAAGAAATAGCCGGAGGCCTTCAATTCCAGGCTCGGCGACAGATCTTTGGTTCCGGCAGTTCCGGCGGTTATGTAACTGTAAGCAATGGCGTTTATAACTTCGTCATCGCCTACGATCCCGATGGCGGTGGTGGCGACGACGGCATGCTGACTGTGACTATTGGCGATCAGGTCTCTTCGAGATTCGTTCCTGCCGCTCAGAAGGGCGCCGGTTTCAATAAATTCGGACTTTTTACCAGAGATCAGAATGACTCAGAACCCTTTGAAAGCACGGAAATCTTTATCGACGATCTGTGCTATACTTCGGCACCGATCACGATGAGGCATATCAGCGATTTCAGCAAGTTCTGGAAAATGGAAAGTCCCGAACTGGTGACCTGGACCAATCTGTACGATGACTGCGTGATTGATGAGTTGGATCTGGAACGTATCATCGACGTTTGGTTGACCAGAACGCCGCCGACTGAGATCGTTGCGCCTTTGGGCGTCGATCTTGATCCCAACGTTACGGTGACCGGTACGGGCTTTGTAGAAGGAACCCTTGTTGATGGCGTATGCGCTTATTCAAATCGCTGCGGCAGCTCCTACAACTGGGATAACGTACCGGCCGATCTCTCCGGCGCCAAAATCACATACCGTGACGGCGGCAAAGGAGTCGCGAACATCAGCGTTCATGCCAACGAAGACGCCATGATTTATATCGTCGTTCCCGATGAACAGCTTGGCGATGTTGATCTTACCGGCTGGACCGAGGTATGTCGTGCGGAATTCGTTTACACTACATCAACGCCTACGGTTGTCAGTGTGTACGAGAAGTTCCTGGCCAGCGGCGGTGATATAAATATTACTGCAGAGGTTGGCGATGCCTGGGGCGGTCCGCTGGTCATCGTTGGTCCCAATTCGACCATCAATCCGTCTCCGTAATGTCAATGTGTGCTTGACGGAGAAATTAATGAAGCGATCATTGTGATCGTAAAACCTAAGAACGGTCTGTACTGGTTAAATATCAATACAGACCGTTTTTTTTTGCCGTTATGAGTGCCTTAACTTTCGCATTTTTCAGGTTACGCTTTGGCGTTCCGCAGGGCCTTCTGAGCCCGGGAAGATTATTTGTCACTTTCGGACAAGTGACCAAGAATAACAAATAATCCTTGCATTTTTGACAAAGGGCCCTGTTGAGCCTTCTCCTTGAATGCAATCACAATAAAAAAGTGCGAAACCGCACAGTGCGACTTCGCACTTAATCTTGTTAGAATTTCTAAAGATGATTTCCTGTTCAATCGGATTACGTTCAGATCAGCCATAACGCGACGCATAGCGTATGGATTATTCGCGCGTTTCGTTCATGACCCGGGCGCTGACTTTTTCGAAATGCAGGCCATAGATGGCCAGCTCTATCGCCGCGGGGAGTGATTTGATTCTTCGCAGACCCGTTTTAATGATGAGCTGCCAGTAATAAAACCGCGCCCGTGACATGACGCCGATATGCCACATACTGCGCAGCGTGGCCATAATTTCGCGAATCGTGATTCTGGTCTTTGTGCGCGGTTTATAATGCCTGATAAAGGTGTGGATGCGCTCATAGTATTTCCGGGGGGTGTAGATGGTCGAGACCACTTCCTGATAACCAGCGAGCAGCTTATTTGTCGCCATGACGGGAATGAAATTCAATGTGGAGTCGGTGTTTTCTCCCGACGTATCATACAGCAGCCGCTTTTCGGCCTTGAGCCTGTTCCACAGGCGCGTCTGCGGCAAAGCATTCAGCAGCCCGACCATGGCGATGACGATACCCACCTTCTGAATAAACCTGATTTGCGCATCGAAAATACTGTCAGTGTCGTTATCAAAGCCAACGATAAAACCGCCCATCACCTGCATACCGTTTTGCTGGATGCGTATGACGGCATCTTCCAGGCTGTGCGATGTGTTCTGATATTTCCCGCATTCCTTCAGGCTGTCGATGCTGGGCGTTTCGATCCCCACAAACACCTTCTCGAAATTCGCCTCACTCATCATCTGCATCAGTTCTTCATCTTCGGCCAGATTGGTACTGGCTTCAGTGGTAAAGGCGAAAGGGTGTTTGTGCTGTTTTTGCCAGCGGCTCAGAGCCGGCAGCATATTCTTGACGGAGACTTTGTTGCCAATGAAATTATCATCGACGATAAAAACACTGCCTTTCCATCCTGCATCATAAAGCAATTGCATCTCGCGGATGAGCTGTTCGGTGCTTTTGGTTCGCGGCGTCCGACCATACATGACAATAATATCGCAGAACTCGCAATTGAACGGGCATCCCCGGGAATACTGGATTGGCATCGTGGCATAGTCTTTAAAGTCGATCAGTGACCACATTGGCAGCGGCGTCATGGTAATATCGGCCCGTTCAGACGATTTATAGATCGCTTTGGGTTTACCCTTCTGGAAGTCCTCCAGAAAAAGAGGCAGCGTGATTTCCGCTTCGTTGAGCACGAGATGATCGACATCCATCAGTTTATCGTGCATAATCGTAGCGGCCGGTCCGCCCGCTACGGTGGTTCTGCCGCGTGCTTTGCACCGGTGAATCACTTCGCGGGCGCTGTCGGTCTGGACGATCATGGCGCTGATAAATACCATATCGGCCCAATCGATTTCCTCATCCTTCAGCTCGGTGACATTCAAATCCACCAGCTTTTTATTCCATGCTTCCGGCAGCAGCGAACCCACCGTCAATAATCCCAGAGGAGGAAACGCCGCCTTACTGGAGATAAAATTCAGAACATGTTTAAAACTCCAGTAAGTGTCCGGATATTTGGGGTACACAAGCAATATATTCATTTAATAGTGTTTCCAATTGATTTTAATCGTTTTTGACATGATGTTAAAATATATAGATTACCATGAAGATAATCAGGAGTTAAGTCGGGATTGATCATGCCTCGTGTTAAAATTTTGCAGGTTTCTGGTATTGAGAAACATAACAGCAAAAAAAAAGCTGGCGATTCACAAATAAATTGTATACCCCAGCTTTCTTTTTCAGTGGTCCCTTATTCAGGGCCGTCGATTAATAACGACGGTTGCTGCCTCGAAATCCGCCGCCACCGCCGCCGCCGCCACGGCCGCCGCGACCACCGCCGCCACCGCCGCCACGGTCTTCCCGGGCCTTGGCTTCATTCACTTTAATCGCCCGGCCGCCGATATCTTTGCCGTCCAGGGCAGATGTGGCGGCATCAGCTTCAGCATCGCTGCTCATTTCGACGAAACCGAAACCTTTACTGCGGCCGGTATCGCGATCATTGATGATTTGAGCGCTTTGTACAGTGCCATGAGCGCTGAAAAGCTGCTCCAGTTCTGCTGAATCGACTTCGTAACTTAGATTACCAACATAAAGCTTTTTACCCATAACAAAATCTCCTGTCTGAGTAGAATACAAACCCTGGTTTTACTTTCCGGGTTTTCGAGAAAGTGGCTAACCATACAGCCTGACAAAGAAGGCGGCGAATTAGAAATTCTGAATGGGCAGAAATAACTGTCACAAATCTGATTTCGCAGCTCGTCGAACCAACTTTGGTCCTGATAGGAATATTATCAAGGTTAAACCACTAAGTACAGAAAAAAATAACTTATAGTAGCAAATATTTAAACAATATTTGGTGGGCCCAAATTGTCAGGGTCTCCATTTTATGTTGCATCCCATACTGGGTTTTTGTTCTTCTGGAATGGGCCGACCTTCTAGCAGGGCCGAGATGGCTGCCGTCAAGTCTTCGCCCGTTACGGGAATGTCCGAGCCGGGCCGGCTGTCGTCAAACTGCCCGCGATAAACGAGCTTGTGGTTCTCATCGAACAGGAAGAAATCCGGCGTGCACGCGGCATCGTATGCCCGGGCGACCTCTTGCGTCTCGTCAAACAGATAAGCAAAGGTATAGCCATATTTCTGGACGTCTTGTTTCATCTTTTCGGGGCTGTCGTCGGGATAATTGGCGACGTCGTTGCTGTTGATGCCCACGACGGCTATGCCGAGATTCTGATAATCGATGATTTTTTCCACCAGCTTCTCCCGCACATAAATCACGAAGGGGCAATGGTTGCACATAAACACCACCAGCAGCGGTTTACCGGCAAAATCGTCGCGTTTAACAATTTCTCCATCGATGTCCGGCAGCGCAAAATCCGGCGCCTTCGTTCCCAGCGGCTGCATCGTCGATAATGTCTTGACCATATTTAAATCTCCTGCAAAAAATAGTAGTCTAACAGTTGTGTATTTTTACTTATACGATTATAGAAAGAGCCTGCATCATTTTTCCAGTCTGATATCTACGCTAAATACGCACCCTGGCATAGTCAGAATGTTACACAGGCATCCTGTCTGCATTGTGCAGATGCATCAAAGCGTATAAATATTTATGATTCATAATTTTATTGCTATTTTGCCCAAGAATTCGTTTTAAGGAAACTCACCTTAAATCTCCGGCCCCCGGTCTTGTCGCTTTACAAATAATTACGATTGATTATCATCTATATGTATGAATAAGCTGATATTAAAATGCCGTGAGAACATTCTCGATTTATTCTCACCTGTGATTATGGGTATTCTGAATGTTACCCCGGATTCATTCAGCGATGGGGGGGCGTTTATCGAGCAGCCTGTTGCGGTTGATCATGCTTTGCGAATGGTTGAAGAAGGAGCCGGCATTATTGATATTGGCGGCGAATCCACGCGCCCCGGCGCCGAACCGGTTGAGCCGGACGAGCAGATACGCCGGACGGTGCCGGTCATTCGGGAGTTATCGCGGCAAACCCATTGTCCCATCAGCATTGATACCACCCATGGCCAGGTGGCCGCCGCCGCGCTGGATGCCGGCGCCGCGATCATCAACGACATTTCCGCACTGCAGTTCGATCCGAAGATGGCCCTGCTGGCCGCTCGCGAAAAAGTCCCTGTGGTCCTCATGCATATCCAGGGTCGACCGCGCACCATGCAACAAAATCCCACGTATAATAATGTTGTGGAAGATGTCAAATCGTTCCTGGCCGATCGGATAGAACATGCGCTTGCCGCCGGCATCGATCGGGCCCAAATCATCATCGATCCCGGCATCGGCTTCGGCAAAACCATTGAGCATAATCTTTTACTATTGCGTCACCTGGACGCTTTCCATGAATTGGATACGCCCATATTAATCGGGACCAGCCGCAAATCCTTCATTGGTAAAATACTGGGCCATGATAATGCCGCCGACCGCCTTTATGGTTCAATGGCCACCATGGCCTGGGCGCTCATGAAAGGCACGCATATTCTCCGCGTTCATGACGTCAAACCCCACCGCGACCTCATCGCCATGCTCCGCGCTATCACCGCCGAAAAATCTGCTCAGATTAACTGGTAACCCTTACACTTAAAACTCGAATTGTATACTGATTCCGATTGAAAACCCCCGTTTTCTCCAACCATAACTACTTCCACTAAAAACAATTAAGCGTGGTCCTGCGAAGAATTTCTACCCGATTGGGTATATCTCGCCATAACCCATAAACTCGTTAACGTTTTAACGCTTTTGGTTCCGACTCGACCGCCCTGTATCAGTCCGTGGCCGCCTTTTTGTGTTTCCTGTGCCTTTTCGCGGCTGGTACCCCTTTGCTCGCTTACCCCATCCGCGTTCCATAATTGAACCGTTAATCGAACCACGCCGATTTCTTCATCCACTGCCGGTCGATGATGTCAATGTCCGCATGATTAACCTTACCGTCCCGGTTAACGTCTTCCCATCGTGCCAGATGCGCGGGCAGTCCCGGATATTCCTTTTGCAGCCACCATACCTGAAAGACCCGCAGCCAGTCATCCGCATTAACGATTCCATCGGCATTCACATCGCCGGCCAGTCGGTCGCCTTCCCAGTTCTGGTGATCGCCGCACCAGGCTATCCCAAACTGCTCCCTATCTTCCGGCAAATCATACATGCTGTCGCCATGCACCACTAGGGCCATATTGCGGTCTTTGTCGTTCTGATAATATATATGCTGAACGTTATCCACCCGGCTCTCCGAGTAATCCAGCAGGTCCAGCAACTCGCCTTGCTCATTGACAGACCACAACTCCAGCGACAAGTTCGCCAGCGGTAAACCGGCGAAATATCCGCTGTCCTGATAATGCCGATACCAGCATAATGTCACGGTAACGGTTTGCCCGGCGGCAACTGTATCGGCCAATTGATAAATTCTTTCCGAGTTCGGATCATCCATATTCAGCGAGACCTCATTCAGGTCCCATCCCGCATTCATGCTCCCGCCGGCAGACGGATATCGTCCCGCCGTGAGTTGTCGATACGATTTCCATACGTCCAGCATACCCGTCCCCTGCTGAAAATCCAGCGGTATCACATGATCGTCATCCGCTTCACAACGTCCCTTATGCCAGCCGATGAGCTTATTCGCTCCATTCATCAACAAGGCCCGCACGACTCGCGGATCGTCGCCGTCGGCCAGTTTCTGACGCCGGGACGCATCCACCAGTAATGCCGCCGCCCCGGCAACCTGTGGTGCGGCGAAACTGCTATAGCCCGTCTGTTTGTCAATGCAGATATAATCCGTTGCCGATGTCCCCGCCGGTCCCCGGCATAACCCTGGCGCCATTAGATCGGGCTTGCACCTGCCGTCTTCCGTCGGACCAAAACTGCTCAGGCCCGGTGCCGGCGGTCCGATGTATTGTAAGGATGCCGGATAGGCTCCCAGACTTTCCGATGCCGCCACGCTGATGATATTATGTCCCCATGACGGCTTATTGATCGCAGCGGATTCGGAATCCCCATTGCCGCCCGCCGCTACGATAATTACCGACTCCCGCTCGACCAGGGCGTCAATACCACGCTGCCACCACATGGTCATCAGATCATCTCCCACCGTCCCCCAACTCATCGTCAGCACATCAACATCAAGCGGCTTATGGCTGTTCAATAATATTCGCTGATAAAGAAACCAGTTCGTTTCATAGACATCAATGATGGCTTCCGGCGTCAGCCCGCGGTAAAACACAATTCCTTGTCGGTCGATATCTTTATATCGATCCAGGCCGACCAGCAGACCGGCAATCGTACTGGCATGGTCCGAAAACTGTTCTGATTCCCAGGTGTTTTGAGCAGAATTGTTTATATGTCGCCAGTATGCGTCCGATAATGAGTGATGTGTAAGATTCGGCAGAAAAATACGCTGTACCGGATTACACGGGTCTTCTTTCCCGACCTCCACTATGCCGATGCTGACATTCTGTCCCAGCAGTTCCGGCTGCGCATTGAACAATTCCACCGCGCCGATTGCATTGAAGCAGGCGGGTTCGAATATGGGATTGCCGTCTCCTTCCTGTGCACGTGCCGGCAAGGCAAAGAGCAGCATGCATAACCCGATAAATGCGTAATAGACGTATTCTCTCATCTTTCCAGCGTACTTTTTAAAAGAGGCTTCTTTGAAAACATATTATACTCGTTCCGATTGAAATTCCTCCGTTTTGTCGGAACGTAATCATGTGCGGATAAAAAGCTTACACCCGGCCCTGCCCGGAGCTTTCTACCCAATCAGGTATATGAAACGGATTATACCAGATTCGCACGGGAAATGCCAGTTTCTTTCCCGCTCTCTAAGGCCCCTTTTTCTCGTTTGTCGCCTTTCGCAGTATATCTTTTTCCCGCTGGCTGAGACTGCCGATTCCTTTTTCATGAACCTTGGCAAGAATACTGTCAACATCTATTTCCAATTTACGTTCCTGTTCAGAATGTATGTCGTTCATTTTTATCTGCATTTTGGTTTTCCATTGTGTGAAAAACGGTCTTCCAAAAATCCAGATAAAACCCGTCGCCATGCCGCCCAGATGGCAGATATCGCCACCGGCATTGGGACCCATATTCAGCACATTAAGAACATAACCTATTGTGATTATGGCAATTAAAATGCGAATGGGAATGGGAATGAAAAAATACAGATACACTTTGGCATGAGGAAACAAAACAGCCGTGGCTGCCAGAAGCCCCAGAACGCCCCCCGATGCGCCTACCAGAATACCGGCTTGCGGGAAAATGCCGATCAAGGAAGCCAGAACGTATAACATACCTCCAACAACCCCGCAAACCAGATAATATGCCAGAAAATGCCGCCCTCCCCATTGCCGCTCCAGGGCGGTTCCGAAAAAGTATAAACCAATCATGTTAAATAAGATATGACCAATATCGGCATGAAGAAACTGAAACGTGATCAGCCGCCACACCTGTAAGGCTATGATAGGGGAATCACCCGAGGCGGCAAACAATATTGCCATTCTGCCTTGAGTAATCAATTGTAGAGCAAAAACGCCGACGTTGATGATAATCAGCTTTTTCACCATTGGCGTCAGGGAGGGAAATCCCAGGTTTCCCATACGCTGTCCGCCGTAATTATTTCCGCCATAAATGTTTCCAGGTCTTGTCTGGTAATGTCTGTCGTAAAATCCCACGACCGGTCCTTTCCGTCAGTTTATTAAGATTGTAATCGTACTCTCATGGGGTTATATATTAAATCCTGTCCCGGATAAACCGGAATGTAACGCAAACATCTTGCCTGCATAAGGTTAATGCGTTAATGGGTATCATCGTCATTCTTAATTTTCTTGCCTTTTGCGGAAGATATAAATCATAAGATGCTATCGGTCATTATGTCATAACATATTACTAATATTAACCTTACGTTAAATATACTCATCAGGTTCATTTAGTGTAGGACTATACGCTCTATCAGGCTGATTTTACTGAAACTGAGTATTATCACAATTGTCGTCTATATTTATGATATCGTCGAATAAAAACTTCTATTGCATAATACCTTTGAAACGGACAGCATAAATGATGTTTTTTCTTGTATAAACCCTATTACTGACTTACACTTTCGATGATGTCAATCCCGAGAAAAAAAGTTACAATTCTGGGTTCCACCGGCTCTATCGGCCAGAGCAGCTTGTCAGTGCTGGATGCCCTGCAGGAAAAGTTTGAACTGCTGGGGGTCAGCGGACATTCGAGCTGGCAAGAACTGGCAGCCCAAGCCAGGTCCTATAATCTCAAGTATGTCGTCATTACCGATGCCGTTTATCACGACCGGCTTCAGGAATCGATACATGATTTGGACACCGTTGTTTTGGAAGGACCAGAACGGCTTGTCGATCTGGCAACCGATCCGGATTGCGATATTGTCATTGTTGCGATAGTGGGCGCCGCGGGGCTGCCGGCGGTAAAAGCGGCAATCGAAGCAGGTAAGACCGTCGCCGTCGCTAATAAAGAATCGCTTGTGGTGGCGGGATGTTTGATAATGCCGCTGGCAAAAAAACACAACGCTTCAATCTTGCCTGTTGACAGCGAGCATTCGGCAATCCTGCAGGCCATGCATGCCGGTCATGCCAGTGAAGTGGAGAAGGTAATAATCACCGCTTCGGGCGGTCCATTCCGAAAATGGAGCACGGACGAAATTCGCCGGGCCACCGTCAAGGAAGCCTTGAATCATCCAACCTGGAATATGGGACCTAAAATAACCATAGATTCCGCCACCATGATGAATAAGGCTCTGGAAATCATCGAGGCCTGCTGGCTGTTTGATCTGCCGCCCGAGAAAATTGAGGTTATGATTCATCCTGAATCAATCGTTCATTCTCTGGTCGAGTTTTGTGACGGTTCCGTTATCGCCCAGTTATCATCGCCTGATATGCGGCTGCCGATTCAATACGCCCTGACCTGGCCGGACCGTCTTCCAGGGCCGTCCAGGCGTCTGAATCTGCATGAGTTGGGGCTTTTAACCTTTGAGCCGCCTGATATGGAGCGTTTTCCGGCTATCCGACTGGGTTTCGAAGTTGCCCGACTAGGCGGAACGGCCGGTGCGGTATTAAACGCAGCTAATGAAGCGGCGGTTGAGGCTTTCCGGGCAGAAAAGATTTCATTTTCCCAGATAACGGTTTTGGCTGAGCAATGCCTCAAACGTCATAAATGGCTGGCAGAGCCTATTCTTGAAGAGCTTATGGAAGCAGATCGTTGGGCCCGCCAGTGGGTGAATGAACAGATTCATCCTTCACAAGCGAACTTGTCGAGATGATTAACTGTATATATAAAATTGCCGATTATTTAAGTGTAGGAAGTCTGAGATATATACCCAATTGGGTAGGAATATCGAATTTCGTGCTTGGGATTTCCGGTTTATCCGGATTTAGGTTTTAGAGATTGGACAACGTTTTCAATGCGATTTGAGGATTCTTTCATGACAGAAAAGGTTACGAAAAATAAACCACAAGGATCAAATCCCATCTCCCTTATCATTACGCTGGCGATTGTCGTCGCTTTGGTATCTTTCATTGTGAAGGATATGGAACGGGCGTGGGGGATTTTAATTGTGTTGCTGGGATTCGGCGCCGTTATTTTTATCCATGAGTTCGGCCATTTTATCGCGGCGAAATCCGTGGGGATTTTTGTAGAAGAGTTTTCCATCGGAATGGGGCATATCGTTCTGGGTGTGAAAAAGCTTGCGGGTGGATTACAGATTCGCGTTTTGCCGGGTTTGTTGTCCAACAGTGAAGGCAACCCGTTAATGGTTTTCAAAATCCCGGCCGGCTTTACCAGCGCCGGTGACACGGAGTATCAGTTACGGCTGATTCCTCTGGGCGGTTTTGTGAAAATGCTGGGGCAGGAAGACCTCGGCGCTGACAAACCTTCGGACGATCCGCGATCCTTCAGTAATAAACCATTTTTCCCGCGTGCGTTGACTATTTCCGCCGGTGTGGTGATGAACGTAATCAGCGCGGCAATCGCTTTCATGTTTATTTACAGCGTCGGCATTAAATTGCCTCCGGCCATCGTTGGCGATGTTATTCCGGGTATGCCCGCTGCGGAAGCAGGGCTGGGAGCCGGCGATGAAATTCTGGCGATTAACGGCAAGGAAAACAATCTCAACTTCACCGATCTGTTCATTGCCGGGGCCTTTTCTTCCGAGAATAATCCGGCTCGGATAAAAGTCAGAGATGCCGACGGCACGATCAAGGACATTACCGTCAATGCGGAAATGGATGACACTCTCGGTTTTCGCCGATTCGGCATTCTTCCGGCAACCAGTCTGAACATTGCCAGACCAGGCTCCAGAGAGCAGTTGGAAGCGTTAAAGGAGCTTGGTTTTCATCCAGGAGATAAGGTCGTCGCCGTTAATGGTCAACCCGTGGAAACATTTGCCCGGCTTAAATCATTCATTAAGCCTTCTACCGGCAGCTTTGATGTGAAGCCGGTGGATATCACTGTTTCACGCGAGGTAGAAACGCAGCGGACAGAGCATACGGTAACCATACCCATGGCTCTGGGGCCGGTGGGGAAAACCCCCGCCTCCGTTTTAGGGATGGTCCCGCGTTTGCAGGCCAGCAGCGTGGTTAAAGGTTCACCCGCTGATAAAGCAGGTATTCAAGCACACGATATTTTTGTCCAGATTGCGACCATCAGTACCCCGACTTCCAGAGAACTTGTCGATACGGTAAAATCACATGCCAGCGAGCCGTTAAAAATCGTGGTTCGTCGTGAAGAAGATGGCGCGATGAAAGACGTTGAGATCAGGGTTACGCCCAAAGTAAACAGGGCCTGGTGGCAGTTTTTTATGAAAGTGCCGGCAACCATAGGCGTTGGACTGGCAAACTGGGATTTACAGAATGCCATCGTCGCCGATTGTATTGCTTATGATGAGGAAAAAGATAAACTGTCTATTCCTCGCGGCGCCCGCATCACAGCCATTAATGACCAGCCGGTTAGTAACTGGCTGGATATTATCCGGATGCTCAAGGACGCCAAAGGTGAAGATGCCGTCATCAGTTATGCAGCCAATGGCAATTCCGAATCTCAACAGGTGATTGCGACAGTGCCCGATAATACTGACTGGATTGGTTTTGCCCCGCGGCCGGATCTGGAAAAACTAAACGGCCTGCCGTTTAAGGAAATGCAGAAGACCTATAAGGCATCAGGGATGGGCGAAGCTTTGGCCATGGGGCTGGATACGACCCGTCAGAATATCGTACAGACTTACCTGACCATAAAAGGAATGCTGACTCAGCAGGTCTCCCTCAAAAGCGCCAGCGGACCGGTTGGAATTTTAAAGATGAGCTTTACGGTCGCCAGCGAAAAGACCTTTGTGGATTATCTGAACTGGATGGCATTGATCAGTATCGCTATTGCGGTGTTTAATTTTCTGCCCTTGCCGATTCTGGATGGTGGATTGATCGTGATGTTGATCATCGAAAAAATCAAGGGCTCACCGATTTCCCTCAGGACACAGGAAATCATCAATTATGTCGGGCTGGTTCTGATCGGCACCCTGTTTCTTTATATTACGTATAACGATATTGTTAAAGTGGCGACAGGCGTTCTGTAGAAACGCTCGTTTATACCCAATCGTAATTATGTGCGGATAAAATACATACGGTTGGTCCTGACGGGATTTTTCATAGCCTTTGATGTATTGTTTGATTTCGCACTTTTTATGGTGATAACATTTCAGGAAAAGGCTTAACAGGGCCTTTTTACCAGTAACTCAAGATTTTATGGTGTATTCGATCACTGATTCGAAAGTTATAAATAATATCATCGGGCGTGAAAGGCCCTGCGGAACGCCAAAACGCTCACAAAAAATGCGAAACTTAAGATGTATTTATGGAGTTGGTTTAGTCCCTCGCGCGTGAAATGTTCTATTTTTATCCGCTGTTTTGAGGGAGAGTTTGCCGCGGTGGGAATGGCAGCATCATGAAAATCAAGAAATCAAGTCGTAAAAAATTCGATCGGTTAATCATGAATTCCGGACAGGATTCACGGTGGTGGGAGGTTCTTCTGCGTTTTCCTGTGCTGGTAGGGCAGTTGTACTTCCAACGCATGCAGCAGAACAATTCCATGGCCATGAGCGCGGCCCTGTCATTCCAGACGATCTTTGCTCTGGTGCCGACCCTCGTGCTGACATTGCTGATCCTCAAGGCTTATTACACACCGGAAGAATCAGAACAGTTCCTTCGCAACGGTCTGGAAGCCTTTAATCTCACGGAGATTAAAATTGTTCAGACCGAAGAAGGCCGCTCCTTTGCCGGTCCGGATGACCCCTGCGTCTTTATCCATGCTGAAAACAAAGTCATGGCCGATCCCTGTGCTGTTCATCATGTCGAAAAAGAGGTTTTTGATGATCCGTGCGGCTCCGGACACCCGTCAGGGCAAGCGGCCATGGAAATCTCAGAAAAAGCGTCAAAACAAAACGTCAAAGAAATCGCCAGTCTTGCCGACGAGATTGTCAAACAGGTCAAAAACGTTGAAAAAAAGCTCTCGAACAAACTGGTAGGACCCATTGGTTTTTTAGTCTTGATATGGACCGCCATTCGCCTGATGGTCACAATTGAGCAATCCCTGAACCGTATTTATGGCGCCCGCCAGAGTCGCGGCTGGGTGAAGCGGGCCATGCTTTACTGGTCTGTTTTGTCTCTGGTGCCGATTTTATGGGTGGTAGCCAACTATATCGGCAATGTGACGCTGCAATCGCTGCCCGAGTCGCAATTGTGGTCAGTCATCCTGAACATTACCGGGCGAATCGGTCCGCTGTTGATCAGTATCGTCTCACTGGCAGCAATATATAAACTGATGCCCAATACGCGAATCAGCTTTATGGCTGCGGTAGGCGGGGCGCTGGTGGCGGTACCGCTCTGGTTGGGGCTGAAGTGGCTCTTCCAGATATATGTAGAGCAGGTCGTCGGCCGCAACAGCGTCTATGGGGCAATGGGCTTGATCCCGATTTTCCTTATCTGGCTCCACTGGTCCTGGACGATTTTCCTGTTCGGAGCGGAACTCTCGCACACCGCCACGAATCTCAAGCGGATGCGGGCGGAAGAGCTGGCCTCGCGAATCAATCTGGGCCCCAATGATATGCTGGCGGCCGTGTTGATCGTGGCCCAGAGTTATGTGAGCGCCAAGGGGCCGGCCCGTTTTGATGACATTGCGGAAAAGCTTAATCTGCCCGACGAATCAGTCGAACAGCTGCTCAATAGGCTGGTTGATAAAAAAATCATCTCTCCCGTCGAAAACGGCACGGAAAACCCCCAATATCTGCTGGCACGTCCTGCCGATAAGATCAAGCTCGTGGAGGTGATGGAAATCGACCGGCCGGCAACGGCGTATAAAGAAATCGAAGATGAAAGCGTCATGCGGATGCTTGTTGATATAACCAGTCAAACGCAGAACAAGCTGGGCGCTTACACCCTGGCTGATGCTCTGGTTCCTCGAATGGCTGACGCCGTGGTCGGCGCCGGCTCCTGAGCGAAAACCGGTTTTCTTTCCAGAGCCCTCTTGCTGAATCTCCAATCCCCATTTATAATAATCGGCAGCTTGTTAACCTGACTCATGAACCTGAGTATAATCTTGCACAAAACGGCAATGAAATTAATAATAATGAAGCCAGAATGATAAATCAATGACGGATAATCAAAGTCGAACATGATGCCTCGGATGTTTTTTTTGCATATGGATTATGACATCCATAGTTGCATTGCAGAATAAGTCGCTAAGAACCAAAGAGTTGCGACTGCATAACTTTCGGTATTTGTCATGGGGACATTATTTTGTCATTCGGATTTCATAATTCGAAATTCCGGTTTATCCGGGTTAGGAGTTTAGACATGAAAAGCTATCGCATATTCTGGATTTTTATCGTTGGGATGTTGATCATAACCAGTTGTTCCACCGTCCCCATAACCGGTCGCCGGCAGTTGAATTTCGTCCCGGATACCCTGATTCATTCCATGAGTCTTCAGGCGTATAATGAATTTCTGCAGGAAAACCAGGTCAGCGATAACCAGGCGGACAAACAGCAGGTCCAGCGAGTAGGGCAAAAGATTCAAACCGCCGTGGAAAAATACTGCCGTGAAAACAGCATTTCCCTCGAAGGCTACCAATGGGAGTTTACCTTGATTGAAAGCCCGGAAATAAATGCCTGGGCGATGCCGGGCGGAAAGGTCGTGGTGTATTCCGGATTGTTGTCGGTGGCCAAAACCGATGCCGGTCTGGCGACGGTTGTGGGGCATGAAATTGCTCATGTCATCGCCGAGCACGGGAGCGAACGCATGAGTCAGCAACTGGTCCGCGATATGGGCGGCAAAGCGATGGAGCGGGTCCTGGAGGAAGAGCCGGAAAAAACACGCACCCTGTTCAAACTGGCGTATGGTCTGGGAACCGAAGTCGGTGTCTTACTGCGTTACAGCCGCATTCATGAAACCGAAGCCGACCGGATGGGCCTGATTTTTATGGCGATGGCCGGGTACGATCCCGAAGAGGCGATTCAATTCTGGCAGCGTATGTCGAAAGCCAAAGGCGGTAAGGGGGGAGCCACGCCTGAATTTCTGAGTACCCATCCGCACGACCAGACCCGAATCGAGAATCTTCGCGAATTTCTGCCCGAAGCCCAGTTTTATTATCAGAAACCCTGACCCGGATAAAAACTTACGCCCGGCCCAGCCCGGAGCTTTCTACCCAAGTGGGTAGAATTTCATTGTCAATTATTCGACAGAGTTCACTCACAAGAGACCAATGGAGTACATTGGGCACAGATTTTCATTTTCAGGACAATAATTTCCCGGGTTCCGCGTTTCGCTACTTCTCGATCGGAATCAAAACGATATTGCGGAATTCCAGCCTGGCCCCTTCGGATTGCAGGGCGATCCAGCCGGGTGTTTCCCAGCAATCCTCCGCCGCGTTCTGGAGCAGCCGGTTTACATAAATGCGGAAGTTGTCGTGGTCAAAGACAATCTCATAGCGATTCCATTCTCCCAGCGGTTTTTCGTTCGCGGGATGGATTTTTTGTGTACGTCTGCCTCGTGTACGTTCAGGGTCGGTTTTAGCGGGGAAATCGCCGATGTTGTAAATATCCCCGACATTGCCAAACATCCCCTGGGCCTCCAGGCTGCGGGGCCAGACCTTGTCCTCGCCCGTCACCCGCAGCAGCACGCCGCTGTTGCCTTTGGTGATATGCCGGAATTGCAGTCGCAGGATATAATTAGCAAATGTCTCTTCTGTGCGGATGTAACCGTTCGGTTTCCCCGCATCGTGCAGCACACCGTCTTTCACGGACCATGTCGCCTTCTGTTCGTCGCTGGAAAAGGTCCAGCCCTCAAGATTTTTCCCATTAAACAGCCGCCGGGCCGTACCGTATTTTTCATCCGGCAGTTGTTTGAGATAAATATCCTTGAATTCGACGACCATGGGCTTACCTTTGTGAATCTGCAGGGCCAGCACGCCATCCATACAGCGGCCCGCCGGGTCGTTATCGATCAATTCTACTGTCTGATGCCCGTTCAGCACATGCACCACATGATTTCCACGAGCAATAATGGTATATTCGTTCCAGTCCTGTTTTTTGTAATAGCCGTTCTTGATGAGTGTTTGGGGGTTGTTAACCTGTCCGACGGTCTCTTTTTTACCTTTTTCGTCGATCAAAACGAAATCCCCGACATTGACCAGCCAGCCCCGGCCGCTTTCATGATACAGAAAACCTACCTTGCCGGGCGTATCCTCCACCTCGGCTTGATAACCGCTCACACGCCATTTATCAAATTCCTTGCTGCGATACTGGATACCTGAATTGCCGTTCTGGATACGGAACTTGATCTTCAGAATGAAGTTTTTCACCTCATCGCCGCGCCAGATACAGAAGGTGTTATGCCGGGCTTTCTTCTCCGGTGTCGTCTGGCCGCGAATCACGCCGTCCACCACCGACCATAAACGCGGGTCGCCGTCCCAGCTCGTCAGGTCTTTGCCGTTGAAAATCTGTTTAAATCCCTGCTTTTCAAGACCGGCAGCCGACATGGCGGTATCTTTATCCGCATCAGCCAATCCCCTCGACGAAACAACCAGCAAGACAACCACAATGACAATATTGACAAAACAAGATTTGTGCTTCATGACAACAGCCCCTTAAAAGTATACTCGTTCCGATTGAAATTATACGTTTTGTCGGAACGTAATTATTTTCGGATAAGAAGGTTACGTCCGGCCCTGCCCGGAGCTTTCTACCCCAATTGGGCAGAAATCTATTCAATTATCTCACATCTAATTTAATGACATTACACAATACGTGACGTTTAATTCCCAACTTATCTTTTAAATTCGGATTTATTTACTCATCATGAGTAGAAATAAACGATAACTCTTTAGCCTGTTTTGAGTTATGTTTTTATATTTTCGGAAGTCTTTTTATCTGGTAAAGGAGATTTATGTAATAGTTATTTTTGGGCGGGCATCTTGAGTTCTGCAGTTCGTAAATCACTGTAAGACAGGCACATACCTGAAAATTTCCTTGAAAATTTTTCCTGCCCTGTTATGGTGTTTGAATGACCAGTAAAGATAACCTCTATGCCGAATATCGCGAACGGGTGGCCGATTTTATCTTTGATGAAAAGGTGGTGGCCGTATTTGATGACATGATCCGCCGTTCCGTGCCGGGCTATGCGACAGTGATCGCCATGACGAAAGTCTTTGCCGAACGCTATGCTCAGACCGGCAGCATCTGTTACGATCTGGGTTGTTCGCTGGGGGCGAGCACGCTGGCCCTTCGGCAGGGGATCGACATGCCGGACTGTCGGATCGTCGCGGTGGATAACTCCCCGGCCATGGTGCAGCGATGCCGGGAGATGATGGAGATGAATGTCAGCGCGGTTCCGGTTGAGGTGCGGCAGGCGAATATACAGGATGTTTCGATCGAGCGGGCCTCGGTCGTGGTCATGAATTACACACTCCAGTTTCTCGCGCCGGACCAGCGGCAGGCTATGATTCAGATGATTTACGACGGTATGCTTCCGGGCGGCGTTCTGGTGCTTTCGGAAAAAATCGCATTTAACGATGACGAAGAGGCCTCTTTTGTGACCGACATGCACCATGAATTCAAAAGTCTCATGGGTTACAGTCATCTGGAAATCAGCCAGAAACGCAAAGCTCTGGAAAACGTTCTGTTGCCCGAATCTCTCGACACCCACCGTGATCGTTTGATCAATGCCGGCTTTGATAAAATCATCCTGTGGTTCCAATGCTTTAATTTTGTTTCCATGGCGGCGTTTAAAACAAGATAGCCGGACGAAATAGTATTACAGGGAAATTCTTGTGTTGTGCGATTTCGCATTTTTAATGGTGATAACATTTCAGGAAAAGGCTTAACAGGATTTTTACCAGCAACTCAAAAATTTTTGGTGTTTTCGATCACCGATTCGAAAGTTATAAAAAATATCATCGGGCTTAAAAGGCCCTGCGTAACGCAAAAACGCTCACATATAAATGCGAAAATTAAGTCAGTATAAGACGTTCAATTTTGGTTCATGTTGTATACTCGTTCCAATTGAAGATACCCGTGTTGTTGGAACGTAATTATCTGTGGATAAAAAGCTTACGCCCGGCCCTGCCGGGAGCTTTCTACCCAATTGGGTATAAATGTTAGATTATGTCCGATATTTTCAGTATTTACGTACCACGCCGTTGGCGGAGTATGCTGTCAGTCTGCAGGAGCAGACGGAACGCTATTTTCAGGACCTCTCGCATGGTGATTATGACAAATGGTCCGGCGCGATCGCGGCATTACCGGATGTGACGCCGGAGGAGATAAACCTGATCGCGGATACGATTTTGATCGGCAGGGCGGCAGAGCTCACCGATGCCGGGCGGGAAGCGTTACGAGAACAATTGATGCGGCTCCATCCATGGCGTAAAGGGCCGTTCGAGCTTTTCGGTTTGCGGATAGATACCGAATGGCGTTCCGATCTCAAGTGGGCCCGCCTGGCAGACCATGTCGACCCGCTAGCCGGCCGGCTGATTCTGGATGTCGGCTGCGGTAATGGTTATTACATGCTGTGCATGCTGGGCCGCGGCGCCCGGGCCGTCGTCGGCGTCGATCCGATGCTTCTGTTCATCATGCAGTTTGCAGCCATAAACCGCTATGTCCAGACCGATCGGGCTTGCGTGTTGCCGCTGCGTCTCGAAGACCTGCCCCCCGGCAAAGGCGAATTCGATACGGCATTTTCCATGGGGATTCTCTATCACCGCCGGGAACCTCGCGAGCATCTCGAACAGCTATACCGCTCGCTCCGTCCGGGTGGGCAACTCGTACTGGAAACGCTGGTGCTCGAACGAACGGGAGAGGATCTGCTCGTGCCGGAAGGACGATACGCCAAAATGCGAAATGTCTGGACCATAGCCGCCCCTGATTTATTGATTTGCTGGCTGCGAGAGACCGGCTTTCAGGAGGTGAAATTACTTGATGTGACCAGGACTGCCACGCGGGAACAGCGTCAAACCGCATGGATGACCTTTGAATCGCTCGCAGATTTCCTCGATCCCGAAGACCCGAACCTCACCATCGAAGGTTACCCCGCTCCGGCCAGAGGCCTGCTTCTGGCCCGAAAATAAAACACCATTTCCATTATCCCAACTCACAGCTAGGATAACTCCCAAAAGCCTAAGCGGGATTGAATTTCGCCCGGGCTGGGGGATACAATCCTGTATTGTGATAAAATTATACCCCATTGGGCAGAAAGCTTCCGGCAGGGCCGGGCGTAAGCTTTTTATCCGCAGATAATTACGTTCCGACAAAACGGGTATTTTCCATCGGAACGCGTATAAAACCATTTCATTAGCAGGAGAATATTATGAACAGGTTAAAACTAGTCGTGGGCGGTTTGAGTATGGTAACGCTGGGGGTGCTGCTGACAGGAGCGGCAAAGCCGGAAGAAAAGGCCTGCTGTCGGGGTAAGGCGATGGCTGAGGCGGAAGATATCTGTCCGGTGCTGGTGGGCACGACCGTGCCGGAGGTCACGCTGCAAACGGTGGCCGGCAAAGACATCGCCCTCCAGGATCATCTTGCCAAAAAGCCCACTGTTCTGGTATTTTACCGGGGCGGCTGGTGCATGTACTGCAACATGCAGTTGGGGCAACTGAAAAAGATCGAGGCTGATATACTTGAGATGGGTTATCAGATCATAGCCGTTAGTCCGGATCGCCCGGTAAAAATGCGGGAAAGCATCGACAAGCACGATATGAATTACACCTTACTCTCCGACAGCACGGCTGAAGCGGCCAAAGCGTTCGGCCTGGCCTTCCGGCTTGCCGATGAAACCCTCACCAAATATAAGGAATACGGCATCGACCTGCAGGCGGCATCCGGGCACGACCATCATATCCTGCCCGTTCCGGCTGTTTTTATTCTGAACAAAAAAGGGGAGATTCAATTTTCCTACGTCAATCCGCAATACAATACCCGTTTGGAACCCGATTTGCTGCTGGCGGCTTTAAAGGTTTATGGTCAGGTGAAATGAGGGGGTCGTTTATTGTGATGTTTTTCTCGATTTGTAGAGTTATCCGGTTTGTGAGATTAATTGATTTCAAATTTGATTTTTTGCCCACTTGTTGAATAGGATAAAAAGTGATTATCATATTAATCATTGCATTTTCGAATTTATATCGAATATTGGAGACTTCATTTTCAATTCTGATCTGAGACTTTGCAGGAGTTTTTGTGGGAGTGAAAAGAGCCGAGTTTTTTAGGAAATCTGGCAACTGCTGAACAATTCACATCCGAGTCTATCTGAAACCCCGGTTTTGTGAGGTTCTGACAAAACATTCAAGCAGCCGCATTCGAGCATTGGTATAATTGTATGGCCTGGATGTAAGCGATGTTTTTTCAGGACCTCTTTGACAAACATGACTTATCCATTGCTTGGGTTATTTTTTACGGCATAAGTTCGTGTTTGCGAACGATTCAAAAGCATTGGTTTCGGTTAAAAATAGTGTTATTTGTAGAGTGTATTAAATCTGTTAAGCTGTAATATCATGTTTACACTTTTAATGGGAGAGATGAAAGATGAGATTTTCAAAAACAAAATTATTGATGATAACATTTTTGGCGGGGAATCTGTCGGGATTTTGTCCACAAATGCACGGTGATGAGGTTCTTCACTGGAATTCGGTGGCGTTGACTATCATGCAGGAAAATGCCACACATCCACCCAAAGTCGGCCGCGATCTGGCGATCGTTCATATTGCCGCTTACGATGCGCTTATGGCGATAAAAAATTCGCATGATTATTTTTACTTCCACCCTTCACTGGCGGGACCCAGTTCGCCGGATGCTGCCATCGCTGCGGCGGCTCATCAAACGCTGGTTGGTCTTTATCCCGCGCAGCAAGCTGTCCTTGATGCCGAACTGAACAGCCGGCTCGCCCTGATTCCTGATGGACCGGTGAAAACCAATGGATTGCAACTGGGACAGACCATCGGCAGCAGCATGCTGGGGCTGCGGAGTGATGATGGCTGGGACGATATTTATGACTACCAGGGGAGTACCGATGTGGGAATGTGGCGACCGACTCCTCCGGGTTATGAATCCGGTCTGGCGCCAAACTGGGGGAAGATGACGCCGTTTTGCATTCCCGATTCAGCTGCGTTTATGCCGGGACCGCCGCCGGCGCTGGACTCGCCTGAGTATGCCGAAGCGTTCAATGAGGTCAAACTGATTGGTGGAAAAGACAGCCTGATTCGTACGCCGGACCAGGATGAAATCGCCGAGTTCTGGAACGATTTTCCCGGTCCTACAGCCTCGCCGCCAGGCAAATGGAACATTATCGGCCAGGTGCTTGCAGAGCAGCAGGGCAACTCGCTGATGGATAATGCCCGCATGTTTGCCTTGCTGAATGCAACACTGGCAGATGCCGGCATTGTTTGCTGGGATGCGAAATATACCTATGAGCTTTGGCGGCCTGAGGATGCCATTCGGCTGGCCGATACCGACGGCAACGCGGCCACTGAGGCGGATCTGGGCTGGGTGCCGAACTGGCCCAGCCCGCCGTTCCCGGAGTACACCTCCGGGCACAGCACCTTCAGCGGCTCGGCTGCCGCAGCCCTGCGGCTGTTTTTCGGCACGGATGATATCGCCTTTGAGGTGGGGGCCGGATTCGACGTGCTGCCGGGTGTGACGCGGTCTTATGACAGCCTGTCCGAAGCGGCGCTGGAGGCTGGGATGAGCCGAATCTATGGCGGAATTCATTTCCAGTTTGCCAATATCGGCGGCCTTGAATCCGGTGAGAACATCGGGGCCTATGTCTGCGAGACCTTTGCCCAGGTTCCTGAACCGGCTGTGTCGCTGCTGCTGCTGACGGGAACATGGATGTTTCGCAGGCGTAGTCTCCCCGTCTGATGCCGCATGATTTATGGTTGAAATGCAAGGAAAATTATTCATAATGGAATCGAGCGAACTTTCATTATGAATCGAGGCGGCCATTGCAGACTATTGACAGGCAGGACATTATTCCGTTTTTAAACCGGATCTGGGCCTTTCGGCAGATGGAGTCCGAGCATATCGAGCATCTGGCGGCGATGATCCGGGTTCGGTATATGACGGACGACCAGGTTTTGTGGCTGCAGGGGCAGACGGTCGAGTTTTTCTGCATGGTATATGAGGGGAAAATTCGGTCACTGCGGATGGGGCAGGGCGGTCAGGAAAAGTTGCTCAATGTCCTCGAGCGAGGTTGGCATTTCGGCCTGGCGGAGATGATTACCGGGGAAAAAAGCACCGTCACACTGCGGGCTGACGGTGAGGCGGTTTTATTGACGCTCGATCAGCAGACGCTGCGGCGGGAACTGCTCAGCAACGCCGAGATATGCTATCGATTGATGCGGACGATGGCCCGGGCGATCTTTCACTTAACGAACGAACTGGAACGGGCGAGCTTCGAGCACGTCTCGACACGTCTGGCCCGACTGCTTTTACGGCAGGAAGCGATGGTTTACGGTTCGGTGGGAACGGGTAAGGATAAGGGCGAGAAACATCGCAGCTGCAGCCATGAAGAATTGGCCGCGCTGATGGGCGTAAGCCGGGAGACGGTTTCCCGAACACTGAGCGTTTTTCGCAAACAGGGGCTTATCGAGACGGCATACCGAAAAATAAAAATCATTGACCGGCAGGGATTGGCGTCTTACCTGGAAGAGAAAGCCGGAAATCCCTCAAACGACTAAAACTGACCGAAATCCGTATCGCGTTCCAGGTCGGCGACGCGAATCAGAACAGACTGATGAGGGATACGATATTTTTTACCCTTTTTATCATACATGATTTCATAGATTTTGAATCCCTGATCGTAATGATAAGGATGCTGTTTCTGCAGGAGCTTGATCTGGGGGGAGAGGCTGATATCTTGTTTGCCGTTTATCACAGTGTAGTTGACATGTGATGCCGGGAAACAGCCCACACAGACACGCGAATGAAATTTGTCATGATAAAAATAGGCTTTTTGGCCGGACTCACGCAACCTGCGAACCGCTTCGACGGCATCGGCTTTGCGATTGTAATAATCCTTTTCCGGTTCATCATAATAAATACCGATTTGCAGCGTGTATTCGCAGGGGCTGTCATGCAGGTCCCATTCTGCCGGAGCCGGCGGATCGGGGGCTGGGATTTCTTTCACAAATGCGAATTGCAGTCTGCCGGGGTTGATTTTATCGTATAGCTTTTTGACTTTTTCCAAAGCAGCTTCGGCTTCCTTGTTTGTCCGGAAATGGCCGTAATTAACCTGCAGATAATCGTCGGCATTCTGGAACCAGACATCCTCGGTATCAAGAACGTTCCGGGCACGCGGCTGCAGGTCGCGCGCGGCGGCAATACGATTTTCGCCGCCATACTGGGCGAGGACGACTGTCAGACGCGGCCGATCGCCTTCGGATGAACCGGAACGGCCGCTGCCCCATGGCGCTTTGTCGCGGGTTGAGCCCGGTCCGGCACAGCCAGAATAAATTGCTAACAACAGAAAACTTATAACGATATTAAATGTTACCTGTCGCATGGTATTCCTCTTGATTATTCGAAAATGAACCAAAGGGTGCGGCGTATTATTTTAGGCGCAATACCCGTTTTTGTTCGGAGATAATTTCCCTGATTCCTTTTCGTGCCAGCTGCAGCATCACGGCCAGTTGATCGTCGTCGAACGGCTCCTGTTCGGCGGTTCCCTGGATTTCTATGAAACGGCCTTCGCTGGTCATGGCAATGTTCAGGTCCACGTCAGCGGTGGAATCAAGCTCGTAGTCGAGGTCCAGAACCGGCTTGCCGTCACAGACGCCGACGCTAACGGCGCCGACACAATCCCGCAGCGGATGCGCCGGCACCATTTTCTGCTTCATCCCCCAGCGAACCGCATCATAGAGGGCGACGAAACTGCCGTTGATCGCCGCGGTGCGTGTGCCGCCATCGGCCTGCAGAACATGGCAGTCGAGATAAACGGCGTTGGGACCAAGCTTCTCGAAATCCACTACCGCCCGCAATGTGCGGCCCACCAGCCGCTGGATCTCCATGCCGCGGCCGTCAGGACGGCCTGATTTCCGGGCTTGGCGCGGCTGGGTACTGGCCGGCAGCATCTCATATTCCGCGGTCACCCAGCCCAGGCCGCTTGCCATCCGCCACTCCGGCAATCTGGTATCGAAACTGGCCGTGCATAGCACCCGGGTATGGCCCATTTCGATCAAAACGGAACCGGCCGCGGTTTTGATAAAATTTCTCTTGAATTTCAGAGGGCGCAATTGATTATGGCGTTTTTTAATCATAAGGAGTAAACAAGTAACGAGTAATTGAGTACGTGAATGATTCATTCACACAACGGACCGCTATCTCAGACACAGGTATTTCAGCAAGGCTCGCTGGAAGTGAAGCCGGTTTTCCGCCTGGTCCCAGACAATGCTTTGTTCCGATTCGATCACATCGTCGGTAATCTCCAGATTGCGGTAGGCCGGCAGGCAATGCATCACTCGCGGTGACTCACTCGCGGCGGCCATCAACTTAGCGTTAATTTGGAAATCCATAAAGGCATTGATACGCTGCTGCTTTTGTTCTTCCTGGCCCATGCTGGTCCAGGTGTCAGTGTAAATCACATCGGCGTTTTTGACAGCTGCTTTAGGATCGTTGACTTGTTTGAACTGTCCCGGAGCCGAATTTGTCTGTATCCGCTTGACGAAATCATCCGGCAGGGTATAGCCCTCCGGCGCCGCGATGATAAAATTAGCATCGAGCCTGGCGCACGCCACCGCCAGCGAACGGGCCACATTATTCCCATCTCCGATATAGGCGATCGTCAGGCCGGCCAGATTGCCGCAGTGTTCCTGAATGGTCAGCATGTCGGCCATCGCCTGACAGGGATGCGCCAGGTCCGTCAGGGCATTGACCACCGGTACGGTCGCCCACTGCGCCAGGTCCAGCACCGTCTGATGCAAAAAGGTGCGGGCCACAATGACATTGACATAGCCGTTGAGAACGCGGGTCAGGTCGCTGATCGGCTCGCGCTTACCCAGGCCGCCGATATCTTCCGAACGTACATAGATCGTCTGGCCGCCCAGTTGCGTAAACGCCACCTGAAAACTGATCCGCGTCCGGACGCTGGGTTTTTCGAACAGCATGATCATTGTTTTGCCGTCCAGACAATAATCCTTGCCGCCTTCCTTGTACAGCTTTTTCAACTCCGCCGACAGTTTCAGCAGTTCCTTGAGTTGTTCCGCGTTAAAATCTTCCAGAGCGATAAAATCCATCTTCATTCTTATATCCTCTTACCAGCAAAACGCTGTTGAGTTGTGTACTATGGCTTCATAAATATCGTTTATAATGATTGAGCCTGGGTATATATTTCCGTCAGCACCTCGTCAAATATGGACATGGCGCGATCGACCTGGTCCGTAGTGACGTTCAAGGCCGGCATAAACCTCAGTACGGTATCCTGAGTGCAGTTGATCCGCAGGCCTTTATCCCAGCATTTCTGAACGATTTCTTTGCCGGGTTCATTAAGCTGAATGCCGATCATCAGTCCGACATGGCGAACATGGTCGATACCGGCATGTTTTTCTTGCAGAGACGTAAGTTTTTCACAGGTATATTCACCTGTTTTAATCGCGTTTTCCAGCAGGTTTTCTTCCTCGATGGCTTCAATCACGGCAATGGCCGCGGCACAGACCAGCGGGTTGCCGCCGAAGGTCGAGGCATGCATGCCGGGTATGAGCGATGCCGCCACTTCTTCACGGGCCATGATGCCGCCAATGGACACACCGCCGCCGAGAGCTTTGGCCATCGTCATGATATCCGGCACCACATCCGGATGCTGATGGGCGAACCATTTGCCCGTGCGGCCCATGCCGGTTTGCACTTCATCCCAGATGGCCACGGCGCCATGCTGATCGCAGAGTTCCCGTATTGTCTTCAGATATTCCGGAGAAGCGATATTGATGCCGCCTTCCCCCTGAATCGGCTCGACGATAACGCCGGCCACCTCATCGTCGAAGTGTTCCTTAAGAGCATCGATATCATTAAACGGCACATAAACAAAGCCGGGAATCAACGGCAGAAACCCTTTGTGCTTGGCGGGCTGAGCGGTGGCCGTCATGGCGCCCATGGTCCGGCCGTGGAAGCTGCCTTCGGTGGAAATAATTTTATATTTTTCCTTCGCGGTATGGCAGCGGGCCAGTTTCAGGGCGGCTTCGACCGCTTCAGCGCCGCTGTTGCAGAAAAAGCATTTCCCGCCAAATGCGCGTTCGCTGAGCATTTGCGCCAGTTGCCCCTGTTGCGGATTGTAGAAAGTGTTATCGATATGGAGCAGTTCACCGGCCTGTCGTCGGATCGCTTCGACCACTCTGGGATGACAGTGGCCGATGCCGCTGACTGCCCAGCCGGGGAACATGTCGAGATATTCCCGTCCATCGGCGTCCCAGATCGTACTGCCGGTGCCTTTTACGATAACGCTGGACATCCGGCCATAATTGGCGATTACATATTTGTCAAACTGGGCAATAACCTCAGAGGTCGTCATAATATTCTCCAAAAACTAAGCCGGATAAACCGGAAATTCAAAGTAAGAAATTCGGTAAGCGTTCACTGGCTTATCTTTCCGTTTTGGTTGAAAACAATAGCCTTCGATGTAAAAAAGGGCGATTGTGTTAATAGCAAAAAACCATCCCCTCACTTAACGCGAGGAGCTAATCTTATCCCGTGAACGGTTACAAAAAAGAACAATAAAAACCGCTACCGTGTAATTAATGTCCCCACGCCTTTATCCGTATAGATTTCCAGCAGCAGGGAATGCGGAAAACTGCCGTCGATAATATGCGTACGGCCGACGCCGGCTTTGAGGGCAGTCAGACAGGCATGCACTTTCGGCAGCATGCCGCCGCTAATAATCTGTTTGTCGATCAATTCGCTCACTTCTTCTTCGCTCAGTCGCGACATGCGGGTCGAATCGTCCTTGGGATCATGAAAAATACCATGCGTATCGCTCATCATCACCAGCTTTCCCGCCCGAATGGCTGCACCGACCATGCCGGCCGCGGTATCGGCATTAACATTCAACTTGCCTCCGGCCCGGTCCAGAGCGATCGGCGCTATCACGGGTATCGTTCCTTCCTTGCACAAAGCCCGTAATACCGGGGCGTTCACATCGACAATATCACCCACCAGGCCGATATCAATTTTGCGGTTTCCCTCACCTTGAAGATGCGTCCGTTCCGCCAGCAAACAGCAGGCACTCAAAGAATGCAATCCAATAGCGCTGGCTCCCAGGCTGTTCAGACTCGCAACAATACTGCTGTTGATCTGCCGGACGAGAACATGCTCGGCTATGGCCAGCGTACGCTCATCGGTATAACGGCGACCCTGAACAAACTGGGGCTGAATCCCAGACTTCTCCATCGCGGCGCTGATGCTTTTGCCGCCGCCATGAACGAGGATAGGCCGCATGCCCACCGTCGCCATGAACACCACATCGGTCAACAGTTCGCGTTGGGATTGATCGTGCTCCATGAGGGACCCGCCCAGCTTGACCACGACAGTTTTGTCGCGAAACTGGCGGATATAATTCAACGCCTCGATCAGAGCTCCGGCTTTTCTTATTGCATCGTGCAAGGCTAACCTCCATCCAGACTCTAAACAAGAAATCGCGTAGTTTATGCATTTTTATCAAAATGGTCAAGTATAAAATCAAGGAGACTGATTCTTTCGTAACGGAATAGCCGGCGTTCGACAGGAGGGCGACAATGAGAATCGACGGAAACGTTCTACAGATGGGCATGGCGATAAGTCATTGATTAGAATGTGGATACATCGGACAGAATTGGTTGCGCCTTGACGGAACTCTAAAAAACCAGAAAATGGTGTTATACTCCCCGGTTAAGTCTGCTATTATAAAGGAGGAATGTTAAACTGGATAGAATGTGTTACATGAGCTTTTATTCATAGTTCAGTCCTCATTACAGTAACAGCATTTTGGAATTTGGATCATTTGGAGAAATAAAGATGAAATCGAAGAAAAACTCACTGTTTTATTATGTTCTAGTCGCCGTCATTGTAAGCACCTGTGTTGTGAGTGGTTCGCTCTCCGCGGGGGAATCCAAAGCCCCGGAGACAGATTACATCTCACAGGCTTATCCCCACGCCAAACTCAAACCAATCCAGTTTGATGAAGCCCAAATTGACGGCGGTTACCTGCGTCCCGTTATCGACCGGTCCATCAAACACGGCGTAATCGATTTCCTGCAGAAATTTGAAGAGCATGGTTATATCGAAAACTTCCGTATTGTCGCGAAAAATATCGAAAGGGAACACACCGGTTACTCAAACAACAACGAATTTGTCTATAAACTGGTGGAAGCGGCAGGGTACTATGCTCCCGTCAGTCCGATTATCGGCATCGCCTTCGATCCGGTCATTGCCGATATCCTCGCGGCCCAGGATGATAACGGCTACCTGAACACCTATTATGACAATCCGCTGAACAAGAAGAAAAATCCCGACAACCGGTTCAAACCGATGAATCGCTTTGAGTTCTACGATTTTGGCCATCTCACCCAGGCCGGCATTGCCTGGTATCGTGTTACCGGACGTAAAGATCTGCTGGACGCCTCCATACGATTTGCCGATTTGATTTGCGATAGGTTTTCTGCGCCGACGCCATTGCCCTATAAAAAGAATCGCCAGAACCGTCCCCATCTGAAATATGAGCATCCCAACCATGAAATGGCGATGGTGGAACTTTACCGCGTCACCGGCAACAAACGTTATCTGGAATTCGCTCAGCACACGCTGGAGGATTACGATTTCTGGAATTTTGAGGAGATCTGGGGCCATGCCGTCCAGGAAACGCTTTTGCAGTGCGGCGGTGCGGATGTCTATCTGGAGATGGGCAAACCCGGCATGCTCGAGCAGTTGGAGAAAATCTGGCACGATGTCCATGATCGCAAAATGTACATTACCGGCGGCGTCGGATCCAAAGGTTACGGTGAATCGTATGGCGATGCTTATGAATTGCCCAACCGGACCAGTTACTGCGAAACCTGCGCGGCTATTTCCAAAGTGATGTGGGACTACCGTATGCTGCTGGCGACCGGCAATGTCAAGTATGGTGACGACATGGAACGGACGCTGTATAATGCCGTCCTGGTGGGATATGACCGGGAAGGCGTGCGTTATTTCTATCAAAACAAGCAGGAAGTCGTAGAAGCCGAGCCCATACAGGGCAAGAATGTTCGCTCCGGCTGGTTCAAGACCGCCTGCTGCCCACCGAACGTCCATCGCTTTCTTGGTTCGCTGCACACCTACTTATACACCGTGGACAAGGACGGCATCCAGTTGCATCTGTACAATGATTCTCGCATAAATACAGAAACCCTGAACGGTCAGGCCATCCAACTGGTCCAAAAAACCGACTATCCGCGGGAAAGCGATATTCATATTGATGTACAATCGCCCGGTGAATACGACATTACGCTGCGGATTCCCGGCTGGGCACATGATGTCAAAATGTCGTGTTGCGGCGAAAGGGTAAAGGACGTCAAATCCGGCACGATGCATACCCTCAGCCGAATTTGGGAAAAGGGCGATACGATCACACTGACGATTCCGGTCAAGCCATACGCTGTAAACGGCAATCCCAAAGTCGATGACCAGAAAGGCAAAGTCGCCCTGATGCGCGGCCCGCTGGTTTATTGCCTGGAACAGATTGACAATAAGGGTATCGACCTGTTCGAAATGTCAGTACCGGCTGAGCTATCGCTCACCGATAAGAAAGCGTCAAATTTTGGTGGCATGTACACGATAGTTTTTGACGCCCTTGATAAAGACAGCCAAAGCATAACCTGCACGGCGATACCTTACCATCTGTGGACCAATCGCGGTCCCAGCCCGATGTGTATCTGGCTGCCGCTGCAAGAAAAGTAAATGGGTTGAAGCGTTATGGGTTAATGCGTTGGAGCATTATGGTTTCGTAAAAACCTTTGTCTGACGAAACACAGAATATGAATGGAGGAACAGGATGTTAAATAAGCCGGCGTCATTAATCGCGACGTTATGGGTATTGACAGCTATGATGCAGACAGCCCCGGCCAGGGAACTGAACTACCCGGAAACAAAACGAGGCGATCACGTCGATGAGTACTTCGGCGTCAAGGTGGCGGATCCTTATCGCTGGCTGGAGCAGGATGTCCGGCAGTCGCCCCAGGTTCGCGAATGGATCAAAGAACAAAACCGCCTGACGTTTGGCTACCTGGAAAAACTGCCGCAGCGTGAACCGCTCAAAAACCGGCTGACAGAACTATGGGATTATGAAAAGCTCAGCGCTCCTTTTAAGATCGGTTCCCGCTACTGCATTTTCCGTAATGACGGTTTGCAGAATCATGCCGTTTTATATGTCATGGACGAGCTGGACGGTCCGCGGCGGACGCTGTTAAACCCCAACGACTGGTCAGAAGACGGTACGGTCGCTCTGGGCGGCTTATCCTTCAGTCAGGACGGCCGGTATGTCGCTTATGCCGTTCAGGAAGCCGGTTCGGACTGGCGTACCTGGAAAGTGCGGGAGGTGGCCACCGGAAAGGATACGGGCGATGTGCTGCATCATCTGAAATTCACGAGTCTCGCCTGGGATCGCGACGCGAACGGCTTTTTCTACGGCAAGTATCCCGATCCGGAATCGGAAGAAAAATTCACCGCGGTGAATGAACGCATGAAGGTGATGTATCATCGGCTGGGGACGAAGCAGGCTGATGATGTGGTCGTCTATTTCCGGCCCGACCACCCTGAATGGAGCTATCATCCGCAGGTGTCCGAAGACGGCCGTTATCTGATTCTGATTGTTCGCAAGAACGCCAACGAAAAATACTGCGTCATGTACAAAGACCTGGACCACCGCTATGCCATGCCGGTCATGTTAATTCCAGATTTCGAAAACGGTTATCATTTTATCGGCAATGATAACACGCTGTTTTATTTTCGAACCGATCTGGACTCGCCCAAAGGTCGTGTCATTGCGATTGATATACAAAAGGGCAACATCAAGGACCCCCGGGAAATCATCCCCGAATCGGACAATCTTTTGAAAAACGTGTCGCTGGTGAACAACCTGCTGATTTGCACTTACCTGAAAGATGTCGCCACCCGGGTGCGGCTTTTCACTCTGGACGGCCGACATATACAAGATGTGGACTTACCCGGCCTTGGTACGGCGGGCGGATTCGCCGGCAAACGGACCGACACCGAAACCTTTTACGCTTTTGAATCCTTTGCCGTTCCGCCCTCAATCTATCGCTATGACCTGGTGACCATGAAATCGACGTTAATCAACCGGGCTCAGGTGGACTTCGACCCGGACCAATATGTCACAGAGCAGGTCTTTTACACCTCTCGCGACGGTACGTCGATTCCCATGTTTATCATACACCGCCGCGGTCTCGACCGCAACGGCTCGCACCCGACGCTGTTGTATGGTTACGGCGGGTTTAACATTTCGGTACTACCGTCGTTTTCGGTCTCCCGGCTGGTCTGGCTCGAGATGGGCGGGGTATATGCCGTAGCCAATCTGCGCGGCGGGGGGGAGTACGGCCGCAAGTGGCACGAGGCCGGCATGCGCATGCATAAACAGAATGTTTTTGATGATTTTATCGCGGCGAGCGAATATCTCATCGCTAAAAACTATACATCCCCCGAAAAACTCTCAATACTGGGCGGCTCCAACGGCGGATTACTCGTCGGCGCCTGCATCACGCAGCGGCCGGAACTGTATGGGGCGGCTGTCGCGGCTGTCGGTGTGATGGATATGCTGCGATACGATCAATTTACGGCAGGGCGATTCTGGGTCGGCGACTATGGTTCCGCCACTGAGAGCCAGGAGATGTTTGAATACCTCAACGGCTATTCACCCTATCATAATCTCAAACAGGGAACGGCATATCCTGCGATTCTGATAACCACGGCGGATACGGATGATCGCGTCGTGCCACTGCATTCGTTCAAGTTCGCGGCCCGGATACAGTATTGCCAGAGGGGCGAGGACCCGGTCCTGATTCGCATCCAAACCCAGGCGGGCCACGGCTCTGGCAAACCCACCTCGATGCGTATTCAGGAAGCGGCGGATATATACGCCTTTCTGGCGGAAAAGCTGGATAATCGGTTGAAAAAATGAGTATCTTTTACAGTATGTAAGATATGTGAAAGGAGCCTGTGCGTGCGCTGGCGTAATTTTATTCAATTAACGGTTCCGGTTCTGGTATGCCTGGGAGTATGTCTGCCGCTTCTTGCCGGCCGGGACGAAAAAGAATCGCCCAATATTCTTCTGATTCTGGCAGATGACATCGGACGTGAGGTCCTCGGCTGTTATGGCGGACAGTCCTATGAGACGCCGAATCTGGACCGCCTTGCGGCCGGGGGAATGCGGTTTCAAACCTGTTATACCCAAAGGGTATGAAAATTCCCGGCAGGGCCGGGCGTAAGCTTTTTATCCGCAAATAATTACGTTCCGGCAAAACGGGGATTTTCAATCGGAACGAGTATATGCGACGCCGATCTGTTCTCCCACCCGTGTCCAGATTCTTACCGGCCGCTACAGTTTTCGGAATTATACCCGCTGGCGGCAGCTCGATCCAAACGAGACTACCTTCGCGCAGCTTCTGCAGAAGGGGGGCTACCGGACGGCTATTACCGGTAAATGGCAGTTGGAGGGCTGGGATCAAACGCCGAAGGCAATCCGGAAAGCCGGCTTCGACGAGTATCTTTCATTCGATTATCCCCTGCTCAATGAGTATGCCCGGCGGGGTGAGGGCAATGTGTACTGGAAAAATCCAACGCTCTGGCACAACGATCGGCGAATGGAAGCGGGTAACCGCTATGGGGAAGATATCTTTTATGACTTCGCCGCCGACTTCATGACGCGGCATTCAGACCGTCCGTGGCTGATGTATTTCAATATGAATCTGTGCCATCGGCCCTTTATGCCGACGCCTGACAGCACGGTCATGCAATCAGATTCGGATGCGGACATTGATCGGTTTATCGATTTTGAAGGGGAAACAGACTATTTTGACGATATGGCTGCTTATGCGGACAAACTGGTCGGACAACTCGTCGATGTTCTGGAAAAAACCGGGCAGCGCAAGCGGACGCTGTTGATCTTTACCGCCGACAACGGGACTGATAATGTTTGGGAAGCAACCACGCTGCGATCACAATACAAAGGCCGTATGGTGGAAGGGGGCAAGTACAAGGTATCCGATCTGGGCGTGAACGTGCCGTTTATCGTTAACTGGCCGGGCGTCATTATGCCGGGGCAGGTAAAAGACGATCTGGTTGATTTTTCGGACATTCTGCCGACGCTGTGTGAGGCGGCCGGGGTGAATATTCCGAACGATCTGCCGATTGATGGGCGAAGTTTTCTGCCGCTGCTGAAAGGGGGGGAGTATCATCCGCGCCAATGGGTGTATTCCTGGGGAGGATTCATCAAGACATCCAGGCGTTATAAGGATCCGGCATCGTATAAAGACGAGCATATCCATGTGCTCAGGAATCAGCGCTGGAAATATTATTCCGATGGCCGGCTGTACGATATGCAGCAGGATCCATTCGAGGACCATCCGCTGCTGCCGGCGGAAGGATCTGACGCCGGCCGGGCGGCCGCATTTTTAAAGCATGAACTGCGGCAATTACGCGGTAGCGGCGTGGTTTTGTGGTAATTTCTTCCTGCCTCCTATGGTGCAAAAACACATCCGCGACTAAATCTTTGTTCCCTGACAAGTTAATATTCATACATTAAGCCGAAATACGCTGATTTTCATACATTTGCTCATGTGAATTTGTTTAGAATCATCTGCATATGCGTTGGTAAGACGTAATGATTCGGCAGCAGGTATCCTGCCATGGGTCATATCCCCTCTACTTCTGTTAAGCAGCTAATCGGTGGTACGATTTCAGCAATCCACCGAGCCGTTCAATGCCTTGCACCTCGGCCTGAACATCAAGTTCGTGCTTAGGCTCAATGATCCGCCCCAGCGATTGATGAATCCTCTCATGATGATACAGACCCACGACACAATACCCCCAAAAACGAAATATTGTCGAAACGGAGACTGTAGCATAATAACCGGGATATTTTAATTGTATTGCTTTAATAATCCAACAAATAACACTGACAGAACGGGATTATCTGCTTATTTAGATCAGCTAAGCTCTCAGGCTCGCTATGCAAGTATGGCCGGTGATGCGTATGATACAGCCATGGATATCAGGGGGTATGCCCAAATGATTACTTCGGGTGTATCTGCTGGAAATATTCTTATGAGCGTAGCAGTTAATGTAGGGATGGAGGTGGCTGGTGGCAAGATGTTTGATATGCTTTCCAGTGCCCGTAGAAAACTGATGAGAGGATTAAAAAATAAGTAACCGTTCACAGTTTTAACAGATTAACGATGGATATTTCTTGCTGCTCCAATG
>CAYZXY010000019.1:0-13027 GCA_964482555.1 uncultured Pirellulales bacterium
GCAACAAAACTATAACCAATTGTCCCTGTTCGAGTTATAATGGGACAGTACTGATGAAAAACCGTGAATAGTCACCAATATACCCGATTTTTCATTTCTTGTCAGACGAAAAAAAACTTCGCTTTCGCCTCAAAAGCAATTATTAGAGGCACCCTTAAGTCCGACCCTGCCGGGAACTTTCTACCCTATTGGGTATAACTTGCCGTTTACCAGCGTATAGCGGTGGTTCATGCGTTCGGCAAGTTCACGGGCGTGGGTAGCGACGATGAGGGTGACGCCTTCGCGGGCATTGAGTTCAAGCAGCAATTCGGTTAGGTTGTTCGAGGCGTCCGCGTCGAGCGAGCCTGTCGGTTCATCCGCCAGCAGCAATCTCGGCCGGTTGATCAGGGCCCGCACCACCGCCACACGCTGGCGTTCGCCGCCCGAGAGTTGGGCGGGCAGATGCCGCAACCGATGGTTCAGGCCCACCTGCGCCAGTAGTGATCGGGCATGATCGACGGTCTCACTGCGGTCCATGTCGTTGCCGGCGGCCAGTGTCGGTATCAGCACATTCTCCAGCACCGTGCATTGCGGCAGCAGATGGTGGAGCTGGAAGATAAAGCCAATCCGCGTATTACGCACTTTCGCCAGTTCTATGTCATCCAGATGCGTGATGTCCTGGCCGTCAAGAAGAATTTGACCGCTACTGACCGTGTCCAGGCCGCCGATCAGGTTCAGCAGCGTGCTTTTGCCCGAGCCGGAAGGGCCCATGATGGAAATCGTCCGGCCTTTCTCAACCTGCCAGTTTATATCCCGCAAGACAAACTCCGGCTGCCCGTCCTTGACGATCTGGTAATATTTACAGACCTCGATTAATGTCAGCATGATTATGCCTGTCCGATATATTGCTGCATGGTTTCCAGCACCTGTTGGCTATTGGTAAGGATGTTGTAATGCTGGTTGATTTGTCGGCAGCCTTCCAGGCCGTTACGATGCGATGTTTTGCCGTCCAGCAGCAACGGCTCCAAAGCGTTTCGTAAAGCGGCGGAATTATCTGGCTGCACCAGCGTAATGGCTTCGCCCAGCAAAAGCTTCATTTCCGGGAATACGCCATGCTCCGGCACAGCGACAGGTGTGCCGCAGGCCAACGCTTCCAGAGCGTACAAACCAAAGGCGGGCGGCCGCTTCTCCGGCACCGCCAGCACAGTAAGCGAGTGCAGGAAGGCCTGCCGATGGTCATGCTTGAAATTGTTAAGGAATTCGAAATCGTCCTCTGGGATGCCGGCTTTAAGCATGGCTTGCCGTTGCGCTTCAATAAACAGTTTATCGGCGGGGCTTTTGCCGCCGGCTATCCGAAGTTTTACCGTTTGAAAGCGCTCATCCTTTTTCAATTCGATGAAGCTCTGTACCAGGATATCCAATCCCTTTTGCGGGCACATCCGTGAAAGATAACCAATTGTCGGTCGTTGAGGTTCTTCAGGTATCGGAATAAAATCACCCGGCATTATCCCCAGCGGCGTCGTGCGAATATGATCGTCTGTAAGTTCCAGCCGTTCTTTCATAAAAGCGGTGTAAAACGCGCTCACCGACAAAAACAGGTCAATGTCGCCGGAACGATCGCGGATCAATTTCCATGATTGGCTTTTAAAGGGTTCGGGCATAATATCGAGAAACTCGTCCTCATCCTGCAGCAGACAAAAAATCGGCACTTGCAGCGTTTTTTTGATACGCCGGGCCAGGCCGATCAGCAGCGCATTTGAAAGGATAATGGCATCCGGTCGTTCGCGAGCCGCCAGCCATTTGACCAACCGGTCGATTTCTTTGGCCTGTCGGCCTTCTTCGCCGCGCAGCATAGAGAGAGTCGTTTCGCCGAGTTCTTTGGCTTCGGTCGAGCCGGCCTGGCCGGCCGCCAGAGTCAGCAGCGACTTGCTGTCGAACAATTTGTCCAGCCATCGCGGTGTTTTGCGGAAAAGATTCCATTTCTGCTGCAGATATACGTTGATGCCGCCCATAAAGATTTCCGGCAGCACACACTGCTGAACATATTCCATATTGACCGGCAGATAGAGCGGCATGACCATGGCGTCGTGGCCCTGCTGCCGCCAGGCACGCACCAGAACCGCGTCGCGCAAACAATTCTCGCAGTAAAAGTTATCGCCGGAACCGGGTGTGAGTTGTATGATTTTCATAAGCCCTCAAAGCAGTAAAGTACGCCGTCTTCTGCACCCACGATAATCAGGCCGCCCACAACCGCCGGGGCCGCCGTTATCGGTGAGCCAACCTCGAAAGACCAGAGCTGCCGGCCTTGCTTCATATCAATTATATACAGGAATCCATCGCTGCTGCCGAAAATTATTTTATCGTCACAGATCACTGGTGAACTGTCGATGTCGTCGGACGCCTTAAATCGCCAGTTAACAGTGCCTGTATCCCGCTGGAAACAGTAAAGGTACATATCCCGCGAGCCGACAATGACGCAATTGCCTTTAACTGCGGGAGAGGAAAAAAATGGTTCGCCATCATTTTCGTATGTCCACAGCAGTACCCGGTTTTTCAGGTCTGCCGCCATGAAGGCTCCATCGTAGTTGCCAATATAGGCCTGGCTGCCTTCGATACCCGGTGATCCGGCAATGTAGGCCTCCGCGGTGATGTTGCCGGTTTCGCTGCCGTCGGTGAGATTGATGATATGTATCAAGGCATCGCAGCCGCCGAAAATCGCTTTGTTATCATAAATCGCCGGTGCGCCGTTGATGAAGTTATCCGATTCGAATGTCCAGACCGTATTGCCGTTTTGTATATCCAGGCAGTACATTGTATTGTCATAGCTGCCCACGACAACGCAGGGCCGACCGTTTTTCGGATGGAGAAAACCGTTGGCCGAGCCGAGGATTTTGTCTTTAGTTTTTATTTTCCATCGCAGTTTGCCGTCGCTGGCAGCGAGGGCATAAATCCAGGTGTCGCTGGAACCGACGATGACCGTGTTGCCCATCAGCATTGGGGGGGCTTCGATGGTATCGTTAGCGGGAAAATCCCAGAGCTGCCGGCCGTTGATGATATCAACGGCATACAGGCGGCCATCATTGGAACCCACATAAACGCGGCCTTGAGCGACAACCGCTGACGATTTTATGGCATCACCGGTCTTAAACCGCCATTTAAGTTCAAGTGGAAGCGGCAGTTTTCCCTTCGCTACGCCGCTGAATCGTGCATCGCCCCGAAAAACCGGCAGGCTTAGTGACTGATAATATTCCTTTGGTTTTCCGGGCATATTCTCAGTCGCTGAATTCTCTGTTACCGGTTCCCGCAACATAAAATAAACGATACCCGTACCGGCAATCAGAAAAACGGCAATCAGAATTTTTGAATAAGATAACATTTTCGTGAGTGTTCACAGGGATGAAATAGCTCCTGATGTATTCCCCAAGGGTATGAGAGTTCCCGCCAGGGCCAGGTGTAAAGGTTTTTTCCGCATATATTTTTTACGTTTTTACAAAACGGGACTTATCAATCGGAACGAGCATAAAAAAAAGGGATCCAACGCTGGAATCACCCTGGAAACCATCTCCACACATCGCCTGAGGGGCTATTGTGAACCCGTGAAGCATTTCTTTATGCGCAGTTCCTAATACAATGCCGCGATGGGATTTTCGATCATTTCCTTGAGGTCGCGCAGGAAGGCCGCTCCGACGGCTCCATCCACCACACGATGGTCACAGGAAAGCGTCAGCTTCATCGTCTGCATCACCATCAGATTATCCTCATCGTCGAAGACGGGTTCTTTCATCATTTTGCCCAGAGTCAGGATTGCGGAGTTAGGCTGGTTAATGATAGCGGTAAATTCTTCAATGTCGAACATGCCGAGATTGCTGATGGTGAAGGTTGAGTCGGTATAGTCAGGCGGCTGCAAGGCGTTGCGGCGGGCCTTGTCGATCAGGTCTTTCAGTTCGTTTTCAATTTCCAAAATGCCTTTACTCTCGCAGTTGCGGACGACCGGCGTAATCAAACCATCATCCTGAGCCACGGCCAGGGACATGTCGATCCGGCCATGAAAGATAATGCTGTCGCCGTTCCAGGATGCATTGACTTTTGGGTGACGCCGCAGGGCTTCCGCGGTCAGTTTCACGAAAAAGGCGTTAAAGGAAACCTTGCCGCCCAGTCTCTGATTGAGGTTCTGGCGGGCTTCGATCAGACCGTCGATGACGGCGGTTAGTTTCAGGTAATAATGCGGCGCGGAGAATTTCGATTCGCTCATGCGTTTGGCAATCACCCGGCGTTTTTCGGAAAGCGTTACGGTCTCTTCTTCAAGCCGGACAGCAGACGGAATCGTAACCTGAGTTGTGGCCATGGTCGCCGCTGTGGTGGTCGGACGGCTTAACGCATCCTGGATATCTTTTTCCACGACCCGGCCATAAGGCCCGCTGCCGGGAATACGGGAGATGTCGAGGTTATGCTTTTCGGCCAGTTTACGTGCCAGCGGCGAGATACGGGTTTTTTCAGTGGATGACGGTGGGGCTTCTTCTGCTGGTTTTGCATCCGCCGACGATACGGGAGCAGGCGCGGCAGGTTCTTTTGCCGGAGCTTCGGGCGCCTCTGATTCAGCGGGTGCTTCTGCGGTCTTTTCCGATTCGCTTTCAGTTTCTGTCAGCAGATCGGAAATATCTTCCCCTGCGTTGCCGATGATGCCGATCGGCACACCTACTGACACGCGCGATCCATCATCCTGCAGGATTTTCAGCAGAGTGCCTTCTTCCTGCGACTCGTATTCCATGACCGCTTTATCGGTTTCAACTTCACAAAGGACGTCCCCAGATTCTACCGGGTCGCCTTCGCTTTTATGCCATTTAACAATTACCCCTTCCTCCATTGTCGGAGACAATGCGAGCATCAACACCTTTTCCGCCATGGCCTGTTAACCTTTCCGCTTTACCTAGTTCATAAATGGTCATTTTTAAATGTATATGCAAGGACGTATATGCATTGTAAAAAGTTGCCCTTAGATGTACAGCACTTTTTTAGCCGAATTGATGATGTCTTCCACAGAGGGCAGAGCAGCCAGTTCCAGTGTGTGATTGTAAGGCAAGGGGACATCGGCCCCGGAGACCAGTTCCACCTGGGCATCCAGCAGATCGAAACAGCGGTGGGAGATGACCCATGCGACATGGCTGCCGACGCTGCACATCGGCCAGGCCTCATCGATCACGACACAGCGGTTGGTTTTCTGGACCGATGCCACCAGCGTCGCCTCATCCAGCGGCCGCAGCGTACGCAGATCGATAACTTCGGCGTCAATGCCCATCTTTTCCAGTTCTTCCGCGGCAGAGAGGGCGGTGCGAACCCGTTGACCGTAGGTGATGAGCGTTATTTCCGAGCCGGGCCGTTTAATGTCGGCCTGTCCGATAGGGATAATATATTCTTCTTCCGGCACATCGCCTTTCCAGGCGTACATCAGTTCGCTTTCCATGAACAGAACGGGATTGTCGTCGCGAACCGCCGACTTGAGCAGTCCCTTGGCGTCGTAAGGTGTCGAAGGCGCAACAACCTTAACGCCGGGGATATGTGAATAAAAGGTTCCGCAGGAATGCGAATGCTGACTGCCGAGCCATTCCGCCGGGCCGTTCGGGCCGCGAAACACGATGGGTACATTAAACTGTCCGCCGGACATGTACCGCATCTTGGAGGCGTTGCTGATAATCTGATCGAACGCCTGAAACGCGAAATTGAACGTCATCCATTCGACAATCGGCCGCAGACCCATCATCGCCGCACCGATGCCGATGCCGGTAAATCCTTCTTCGGTAATCGGCGTATCGATCACGCGACGATCGCCATACTTTTCCAATAAACCCCGCGTCACCTTGTATGCGCCCTGATATTCGGCCACCTCTTCACCCATGATAAATACCAGTTCATCACGTTCCATCTCTTCATCGATGGCATCCCGCAGAGCGTCACGATAATTTAAAATCGGCATCTTCAACCTCAATTAAGTTATTGATTTATTGACACGTAACACTAGTGTCTGGCATTATTCAACCATGACATCATCATACAATGTTTTCAGTTCCGGTTTCGGACTTTCTTCGGCAAATTTGACAGAGTCGTTGGCGATTTTCTTGCATTCATTGTCGATTTCTTTCATTTCTTCTTCGGTAAGGATGCCTTCGGCAATCATTTTATCCTGCAGGATGGTAATTGGATCGAGGCTGCGGTATTGTTTGACCTCATCTTTAGTGCGATACGTTGCCGGATCGCTCATGGAATGGCCCATATACCGATAGGTCTTAATCTCCAGAAACGACGGCATACTTTCTCGTCGGGCCAGATCGGCCATTTCCTTGACATTCTCATAAACCTCCAGGGCATCCATACCGTCAACCTGACGCCCCGGCATATCATAAGAGGCCGCCCGGACTGACAAATCATCCACAGCGGAAACCCGGGTAAATGCCGTTCCCATGCCGTATTGATTATTTTCACAAATAAAAACGACCGGCAGGTCCCATATTCGGGCCATATTCAAGGTTTCGTGAAAAGTACCCTGGTGGGCGGCGCCGTCACCAAAGAAACACAATACCACACCACCTTCATTCAGGTACTTGATTTTGAATGCCACACCGGCCGCCAGGGGTATGTGTGCGCCGACGATACCGTGACCACCCAGAAAGTGTTTTTCACGGTCGAAAATGTGCATCGAGCCGCCTTTGCCCTTACTGCTGCCGGTATATTTCCCATAAAGTTCTGCCATGACAGCATTTGGATTGGCTCCGCATGCCAGAGCATGCCCATGATCGCGGTAGGCCGTCATGACATAATCCTTGCTCAGATCAAGAGCCGCAATCGATCCGCAGCAGACGGCTTCCTGCCCGATGTAAATATGGCAGAAACCGCCTATCTTGCGCAGACCGTACATTTGCGCAGCTTTTTCCTCAAAGCGCCGGATCATTTGCATTCGATGCAGTAAATCCTTAAGCCATTGCGTTTCATAATTTAACAAAACTGAGCTCTCCTCGGTTTTCATGCAAAGGTTGCTCCTTATAAGTTGTTATAATACGGGTGATTACACGAACAATCACCTTCATTCATCGTCAACTCATTATAGGCATAAACAATGAAAGTGTGGTTAAAATTTCACGATTTCGTAGCTGGCTTCCATCGGTTGATAATAAACGGCTTCCTTAATAGTCGTTTCCAGTACAATAATATCGGTATTATCGAGATCAATCTTCCAGAAAGCAGTCAGTCGCGAGCCCACATTTTCCAGTATTTCCGATTTCAGACCCGGATGATCAATTAGCGTCACCGTTCCGCGAGCATGAATAATTTCGTTAAGACCGCGATCCTGGAACATCCATTCCACTTCGGCCTGTGATTTGATGTGTTTGATTTTATTGGCGTCCGGCCGGCTGAATGTAAAGAGGGTATCGGGCCGGCCTTTGAGGATGACCGGCGTCATCCATCGCACAAATGGGCGTCCCTGTTGGTCGGCTGTGGCCAGGACCGCGGTCCGGGCATCGTCCATCAGGGATTCAATCTTTATCATAATATCATGTGAATTCATAAACGTAACTCCTATTATATACAGGGAAAAGCCTATTTTGTAAAAACAGAATTTTATAGCTTTATCGATGATGAATAAAGTTTAAATTTTTAGTAACTTATTAAGAGGGCGGTTTTTGGTGCGACCATTATGGGCAAAAAGTGCCGGCAAAAAGATTTTGCGACGCACCAACCGGGCCGCCCCTGCGGTTATAATCAGTCCCAGAAAAACATACGTCACATTTATCGCAATCAAACTGAACAGGGTTTGGAAGAAGGTTGAATTATTTGACGCCATCATGCACTTTCCCATTAAACCTTTGTAATAATCATAAGTTTTTGTATAATACATGGTTCGTTAATTTTATGACTATTTTTCCGATCGCATTAAGGATACAGATTGTGGTTAACGTGATGAGAACATTGGAGGAGCGGGGGTTTGTCAGTCAGGTGACGGATGAGAGGCTGGCGGAGAAGCTGGACAAACCCGTGACGCTGTATGCGGGTTTCGACCCGACGGCGGAGAGTTTGCATATCGGTAACCTCTTACAAATAATGATTATAGCTCAATTTCAGCGGCACGGACATCGCCCCATCGCCCTGGTCGGCGGAGCGACGGCGATGATCGGCGACCCCAGCGGCAAGAGCGAGGAACGCAATTTGCTTACCGAGGAGACAATCCAGCGGAATCTCGAAGGGATCAAAAAGCAGCTGATGCATTATCTGGATTTTGACTGCGGCGGGAATTCGGCGGTGCTGGTGAACAATATGGATTGGATCGGTCAATTCAGTTTTATTGAGTTTCTGCGCGATGTCGGCAAGAGCTTCCGCGTGGGCGAGATGATGGGTAAGGAGTCGGTGCGGAAGCGATTGCAAAGCGAGACCGGGATGAGCTTTACCGAGTTCAGCTATCAGCTGCTGCAAGGGTATGATTTTCTGCATCTGAGCCGGGAATTCGATTGCATGTTGCAGGTTGGCGGCGATGATCAGTGGGGCAATATCACTGCCGGGATTGACCTGACGCGCAAGGTGGACAGCCGGGCGTTGTACGGCATGACTTCGCCGCTGATAACCGATGCGAGCGGCCAGAAATTCGGCAAAACGGCCGTCGGCGATAAATGCTGGCTCGACGCGAACATGACCAGCCCTTATGAATTCTATCAATACTGGATACGGCGGGATGACCGGGACGTCGTCAAGCTGTTGAAATACTTTACATTCCTGCCGATCGATCAGATTGAGGAATTGGCCGGGCGGGTACAGGCCGAGCCGCAAAAGCGGGAGGCTCAGCGGGTACTGGCCGAGGAGGTCACGCGGCTGGCACATGGGGATGATGCCGTCAAGATCGCCCAAAAGGCCAGCGATGTCCTCTTTGGCGCAGAAATAACCGGTCTGTCGGACAGGGACCTGAGCAGTATCTTTGCCGACGTTCCCAGTACGGAGCTGTCCCGCGCGCGGTTAAGCGATGGGGGGGTGACGCTGCTGGATGCGTTGTGTGAAACGAAAATGTGTAACTCGCGCGGCGAAGCAAAGAAACTTGTCAAGGCCGGCGGTGCATACATCAATAATAATAAAGTGGACGATCTGGATCATCTCCTGACGATGGATTCACTCGCTTCGGAAACGATACTGGTATTACGCAGCGGGAAGAAGAAGTATCATCTGGTGCGATTCAGGGATTAGATAACAGGTTTTAGAGACTAAAACTTGTACATTGGGTAAGTCTCTAACCTCTTACTTACAACGAGAAAATAAAAATGAACATTTTAAAAACAGAACATCCGGAGAGATATACAGGTCTGTACGTAATCGATTTCGGCGATCATTGCGGTCTGGGCTATACCGCCGAAGAAACGGCCATACTGCTGGAATCGCAAGAATACGCCGATGCGAAGGTATATAAAGTGCATCGAGCCCGCCCCGATGGTTCTATGGACCTGGCCGGCGTGGCCCGGGAGAAATTTCTCTCCGAAAGCGGGATGTTCTTCCATTGTTTCGATGAGATGGGCGGTCGCGACGGTTTTCAGACGATGCAAAACTGGGCCGGGAAGCAGGCGCCTCCCTGCCGGGCGAAACTGCATCTGGCAAAAGACCGGAACGGAACCATTCTGCTGGGGCTGATTTATCCTGCTGAGGTTGAGCATGAAATGGGCCAATGGCTGGCGGCAAGCGGCTTTTGCGGCAGTGGTCCCGTTGATGCCGGTGTCAGCCAGGTCGAACGTTATTATGCGGAAGGCTTTGAAATTCTGGATAAATGCCAGTTCTGGCCGGCCGAATCGCTTCGCAGCCGGGACCGGGAAGAGGTGTTCGCGACCGTCGGCGTTGCCCTCCAGCGATAATTATGCAGGAATACTCATGCGGCAAAGAATCATCAGTGCTATCATCGGCTCAATAATGCGATTGCTGCCCACCGCCGGCAAGCGATGGGACAACGAGCGTCTGCAACGCATGGAATTCAATTCCAGCACCCAGCGCATAGGCTTTCGCTTCACTGAAAAAATGCGAGACCACTGGCGACGACGCTGGCTGAAAATCAAACGTTAAGGATACAAAAGTCATGTCATTACCCGTTGTAGCCATCGTAGGACGGCCGAATGTCGGCAAAAGCAGTCTGCTTAATGCCTTGGCGAAGCGAATGATCAGTATCGTCGAGCCGACCGCCGGTGTGACACGCGACCGGGTTTCCGCCATTATCGAGCTGAACGACCGCTATTTCGAACTGGTCGATACCGGCGGCTACGGCATCGTCGATCATGACAATCTCACACAGCATGTCGAGGGTCAGATCCGACTGGCCCTGGAGAAGGCTGATATTGTGCTGTTTGTCGTTGATGTGCGGGAAGGCGTCGCACCGCTCGACATGAAAGTCGCGAATCTGTTACGCGAACTTGACCTTGATGTCCTGTTGGTCGCCAACAAGGCCGATTCGCCGGAACAGGATCATCATACCGGCGAACTTTTCAAGCTCGGTTTCGGTGAGCCGATAACGGTGTCGGCACAACATGGACGGAACCGGCAGCTTCTGGTGGAGCAGATTCTGGAACTGCTGTCCGGCCATGACACAGGGAAGCCAAAGGATCCGGTCATGCACCTGGCCGTCGTCGGCAAACGTAACGCCGGCAAGAGTACATTTATTAACAGCCTGGCAGGTGAGGAACGGGTGATCGTCAGTGAGGTGCCGGGGACGACACGTGATGCCGTCGATGTCCGCATCGAAAAGGACGGCCGAACATTTGTTGTGATTGATACCGCGGGCGTTCGCAAAAAAAAGCGGATCATCGGCGACAGTATCGAGTTTTACAGTTATACCCGGGCCACTAAATCAATTCAACGAGCCGATGTCGTGATGTTGTTTATAGACGCGACGGAGCCGGTCTCGCAGGTTGATAAGAAACTGGCCCGTTTTATCGCGGACCAGTATAAGCCTTGCGTGCTGGTGATTAATAAATGGGACCTGGTGAGAGAACAAGTGAAACCGACAGATTATCAGGATTACCTTGACAAGACACTTACCGGCCTGAATTATGCTCCGATAACTTTTATTACCGCTAAAGACGGCAGAAACGTACAGCGGCTGATCGATTTGACGACGGAATTGTTCAAGCAGGTCAATACCAGGGTTTCGACCGGCCGGATCAATAAAGCGATCGAAAAGATCACCACGGAGCGGGTGCCGTCCGCCCGGCGGAAAATCGGATTACCGCGGATTTATTACGGTACACAGGTATCCACCCGGCCCCCGACGCTGCTGCTGTTCGTCAATAATCCGGCCAATATTGACGATAATTACCAGCGTTTTTTAATCAACCGCATACGCGACATTCTCCCCTTTGGTGAAGTGCCGATCCGGTTGCTGCTGCGGCATCATCGTTCAGAAAAAACGACGGCTGAATAGCGGTTCGTTTGGTTTATTATGCTACAGCTTAAAGGCAAATCCAAAAACGAGAGCATGATCAATGTCGTCGTCGCTGTTGTCATCCTTGAATCGGGGCTGATATTCCAGGAACAGATTGGCGGATTCATAAATATAATGCTTGACGCCGATAAGCGGCCCGTACATGACATCGCCGTGCTCTTCCAGATAATTGAGCTGGCCGCCAAGGTAAGGGATGGTATAACCCTCCGGATTGAAGTTGTAACGCAAATCGAAGCCTATGCCAAACGTTCTGGCTGTTTGGTCAAAGTCGCAGTCGTAATCGTAAAATCCCACATTAAAGCCGATTGAAAATTCCCGAAAAAGGTAATAGTCCAGACCGACCAGAGACCCGGTGACTTCTTCGGTTTGTGAGATGGCCAGTCTCATTTCCTTGTCATTCTGGAAAATACGTGCTTCAGCAGGGATTGTGATACTGACCGCTGCGGCAAAAGCAAGCAAAATCATCTTTTTCATAGGACCCTCTTTCCTGTTAATATGAGTTATTAATAATTTATACTCGTTCCGATTGAAATGTCCCGTTTGGTCGGAACGCAATTATGTGCTGATTAAAAGCTTACGTCTGGCCCTGCCAGGAGCTATCTGCCCGATTGGGCAAAAGCAGTGATATTATATGACAATGCCGTCGCAAAACAAGCAATTTTTTATGTGAGTAAATGGTCATTTCTCATTATTTCAGGATATGCCGGCTGCCGGCGGGGGATACGGTTCCTAATGAATAATCACGATCGGTTTGCCAGTAGGGTTTTTGCGACAGGAACGGCACTGCCAGCAGATTTTTCAGAGCGTTATCCTCTGGGTGGAGGTAAGCGGGAACTCCGATGGTGATGTCGGGCTGTGGGATGTTCAGACGGATAGAGCGGTTCAGTCGGTCCCAGAGGGAAAAGATGACACTGTAGTTGGAGTTTGTTTCGTTACGGTAGATGGAATGATGAATGCCGTGCATGCGGGGCGTGACCAGCAGCGTGTTCAGGCCTTTCTCCAGCGGCAGCGGCAGACGCAGGTTGGCATGATGGAACATGGTCGCCATTTGAAAGACCAGTTCGAAAGTAATATAAACAGCCGGAGAGATACCCAGCAGCAGTACTTGTATCGCACGAAACAGCGTGGAATACAATATCTCTCCGGGATGAAAACGGAAACTGGTCGTGACATCCAGATCCGGATCGATATGATGGACATTGTGAAACCGCCAGAGCAAAGGGATCTGGTGGTTCAGGCGATGCCAGTAATAAAAGCTCAGGTCCATTGCCAGAAATCCCAGAACATAGTCCCCCCAGAGCGGCAAATCCAGCCAGTAGAGCAACCCAAAGAAATCATTACGATTCATCAGATATAAAGCCGCCGACCTGACGGCCAGCGTGCCGGTTGCGAACGTCATCAGATTCATGAAAAAATTGATGAACCATCGGGATTTTATGCCTGCTTTACGCGGACGCAACGGCAGCACCGCTTCCAGAATGAGCAGAGAAATAAATACCCCACCGGTTATGAATGCTGCGTGATCCACACATACCCTTCCATAGTTAGTTAGTTAGTGCCTTAATACCCACGGGGACTATTTTGTTCGCTCAATGA
>CAYZXY010000019.1:13127-53902 GCA_964482555.1 uncultured Pirellulales bacterium
TAGTTAGTTAGTTAGTGCCTTAATACCCACGGGGACTATTTTGTTCGCTCAATGACAAGTCCCCGATGTTAAGCTTCAGGTTGGAAAAGCTGATCGTTTCATCGTTTTTGATGTTTCTGTCGAGCCGTCCCAGGCCGATGGCGATACCGATTTGATCGTTATTCTCGTGCAGGTGAATCAAAAGCGATTCCAGATCGGCCAGTTGCTTTTCCATGCGGGACAGAAGAATTTTGTCCACATTCTGCCCCATAAGGATGGTCTGAAACGTCAAACGGCTGGTGACGTCAAAGTTGCGGTTGACCTGTCCAATTTTCCCGATAATGCGTTTGACCTGAATCGCCAGCGGCGGATTAATGCGGTAAATTTCAGTTGAGGTTTTTGTCAGCTCGCAACTGCGGACTATTTCCAGCAGCATATTATTCGATTCATTTATTTGCCGCCAGCGATGCACCAGATCGCTGCAGCGTTCGATCTTATACCGCATATCTGTCAATTGCTCGTAATCGATAGCGAATGACTTATTTATGATTTCTGGTTTATTGGTGCTGGTTTCATCGTCTTTGGATAGCTGGGTCGATTCCATGTTGCTGGTGCTGGTGTCCAACAGAGATGATGTGGCCTCATCGGTTGTGGTGGCGTCTTTGCTGTTGATTGATTGGGAAATCTCCTGGAAAATGACATCGGTGAGGCGGGTGAAATTTTGCTGAGGATACGTCATGCCATTGGGGTAATAGGGATATTGGATCAGAGAAAAAATTTCCCTTGTTACCTGAGGGTGATAGTGGGGCTGCCAGTATTTTCCCGGCACTTCCCATGCTTCCATTTTAGTAACGTTAGGGTCCAGGGAGTCGATTATTTTGAGAATGACCTGTAAGTCGATATCAGATGTGTTCTCTTTCAGTTCGTCTTGTTGTTGAGGATTTGCAGCATTATCCTCATTTTCCAACATGACATTTTGAGCCAAAAGTACAGGATGAAGAAATACAAGAATCCCCCAAAGTGCTGGAATGAAACAGCGACTATAGATGCTCATCATTATCGACTCCTCAAGTCTGCTTCAAATAATATATACGCATTCCGATTAAAATTACCCATTTTGTCGGAACGTAATTATCTGTGGATAAAAAGCTTATGTCCGGTCTTGCCCGGAGCTTTCTACCCGATGGCGTATAATTATCAGACGTTATGTTTATGATAATACATCATTATTATCGGCAGAATAATCCCGAAGGTGTATAAAACACTTGCAAAATGAAGATAGGGTGTCCAAAACAGGCCATAAATCGAAATGTTCAGTTATTAACCAGGTCAATGGCTGGGAATCGCTTATGAAAGCGAACTCTTTCGATGATGCCGGCTTTTTTCAGATTGGGGTCATTGGGATTGCAGATGCGTTCCTTGCCTCTGCGAGTAACGAGCAGTAATTGGCCGTCCGTCCTTATCTCCTTGACACGCCAAAACTTATCGACATAATAGCTGTACGTGTCACCATGAAGGGCGGGCATGACGGCTGTCGCGCGAGGACCGGGATGGGTACTCGTTTTGGGCAGACTGTATATAACCGGGTCTCCTTCTCTAAAGAATCTCATGGTTTTGTTTATCTCACTTATTTATGTTCCCAGTAACAACTTCTACTAAATTATAACAAATTTTGATATTAAAAACAAAAACTTTCAGAAAATTATCACTATATTCTTGATAACGACTCTTGACGAAAATATATTTTGAGCTAAAATCAGGGGTTCATGACAATTAGACCCTATAGGTTAGTAAACTCCCGGCAGGGCTATATTTAACCGTTTTTGACTGAAAAAGAAACGGGAATGCTTAATTGGAAGTATCATTAATGAATATACCATAACATAGGACATCTGTAAAGATATTGCCGGCCATTTGCCGACTTCGATATACAAAACAAGTTAAATTTTGTTGAAAGCCCAGTTTTTGGGGAATAGTGTAATGGTAGCACAACTGACTCTGGATCAGTTAGTCGGGGTTCGAATCCCTGTTCCCCAGTTTTTTCAGTTCCCTCAATAACGTGAATCGGTTTTGCGGTGTTTAAAATGAGGTTGATCGCCGCGGTTGCGGCGGTCTGCCCAAATGCGGCAGTGACTGTTGGCAGGCTGCCCAGTATTCGCCTTTGCCGACCGCGAGAGTAATAGTGAGGTTCACTGGTTTTCTCATCGCAAATCGCTTTTTCAGCATTTGCCCCCAAGGGTTCAGTAGAATAAACACACAGAAAATCTGTGGAAATTTTTCGCTGTCGGAGTTTTTTACGGATCAGCTTAGCCAGTGGACATATGGTCGTTTTTTGTAATGGCGTTACTCGCACGGCAGTTGGATCGGTTCTGAGGGCGGCCCCCATACTCGATATAACAGGAATATTCCGCATAACCGTTGCACATAACAGTTCCAGTTTGGGCGTCAGTGAATCAATGGCATCAATTATCACGGTCGCCAATGCCTGGTCCATGGTGTCGAGATGCACAAAGGTCTGGAGCGTTTCCACAACGCAGTCGGGATTAATATCTTTGATACGGGCGTGGGCGACTTCTGTTTTGGGCTATCCTATGGTGGAGTTGAGAGCATAAAGCTGACGATTGATATTACTGGGGTTAATGGTATCGAAGTCGATTAGCCGCAAATGACCGACGCCGGATCGCACCAGGGCTTCAGTTGCGAAACTGCCCACGGCCCCAAGACCAATAACCGTTACGCAGCTGTTCTGCAGAGTGCGCAAACCCTCATCGCCCAGCAGCAGCCGGACACGGGAAAAACGTTCGTTTTTTAAGTAATCTTCATTATTCATTGCCACAATTCATCCAGAAATGTTTTGGCGTTATAATAAACCTGTTCCATGAATGTTTCGTAATCGTCGTTTCTCAACCTGGCGATTCCCGCTGCAATCAAGGGCAGATTGGCTGGTTCATTGCGTGTGTTGGGATTTTGTGAGATGCATTCAGGGACGCAATACCCCGGCGGTGGCGGCATGTCGGGGGCATCGGTCTCTATGAGGATACGGTCGCTTGGGACTGCCCGGACGGCTTTATGGGCTCTGGTTTTCGCAGAAAACAGAATATTGCCGGCAATGGAGAAAAAGGCATTTTTATCGCAGAGCGGCTTAATGATGTCAGATGGACCGCCAAAGCCATGTATCAATATGCCGGAGGGAAATGGCTTTTCGTCTTTCATAATCTTCAAAAGCCAGTCCGATGCCCGCAAGATATGAATCATGGCGGGACGATTTCATTTTTCCTGTTTTAACCATCAGGAGCGAATTTCAGGCTAATGTGATGAGTTTGCTGTTGTGGCAGGCCCAGAAGGGTATAGTTAAATAAAAATTGATAATTTATTGGAAAATCGGACCTTTGGTGGTATGTTAGAGGTATGCAGAACAGATTGAAATTATTACGAGATTATTTTCCCACGGCGATATTCACCGGCAAATCGCTGGTGTTCATCAGTGAGGAATCCCGCGTAGAACTGACCGAACACAGCCAGGCTGGGATGGCTGACGTGGACGCCGTACCGATTATCCGTGTGAAGTTATATTATCGCAGCGAGATCGGAGAATTTGTATCGGGCCATTATGAGGACTTCGAGTTGGAAAATCTTGCCGATCTGGCCGGTGAGATTGAAAAATTCATTCAGGCCGCCGTCGGGAAGAATCTCAGAGAGTAGCCAAACCACGGAGACCTCCTCATGAGCGCCATTGAAAACGCCGGGCTGCTATCGCCCGCCTGCCGGAAGAAGCATCATTCTATAACATCCAATATCATTTGTATGTCCTGCAAGGTATCGAACAAGGGAAAAAGATATTGAAGACGGACGGGTCCTGTCTCATGAAGAGGTTGTGAACAGGTTGGCGAAATGGTTATGATAATCTGGTCTGACTGAGCTTGTGATCATATTGGGCAAATTGAAGCATATATTGAAAATGATTCTCCCTTTCAGGCGCGGCGAGTCGTGCCGCTTATTTTTAAAGAAACGAATAAGCTGAAAGATTTCATCCGGGTAAACAAAATTGAATAATGCGGATATCTGTATTGTCGGGGCCGGTCCTGCCGGATTGATGGCCGCCATCGCTGCCACCGGCAAGATCGAATCGTTCCGTGGCAACACCACTGCGGCCCCCTCCATATTCCTGCTCGAACGCAACGCTACTGTCGGGCGCAAACTCCTGCTCACCGGCGGTCAGCGCTGCAACCTCACCCACGCCGGTTTACCGGATAGTCTTCTTCCTGCTTATCGCCCCTGCGACCGGTTCCTTCGCCACGTTATGCATACTTTTTCCCCGGATATCATTTTAGACTTTTTTCACGAGCACGGCTTACCGACCAGCGTTGACGCCGAAGGCTGTGTCTTCCCCGTTTCTCAGAAAGCCGCCGACGTCAAACTCGTTCTGGAGCGACAGATCAGACGTCTCGACGTTACATTAATCCCCAATCGGCGGGTCGAGACTATCCAGAAAACCCCCGAAGGTTTCCAGTTGACCGCCGACCGCGAAACTTTTTTCTGCCGTATTGTTATCCTTGCCACCGGCGGCAAAAGCTACCCCAAAACCGGCTCTACCGGCGATGGGTACCGTCTGGCGGCTTCTCTGGGCCATACCATCGAACCACCCCGCTCCATACTGGTTCCTCTAATCGTTCATCAGCGCTGGCCTTCCCGACTTGCTGGTGTCACTATTGAACGTGTCCGACTCCGCGCCAATCCCCAGGGCAAAAAGATCACCCTTGATGGCCCTCTGGTTTTCACCCAGGACGGTCTCGGCGGCCCGACCGCCCAGAACTTCAGCCGCTTGATCGCAGATCATCTGGCCAATACCGGTTCTCCGGTCGAAGTATCCCTCGATTTCCTTCCCGAGCTCGATGCTCCCCTTCTTCAGCAAAAACTCGCCGAGCAGATCGAACGCCATCCCCGTCAAAAAATAGCCAACATCATTTCCTCCTGGCTGCCCTTCTCGCTGGCGAACCAGCTTTGCAAAAAGGCCGATTGTGAAACGCTCATCGCTTCACAGCTTCCCCGCTCTAAACGCAAAGACCTCCTGCTCCGCATCAAAGATTCTCGCCTGCATGTCGCCAGGCTCCGCTCTCTCGACGAGGCCGTTGTCACCCGTGGCGGCATTGCCCTGCCCGAAATCGATCCCAAAACCATGCAATCCCGCCTCTGTCGTGGCCTTTTCCTGGCCGGCGAAATCATGAATGTGGACGGTCCCTGCGGCGGTTATAATCTTCAGATCGCCTGGGCTACCGGCGCTCTGGCCGGCCAGTCCGCATATAACACTCTTCATACGAACTTGCCAATTGACAAATACGCTGGATATTAACGGTATGAAAGTTCCCGTTAAAGCCCACCGTAAGTCTGTTATCCGTAGATATACCCAATGGGTATGAGAATTCCCGCCAGGGGCAGTCGTAAAGGCTTAATCCGAAAATAGTTACGTTTGGACAAAGCTGGAATTTTCAATCGGAACGAGTATAATTACGTTGTAACAAAACAGACAAATTTAATCCGTAGGAGTATAGGGCACCTCTAAAAATTCATTTTGGGCTGCAAGCGATCTTTTTTCCCTCTGGCCTTCGTCATGAAAAACCGTGAATATTCACCCATATGCCCGGTTTTGCATTTTTTGTCAGACGAAAAAAATCTTCGCTTTCGCCGCAAAAGCAATTATTAGAGGCACCCTATAAATAAAATTGACAAATCAATCCGCTGCTGTTAGTTTATTGAAGCTGTTTGCTTTCATAAGCTTTTTATCCACAGTGTGTTATTAAAAGGAACGACCATCCATGCGTGTACTATCAGGCATTCAGCCCTCCGGCAGGGGCAATCTCCATATCGGTAATTATTTTGGAGCGATCAAACAGTATCTCGAACTGATGAACAAGGGCTACGAATGCTTCTATTTCATTGCCAATTACCACGCTATGACCAGCATCCAGGATGGTGATCTGCTGCGGAATAATACTCGCGAACTGGCCAAAGGCTATCTTGCCGCCGGCATCGACCCCAACCGGGCTACTTTTTTCCGTCAGTCGGATGTGCCGGAAATTCTCGAACTTTACTGGATACTCTCCTGCCTGACGCCGATGGGCCTGCTCGAACGCTGTGTCAGCTATAAGGATAAGGTCGAACAGGGCCTCAAGCCCAACCACGGCCTTTTCGCTTATCCCGTTCTGCAAGCGGCGGATATCCTGATCGTCAACAGCAACCTTGTCCCTGTCGGCCAGGACCAGAAGCAGCATGTCGAAGTTACCCGCGATATCGCCATCAAGTTCAACAATCAGTATGGTGAAATCCTGACCGTGCCGGAACCTTATATCGTTACCAACACGGCGGTTGTGCCAGGGCTGGACGGCCGCAAGATGAGCAAAAGTTATGACAATATTCTGGAATTGTTTGAACCGGCCAAACAGGTCGAAAAGAAAATTAAACGTATCCCCACCGACTCCACACCGATCGAAGACCCCAAAAACCCGGACACCTGCCATGTATTTGGCTTTTTAAAACTGGTCGCCTCGGACGAAGAAATCAGGGAATGGGATCAGCGCTACCGGCAGGGCGGCATGGGCTATGGCGAGGTAAAGAAACGCACAGCGGAATTGATGAATGAATTCCTCGAACCGTTGCGGCAGAAATACGAAGAACTGAGCAAGGATGAAGATTTTGTCGAAGATGTCCTGCATGAAGGCGGTCTCAAGGCCCGCAAAGGCGCCAAAAAGCTGATGGAACAGGTCTGCGAAGCCGTAGGCATCGTCAAAGCCAAAACCGTCTAAGCTAAGCTCCTGACTCCAGACATGATAACCAGTCTGCAAAATCCCACCGTAAAACGCATGGTCTCTCTACGGGATAAAACCGATCGCGACCGCGAAAGCGTATTCATCATAGAAGGACCCAAAGAAATCCGACATGCCCTGGAAGGGGGGTATGAACTGGAGACGCTCGTCGTATGCCCGGAGATCATCGCAGATGATGACGCGAGATTTGTGTCGAAAGCTGAAAGCATTAAGGTCGAGGTTTCATCGCAGGTTTATGCCAAAATCGCTTACCGCGAAAAAGTCGGCGGCCTGATGGCGATTGCCAGACTGCCTGAGCAGTCCATCGGCCGGTTCGCCCTGCCGGATAATCCTTTCATTCTGGTTATCGAAGGCGTCGAAAAGCCCGGCAATCTCGGCGCCCTCCTGCGGACGGCAGATGGGGCCGGCGTCAACCTCGTTATCATTATCCCCAATGGCGGTGTCGATCTTTACAATCCCAATGTTATTCGAGCGAGTCTGGGGGCGGTATTTACCCTGCCCGTGGTCGTTATGTCATTATGCCAGACGCTCGCCTGGCTGACAGACAACCGCATCCGCACCATCTACACAACGCCGGATGCCCCAATGATTTACACCGATATTGATTACACCGGTCCTGCGGCTGTCATTCTTGGCAGTGAAGCCCGCGGGCTGCCTAAAGAACTCCTGGCCCGGGACATCACCAAAGTCTCAATCCCCATGCTCGGCGCAATGGATTCCCTCAACGTTTCCTGTTCCGCCGCCATTGTGATGTACGAAGCGTTACGGCAACGAACCAGAAAGCAATCATAGCGGCTGTAAAACTCAAAGATATCCCTTATCACTTTGGGTTATATTTGTCTTATCTTTCAGCCACTTCATGGCTTCTTCTTCGTTATTGAAAAAAGCCATATAATACCCGGCATTTCGGGAAACGGTTTCGACAAAATCGTGCGAGTGGTCATCCGGGGCCGTCATCGCCGCTATCTTTGTTGATTTTTTCAGACTGGTTTTATCGAGTTCGTATGCGAATGCATACTGCCTGAAAGGCGATTCGGCACTGGAGACTTCTCGCATATCGACAAGGATTTTGTTGTAACCTGTTTCATTCAGTAAGCTTACAGCTTCTGTAAAGAATCGGATAGCTAAAGGGTTGGTAATGGCCTGCATGGCTGCAATCCGTATCAATTGATTCGTATCATCTCTGGTAATTTCGAAATCCATCCCCAACGCTCCTGACCCGGTCAAACCGGAAAATCGAATTTCTGTAACCAATCACAGGAATAAATCAACCCCTCACGTGCAGTAAGAGGCCATTCTGCGAACGGTAACGAACAAACAACTGATAATCGAAATGAAATCTATCATTGCAGAGAAACATGATGCACTAAATTGGCGATTATCTCTCTTCAACAATATCAATTATACCATATTACTAGCTCATTGCCATTGAATTTTCACTCGCGCGGTACTGCGGGATCCGATTTATCCAATACGAAATATTTCTGGTTAACTTATGCAAAATCATGCTTCTTTTCATCAATCGTCAAATTCAAAAGGCCGTTTGGCGATTTGCCGGGGATAATGCCGGGCGATGTTAAACAGAATTCCCAACGCCAGAAAATTGGTCAACAGACTGCTGCCCCCATAGCTGATAAACGGCAGCGTCAGCCCCGTCACCGGCATCAACCCGATATTCATTCCGACATTAATGAAAACCTGAACCGCCAGGAGCGCACTGATCCCGACCGCCACAAGTTGCCCGAAAGGATCGACCTGTTGCAAGGCAATCTCTATCCCCACCGCCAGCAAAATCGTATAAAGCAGCAGCACAACCACACTGCCGATGAATCCCCACTGATGGGCGATAAGAGCAAATATGAAATCATTGTGTCGTTCCGGCAGAATTTGATAGTCAATATAAATGCCCTGCTGCCAGCCTTGCCCGGTAATCTGTCCAGAACCAATGCAGATTTTGGAGTGGTAAAGATGGTATCCGTGGTTGGAAAGCCAGAATGGATCGTCGCTGTTTTGATGAATCAGGCTGAGGATGCGGTTTTTCTGATAATCATGTAATCCATATTTGTACACCGGAATCGTCAATAGAATTCCTGCCAGGATGACCAGCAACAAATGGCGCATCCTTGCTCCGGCTATGAACAGCATCGCAAACATCACCGGAGGAAAAAGCAGAGTCGTTCCCAGGTCTGGTTCGACCAGAATCAGCGTCATCGGCATGAAGGTAATCAGAAAAGGAGCCAGTAATCCCTTCCAGGTCCGGTATTGTCGATGATGGTTCAGATACCATCCCATCGAAATAATATAGACCAGCTTGGCCAGTTCCGACGGTTGGATCCGGGCCGCCGTGACCAGAGCATTTTCGCTTTCCAGCGGCAACAGTTTAATCCATCGAGTCGAACCGTTGATGACCGGCACGACGCTTGTCAGCCCCAGGTATTTCCCCACTAATATAAAACCCAGCAAAATGACGACGGAAATATACAGTAAAAGACTGTATTCTCCCAACGCCCGGTAGTGAAAGGTGTTGATGCCAATAAAGGCCAGGCAGCCCACGCCAATCCAAAGCATCTGCTTTTTGAGAATGGTGGTATTGCCTGCCGCTTCTATGCAGACCAGACCAATAAGCAGCAGCAGGGCCATTGTAATAATCATCGTCAGCCGCAGACCGCCCATACGCCCCTGCCATATTGTTTTAAAAATTTTCATCTGTGAATAAAACTGCCTGTCATTCCGGCTTTAAGCCATCGGTAAAATCAATGATCATGACGGTCTGGTCGTCCAACTGATCGTTTTTGTCGTGATTAAACGCCTTAACGCCGGCAAAAATATCGTCTAAAACATTATGTCCGTTTTTGGCGGCCGTTTTCTGTATAAGACTCTGAAATCGGGGTATGCCGAAAAGTTCGCCCTGTTGATTTCTCCCATCCACTATCCCGTCCGTGAACAGGATAAAACGATCGTGTTTGAAAAACTGGTGGCATGATTCCGGACGAATATTGCTTTTTACACCCAGCAGCATAGTGGTTGGCTCCAGTTTATAAACGATCCCGACCTTGCGATTGAGAACCAGCGGACAGGGATGCCCCGCATTAATATAAAAAAGTATGCCGCTGGGCAGATCGACCACCCCATAAATCAGGCTGCATGTAACCGGGTAGCCAACTTGCCGGCCGAGTCGAACCAGCATTTCATTAATAATCTCAACCATGCACTGCGGATGAGAACGATTATCCGGACTGATATTCAGCAACCCAATGACCTGGGTCATGACCAGTGCCGCCGAGGTGCCGTGACCCATCACGTCGCCCAGCGTAAAGGCAATCTGGTCGCTGTTCAATTGTTGGACCGTATAAAAATCCCCACCTACCTTGCCGCTCATACGATTTTTTACGAAGATATTATTCGCCAGATTCCCCGGCATAGGTCCTGTCAGCATCGCTTTCTGTACCGCCGCCGCCAGTTCCAGATCGGTCTGGTCTATAATACTCAATATCGAATGATTCACTGAATGGTTCATTCCTGGTTTCTGGTTATTTTCAAAACCGACGAAAAATCAATCATTGACGGTTTTATACCCAATCGGGCAGAAAGCTCCCGGCGAGGCCGGGCATAAGCTTTTTATCCGTACATAATTACGTTCCGACATAACGGAAAATTTCAATCGGAACAAGTATAAAATGGTGAATTCAAATCTCAGCTTATATTGCATAAATAAAATTGGTTACGGACTGGCCGTCACAACATTGAGCCCATTATATCAGATTTTCAGGTGGGAGATAGTCCAGATCTGGATATGTAAGGCAGAGATTCTGGCTGGATTTCTGCAGGCAAAAAAAAAGAAAACACCGAGAGGCCTCATGGGCCGCTCTCGATGTTTTCCGGAGGGGAGAAAACTCACAAATCATATCGTCCTTCAACGGAAAAAACCTTTAAAATTAATACCGTCTTCAAATATAATATTTACAAATCTTGGTATTAAGGACATCTTTTTAATGATTGATAAAAGTCTGATCAATATCGCGGGAAAAATACACAATGGCCAACGGTTGGATTTTCAGGACGGGCTCCGGCTTTTGAATTGTCGTAACCCACTGGATACAGGTAGTTTAGCTGCATGTATGGCCTTGAGTAAATATGGCAGAGGCGTGCGTTTTTGCATCAATCGTCACATCAATTACACTAATATATGTACAAACAGGTGTAAATTCTGCGGTTTTTCCCGAAAATCCGGCGAAGAGGGGGGGTATGTCCTTTCTATTGAAGATATCGTCAAACAAGCCAGGGCTGCCCAGTCAGAAGGGGCTGTCGATCTTCACATAGTCGGCGGTATTCATCCCGACTTGGCCTATGCATATTATCATGAAATGATTTCCCGGATTCATCATGCCTGTCCTGGATTGACAATTAAAGCCTTTACCGCGACGGAAATCCTCGATCTAGCCGCCAAAAAGTGCGATTCCGTAGAAGATATTCTGAAAGATTTAGTCAGAGCCGGTCTGAGTATGCTCCCTGGCGGCGGCGCCGAAATTTTGGACGAGAGCTATTTCAAAAATAATTGCCCTGAAAAAACAGGACCTCTCGAATGGCTTTCCGTTCACAAGACAGCTCATAAACTGGGATTAAATTCTACTGCGACGATGCTTTTTCGATTTCAGGAATCTCACGAAGATCGCGTCCGGCATTTATTGACCCTGCGCGACGCACAGGATGAGTCGATACAAAAAGGGAAAGGGCGTTTTACCTGTTTTGTCCCGCTGCCCTATATTGACATTCAGGATAATGGAACTCCCGATGTGCTCGATGAGTTGAAAACCATTGCCCTGAGCCGCCTGCTGCTGGACAATTTCCAGTACATCAAAGCGTTTTGGCCAATGCTGGGGATAAAAACTGCCCAGATGGCGCTGCATTTCGGCGCTAATGACCTTGACGGTACGGTATTCAAATATGAAATAGTCCGATCGCAGCAAACCAATGACGCATCCCATCAAGGCCTGACCGTTGACGAAATCACTCATCTCATCGAGGAGGCCGATCGTGTGCCGGAAGTCCGGTTCTATACCCGTTCCGAATGAATTGGCCCGTTATAACGGAGCGTATTTTGTGCGAATAAAAAGCTTACGCCCAGCCCTGCCGGGAGCTTTCTAACCGACTGTGTGTGACGATCAGGTAATATTGGCAAATTGCGGGTATCGGATAAACCGTCAGGATAGGATATTTGGCAATATAGGGAGAAGTTGCTCTCGAATGATAAAAGCAATAAAAAAAAGAGGGGTATGGAATGTGTCCGATGCAAAAATGCAGACAAAATCGGGTCGTTCAGGAAGAAGAATTTGCTCCATACCCCTGTTTTCTGATTGTGCGAATTCTCTATCTCTCCTCATTCAATGAATGACGTTGCTCTGTATGTCCCTCAAAAACACAGGTTATTCATCCATCGCCTGGGGGGAGAGGTTACTGTTTGTCGGAATCTTCGAGCATTTTACGCAGATAGCTGTTTTCTCTGCGAGTTGCTTCCAGATCAAACAAAAGGTATTTGATGCTCAAACGCAGATAATCCAGCGAATCCTGCAGAGAAGATACGCTCTTTTTCAACTCAATATGACGTTGTTTGGTTTCTTCAGCCAGCAGTTCCAGGCGTTTCCTTTGAGAAGGGGGTAGAGTTCCGATTTCTTTAACAAGTTCGCCGAGCTTCTTCTGAAAAGTCGCTTCATCCATTTTTTTTCTCCCAGGCTTTTCTATTAAAAACTACAAACCAGTATTACAAATACTGAAAAACAGTTCGCAAAGCGTGTGCCATGATGAAAAAACGGGCTTAATAATCAATAAAGTATTGTAATTTATGGCTTTACGAATAGGAATCCCGGTGCGTTTCCTGGTAGTTTCTCTGTCGGTTTGTAACGATTGTTGATATAAAACACCATCACCCACGAATTCCTGGAGTGACGCATATTATAATTAGTTGTTTGTAATGACTTTATGTAAAAAGATAATTCGCAACACATATCGGATGGAATCAACAGAGCGATGCTTTGTGTCCCGGCAGATATCAAAGGCGTTATTCATTTTGAAAAACATAACGAACTCTATATATTATACTCTGGAAAGGGGTTTAATGCATGATAAGATTGTGTTTTTTATAACGGTCATTTAAAATAAGTGTTATGACGCATTGCAAAGGAAGACCATAATGAGTGACGTTTTACGACATATTCTGGATGTCAAAAAAGAAGAAGTCTCGCACGCCGCCGCTTCGGTGCCGATAGAGGAATTGCGGGCACGCTGTGAAGACCTGCCGTGCTGCCGGAATTTCTATCAGGCGATCAGTAAAAAGAATCCCCGCGGCATCAATGTCATCGCGGAAATAAAGAAAGCCTCTCCTTCGGCCGGCCTGATTCGTGAGGATTTCGACCCGGTCGATCTGGCCCGTATTTACCACGAATGCGGTGCCGACGCGATCAGCATTCTGACCGATGAACCGTTCTTTCAGGGGCATCTGGATTATCTCGCCCGGGTTAAAGAAACCGTTCCGTTACCCATTTTAAGAAAAGACTTTATCATCGATCCTTACCAGATTTACCAGACGCGACTGGCCGGGGCAGATGCGGTGTTGTTGATAGCGGAAGCGGTTCCGGCCGGCCAGATCATGGACATGATGATTCTGGCGAACTCGCTGACCTTGACAGTCTTGCTGGAAGTGCACGAAATGGAATCTCTGCTGCAGTTGCGCAGCATCATCGGCTTTCCGCTGGAGCATTATTCATTGCTGGGGATCAACAACCGCAACCTCAAGACGATGGAAGTGGATCTGGGCAACTCCATCCGGCTGGCCGAGTTCATCGGTGACGGCGGGCCGATTATCAGCGAAAGCGGCATTCGTGAACGCCGGGACGTCGAGCAGCTCATCAAACATGATTTCAGCGGTATCCTGATTGGCGAGACCCTGATGCGCAGCCCCGATATTGCGGAGAAGTTTCATGAATTGTTTGATCGCCGGCAGTAAGCTGAGTAAGCTGTATCCCGGCGGTTATTTTTGCAGCGGGGCGATCAGGGTAATTTCCGTCCCCTGCTCAGGATGCGAAGCGATTTCCAGTCGGCCTCCCAGATTATCCAGCCGTTCGCTGATATTGAACAAACCGAAACCGCTGGTACTTCGTTCCGTCTTGTTGCTCTGGAACCCGATGCCGTCGTCTTTAACGATAATATGGATTTCATCCTCCATCCGCTTAATCACCACATCAATCAGGCTTGCTTGAGCATGTTTGATGACATTGGTCATCAGCTCCTTGCCACCCTGAAATAAAACCGAACGTACTTCATCTGTCAAAGGTTTGGGGCTCTCGTCGCAGGAATATTTATACTTAAGATTATATCGCTGATAAAACTGTTCCAATTGCCATTCCAATGCGGCTTCGAGACCCAGCTCATACAAAATCGGCGTGCTCAACCGGTAGAGCAGGGAATGCACATAGTGAATGGCGTCGTCTAGCTGTTCGACCATTTGATTGAGCAGTTTGAGCTGTTCGGCATTCGGCCGTGGATTGGTTTGCTGGATCATTTGAACGTTCATTTTCGAGAGTACCAGCATCTGGCCGATGTTGTCATGCAGGTCAGCGGCGATCTGCCGACGTTCCTTTTCCTCGGTACGCGACATTTCCACCGCCAGTGATTTTAATTGCTGCTGATACAGGACGATTTTAGCTTCGGCTTTTTTCTTCTCGGTGATATCCAGCGCGGTGAAGACCAGTCCGGATTCGATATTGTTCTTGTCGATGGCGGCGGAGCTCAAAAGGATATCGAGAACATTGCCATTTTTCTGTTTGAATTGCGTCTCCACCGACCCCACCCCCGTTTTTTTAACGAGCGGATGTTTAAGTTTGCCGACCCGTTCGAATTCTTCGCGGCTGGGATAAAGCTTCTCAGCGGGAATGTGGTCCAACTCCTCATTTGACATTTTCGTCATTTCACTGAGTTTGAGATTGGTCCATCCCAGAGTCCGTTCCGGATAACTCACGAAACCTATTCCGATTGGCGCCGCCTGCAGCAGCGTTTGCAGCGTCGCCTCTCGTTCCTGCAGTGCTTTTTCGATTTTCTTGCGTTCTGTTATATCGATAAACGCCACCTGAGAAGCGGGTTTGCCCTGATAGTCGATTGGAGTGGATTTAATTTCCGCGACAATGATTTTGCCGTCCAACCGAATGAATTTCTGCTCGACCAGATCTTCGGGTATTTCCTTATTGTAGAGGATCGCCATGCGCTGTCGCGCGATTTCCCGTGATTCCGGATGAACAATACTGAGGGCGTCTTTTCCCAGCAGGTCCTGTTCCGAGCTTGCTCCCAGCACGTCCAGGGCTTTGGGGTTGACATAAACGATTCGGTCATTGCAATGGACCAGTATGGAAATCGGCGAATTCTCTACGAGACTTCGATAACGCCCTTCGCTTTCCAGAAGCGCTTTTTCCGCCTCCTTGATGTCAGAAATATCCCGGGTGATGGTGGAAAGATATAGCATGTCTCCCTGTTCGTTCGTGTGAACGATGATGGACGACGAAACAGGAATTTCGCGACCGTCCCGCGTCTTGAACGCCGTTTCTTTGATCCAGGAGCCTTCCCTGATTGCCGTGGGGATACCTTCGTTCTGGATGATTTCCTGTACCCATTGCGGATAATAATCTGATAGCAGTGTCTCGGTTATATCTTCTTCGAGCCCGATGCCCAGCATTTTTCGGCCGCCGGGGTTGATATACAATACCCTCAGGTCGGAAGAGGCCGTACCGATGAAATCCGTGGAGGCTTCAATAATGGCGGTCAGGCGATTGCGTTCCTCTTCCAGTATCTTCTGTTCGGTTATGTCGCGATCGATGCCGCGGTATCCTCTCAGGTTTCCCTGGCTGTCGACGACGGGGACGCCGCTGGTCTGCAGGATCACTTCATGACCGTCGCGGTGAAGGAATCGTTTTTCCTCCTGGGTGAAGGGGGCCAGTTCTGTTTTGAGTTTATTGACGATTTTAGCCACCCGCCGAGCTTCATCCTCCGGCATATAATCTAATACCTTTTTGCCGATAAGCTCCTGCGGTTCATAACCGATCAAATCCCGCACCTTGGGACTCAGGTAGGTGAAGGTGTCGTCAAGGCTGATTTCCCAGATCAGATCGCTGCTGGTCTCCACCAGCGAGCGAAAACGTTCTTCGCTTCTTTTAATGGCGTCAGATGCTTGTTTAATATCCGTTATATCATTGATAAGAACATAAAAACCGTCAACCTGTCCGTTCTGGCTGGTGTCGGGAACGTAACGGATATCCATCCAGCGCTTCTGTTGATTGATCGTCCGAATCATCTCGTACCGGACATCCTCGCCCCGCAGCGCTTTCTCTACATAGGGCAACGCCTCGGCGAATTCTTCCACCGGCAGTATCTGGGCAACGGGTTTATCGACCATATCTTCCCTAGTGCGATTGAAAGCCTTTTCGTATCCCTGATTAACGAAACGGTAGTAATATTCATTATCAACGTAAGAAATCAGCGCCGGGACATTATCCGCGATCAGCAGCAGTTCTCTTTCCTTGTCCTGGAGCGTTTTTTCATATTCCTTGCGGTCCGATATATCGGTAATAAAACCTTCCAGCGCAATCAGTTCGCCATTGCTATTGTAAATGCCGCGACCCTTTTCCCAGACCCATTTTGTCTCACCGGTTTTGGTCGTGATCTGATATTCGAATTTAAACGATCTCTTTTCCCGCAGGGCCTCTTGCGTCAAATCCCAGATGCGCTGCCGGTCCCCGGCGCTCAGCAGTTGGTTAAAACTGAGCAAACGATTTTCGATCAATTCATCAGCCTCGTAACCCGTCAGTTCCTGAACGCCGTTGCTGACGAATTCCATTGTCCAGTCCCGGTCGTTCAAACAGCGATACGCCATCCCCGGCAGGTTCGACAGCAGCGTTGCCATCTTTCTCTCGCTTTCCCGCAACTGTCTGTTCGCCGCCTGGAGCTGCTGTTCACCGGCCTTGAGCTGCTGGTTCGCCGATAATAACTGCTGTTCGCTGGCGGTGAGCTGCTGATTGGCGGCGCGAAGCTGCTGTTCGCTGGCCGCCAGTTGTTCGTATGCTGACTGCAATTCCTCGACGTGCTGTTTCTGGGCGGTGATGTCTTTGGCGATCCCGGCAATACGGATCACCTCTCCCCGCTCGTTGGTGATGGGAAAACCTCGATCATGAATCCAGCGGATGCCGCCGTCCAACCGGCAAATGCGATATTCGATATCATATGTGCCGGCCGCCACTTCATTCATAAAGGATTCGATGACGCGTTGGTGATCATCCGGATGAACCGCGGACCACCATCTGGATATATCGTTCAATACCTCATCTGTGGAAACTCCCCAGATTTTTTCGAATATCGGACACAGATATATCAATTTGTTCATCGGCCAGTCTGTCAGCCAGAACACATCTTCTATATTCTCGGCCAGTTGTTTGAAATGAAGCTCGCTCTCTCTGGCGGCCCTTTCGATAGCTTTGCGTTCGCTGATATCCCGGCAGAACAGAATAATAGACTGATTGTGATGCTCGGCATACAAGGAACCGTTCATTTCCACCGACAGCGTATCGCCATTGGGCCACTGAAAATGAAATTCGATGTTGTGTATCTCCCCGATTTCATGGCAAATATTGAGATGAGAAACGAAAACCTCTTCGTCCTCAGAAGAGATAAAGTGCAGGATGTCGCGATTAATGATGCGCCGGTTGTCTGAATACCCCGTCAAGCGAGCGAGTTCATCATTGGCCTCGATAATTGTACCTGTCCGGTCGAGGATGCAATAGCCAATAGTGTTGGTATTTAGTACAAAGGAATGATTTCGTTTGCATTCACGAAGCTGGTATTCCAGATCGGATATATGGGTTTGTTTTTGCTTGAGCTGCTGGCGGTATTCTTCCAGTTCGGCCATTAATTCATGGCGATTTTTTTCCTGGTCACCTTTAAGAGGGTACATCTTATAAAAACCTCACCTGTATTGTGTGAATTGCGTACAATTATACCCAGTTGGGTAGAAAGCTTCCGGCAGGGCCGGGCGTAAGCTTTTTATCCGCAGATAATTACGTTCCGACAAAACGGGTATTTTCAATCGGAACGAGTATAAATGCTTCATACTGGCCATCTGATATAGCTTCTCCCGAAATGCGAGGAGATGGTATTTGGCTATAATTACGCTCCCGGAATTTACATCGGGTGCTATTGGTTTATAAGCTTAAATACTGTTTCCAATGATGTATTTTCGCTTTCTAAGCTATAACTCATTGTACAGAAAAAGGTTAGGCGCGGTCCTGACCGGAGTTTGCTGTCCGATTGGGTATCATCATTTAGCGAAATACTATTATCAGTTTCAGTATCATAGTAATATATCGGTCATAAATAAAGGCTGCAACGCTAATAATCGCTCTATTTTTTTTGGGGATTTTTTACCCTGAGACCCATCAGGATGATTGTTAATGGAAGGGCCATACACCCTATAATGATTTCGTGGTAGCTGCCGGTGAGAGTCTGGACTTTGCTGAATAGAAAGGGGCCGATAGCGCTGGCGAAGACCATCATGGACAATTGCATACCGCTGATTTTTCCCAGATGCAGACGTCCGAAATAACGAGGGAAAATCACGGTACTGAGAGGATTAAGCATGCCGCCGGCGCCTCCCTGGCCAATTATAACCGCCCAGTGTCCCAGGGGGGTGCCAAAATACCGTAATCCCCACAGTGAAATGAGTTGGCTGATCATCATGCTGACCAGCAGCCATTTCAATTTAATATGATCGCTCAGCCAACTGGAGATAAAATTAACGATAATGCCGACAATGCCCATCGGGATAAAAATACTGTAAGAGGTATCGCGCGCGAGTCCTATTTCTTCTCCGATCATCGCTATCAGAAAAGTCATAGCCGTGACCAGCAATGAAACAGTGGAAAGCCCCAGGCTGAATGCCCAGAAATTCAACGTTTTCAAGGCTTCAGGCATGGTATATTCATGCTGAACAGCCGGCTGATTTTTCGCATGAGGGTTGTCATGGACTTCAGGAAGGCCATCCATGGTCAGGCCGCAAGCTTCCGGATTGTCCCGATAAAAAACCAATCCCAGTAACGACATCCCGACGCCGATCAGACCAGATAAAATCAGCAGGACGGATTGCCAGTCGTAGGCTTGCAGCAGTCCGTTTAGAATGGCCGGGGAGCCATTGAAGCCGAAGGTGATGAAAACCCCGGCAATAGCTGTCGCCAGGCCGCGACGATAATTGAACCATTTGCCCAGCGTCACACGGGAAACCATCGTCAGGCATCCCTGTCCAAAAAAACGAATGCACAGGAAAATAAACGACATACAGATGATGCTGCCGTGAATGGTGGGAGCCAGTGTCACCAGCTGGGGCGAACGGGACAGGACGATTAAGCTCACGCCCAGCCCAACAGCTGAAAAAACAATCATGATGCGTGAACCGATCCGGTCCAGCAGCCAACCGGCTCCCGGCAGAATCATACTGCTGGCCAGCGTCCCGAACATATAAGCTGTGCTCAAGTCCAGGGCGGATAAGTTCAGGGAATCTACCAGGGTCTCCGTAAAAATACCCATTCCCATTGTCTGGCCGGGAATGCTGGAAATGACGCCCAGCGTGGTCGCGGCCATAATAATCCAGCCATAAAAAAATGGCCATTTGCGGGGTGAAATAGGTATGTCCGCCCAGCGGCTGATAGCTGTTTTGTTTTTCATGACGCCCTTATTCTGCTGGTTAAAGTTTTATAAGCCAAAGTCATCATCTTATTTTATGCTTCTTTTGATACGCAGCAGTTCCATAAGAATCTTTACGGATGACTTGCTGAGCGTTAACCGGCTGTCCGGGTCGCATGTCCAGTCAATGGGGAATTCTGTTATACGGTATCCTTTTCGGCGGGCTCGTAAAATGATCTCAATATCAAAGGTAAAGCCGTCAATGAAGCTTTCTTCATAAAGCTCGCGGGCGATATCGCCATAATATATTTTAAAGCCGCATTGGGTATCGGTCAATTCTTCGGGGATTTTCATGTAATGCGTAATAAAAAGATAAAAGGCCCGGGAACAAAATCGTCTGAAAAAACTCTGTTTCCTCATGATATGACTGACATGCATCTTGCGTGAACCGTGGGCAATTTCGCACTCGTCCATTTCTATCAGATTGATGCCGATTAAGGCGTTGTTGTAAGGCACGCAACTGCCGCTGTCGGCGAACATAACAAACCGACCTTTGGACAGCCCAATCCCGTGCCGGACGGCATATCCTTTCCCCTTGTTGGGGTGATAACTTTCGACCAATAAATTGACAGTCCTCGGAAGCTGAATCTTGCGAGCCATTGCCTCGGTATTATCAATACTGCCATCGTCAACAACGATAATCTCACCTGAAACACGATTTTCCGTCAGGAAGCGTGCTGCCTGAGAAATATCCCGTTGAATTTTATGCTGTTCGTTATAGACGGGTATGACAATTGATAAATACATTTTGTACTCGTTCCGATTGAAATGTCCCGTTTTTCGGAACATACATTATGTGCGGATAAAAAGTTTACGCCCGGCTCTGCCCGGAGCTTTCTACCCGAGTGGGTATATCTTTCGGAATTCGTTGTGGGGACATTGTTTCGTTAATGGGTTTTATTAATTTGAAATTCCGGTTAATCCGGGTTTGGTATTAGCGTAAAAAAGAGAAATTTTAACAAAATAAAAATAAACGATGGCAATAACGTCCTTTTCGGATTGCAATCATCTTAGAAAAAACACCTCTGTCTGACAAGACTAATGACCGACCCGTAAGGAGTAAATGATGTAAGTCATTACAAAATAATGGAATATACTGATTTTCTCTTCAGGATATTGTGGCAGGACTTACTCGCCCTCTGGCCTGGAAGATGAATTAACGGGTTTTTATGCATTTGTGCTAACTTGCCGGCATTTCTCTGACGATACATGAATTGAGTACGATATTAATACAATGACAATTCTCTTATATCAACAATTCAGGTATGGAGCTACATAACAAACGTAAAATACTGGTAATTGACGATAATCCAATAAATCTGGCCTTGTTGAAGGCCCATTTGAAAAATATGGATTTGGAGTCGATTCTGGTTGATAATGCCGCTGAGGGTATCGAAACGGCCGGCAATGAATCTCCAGACTTGATCCTGCTTGATATAATGATGCCTGATATGGATGGCTACGAGGCCTGCAAAATCCTCAAAAACGATCCCAAAACCTCAAAAATCCCCATCATTATCGTCTCCGCCAAAGACCGCTCTGAAGACAAGGTCACTGGTTTGAAACTCGGGGCCATCGATTATATCAGCAAGCCTTTCGATCCTGGCGAGCTTAAAGCCCGTATTGACATCATTTTACAGATGATTTGCCTGCAGGAGAGACTTCTGGCTCAGGCCAATACCGACGAGTTAACCGGTCTGGCTAATCGTCGTCATTTTATGGAAATTCTGGAACGGGAAGTTCTTCAAGCCAAAGTAAAAGGCATTCCTTTGTCAGTCATCATGATTGACATCGATCATTTCAAACAATTCAATGATACCTACGGGCATTTCGGCGGCGATGTCATTCTCAGGCAAATTGCCAGATTATTCCGGGATAACATATTTCCGCTCGATATAGCGGCGCGCTATGGCGGCGAGGAATTTATTATCATCATGCCGCATACTGATAAGCGAAAAGGCCTGAAAGCGGCAGAACGGCTTCGGGCTTTGGTAGAATCGACGCAATGGCAGATATCCATTACTGATTGCCCTCGCATCACGATCAGTCTGGGACTGGCAGTAATGGAGCCGGAAAATTCGCTGGACCCTTACGATCTGATTAAGCGAGCAGACAGCGCGTTGTATGCCGCCAAAAGGTATGGCCGAAATCGTGTCGTTCAGTGGGATCAGGTTGACGCAGATGATGATAAGCTGCATCAGGAAAGTCAGGATGTCCAGGAGCTGCAAAAGAAGATACAGAATCTGGTCGTACAGATGCGAAGCCAGGTCATGGGCAGCGTCGTTTCGTTGAATATGGCGTTGGCGGCGAAAGATCCCTTTACCGCTTCTCACGCGGAAAATGTGCAGGTATATGCCGAGGCCATCGCCAGGGGCATGAATCTGACCCCGGATCTAATCGAACAGATTTCCAATGCCGCCTTATTGCATGATGTTGGGAAACTAAGCGTGCCGGTTTCCATACTTACCAAAGAAACCCCGCTCACCGAAGAAGAGCATGACATTATCAAACAACATCCACTGGTCGGTGTTCAGATTATCTCGCCGCTGGGCATGTTCACCCAGGAACTGCAGATCATCAAACATCACCACGAATGCTTTGACGGCTCGGGTTATCCTGACGGTCTGCAAGATAAGCGTATTCCCTTCGGCGCCCGCATTCTGGCGGTAGCTGACACCTTTGATGCCATGTGTACGGACCGTCAGTTTCGTTCCGCGTTTACGCGTGAGGAGGCATTAGCGGAAATCAAGGCTTGCGTTGGAACACAGTTCGACCCGGAAATCGTTGACATATTCCTTAGGGTCGCTGAGGAATATAGTTCCGATTGGCCACTGCCCGCGAAAATACATACCCCTGCTCCTCAACTCATTGATTAATCACGGTTGCTCATAAATCATTATAAATCTATGAGTTATGTTCCCGTGTCTCCGCAGACGGCTTTCGGTCGAATGAGATGATTCTTTCATTGCCCCTAACGGTAAGCCAGAGCGCGAACGTGTTCTTCAAACGTAAGCCGGCTGACTTAAAAAAATTAATTACAAGAAGATAGAGAAAGAAGAATATTCTGGTAGGGAATTTCAGGGAAGAAATCAAAAAAAGGCATGACACCCGCTTGTTCGGTCGGGGTAAGAGGTGGGTACGAATGCCATGCCCTTAATTCATTATAGTAAGCTATTAGCTTGAAATTAGCAACATTATTTTATTTATTAAGTATATTTCGTTTATGTTATTTTGTCGCCATAGCTAAATGCTATTTATTATAGTTTATCGCTATATTCTATGCAGGATTCTCATGATTTCATGTGCTCCTTTTGCTTATTGAGCGATATTAATTTCGTAAATATCTAATAATAAAAGGGTTAAGTTCTAGTCAATAAGGATAATATTATGGATAATGGCATACTTAATCAGATCAGCCAATGTTTCCAGATTGAGTTTTTTGAGTATCTGCCGTCGGTAAGCGTCGATTGTTTTGGGACTTTTATTAATTTTCAAGGCAATTTCTTTGGTCGATAGCCCACCGGCAAGATATTTTATGATTTGAATTTCCCGGCTGTTTAGTCTGATTTCTTTGTTCGATATGTTTTTTTTGTTTTTGTGGGAATTAATGCTTTCCTGAATATCTGCCGGCAAATAGGGCTGGTCATCGGACATACTTTGAAGGGCTTTGATTAACTCTTCAAAGGAATGTTGTTTCAAAACGCAGGCCGCAGCTCCGATTTCCACGGCGGTCATGACCGTATTAATCGAATCGCTGTGTAGCAGAAACACCAGTTTTACGTCTAGAAGAATCTTTTTAATGTATTGGACATATTCGACATTCTCCATATCGAGAAGATCAATATCCAGGATAATGATATCGGGTTTGCACTGCTTTATTTGCATAAAGGCATCCGGACTGATCTGCGATTCACCCGCCACAAGAAATCTCTTATCATGCTCCAGAAGAGAAACGAGCCCTTCGCGCATAATCCGATGATTATCAATGATGAAAACCCGATGCGGCACGCCCACTATATTTGTTTTGTTGACAGCCATTTTGATAGAGAAATATCGCCAGAGTTGAAATCATAATGACAAATCTGACATATGTTATTGTACATTACAGGTTATTCAAAAGCAAAAAATGATATATAAATTAGACTATTTTGATCCGGCAGGGCCGGAATTGCGAATTACAAAATCCGATCTGAAATTAAAAATTAATCTTTTTCATCAGAGCGATGAGAAAATGGATAAGATAGTCTGATTGTGCAATCATTGAGAACAAGGTAATAGTAAGTTGGTCTTATCGTAACACGATAACTGTCGGTAAGACATTATTTTGATGCTGTTTATCAATCCTAAGATATATCACAATTAATCCTCCAAAGAGACCAGGCCCTCCCGAATAGCGAATTTGATCAGGTCCGCCAGGTTATCTATTTTGAGCTTATTCATGATTTGCCGGCGGTACGCATCGATGGTTTTGGAGCTTTTGTTCAGCAGCAGGGCGATTTCCTTGGAGGTTTTTCCTTCCGCGATATGACGCAGCACTTCCGATTCATTGGAATTGAGAGCGGGCAGATTCGGTTTGTCGCCTTTGGTAATGCGGTCGCTGAAATCCTGCACCACAATATCCGACATTTTTGAACATAGAAAAACATGATCGTCGAGTACGGAATGAATAGCATTAATCAGTTCGGTAAATGCCTGTTCTTTAAGCAGATAGCCCGAAGCTCCAGCACGCAGCATTTCCACCAGGAACCGTTTGTTCGAATACATGGAGAGCACCAGGATTTTGATTTCCGGATTCTGGTTGTGGATCCGACGGGTGGCTTCGGTGCCGTCCAGGCCGGGCATGTTGATATCCATAATGATGACATCGGGGAAGAGCTCGTGGGCTAACTGAACGGCTTGCAGGCCGTCTTCGGCTTCTCCGACAACGGCCATTCCCGTTTCTTTGCGAATCAGGCTGGCCAGGCCTTCGCGCATGATTTTATGATCGTCCGCCAGTAGAATATTAATCGTTTTGGTCGTCATGATATACTCGCTGCCATTATGCTTTTCTTAGAGGCGCAGTCAATTCAATAATTGTACCATGTCCTATACGGCTGTGAATTGAAAATTTACCGTTTAAATGGTCCAATCGCTGCTGGATACTGAACAGGCCAAATCCGAAGCGTTTTTTGTCGATGGCCATCGCGACTTCAGGGTCGAATCCCACACCGTTATCTTCAACCATGATATGTATGTGATTATCGTCACATTTCATAGTAACAGTTACAAATTGAGCTTGAGCATGCTTGACAACATTAACCAGTAATTCCCGGATGGATTCAAACAGCAGTAACTGGATATGGGTATCAATATTATCGGGCACGCCATTGTAGTGGAATTTATATTTTAATTTATGTTTACGGGCAAGTTTTTCTTCGAGCCAGTCTTCAATCGCGGCGACGAGACCATCCTTGTGAAAAATGGGCGTACCAATATCAAAGATTAATGATCTGGTTTCCTGGATTATTTCGCTGACAAGCCGGCTGATCTCATCCACATTACGGCAATTTTCGTTTGTCCCGACGCATTGATTACGCAGATTGCCCAGTTGCAGCATGGTGAAGGCCAGAGATTGTCCGATACGATCGTGCAGTTCGTTGGCGATACGCTGTCGTTCCTGGTTCTCGGTGAGGATAAGCTGCGAGGCTAGAGACCGCAGTTGTCGCTGGTAGTCAAGCAAACGAGTTTCAGCTTTTTTCCGTTCGGAAATGTTCTGGATGACCGTCAGCAGAATCTGATCATTCTCCAAATTAAGCAGGCTCATGTGAATATTGGCAATAAATGATGATCCGTTCTTATATTTGAACAGCATTTCAAAATCTTTGACGGTGTTTTTAGTCAGGGTACGAGATACTAAATCGTCGCGCAACTCAGGATCGCCATAAAAATCAGCGGCATTGTACTGGCGGAATTCTTTGAGAGTGTATCCTGTCAGATCAAGAATATGTTTATTGCAGGTGATGATCGTGCCGTCCAGCCGGGTAAGGGTGATGCCCAGAGGACAGTTTTCGAAAAGCGTACGATAGCGAAGCTCGGATTCACGCAATTGACGCTCAACTCGTCGCCGTTCTTCGATTTCGACCAGCAATTGCTGGTTGGTATCGTGGAGTTCGCTGGTACGCCGGGCGACACGGGTTTCCAGTTCGGCATGAGCTTTTTGCAGGTTTTCAATGGCGCGTACGCGGTCGGAGATGTCTGTCGCCATGGACAGGGCTGAAAAGTAGCGGCCGTTTTCTTTTTCCAGCGGCTGGATCAGTGTCTGGTACCAGAAGCTTTTTCCGTTCAAAATGGTTTCGGCTTCGTAAACATGGGATTCGCCGGAATCGATGACCTCCCGGATCGATTTCATCTGCTGGTCTGCTACAAGCGGGGGGAACAGGTCCCACATTGTTTTGCCGATATAGTCCTGCGGTTTGCCGCCCAGACGGCTGGCGGCTTCGCGATTCATGAATAAAAAAACGCCGTCATAATTTATCGTGAAAATCGCCTGCAACGCGCCTTCAACGAGTGTGCGGTACTTTTCTTCACTTTGTGATAAAGCTTTCTCGACCTGAATTCTTTTCGTTATATCCCGTTCGATGGAAACTACATAAAAACTGTTGTCGTGATCGATACTGAAAGGTACGGCGGTGTATTCGAATACATTCGACTTTTTGTCGGGGCGGCACCAGGAGCCCCGGCCGAAAAAGGGGGTTTTGTTGCGCAGGTACTGATTCATATCATCCGGTCCGAACGCTTCGATATAGGTAATTAAATCGTTAATATCATCCCGGGCCAGCAATTCCTCCCGCCGGCGGCCGGACATGGCGATGAATGTGTCATTGCAGAGGACAATTTTACGCGGTTTATGGGGTAATTTCGTTTTGGAAACGCAAATCCCGTCTAGGCTGTGCTTCATGATCAGTTCAAAACAGTCCAGCGTCTGCGGCAAATTATGACGAGGCGACAAAGGTACCGCCCGATAGTCGCCCAGGTTCAATTGTTTTTTTTCAACCTGATTTAAGCGTTGTTTGAGCTGGGTGATATATTCCAGCAGTTCGGATTTACTTTTTCCGGCCAGGGATTGCGTATCGGCTTTGGATGAGGTCATTAAGAATTTTAGAAAATCTTTGCTCATCTTGGCGATTCCGTGGATAGCGTTTCTACCTGTTCCAGACTGCCGCGAAACTGGTCGAGTTTTCGGCCGGTATCGTCGTATTTCTGCCGGGCGTTGTTCAGATGTTTACCCGTCAGGTTGAATTCACTGTAGATCGACTCGATGTCACTTCGCAGATGATTGAGTCGACGGCGGATAAACTGGGCGTTCTTTTCGATCTGAAGGCCTTTCAGTCCCATAACCACAACCATCAGGTAGGCGTAAAGGGTATTCGGCGAAGCCGGTACAACTTTGCGCGACCGCGCGTACACATTGACATCAAGGTCCTTGCTGCCGTCGGCGATGATGGTTTCATAAAAGACGTTTTCCGCCGGGATATACATAATGGCGAAATCCAGCGTGCCTTCGTCGGGCAGGATGTATTTGTCGGCGATTTCGTCGATACGGGAGCGGACATCCTTGAGAAAGGCTTTTCGCAGGCGGGCGCGGGCTGTTTCATCGTGTTCGGTGAGCATCTGTTCGAAATTCGACAGGGGAAATTTGGCGTCGATGGCGATATGTCCCTGGGCCAGATGCACGAGGGCATCGACACGGGAGCCGTTTTTGAACTGATGCTGCATTGAGTAATGGTCCTGGGGCAGGACTTCACGCAGCAGATTCTCCAGTGACCATTCGCCCAGTCCGCCGCGGATAGCCGGACGTTGGAGAATATCCTGCAATTTCCTGACTTCGGAGCCGACCTGAATGATTCGCTGGGTGGCCTGATTCAGTTCGCCCAGTTGCCCACGCAGTTCGGCGGTGGTTTTGCCGGCCTGGTCTAGCCGTTCGGCGACCGCGGACTGCATTTTCTGGGTAAGAAGGTGGTTCTGGTTCAGACGTTCGTTCATGGAGGTGTTGAGGTTTTCCAGTAGCGTACCCATCTGGCCGGAAAGATGCCCCCAGCGGTTGTCCTGCTGGGTGATCAACTGCGACCAGTTAGTCTGGATATACTCTAACATTTTGTCCGACTTGGATTTATGGAAGTGACGCATCAGGATGACCACTAGGGCCATGCTGAAAAGCCACAGCAGCAGACAACCGATTATTATTATGATTTCTTGTGAAGGCATGACGGCATTATAATGGATTGCCGTAATGGTTTCCAGAGGAAATCGATGAAGTCCGTCTGTGAGATGAGGGGCGCTGAGCGGGAGAGTGAGCAGGCATTATTTTTGTTTCAAACTGGCTTTTATCGCCTTTTTCACGGGTGCCACGATCCGTGCCCAACAGCAGCTCAGAGTCAGAATCCGTTTGAAGGACCGTATTTCCGGCATCTGCGGTGCGCAATCTTCCGCCAGGAGAATATATTGTCGGGCTTTCTCATATTCTTTCAGTTTAAAATAGGCGTATGCCAGGCAGCACAGGGCCGGCACATAATCCGGCTTGAGGTCCAACACTTCCAGCGACAGGTCGATTCCCTGCTTGATGAGGCCATATTTATAGTAGCACAGGCTCAGGTTATGATAGGCCAGGTGGTCTTCCGGGCGTGCCTGAATGACCCGTTCAAGGCAATTCATGGCCTCCTGCGAGGCGCCGACTTTGTCGAGCAGGCTGCCCATGACCAGCAATACGTCGGGCTGGGTGGGGGACTGGCTGAGTTCTTTGAACAGATGCTCGCGGGCATTGGCAAAATGCGAGAGGGCAAGATGGCATTGGCCGAGCCGGAAATGTGCTCCGGGAACGCGATTGTTGAATTTAAGGGCCTGGTGAAAGCATTCGATAGCACGAGGGATCAGGCCGGTATTGAGGTAATATTCACCCAGATAATGATGGGCCAGGGGATGCTGGGGGTTCATTTCGAGGACGCGATTGAATTTTTCGCGGGCGGGTTCTAGATCTTCCATTTCCAGCAGCAGCAGGCCGGCGTCCATGAGGACTTCGATGTCGCCGGGACTGCGTCGCAGTTGAGCCATGAAATGGTCCCTGGCTTTTCGCGGTTCGCCTTTGGCCCAGAAAGCCTGTCCGATCCGGCATTCGATTTGTGGATGGTCGGGGTCCAGTTTGTGTGTCTGCTGCCAGCACCAGATGGCCCGGTCATATTTCTGCTGGGAAAAGAGTGAATTGCCCATGTTGTAGTAGCACAAGGGGCAGTGTTCTTTGAACTGACGTGCCATATAGAACATTTCTTCCGCGTTTTCATGGCGGCCCATTTCCGAATACGTGATAATCCGGTTGCAGTAGCAGGGTTCAAAATCAGGTTTTTGTTCTTCGATGGTTTCAAAGGTCCGCAGTGCCAGATCGTAACGGCCCATCCGGGTATAATCCACACCTAGGCAATTCAGTATCTCGATATCTTCGGGATTGAGGGCGTGAGCCTCTTCGAAGGCGTCGATGGCTTCCTGATAGCGTTCCATCGTATCCAGCGTCAAGCCCTTGTTGAAATACCAGTTGCTGTTGGTCGGATTAATGGTAATGGCCCCCTCCAGCTCTCTGAGAGCGTCATGCCATTGCCCTTTTTCATAATAATCATGAGCCCGATCGATCTTTTGCTCCGCGTCCGACCATTCTTCAAAGGATGAATAATTGTCTGTACTCATGTTTCACCTGCATCTTGGTTTATTATACTCGTTCCGATTGAAATGTCTTGTTTCGTCGGAACGTAATTATGTGCGGATAAAAAGCTTACGCCCGGCTCTGTCCGGAGCTTTTTACCCAATTGGGTATAATATTCATACTCTTTATCGGCGAATCAGTCCGTCAGCTAAGTCAAGCGATGAAGAAAGTTAATATATAGGGAATATGCAGGCGATATTGGGGGGGTATCCAAAAAAACAATGAGTTTCAAAAGTTTTTTCGGACGCAAGATTCATCTTCTCATAATACTGAAGAAAAATAGAATTGGTCCGTCCAGCCGTTCGGTCAACCTGTTGGCGATTGCATCATTGACACCGGCGAGATAATGTTGGAAAATACCGCGTTTATACCCAACGGGTATAAGAGTTCCCCGTGTGCCGGTTTGCAGCTTGTATCATTTTATTTAAGCGTTGAGACCGAACGAGGAATATTTAATGAAAATGAGTGTGAATGATGGAGCAGGAACATGAATTATTTCTATTTGATGTTTCGAAAACCCTGGCAGCAGATGCGGCTGAGGACATATCGCAGGATAGCGGCAAAGGCGAACGCTTTGGAGCTATCATACGAGGGTCTTGACGATGCGTCTCTAGTTGAAAAACAGATAGCTATGCATGAAAGGGCGCAGTCTGTCAGAAGTATTCGACCGCTATTGTCGGAGGCTTTGGCGTTAATGCGGGAAGTGGTTCGCCGGCGACTTGGTTTACGATTATATGATGTGCAGTTGATTGGTACTCTGGCGTTGTATGAAGGTCATATCGCCGAGATGCAGACCGGGGAAGGTAAGACCTTAATGGCGCCGCTGGCGGCATTCCTGCATCGCCTCGGCCATATTCAGCGTTCGACCCATATTGTCACAGCGAATGAATACCTGGCGGCCCGCGATGCCGAATGGATGAAGCCGGTGCTGGAAGGACTGGGGCTGACGGTGGGATTGATCGTGCCGGGGCAAAGCGGTGAAGATCGCATCAGGGCCTACCAGAAAGATGTGGTGTATGCCACCGCGAAGGAGATTGTATTTGACAGCTTGCGGGAGCCGATGCGACGTCGGAAGATGGGGGCAGTGGATGCGATTTTACGACCGCAGCATGAGATTTCGCTTGATCCCAAATATGACTTTGCTATTGTGGATGAGGTGGACAGTGTTCTGATCGATCAGGCGCGAAGTCCGTTGTCGATTGGTGGTGAGAGCAATGTTTCGGGTCAGATTGATTTGTATCGGCGAGCCCATGAGGTCGCGGGTCAGCTCATTCGCGGCAAGCATTATCGTCTGATGCAGGATGACCGAATGGTGGAGATGAAGGAGGAAGGCAAGGCCGAAGCGCAGCATTTGGCCGGGCGGGTGTTACGATTACTGCCGCCGGGTCATAAATGGCAGCGTTATGTGACGTGTGCCCTGGCGGCCCGCTATATTTACAAGCAGGATCAACATTATGTGATTCGGAACAACCGAGTGGTGCTGATTGACGAATCAACGGGGCGGCTGCTGCCCGGCAGGCAACTGCAGGACGGAATCCATCAGGCGATCGAGGTGCTCAACGGCCTGACGCCGACCGCGGAGCTGCGCGGCAATTACATGACGACGTTTCAGACATTTTTTCGCAAGTATGACAAGCTGGCGGGCATGACCGGTACGGCCTCGATGGCGATTTATGAGTTTTTGCATGTGTATGACCTGGAAGTGGTGCCGATCCCGACAAACCGGCCGATGCGGCGGACCGTTCATTCTGATCGTATTTACCGCAACCGTAAATATAAATATGAATCGCTGATCAAGCATATTGCAGAAGTGCACCAGACCGGCCGGCCAATATTAATCGGTACCGGTTCCATTCAGATTTCCGAGCAGATCAGCGAGATGCTGCAAAGCCGGGGGCTTGAGCATGAGGTGTTAAATGCTAAAAATCATGTACGGGAGGCGGAGATTATAGCCGAAGCCGGCCAGGAAGGGCGCATTACGGTCATTACCAACATGGCCGGGCGCGGCGTGGACATCAAGCTGGGCCCGGGCGTTGCCGGGAAGGGCGGGTTGTATCTGTTCAGTACCGACCGGCTGCCGTATCGCCGGCTGGACGATCAGTTGACCGGCCGGGTTGGGCGGCAGGGCGATCCTTCCGACTGTATTTTTTATCTTTCGCTCAAGGATGATCTGATGCGTTATGCCGACAAAAAGACTTTGACCCGACTGCGCAAGAAGACCAGGCAAGCCCGTGTAGAAGTGATCGCCGATCCCGCATCGGAGAAAGTTTTTGCCAGGATACAGCGGCGGATAGATCGCAATGCCCGCAAACAGCGTCAGCAGATTTATCGCAGTGAAAAACATCGCGAAAAACTCAAGGCCGACGGGCTTTGGGAAGACTGGATGGATTTGAGATAGTTTATCAGTTGAGGAGTAGATGAGTAATCAGCTTAAGAGATGAGAAGCTTGAAGTCAGAATTAGTACGTGATCGAGTAGAAAGCTCCAGGCAAGCCTGGCTCAAATACGAGAGGGCGCGGCGCGAAGCTGACGGGGTCGTATAGACTACACCCCTATTATAAGAATGATTGGAGAAACAGGAAAACTTAATTCTTAATTGGAAGCAGTCGAAAACAATGAAACCGGGGGGCAGGAGAAAGAATATGGCAGCTCGTTATCTTAATTCTATTTTGATCGTTATTTTGATGCTTTTGACCTCTGTGGCGGCGGCCATGAAGGTGACCGAAAATCACCCCGCATTCGATTACGATTGGAATCAGTCGCCTGGCAAGCCCATTGTCGTTCGTGAGGGTGATATCACCTACCTCAGCAGCGGTGGCGTCGTCCTGGGCGACGGGGCAAGAGAGATACGCGGTGATCTGGGATTTGATACCAGAGAAGGCATCGCATCATGGACCATTGTATCGGAAAAACCTCACAATTTCCAGGTTCGAATCCTCGCTTCGGATCTGAGAAAGCAGACGATCACCATACACGGGCCCAGGAATGCCGTTACGTGCGATGTTTACGGTCGTGGACGGTCGCAAAAAACTCTTGAAGTTCCCGCCGGTCAACACAAAATTGACATTCGCAATCCCGCCAGAGTGTTCGGCGTCGAACTGGTTGATGTTCGCGACGTGCCGGAACTGGAAAAACGTGTTCATGATTTCAGAGGCGATCAGACCTGGATGGCAGAACGAACCTACGGCATCATGTTTCAGTGGGGCGGCTGGGGCTATCCCGAACAAGGCGAGAAGAAACCCTGGCCCGAAATGATCAATGATTTTAACGTTGAGCGATGGGCCGATATGATGGAGGAAATGGGCGCCGGCTGGGTGACCTGGTCCGTAACATGGTCCACGCAGCACATGCCCTGTCCGTTGCGAGTGCGTGAGGAAATCTGTCCTGGCTGGAACTGCCAGAGAGACCTGCTCCAGGACATCGCCGACGCTCTGTATGAACGCGATATCAAGCTGTTTTTCTATTATCATCCCGGTCATTCTTCCAGCGAATTCTGGAAGGCATACGCCTGCGACGAAAATGGGAATGTCGATCGCAACAAATGGTATCGCAATTTCATCAAGATCGTAACGGCAATGGGTAATCGTTATGGAACGAAACTCCACGGCTGGGGTATAGACGGCGGCCGTAAATATTACCCCTGTCCGTTCGAGCAGATGGGCTGGGCGCTCAAGGCCGGCAACCCGGACCGGATCATGGATTACAATCCCTGGCGGCTGGCCCGCCTGACCGAGTATGTCGAAATCTCCCAGGGCGAGCACGCCTCACCCGTTAAACCTCATTGGTTTGTTGACAAAAACGGCATTTATACAGAAGGGCCTTTTCGAGGACTTATCGCCGGCGGTTGTTTTCTGCCGGAAAGAAGCGGTTGGGGCGTTAAGAATCCGGAATGGAAAATCAAGGACCCCATCATGAGCCCCGGTCAATGGGTTCGCAATCTCGAAACCGCAAGAGAAAACCATACCACGCTTACGCCCTGTATCTGCATGTGGGAAAACGGCAAGATCAACCGCAAGACCTACGACATGTTCGTTAACGCCCGCCGCCAGTTCCGAGGCATATCCGACGTCGAACTTGCCGACATCCGCTCGGCTCGCGGCGACGACCCCAACACCTGTTCATATGTCTGGGACAATTGATATTAATGCGTTTATTCAACAACAAACGTTTTTGTCTGCATCGGGGCGACAGCGGTGTCGGCGTTGAGTTCAATGAACTGGTAATCACGATATTGGCGCAGGGCTTTTTTTGTGTGGTCGATCATTTTGCCGTCTTCGTTGATTTCCCGGACCTGTTTGATCTTTAGCAGAGTGGGGGCGATCTGGATGCGGCTGTCGATCGCCCAGTCGAAACCGGTATTCATCAGCGTCAGCAGGTATCTTTTTCTGGTTCCCATGCGGCAGATAAACGGCGTCAGATCGGGGGTCGCTTCCACGAAGCAGTCCAGCCGCCGCCGCAGCAGCCAGGCGATCAGCTCCCGGAAATGCCGCTGCCGGTGCACGCTCATGACCGCCTTTATATTGCCCTCATGCAGCTGGTAAGGCAGAATCACGCTGCGATGACTATGCTCGATATTATCAAAAAGGACAATACCATTGATGGTGGGAGACCGGCCGGGAGCCTGAAGCGTGGTGATGCTGCGGCTGTTGTTATGAAACGGTTTGATCAGGCGGAAATCATCGGCGTCATAATAAGGCGCCCACCATGTGTTGTATCCGTAACAGGGGTGAACGAAGGTGGAATCGGAAATGAATTCACGTTCGATTTTCCGCGGGGCTCTTTCGATCTTTGCTCCAATCAGCCCGGGGAGTCCCATTTCTTGTATTGTTTCCGCTGCTTCGATATCCATCAAAACGCCATGAGTGAAAATCTCATTCAGTTGGCGGCGCGATAACTGCTGCGGCGTACGGCCGGTCAGCAGATAGACTGATGGCGGAGCCTTCTTCGGAGCGATGTCCTCGGCGACGATCATGCTCACCGGCAGCCCCATCCGCCATAACATCACTGGCCAGATATGATCGGGCAGATCGGGCGGGTTCTCTTTTCGTGAAGAGACGGGTTTCTCCGGCGAGGGGACGACTATCTGCACGCCGAGGTGATTAAAAGGGCCTGATCGAGCGATTTTTTTCATAAAACCGCGATGCGTTTCCTGCATGTGCAGGAAATGGTTATCCAGCCCCGGCGCCGTTCCCAGTCGGTCGAAGCAGTCGATGAGTACACCATCCATATTAAACAGGGCGTTCAGCGTTAATTGAAGCTCATCGGCGGCGGCGCTTTTCTCAAAGGGCGAAGCGATGTCGTGCTGTACACAACCGACTGGCGTCGAAGGGACATTCAAGGCACGGTGCAGCATCAGTTCATAAGCTGTCTTGAGTATCCCGGTGCGGTCGCGGTCATTATCATAAGTCTGGGAAACCATTACCATTGCGTTTTTGTCGCCGCTTAATTGTTTCGCAATATCACTGCTGGTAAGCCCAAAGTCGAAGTAAAAGTGTGCCGGGGCCGCGAGCAGACCAATCATCTGGCGGGGATTTTCGTTATGAATAAATCGCTCGTAATATTTGTAAAAGGATATAAGCTTTGTTCTGTTAAAGACAGTGGGGATTGCGTGCCTGTCATCGATCCAGACAGCGGCGATGCCCAGCCGGGACATCGTCGCCGCTACTGATTGTAACCAGTTTAACTGCATGCGGTTACTGACGCCAAGCTGTGCCGGACCGGGAAGGGCGATATCGCAGGTAATCTCGCTGCGCCGCAGAGTTTTAACTGTTTTTATCAGCCGTTCCTGACGTTCGGATATCATCGAAGGTTCAATACCCAAACCGTCGGCGGATGTCTCCCAAAGCCCCAGGCAGACATGCGGGCTTTTTACCTGATCCATCCCTTCAATGATATTCTGCACTTTTCCATTGGTTTGAAAATGACGATAAGCGAAATAATGCTTGAAAAGCGGCTGGTTGTCTGAGGGCATGATATAAGAAAACTCCTGAGATTACGCACTTTATGAAAATGTATCTTTATTGTTTACACAGGATTACGTAAAATGAGGACCATGTCAATAAATTAGTCTGTGATTTTTGCTTTTCGCGTTAGAATCACAGAGAGATAAATTGAAATCCAAAAGTGGTGAATACATTTTTATAAAAGGGTAATATGGACGAACAATCTCGATATCATCCGCCGACATCAAGTTCACATATTCAGCTTATCAAGGCTGCGAGGATTGAAGATCTGGGCGAAGGTGATATCACCTCGAAAATATCCATACCGGAATCAATGATGGGCTGTGCCCGGCTGGTGTTTCGAGAAGCGGGTGTTTTGTGTGGTATGCCCATAATTGCGGATGTGTTATCATTATACGATGACCGTCTGCGGCTGGAGGGGCCGCTGAATGATGGCATGAACATCAAAGCTGGCGAATCGGCGGGCGCCATAACAGGGCCGCTGCGGAGTTTACTGGCGGCTGAACGTGTGGTGTTGAATTTTCTACAGGGTCTGAGCGGTATTGCCACCACGACCGCGGCTTATGTGACGGCGGTGGAAGGGACGGGGTCACAAATACTGGATACACGCAAGACGACGCCTGGTTGGCGAGAGTTGGAGAAGTATGCCGTTCGCTGCGGTGGCGGAGTGAATCATCGAATGGGTTTATATGATGCCGTCTTGCTCAAAGATAATCATCTCGTGGCCATCGGCGCGGATAATCTGGAAAACGGTTTGCGGCTGGCGATTGAAAGGATAGCGCAACGGCCGGTGCCGCCGGCTTTCATCGAGGTGGAAGTCGATACGCTGGAGCAGTTGGAGACAGTATTGCGGATTGACGGTATCGACATTGTGTTGCTGGACAATATGTCGCTCGATCAGATGGGGCAGGCGGTGGTTCTGCGAGATAAAATGCGTTCTGACGGGAACGTACAGCTTGAGGCTTCCGGCGGCATTCGTCTGGAGCGAGTTCGCGACATAGCCATGACCGGCGTCGAAAGAATATCCGTCGGCGCTCTGACGCATACCATCACGCCGATTGATATCGGTCTTGACCTGGACGTCTGACGGTATTTAAGTAAACTCGTTCCGATTGAAATTTCCTGTTATGTCGGAACATATTTATGTGCGGATAAAAAGCTTACGCCCTGCCCTGTCGGAAGCTTTCTGCCCGATAGGGTATCACTGACGCAGAATGAAAACATTACTGGACATTTTGACGCGGTATCCTGGCCGCTGGCTCACGATGGAATCATTGCAGGTGACTTTGCAAGTGCCGCCGGAAAGCATTCTCCGTGAAGTCGAACAGCTGGTGCAGCATCAGGGCTATCAGGTCGAGGTGTCACCGATGTACGGATTTCGTCTGACGGGCGATGCCGCTCGGCTGGATGCCGATTTTCTGGAAGAGGAGCTTGCGACGGCCAGGGTTGGGCGGAAAATTGTCGTGTATGATGAGACCGACAGCTCCAATGATGTCGCCTGGGCGCATGCGGATGTTGAAGGCTTTGACGGGCTGGCGGTGTTTACCGAACAACAGCGCAAGGGGCGCGGGCGGCTGGGTCGTAACTGGTTCTCCCGGCCGCGCAGCAGCATTTTGTGTTCGGTTCTGCTCCAGAATGAGAAGCCCGATAGCGGCCCGCAATTGTCATTGCTGACCGGTCTTGCTGTTGTTGAAGCCGTCAAAGCGTCCGCGGGCGTGGATGTCCGGATAAAATGGCCCAATGATATCATGTATGATGATCGGAAACTGGCGGGGATCATGATCGAATCGCGGCCGGCTGATGAGTCGGGATATGTCAACTATGTGATCGGTATCGGCATCAACTGCCGGCAGGGACAAGACGAATTTCCCAAAGAACTGATCGATACAGCGGTGTCTTTGAAAATGATTACCGATGCGCCGGTAGATAGATTGTCGCTGGCCCGCGAACTACTGCAAACGCTCGACCGCCGGCTGTACGAGGTTGGTCAGGGACGTTTACAGTCGCTGCATGATAACTGGCTGAGGCATTGCGGCGTTGTGGGAAAACGCTTGACGCTGTTGTGCGACGGCCATCGGTTTACCGGCCGGGTGGTGGATATCAGTGTACAGGAGGGCTTGCTTATGCGACTTGACTCCGGTATGATCAGGGTCTTTGATCCTGCCCGCACCACAGTTGCGGTGGATTTCTATACTCGTTCCGATTGAAAATATCCGTTTTGTCGGAGCGTAATTATACTCGTTCCGATTGAAAATCCCCGTTTTGCCGGAACGTAATTATTTGCGGATAAAAAGCTTACGCCCGGCCCTGCCGGGAATTTTCATACCCTTTGGGTATATATGCGGATAAAAAGCTTACGCCTGGCCTTGTCCGGAGCTTTCTACCCCTTTGAGTATAAATTGTTTTTTTTCCGTTCATTTTTTCCCGAATTGAGGTTTCTTGGCTATTAATATCGACAACCGAAGACGTTTTTACGGTGTCAGTTTTATCATCGGCGGGTGCGCCGGCGGGAGCTTATCGGGATTTTTGCGGTTGAGCGTTGGATTGCTGGGCGGCGATCCGGGCATGCAGTTTCTGTTTTTCACCGTCATACTGCTCTCTTTCTGGCTGGGGCTGATGGGGCCGCAATGGATGTTACGCCTGATGATGAAGATCACCAGGCGGGCCGATGTTTCGTCTTCACCCCAGGAATCTCATGCCGACATTCGCCCCATGTGGCTGCCGGGGGGTCGCGTCGATTTCCATGCCGTCAGTACGGCGCTGGCCGGCAGTGTCGTTTTATGGGTTCTTTTTTCCATCATGGCCACTTTTTCCGTCGATGGGCTCAAATGGATACAGCGGGCATTCGCTTCGCATTTCTTTCTCAATCTGTTCGCGATGCGGATACTCGACAGCCTGCTGCTTATTATATGGATGCTGCCGGTCTGGTTTGTCGCCGGTGTGGTTCTGGCATTGCTTTATCGCTTTACGCTGTCTTCCGAGAGCGGCAGGGCGGTCATCAAGCCGCTCGAACTCGAACAGCGGCTGCCGGTCCTGATGGTTTTGGGGCTGGTGGCGGGATATAGCCTCTGGCAGTTGGTGTTGATTGATCTGCTGCCGCCGCGGACCGATGTCTGGCTGGCCAAGCTGATTCTGCTGGTCAGTGTTATTTCGGTCATCATGCTCCCCGAACTGGAAACCCGAAAACGCAAAGGCCAGAAGTATCAAACCACCTCCATCGACCTGAATTATATCCCCGGCAGCTCCCTGACCGGGATTATTCTGGTGCTGGTGTGCGGGTTGCTGGTCGGCGGCGGGCTTTATCTCTGGGGTTATGTCGTCGATGTCATCTATGACAGCGTCCAGATTCAAAAGGGCTGGAGCAGTTCCTATTTTATCGGATTGCTGCTGGGTTATTATCTCGCGACCCGCAATCCCCCCGAAACCAACTCCAGTCAAATCCGGCTGGCCGTGAATCTGCTGATCTGGGCCGGTTTCAGTATGGTCGCTACGGTATTAATGACGCTGCTATGGATTAAATCTGTTCGTGTTGAGTCTCTGCCGGCACGCCAGTTGGCCGCGTTTATTCTGCTGTTAATTGTTTTTATTAAAACCATCATTCTGGGGCGGGTCGTTTATGTCAGCCGTAACGTCGCTCAGGCGTCAATGATGAGCCGGACGCTGGGCTGGACACAATGGCTGTCCTGGCTGTTTCTCGGGGTGATAATTGGACGGGTCGGCTGTCATTGTTTTATTCTGCCGCGGTTCGGGTCACTGATGGTCCTGACGGCGCTGATACTGGCGGCGCTGCTGGGCGGGGGACTGACGATTATCTACTACGGCCGACCAGGAATGTGGTTTCGTCGCTGGCTCATTACCGCCGGTTTTCTGCTTGTCGGTATTAATTCACTGGTCATGCCCTGGGCTGCCCGTTACTGGCTGCGGATGCCGCAGATGCCGATGCGGTTGGTGGAGGATGTTCGCGGCGCTTATGCATTGGTCAGGGACGAAACCGACGAATCGCTGATGACCGTCCGTCTTAACGGCATGTTTCTCTATCGTGTTCAGGACAAAATTGCACAAAGTCGGGACAACCGCCAATGGATTAACCTGATCGGACAGTTACCGGACGTGGAGGATGTCCTCGTCGCCGGGATGAACGAAGCTGTCTGGCCCCGCCATGCACAAAAGAGCGACCGGCATATCGATCTCCTGCTCGAACCGGCATTGTTCGAACGGCTCGATCATCATCTTACCAGGGACGCGTCCGACGCTGTCACCGAACGAACGATCAATCCCCTCGGCTCACATTGGCACTTGTGGGTGCGGCGGGCAAGCCGGCATTACGATCTGCTCTGGCTGCACCATCAGCATCATCAGTTTGACAGTCTGCTGGCCGGTCCGGCCGCCCCCTGGCAGGATATGAAAAAATGTCTGCATCGACATGGTATAATCATGGTTTATTTCGGCGAAGATATTCCCGCCATCGAAACGGACCTTGCCTCCGGCAGCGGTGAAATCTGGAATGTAATCGATCTGTTCCGGTTTCAGGGCGGCGTTCTCTATCCGGCGGCTTCCACGTTGAACGGGCAGGCCGAAACGGGCCTGATCCTTTGCTTTTGGCCCGATTCCGAGACCTGGCGGATGTTTCTGAATGCCGCGGGCTATTCCCTTCAGACCGCGGATACCTTCAATCGTCCTTTGTCGCTGGGACCGATTGCCGGCCGTTTTGTATCGTTTTCCAGTATTCGCAGTCAGTGAAATTTGAAAAGGATTTCAGATTGCAAATTCGGGATTGTTCTTAAAATTCGAATTTTGTCCATCGGGTTTTCGTTCGCATCGGCCGGGGCTGGTTTTTGGTCAACTAACCAATTAACGGTGATTTTATTTTCCTGAAAAACCGGTTATAGGGCATATTTTGCGCGGTTGGGGTTTTTTAATAATTTACTCAAATTTCACGATTTAACGGCTTTGTTGGATTTCTTCCAGTCCTTGTAACTGGCATAACCGTTAATTGTACGGCTCATGCTGTATGTCCCTTAACGGTTGTGCGGGTCAGGCAAACCGGCTCGTCTGGAAAAGGGGGGAAAACTCGATAAAACAGGTTGCTCTTTTTTGCCGCCGACTTAAATTAATGGTACTTTTTCTCAGGTAAAGTCATGTTTCAGGTTCTTTTAATAAGGAAAACCAGGCTATGAGCATAAAACGTCGAGCACGATCGCCGGACCCGCCGGTCGCCCATTCATTTTGAAAAAGTATCCTCAACCCACAACCGATAAGACAAATGACTCAAAAGTGAATAAAGATAGATTATTGTGCCGGCTTCGCCGAACGGCAGAAAGGAGAGCGTGATAAAGAAAAACTCTCGGATCAAGAGGCAAAATTGCCCTGCCTCGTCTTTTTTGTCTTTTCGTTGTCAATGAAATAAGTTTCTGATGTAACGAATTATGTACATATTAAAAATGATTTGACGTGCAAACGTCGAAGGAGTGTTTATGAAGACTCGTAAAAGTGGTTTTACTCTGGTTGAAATTCTGAT
>CAYZXY010000020.1:0-51510 GCA_964482555.1 uncultured Pirellulales bacterium
AATACAACTCTTTTATATAAAAAGACTTATGATTTTTTCAGGGGCGACTAGATATTAGAAATTTTTTCATGTTTAAGTCTCCTTATATCCGCGGCGCAAGAATAATCTCGCGCCGCTAGTTTTATAGTTTTCTAAGCGTTTTTTTTTCTTCTTCTAAGAAGCAGTCCGCCAAGTCCGAGTATGGCTACTGTTGCCGGTTCAGGTACCTGGTTAATCACGCCAAGGGCTTCGAAGTCAACACCACCGGATCCCCATGTTACCCATGCGTCATAGATGGGATTGCCAAGACTGTCTTTAAAGCTGCCGTCGCCGGGGATATCGATTATGCGGACGAAGTTGATCTCGTCAAGGTCAACGAGTCCTTCGGTGACAAGCGAATGATTGGAAAGGTCTTCAAGGTCAAAAGGTGTGCCGAAACTTTTTCCATAGGCGTTGGCATGTTTTCCGACCAGATTGTAAACTCCGGTCGGATCTATAGTACCATAACCTCCTACAGGAGTCGAAGCGGCATCGTAAACAGATGGAAATCTCGCAAAGTCGGTGCCGTTGGTAGAGACTTCCACATAGCCGAGCTCAGCAAAGAGCTTCGAGCCGGACATGAACCCATTTTCAAACGCCGCGAAATCTGCTCCGTCCCCATTTTTGATGGCAAATTCAAAGCCGAGTGTCAAACTTCCGGGACCATTGTAAATGGCTGGATTACTACGCCATTTGCTTAATTCCGTAGCATCCATATCACCAAGACTGACAATATCTGCGTTGTTTCCAGTTACAGCTCCTAGTGCTTTTTGAGGATTGGCATAGGCACCGCCTGCATAATTTTGTATTTCAGCTAAATCAAAAGGTGAATAATCTGCGATACTTGTGGCCCAGCCTGCAAATATCGAGTTAACCTGACCATCGACAAAACCGGCTATGCCCTGGTCAATACCGGCACCGCCAATGGCATCTGAATAAATTCCTGCAAATGATGTAGCAGAGACCGCAAAGGTCACTGCCAGTACTAAATAAGTTAATTTTGTTTTCATTTTAATTTTTCCTTTAAATTTTAAGAGTTTTCATTCGTTTTTTAAGAGTTTTCAAAATCGTTAAATTAATTCGTTTTTCTGCGTCTTCTCAGCAGCAATCCGCCAAGGCCAAGAATCGCAATCGTCGCCGGCTCGGGGACGTAAGTAATTTCCGTGATGGGATTTTGCCAGCCAAATTGACCATAGAGCGAATCGCCAGCCAGAAAATCACCGTCAATGCTCAGATCACCAAAGAAGCCGAAATACTGTGAGGGGTCAAGGGTTGCGATCACTTCGTAGCTGCTGCCAAGTTCCTCATTCCACATAAGTACCTGGGGACCGCCCTCAAAATTATTGACCGACATAAATATGTTGCCCGCATCGTCGGCGGTGATACCATATCCGGTGCCCGGAATATCAAGCAAGAGCGTTGCGTCAGCAATTGTCAGAAATTCATCGGCCTCATTGTTTAATATATCATCGGTTACACTTACGATTTGAGCCGCACTCCATTTATATAATGCACTTGCGGCATAAGAGGCATAGTAAACATTACCCTGATTATCAACAGTTACAGATGCCGAATTACCTACCGTTCTTACCAGACTGTCATGCAAACCAAGACCCGTTGTGCCATAAGTGTGAGGTGTATTTTCAACAAATCTGCTGATATAAGTGTCCTGGTTAAAGCCGCCACTCCATGGTTCGTTCAGTCCTGAAAAATAAAGCTGGCTGTTATACGTGTCTGCACCAAAAGCATTGATTGCGGAGGTGTAGCCGGTTTGCCATCCGCCTGAGACAGTATCATACTGGTAAATATAAGCATCGCTCATACCGTCAATTGTGGCAGCGTAGAATATCCCGCTAGCCGGGTCGTAACATCCAAACGCATCCCCATAAGTGTTTGACCGGACACCGCCTGCGGGTAAACCGATCAGCGTTTTTGCTCCTGTGGCGATATCAGTTACGGCATATCCTTCCTGCGGGCTCCAATAGTGAAGCTTTCCATTGTCTGCAGTGAATCCACCGTGTGCTCCACCATAATATGGTGTATCCTGAATGGTTATATCTCTTGCCGAATACTTTGATGTGTCAACATCAACATAACTTGAATTATCCGCGGCCATCGACACCGCCGCCAAAGCGCAAATAATCGTTAAGCAAATAACTTTTTTCATGGTTTTCTACTCCAATCTTCTTCAACTTTTATTAAATTACATTTTCTTTTTTTTCATTTTTTGACATCATTACCGAATTATCTCTGTTACATCTTTGCCACCTCCAATCTGAATCATTGCGAGAAATTGAGTAATGAGGCACCGAAAAACCAGAATAAATGGCCGTAAAAGCCCTTTTAGAGAAGTGCGTTGCAAGTTATTTCATTGCAAAAATGCCCGATTTAAACTATAATAAACCACGCTAAAGGGAAGCCCAATCGGTTTCTCTAAGGGGCGTCGGCATCTCACTGTCGGCGCCTCATTTTTCACTTTTTCTCATGTTTTAATCGATATCACCTTTCAAAATATCCAAATAAAAAAGCCGCTGCTCCTACGTAAGGAACAACGGCTTTCAAGTTTTATTTTATCCAGATTATGGCACTAAGTACAATAATCCGGCTTGATGCTGTTCTTTACGCGAGAACTTAACTTTATTCATCGTAACAGGTATTCTGACTCTCGTCCTGCCTGACAACGCCTTCCCGCTCAACTTGAGCAGTGGCATAAGATGTCAGGGTTCCCGAAAAACTTCGGGGCGGACGATCACAGCGGCGCGACCGTCGCGGATTTTCACCGCGTTCCCTGTAAGTACCTTATTTTAAGGTACTTTACGACCTATGATAAAAATTTCAAAGAACTTTGGGTAATATATTCCTGATCTTACAGCATGTCAACACAAAAAGTAAACTACCACCGGCTTCAAGCCGGTGGCTTTGCGGCCATTATTGCCTTGACGAATGAATTCATCAAGGCTGGCCGCATAAAACTTTGTAACAATTATCTTTAACGATATATGATGATGCAAATGTAGGCATATTTGAATCGCTAAAAAAGCGCTAAGATTTTGACACTTATGTATACATTTTACATATACTGAAGTTTTCGCCTGAAGGCGAGGGTTTTAATCCCATTGTGGGACAATAAAATGCTTGAGAGCAGTTATATTGCCTCGCGTGTTTGCGTCAGGCTTGTCTCTTGCACTTTCTACGTCCCAACTTCCCACATCATCATACAGCCACTTCGCCGACATTGTTGAGAGTGAGATCGGGCTGGTAGGGGTAGCGGTCGAGATCGCCGGGTTGGGTGATGCCGGAGAGGACCAGGATGGTGTCGATTTCGGTTTCGATGCCGGCAATGATGTCGGTGTCCATGCGGTCGCCGATAATGGCTGTTTCTTCGCGACGGCATTGCAGGATTTTCAGGGCGTAACGCATGATGAGAGGATTGGGTTTGCCGATATAATAGGCCTGGCGGCCGGTGGCCAGCTCGACGGGGGCCAGCAGAGCCCGGCAGGCGGGGATGATGCCGTTCTCGGTCGGGCCGGTCAGATCGGGATTGGTGCCGATAAGGCGGGCGCCGTTGAGGACGAGGTGCGAAGCCTTGACGATTTTGTCATAGGCGTAGGTCGGCGATTCACCGATGACGACATAATCGGGATTGGTGTCGTTGATGGTGATGCCGGCTTCTTCCAGGGCCTGGAACAGGCCGGGATCGCCGATGACAAAAGCCGAGCCGCCGGGATGCTGGGTCGCGATAAAACTGGCGGTGGCAATGGCGGAGGTGATAAAATGATTCTCACTGACATTGACGCCGAGCCGGGCCAGCCGGTCGCTCAGGTCGGCCGGGCTCTGGGCCGAGGCGTTGGTCAGAAAAACATAGTGTTTTCCCGATGCCTGCAGCCAGTCAACGAAGGCTTTCGCCCCGTCGAGCAGATGGGAACCGTGATAAATCACGCCGTCCATATCGCAGATGAAACCGCGTTTGGCCCTGATGGAATTAATGTCGATGGTCACGTTCGCTGCCTGTCTTTCTTTTCACATCCTGATGCCGGTATGGCTGAGTAAGTCCTGTAAAGAAAAACAGTATAATCACCCGCCCGGAAAAGTAAACCCTATTATCGTCGTTCATACAATCGGACCAGCAAAGCAGGGTCGATATTAAAATGCAATCCGAGAATGACAAGCTGGTTGATGATGGTAGTGCGCAAAAGACCCAGGCGACGATGGCGACGGGCGGAGGTGAGGGCCGGCTGGGCCAGAATCTGAATCAGCCGGCGGCTGGCACGGGGAAGAGAGCGAATGAATAAAAGGTCTTCGGCAATCGGGGAATCAGGAAAACCACCCTGCCGGTTGAAAAAATCATGCGTCATGAATAATCCCTGGTCGCCATAAGGCATCTTCAGATATCGGCAGCGGAAATCGACCAGCTTTTCCAGCAAGCGCATCGTCGCGCCGTCAAAATCAGTCTGATAGCGAAAAGCGCCTACCGTCAGCGGCGTATCAAGTTGAGCCTGGAAGATCAGCCGAACGTAATCGGCAGGCAGGCGGGTATCGGCATGCAGAAACAGCAGCAATTTCCCGAGCGCCTGGGCGGCTCCGCGATTCATCTGTCCGGCCCGGCTCGGCGGCGATGCGATAATCCGGCAGCCATGGCGGCGGGCGATCTCCAGGGTATTGTCGACGCTGCCGCCATCAATGATAAGAATTTCGACAGCGGGATGCCGAAGCGGCTCCAGCGTCGCCGACAAGATTTCGCCTTCGTTCATAACCGGCATGACAATCGAAAGAAAGGGGCGAGTACGATAGTCGAAAGGTTCAGGATTCATGTTGTGATTTGAAAAGGCCGCAGCTGGATTTCCTGGCTTACTGACGGCAAAAAACTGATCCAGATCCGGCGGATCATCGATATCAGAGAGTGGAGGAAGAAAATGATACCGAAGTTTTTGTCGGCGGGCCCGCTGCAACGTAGATTCGAGAACAGTGCCTGTTCCCCAGGCGATGGATTCAAATAAGGGAGCGGGTCTGGACAGGCCGATCAGGTAATAGCCGCCGTCCATGCATGGTCCGATAACCAGATCGTTCTGCTTCAACGCCGCAAAAGCCTCCTGGAGCAACCTGGGGGATAGAGCCGGACAGTCGCTGCCGATAATAATAGTCTGTTTATAGCCGCGATGAAAAGAGGATTGGAAGGCATGATCCATGCGCCGACCGAGGTCGCCGGAAGATTGCGGGTTAAATCCGACTTTGACGCTGGTTTGCCGGCCCAGCCAGTTCGTCATCTGCTTATTTGTACCCCCGGCATAACAGACATCAACGGACAGAGATAGCTGGCCATTAAGCGAACAGGCTGTTGCCACCGTGCGTTCGGTCATATCCTGCTGCAAGGCGGCGGCTTTGAGCGGCCCCAGGGCCGGTATCAATCGCGTTTTTGCCTGGCCCGGTACAGGATACCTGGTAAAGATGATGAGTTTGTTCGATTCGGATGCCGGCACGTTGTGGCGTAGTTGAAAAATGGTCACTCGTTACGATTAAAAATACGAATTATACCCAAACGTAACTATTTACGATTAAAGTCTTTACGTCTGGCCATGGCATAGATTCCCTTATCCTGTGGGTAAAAACCGGCGATTATGGAGTCACTTCGGCGGCAACGTTTTTAAACATATCCATCTGCTTCTGCACTTCGTCAATGATTTCCTGGGGTTGATTTTGGCACATTTTCATCAGCTTTTGCTGATGCGAGATAGCATCGGCAACCTTACCGTTTTGATACAGGGCCAGAGCATAGGTGTTCAGCACTTCTAAATCTTTACCATCGGTCATTTCATAAGCCTTTTGGACCGCTTTCAACGCCATTTCATGATCGCGAAAAGATAGTTTTTCATGTTTCATGATAAGCATGGCAAAATAATTCAGCCATTGCGAGGGAGCGGCTTCGATAAATTCACTGGCCAGCTTGCGTGATTTTTCGGTCGGGGTTTCGCTATCTACCATGGCTTCAATTGAGTATTGCTGCAGTAAGAGCGACATTTTCTTTTGCAGCGACTGCTGCTCCTTTTGCTTTTGTTCGAAAGCGACAGGATCGAAGTTGCCGGCGACCACTTCCGCCAGGACGACATCCATCGCCATGGGATGACCCTGCCAGACAATTATACCATTATGGTCCACGATAAAGGCGTTCGGGATACCGCGGACATTGAATGCCTGCATATAGTTTTTGTCGACTTCCAGGGCCTTATCGACCGCCACAACATAATCCATCTGGTCGCCCTGCTTTTCGACAAACGGCTTGACCTTATCTACGGTTTCTTTGGAGATTCCGATAATAGTCACATTTTTATCACTATAATCCTGCTGCAACCGGGTCAGATGAGGTATGCTTTTGAGACACGGCGGGCACCAGGTCGCCCAAAACTCGACAACATAAATATGCCCTTTAGTCATCTTGACCGGCTCACCCTTAACAAAGGTCAGCCCTTCCAGCGGCGGTGCGGTCATACCAATTCCCACCTTAACCTCTTCCTTATCTACCTTTTCCATACCGGCAGGATTCTCATCTGCATTCGGATTGGGCATATTTTGTTCCGATTTAACGGTGTCAACATTTTCGTCGCCTGCTGCATCGGCTGGATTTTCCACGGGGGATTTCGTTTCAGCAGGAGAATCCTGCGATGGCCCATTCTCATTGGAAGATGATGACTCGCTCTTACATCCTGTCATAAAAATTAAAACACACATCAACAAACCAATAATCAGATTCTTCATGATTAAACTCTCTTTAATTGGGGGGTGATTTTCTGTTTAGGGTACGCTGAGATTATATGAACTTTTAATACAAACTTAAGGATCACCTGTTTACTTATTTATGCAGATCAGAAGGTTTATTTTACCATATTTGAGTATAATTCAAACTTATATTGCGATAATTTAATAGTTTTTTATGACTTAAATCTTGCGAAAAAGGACAAGAAAAGCATAAAAGACGAAATTAGAATGAAGAATCAATGACACATGAACAATGTTGAAAATGATGCCCCGGAGGGTTTTTTCGTGTATCGGCTAGGACACCTATCAAGACACGACAGGATAAATCGCCATGGAACAAAGAGTTACGACTTCATATCTTTTCTGTATTCATCATGGCAACGTTGTTTTGTCATTCGGATTTCGTGCTTTGAATTTCCGGCTTGTCCGGGGCTGGTATAATGACGCTTTTATTACGATACATTATACTATTTGCATAATAATGCGCAATACTTTTGACACAAAAAAACCATAGTCCGACGACGGGGACACCGTAACTGCCACAGGAACATTGTTTATAACTATCTATTTTAAAAGATGTTATAAAACATCGCCCAGGAACAATTTCTAATGAACACAAAAAAAAGGAAATGACACGTTACATCATTTCCTTTACTGGTACATAATTTGATTAAACCTCACGGCAAAATCATTCAGCAATTTATTCAGTTGTAGTTACACAAGGATCGCCCGGAGTCGGGGCAGGAGTACTGCTTTCTTTTGCGCAACCGCCAAAAGCCAAACAAACAACAAACAACAATACAGCAATCCCTCTTACAATCTTCATAACCTGTCCCTTTCTTAATTCGAATTTAAAAAACTGATACATTGTAACATTCCCCATGGGAAATTTGCTGCATTCTAACACAGGATACTACCTCTGCCAAGCCATAATTTTACGAAATATTTTATGGATTCCCGGCGTCAAACGGGAACGATTCCAGGCATCGGCTACTTTTTTAATGGCCTCGGATTGCGTAGGATATGGGTGTATCGTTTGAGCGATCTTTCCTAATCCGATTTTGGCTGTCATAGCCAGGGTGATTTCGCTGATCATATCGCCTGCATTGGCGGCGACAATGGTCGCACCAACAATTTTATCGGTTCCCTTGCGGACGTGGACTTTAATCAAACCGTCCTCCTCGCCATCGGTGACGGCACGGTCCACATCATCCAGCTTCAGCAAAAAGGTATCCACATCAATGCCCTGTTCGCGAGCCTGGTCTTCATACAATCCCACATGGGCGATGGCCGGAACGGTGTAAGTACACCAGGGAATGACCAGATCGCTGAGTTTCATCTTACCCATAAAGCCAAACAAAGCGTTTTTCAGGACAATGCGGGCGGCAGCATCGGCGGTATGAGTAAATTTATACTTCAGGCAGATATCGCCGGCAGCGTATATCCTCGGATTGGTCGTTTGCAGATAATCGTTGACGTAAACCCCCTGCCGGGTATCGTACTGCACGCCGACGCCTTCTAGGTTCAATCCTTCGACATTCGGCGTCCGACCAGCTCCCATCAGGATTTCATCAACTGTAAAGATATCTTCTTTGCCGTCAACCTTCAGATGCAGATGCTTGCCCTGCTCATCATGACTGACACGCTGCACGGTGGTGTCGGTGCGTATATCAATGCCGTCTTTTTTGAAGGAGGCCATGACCAGCGCCGCTGCGTCAGGGTCTTCGCGGGAAAGGAGCTGGCCTTTCTGCTCGATGATTGTAACCTGGCTGCCCAAACGGGCGAAGGCCTGGGCCAGTTCGCATCCCAGCGGGCCGGCGCCAAAGACGGCCAGCCTGGCGGGACGTTCGGTCAGGGTAAAGACGGTTTCATTGGTTAAAAAACCGGCTTGCTGAATGCCTTCGATGGGCGGCTGGACGGCCCGGGCTCCGGTCGCGATCACCGCTTTGGAAAAACGCAATGTGACTCCATCAACCTCAACGGTATCCGGGCCGGTAAATGACCCGTCGCCCAGAAAGACATCGACTCCCAGGTCGCGAAACCGGGCGGCAGAATCATGATGGCTGATCCTGCTGCGTACCTGGCGCAGACGCCGCATAACGGCAGCGAAATCGACCGTCTCCGGTTGCAGCAAGTGAATACCCAGGTTGGCGGCGGCTTTAAAATGCCCCACGGCTTCGGCGGACCGAATCAGAGCCTTACTGGGAACACAGCCGACATTCAGGCAATCGCCGCCTATCAAATGCCGTTCGACCAGAGCGACCCTGGCCCCCAGGCCGGCAGCGCCGGCAGCAACGACCAGTCCGGCCGTTCCGGCGCCAATTACGACCAGATTATACTTTTCGGCAGGGGTTGGATTCTGCCAGTCGGGAGGATGGACATTGGCCACCAGTTGTTGATTGTACTCATCTTGTGGTTCTACATACACAGTTTTGACCATAAAGTTTCATCGCTTTCTATACTCGTCCCGATTGAAAATACCCGTTTTGTCGGAACGTAATAATGTGCGGATAAAAAGCTCACGCCCGGAGCTTTCTACCCAAATGAGTATAAAATACCTGATCCGGATCAACCGGAGTGTATAACGCAGTCACCCTGCCGGCATTATATTAATACGTTGATGCGTATAAATGTTATGCATCCAGTGGTTGAGCGACGGCGTTTTTCAGAGCTTTTCGCGCCAGGCGCGTTACGAATACGGTTACAGCAATGGTAACCGCCAGACCGATCCAGAAAAAGACTCTTTGAGCGGCGTTGCTTTCCACTTCGCCCGTGGCCACTTCGGTCAGGGATTTCATACCGGCGCCAAAATACACATACATTACAGTACCCGGGAACATGCCAATCCAGGAAGCAAAGAAGAATCTCCAGAATGACACGCTCGTCAAACTGTATAAATAGTTCAGAACATTAAAAGGAAATACCGGACTTAAACGCGTCAACAGGACAATTTTGAATCCTTCATTACCGACGGCGTTATCGATAGCGAAGAATTTTTCGTTGCCGGCGATTTTCCGCGAGACCCAGCCCCGGGCGACGGTGCGGCCCACCAGAAACGCGGCGGCCGCGCCAAGCGTACTGCCGATGGAAATGGCAATCGTCCCTTTAACGATGCCAAAAAGGAACCCCGCGCCCAGCGTCAGAATCGTCCCGGGCACAAAGCAGACCGTAGCAATGATATAAACCACCACAATGACGAGCGGTCCCCAGAACCCCAGGCCTTCCGTCCATTCCAAACCTTTGGTCAGCCAGTCTTTGACGGGCAAGGTAAAAACCGCGACAGCCAGGGCGGCCAGCGTCAAAACGACAATCGCAATTTTGACATTCCGTTTGGGCGTCACTGCGGCCTTCTGATGGCCAGTTTCATTGGCGGCGCTATTCATGGCCAAAACCTCCTGTGTTTTCAGGTGCACACACCTGGACTCACTGCTTTTTCTGTTGTTCATTCAGCGACCAGTCGTATTTGAGATTACTGATTTTATAGTCATCCTGGCGCAGATACGCGGCGTCACTATCTTTTACATGCTGACTGACATAATGCAGAGATGCTTTTTCTGCTTTTTTGAATCTGCCGAATCCCTTTTCCGGCAGATACGTTTTAATAAAGTCTTCTCCAAACCAGTCAAATATCTTTGAAAGATAGACTCTGTTTTTTCTACGATCGATTTTAAACTTTTCCGGATTTGTCAGAAACTTGCGGGCTCGGTCGGCAAACTGCTGGTCCAGATTGCCGGCAACATAAGGCTTATTCAGCAGCGGTGGGCATCCCATCGCCGCACATACCAGGGCCATGTGAATTTGCGGTTCGTTAAATTCCTTTCGCAATATCTCATGCTCAATATGATCCAGAGTCATTTTCTTGTTCAACACGGTATGCCTGATTTCATCCCAGACGCCGTCAATCTGGCGGATGCTGTTATCAGGATGAAAACTGTACCAACGGCCCTTGATTGGATAGTGATTAATGATTGTTTGCAGCGTCAGGGCATTATAGGCGTTAATCCAGAAAGCGGTCTTTTCTTTATCATTCCAGGATTTAAACTCTTCGGGATCGGTATCTCCCAAAGCCTCGACAAAGGTGTCCAGAGGGGCGCGATTGCCCTTTAATGCGGCATAATCGACCATGCCCTGATCGTCAACATATTCTTTAAGAATAAGTGCATACTCCTTATAAATCTTTTCCTTGCCTTCATATTTATACTCTTCTTCAGTTTTTGCAGGGTCGGATTCCTGATCGGCTTTCAGGCTGTTGGCCATAAAGATAGCCAATAAGAGAACGACACTAATTACTATTTTGCTTCGTTTCAGTTTTATCATATTTATCTCCTTAATCAGAAGGTTTATCGCCTTTGGCGAAGCTATTTACGCGAGGGCCGAAAACCCTCACCGCAATTTCCGTGAACGCTTACAATCTTCGCTGTACTAATCATTACGCGTTCTGGCGGCTTCGGCTGTTTCCGGCATAAACCGTTCAACCTCCGGCCTAATGGCATCCAGGGCAAACCAGTAGAGCCAGGCAACCGCAAGCCGGGGCTTTTCATTTTTCCCGGTATTATTGCCATTTTCAACAGCTTTCATAAGATGGAGAGCATTGGGGTCGGCGGCAGAGACCTTTACCGTATTGCCTGGTCGATTGTAATCAAAACGAATCTCCACGTTTCCCACCTTATCCCGCAACCATCCTTTATCGCCGGCGGTCCGGGCAATATCACGAATCGCATATGCCTTGTTTGCCTCTGCGGTTTCGATCAGGACCATCATTTCCTTGTTGGCATAACCATCAGGACGAGGATTGTTCTGCCGGACGGGAAACATTAACCGGTCGCTGCGAAAATAGTTTGCATAGGGCGAGCGGTTATAATTTCGGGGATAGGCTGTTTGCGGGGACAGAACTGTTGTCAGCGGGTGCTCGTTATGCCATTGCTCCCAGGTGGTCAGGGATGACGGCAGCAGGGTCAGTTTTAGCCCCTGGCGAGCGGCCGGGCCTGTCACGGCTGCCATGCGCACCTGTGACCAGAGACTCTGCCGGGATTCGGGCTGGACGCGGTCATACAACAGAACGTTGGAATTCCATAGTAAACCGCTGACGCCGAATTCGACAACTTTCCCTCCTGTCCGCCGATCAAAGACCAGTGCCGACCGGCATAGCGGGCAATAGGTAACCATAAACGGCACAGCTCCTAGAGAATCGTTGACTATTTCATGATAATTCAATACCCGCAAGGGATAAGCCCGGGATAACTTTTCGGTTGTCACACCTATGACCAGATCATCCGGAGTGAGGTATTCGGCCTGTGAGGCGGGAATCACATCGGGATTGGTTAGAGCGGGTATGCCGTCTTTGGGAGGACCGCCATGATGAATGTCATCTGGCGGGATAAGCGAGAAGTCAATATTGAACCCGAGCCGTTGGGCGGGATGAGTGGCAACCTGTCCCGTACCGTTTCTGGTGAAAAAGAACGCTAGCGTCAGGACAAAAAACGCCAATATCATAAATATGAATTTCCCGCTTTTCATGACTTGCATTCCTTTCGACAGTGGCTCACTTTTAGAGACTCATAGCACATTATACGTTCAACGATTCCTTTTCGGCGTGAACGGTCTGCGGATGAATCAGACACTTGCATCCGGAACAATACCGATTCAAGTGCGTCTGACGGCAGACCAACTGGTAATCCGCTTTCAATGCAATCGGCAGAAAGGTTTTCGACAATTCGGCTCCGGCCTTGAGTGTAAGATAACAGTCACGCTGGCAGCAACGCGGGGCCGCCAGCTCCGAAATCTTATCCAGAGCGGCATTGGTTACCTTCATCACAGTGTGACGTGTTTGCCCATTGAGGGGATTCGACTGAAGGATAACGCCAAACGCCGCGCCCAGCCCCAGCGCGCCGCCGCAAGCGCCCAAAAACGCACAAGAACCGCCGCTGACTTTACTGCCCCTGCTAATCGCGGTGCGAATCATGTCATCGGTAATCTCGCCGCCGGAGTTACGGAATGCCGCCAGGACAATGCCGGGCACCATGGCATGATGATCCGGTCCGTGCATGCTGAAACATTCATGCCGACGGATGGCGTCCATCAATTTTATCATGTCCGTTTCCGTACTGTTCAGACACATAGTTTCAATAACACGAACAGAATCGCGTAAATGACAACTGTCGCAGACGTAATGGCCTGATTCACAAATGACATCAACCATCATGCTGCTGCCGCAATAGTAACAGCTTTGCTCCTCCTCTTTCAGAAGATAAGCCAGTTCGGCACCGCAGACCATACAATCGACGACATGCTTATCTTTTTTCACAGGTGCCTTCGCGTTCGCTTCGGGCGAGTAGCAACAGGAAGACGAAGCCGGCTCCTCTTGTTCAGCGGCCGAAGTTTCCGGCGGCAAATTACAACCGCACGCATCCTCAATCTCCAGATTCTGAACCTGCCCGCTGCTGTCAAAACGGAATAACTCGCCATTGGTACAGCAGATCAGGCTAGCTGAAATCCTGCATGTCTGCCCCGCCGGCAGCACCGTGCCATCTGCCAGAAGCAAAGCCTTCATCGGGCCCCGATACATGACCTCAACATCCTCGGCCGCCTGCAGTTTACAGGCCTGAAATGTCATGGAGTAAAAAGGATGCCCCTTCACTTTTCGGTAAGGAAAGCGTTTGATCGCCATCGCATTGACAAATCCGGTCTCCGCCAGTATCCCGAATAAATCCCGCTGTGTCAAAGCGCCCGCCAGACATTCGCCCCGGAGGACATCATCATTACGGACTTCCGGGCCGGGATCGGTTTCGCAAATTACATCCGACACCACCAGCCGGCCGCCAGGCTTCAATACTCGAAAAATCTCCAGGAACGTCTTGCGCTTATGAACCGACAAATTGATGACGCAATTCGACATGATCACATCGGCGGTATTGTCTTCCAGGGGCAGCGTCTCGAGGTAACCTGTTTTGAATTCCAGATTATCATACCCCAGATTGTCGGCCACTGCCCGGCCGCCTTCGCGTGCCCGGGCAATCATGGAGTCCAGCATGTCGATGCCGATCACTTTGCCGCGGGGACCGACTTCACGGGCGGCGACAAAGCACTCAACGCCAGGGCCGCAGCCCAGGTCAACGACCGTTTCACCCGGTCTAAAACCGGCTTCCAGAGCGGGCGAGCCGCAACCGTAACCGCGAAAGCGATAGGCAGCAGGAATATGAGTGATCAACTCATCCGGATAGCATACAGGATTAAGAATGTCGTCGTTCACCTGTTCGACCGCTTTGCCGTAAAATTCCTTGACCGCGGTCCGACCGTCCACATCCGCCACCGCCAGTAGGCAGTTGTTATGCACCAGAGAGACTGCCCCATGCGAGCCGCAAGACTCGAGAATATCGCCCATTTTCAGACGAATACCCGGGCCGTCGGGTTCGGGCAGGCGCCGGGCCTCACGGGCTATCAACCACAACGCCATTTTTTCATGCAGAGGCACGTAAGGGTCGTGACCGATGAAGTCGCCTTTGTACACATAACTGTGGTCCGAATCGCCGCCGCCCAGAATATAGCGCAGGGGCGAGGGGGTGTTTTTGACCGTCGCTGACCGCAACTCCTGCAAAACATGACTGTCAAGCCATGCCGATTTTAGATCATCCGCCAGGGGTGTCGCCAGCTTTTCCACTCCGACCATCGCGGGAGTAGGATAGACCATGCCATCCGGCCCGACCGCCAGCGATTCCCAACCGGCTCCCGTGCCATCATGTCGGGTTCCCGGTGGGGCAAACACCTGCGACTTCAGTGATTCCACATTATCTATATTGACGCCCAGAGCCTCCGCCCGTTCTGCGGCGGTTTTGTAGGATGCAAAAAGGCGATCAATATCGACCTTCTGTTCATTATCGGCCCGGCCCCGCACAAAATACCACAGATAGTGTATATTACCCGAGCCATTTTCTGCCGCATATTCCACCAGCCACGGCATATCATCCACATTATCCCGCACGACACACATCGACAGCGTAAAAGGCAGGCCCTTTCGGCGGAGCCAGCCTAGTTGCTTTTCCAGAGCGGCGAAAGACCCGGTTCCGCGAATCGCATCATGATGAGACTGCTTCCCGTCAAGACTGACCTGTACATGCAGCCGGTTCGGCGGCCAACGATCAAACAGACCTTCAAAACGATCCAGCAGCAAACCATTCGTGAGTATGACGACGGTGGTGTCTTCGAAGGTGAGCAGGCTATCGACAATTGTTTCAAATTCCGGATGAATAAATGGCTCCCCGCCGGTCAGGGCAAATATCCGCACGCCCAGGTCGTATCCCTGCCGGGCATATTTTACAATTTCCGCCGCTGCCATTGTCTGGGATTCATCCGGCCCGCTCGAAACCAGGCAATGTCGGCAGGCCAGATTGCAGCGGTTCGTGATGTGAAACCACATCTCATTCAACCTATCCGTCTGCAATAATTTCGACCGCCCGGGATAATCCGCAACCGCATCATCCTCCAGCCGTTCCAGAAAAAGCCTTTCTGCCGTATCAAACTGAAAATGCTCGTCTTTTCTCAGCTTTTGTAAAACCTCATACCCAGCCCTGGTCGGAACCAGCCAAGTAGGTTTTTCCGGCTGCATATAAATCTCGAGGCCCTCGACCTGAAACGTTACCCAGTTGCGGATAAGATATCTCATCATTACCGTCATCCTTACCATTTATAATGTTTTTCTGGCATACTTAATAATATAAAGCGTAACACCATGAATTCAAGCATGCAAAAAAAAAAAGCGAGGTATTAAGATTATGGCGATAGTCCAGTCCCGGTTGCAAATAATAGAATCCTGACCCGGATAAACTGGATTTTTACAGCACAAAAACCGAACTTTAAAACTTTCTCTTGTGTAGTCATGATCACATTTTGCCATAAACCCTGTTTCATAATTACTTTGCGATTCTACGGCTTAACGCGAAATGATTGCCGATACACTAAGATTTTTTCAGACCTTAATACTGAATCGTAACTTGTCACTGATTCTTCATTCCGGTTTTGTCATTCTTAATTCCATAGCCTTATTACGCAGAAATTTACTCATAAGAGTTTATTATACATTGATTTGTGATAAATATAATCCAGCTTTTTTTGCTTACCCGATTGACTTGGGAATCTTTTTGAGTTAAGAACTTTTCAGTGCTTATCATATTCCCGGATATTATAGAGGTTTATTATGCCGACAGCGGATAATCCTGAAAAGCTCAGACTGAATGAAGATAAAAATCGCGACAAAAACTGGAAACGCTGGGGGTTCTATCTGGCCGAGCGTCAATGGAGCACGGTTCGTGAAGATTATTCGCCCGATGGCAACTGCTGGGACCATTTTCCGCATGACCACGCCCGGAGCCGGGCCTATCGCTGGGGGGAAGACGGACTGTTAGGGTTGACCGACCGGCAATGCCGGCTTTGCTTTGCCGTGACCCTCTGGAACGAGAAAGACCCCATCCTCAAAGAACGCCTCTTCGGTCTGACAAACGAACAGGGCAACCATGGCGAAGACTGCAAAGAGCTTTACTATTATCTCGATGCGACGCCTACCTGCTCCTACGGCAAGGCGCTTTACAAATACCCGCAACGAGAGTTCCCCTATCAGCAGCTTATCCGCGAAAACGCCCGCCTCGGACGCGACAGAAAAGAGTTTGAACTGCTCGACACCGGCATTTTTGATGAGGATCGGTATTTCGACATCTTCGCGGAATACGCCAAGAATTCGCCCAACGATATTTTGATCCGGCTCACCATCCACAATCGCGGACCGGAAGCCGCACCGCTGCATGTGCTGCCGACTTTCTGGTTTCGCAATACCTGGATCTGGGGGTGCGAGCATGAAGGATGCACACTCAAACCGCTCATCACGGAATCCAGCGAGAACACTTTGCAGACCGAGCATGAAAGCCTTGGCGTTTTTTATGCATACGCCGATACGGCCTCTACTGGCGTTCGGCCGGCGTTTCTCTTTACCGAAAATGAAAGCAACGCCCGCAGACTCTGGCAGGTTGATGCCTATACGCCTTACGCCAAGGACGCTTTTCATGAATATGTCATCCGTCAGCAGCATGAAGCCGTTAATCCGGCCAAAACCGGCACGAAAGCCGCGGCTCATTACAAGCTGACGATTCCTGCCGGCGGTTCGGTTATTATTGATCTCAGGCTTGCGGCTCAGGCAGAATCGCCGCCTGCCCCTTTCGGCGAACCGTTTGCACAGATTTTCACCCGGCGACAGCAGGAGGCCGGCCGGTTCTATGATGAAATCATCTCGAACAAACTGAACAAAGATGAGAAGCTTCTCCAGCGGCAGGCTTATGCCGGGTTGATCTGGACGAAGCAATTCTATCACTATTCCGTTCGCGACTGGCTGCACGGCGACCGCGATATTGCCATCCCGCCAGCCAGCCGCTATGATATCCGCAACACAAACTGGGGACATCTGTTCAACCGCGATGTTATTTCCATGCCCGATAAATGGGAATATCCCTGGTACGCCGTCTGGGACCTGGCGTTTCACATGATTCCTTTCGCTCATATCGATGCAGAATTCACAAAGAAACAGCTTATTCTGCTGCTGCGGGAGTGGTACCTGCATCCCAATGGCCAGCTGCCGGCGTATGAATTCGCTTTCGATGATGTGAACCCCCCCGTTCACGCCTGGGCTTGCTGGCGCGTTTACAAGATAACCGCACCTCGAGGCAGCCGCGACGTCGCCTTTCTCGAACGGGTGTTTCATAAACTGATGATAAATTTCACCTGGTGGGTTAATCGCAAAGACCTGGACGGCAACAACCTGTTTTCCGGCGGTTTTCTCGGCCTGGATAATATCGGCGTTTTTGACCGTTCAAAAGGGCTGCCAGCAGGAGCGGAACTTTCGCAGGCGGATGGGACGGCATGGATGGCTTTCTATTGCCTGACGATGCTGTCCATCGCCCTCGAACTGGCTGATGAGAACCCGGTCTATGAAGATGTCGCCTCGAAATTTTTCGAGCATTTCGTCGCCATTGCCGACGCGATCAACGCCTTCGGCGGGACGGGCCTGTGGCATGATGCCGACGGCTTTTACTACGATCAGCTCCAACACGATCATCAATCCATCCCCATGAAAATCCGTTCTATCGTCGGTCTGATCCCGCTGCTGGCCATGGAAATCCTGCACGCGGATCATTTGAAACAGCTGCCCTCCTTTACCAAACGGTTGAACTGGTTCCTGAAACACCGCAAAGATCTGACCCGGAATATTGCTCTCATGCAGGGCTGCCCCCACGGTACCGATCACCGGCTGGTGGCTATTCCCAACCGCGACAAGCTCGAGCGCGTTCTGATGTGCGTGTTTGACGAAGACGAATTCCTTTCACCCTACGGTATCCGGTCGCTTTCCAAACGCCACGAAAAAGAGCCCTACGTTTTTTCGACCCTCGACGGCGACTACACTGTCCGATACACGCCCGGCGAATCCGACACCGGCCAGTTCGGCGGCAATTCCAACTGGCGCGGGCCAATCTGGTTTCCCATCAATTTTCTTATCATCGAAGCCCTGGAGAAATACCATCACTTCTATCAGGATTCCTTCATGCTGGAATATCCCACCGGCTCGGGCCAGCGGAGGAACCTCAAGCAGATCGCCAATGATATCACCCGGCGGCTCAGCCGGCTATTTCTGCCGGACGAAAATGGGGTGAGGCCGTGCCACGGCCCGGAACGTATCTATCGCGACAATCCTCATTTCAACAACCTCATTCTGTTTTATGAATATTTCCACGGAGATAACGGCCGCGGCTGCGGAGCCTCCCATCAGACAGGCTGGACGGCGCTGGTGGCTAAGCTCCTGCATGACCTGAAATAAACGTGATTACGCAGAGTCCCCAGAGATCACAGAAAAAGAACCTCTGCGTTCTCTGAGCCCTCTGTGGTCAAAAAGACACGATCCCTACTATTCTATTCCAGTTCCGCCACATCCCCATACGCCGGGACGGAGCAGTTCCATCCTTTCTGCTCGCGTAGATAATCGCGGAAACTGTTAGCGCTTTTTTCTTCGCCGTGTACGATAAAGACATGTCTGGGGTCCTGTTTAAGTGATGAGAGCCACCGCATCAGTTCATCCCGGTCGGCATGGCCCGAGAATCCATGCGCCTGCACCACGCGGGCCTTGATATGATAATGCTGGCCGAGAATCCGCACCTTCTTGACATGCCCTTCGGAAATGATCCGTCCCAGGGTGTCTTTCGCCTGATAGCCGCTGAAGAGAATCGTGCTTTCCCGCCGTTCAATATTGTTCACCAGGTGATGCTTGATCCGGCCGCCGGTGCACATGCCCGATCCGGCAATAATTACGACCGTACCGTTGATATGATTAATCGTCTTGGACTGCTGCGTGGCGGTCGTCATCACCAGACCGGAAAAACTGAACGGCGACTGATGGTTTGCAACCCGCTCGAGCATCTCCTCATCAAACATCTCGGGATGGTCCCGAAACACATCCGTAACACGAATCGCCATCGGCGAATCCAGAAACACCAGCAGATGCGGTATCCGGTCCTCAATCAGCAGCTCATTCAAATGATAAAGAATCTCCTGCGCCCGCTCGACCGAAAAGCTTGGAATGACGATATTGCCGCCGGCCTCATTTGTCGAATTGATGACATCCTCCAGCATTTGCCGGGTGTTTTCCTTCTGCTCATGGACGCGGTCGCCGTATGTCGATTCACACAGGATATAATCGGCCTTCTCGAACAGGCTCGGATCCCGCAGAATCGGCTTATCCCAGCGACCCACATCGCCGGAAAACAAAATCGTCCGCTTCTCCCAATCCTTGGGCACCTCCATCTCCACCATCGACGAGCCGAGAATATGACCCGCATCATGGAAACAAACCGTAATCCCCCCACCGATTTCCGTTTTCGTATCATAATCGACCGGCGACATCAGAGGCTCACAAGCCTGAGCGTCCTCAACCGTATAAAGTGGTACTACCGGTCGGGGGCCGCTGCGTCCCTCGCGTTGATGCCGGCGTTTCTTGAACTCGGCATCTTCTTCCTGTAAGTGAGCCGAATCCAGCATCACGATTTTCGCAATTTTAGCAGTAGCTGTAGTCGCAAATATTTTGCCGGAGAACCCTAGCTTGACCAGCCTGGGAAGCCAGCCGCAATGGTCCAGATGGGCGTGCGTCAAAACGACCGCATCTATGGTATGCGGCGCAATGGGAAAATTATCCCAGTTCCGGTCCCGCATCGACCGCTCCTGATACAATCCGGCATCGACCAGAACCTTGAAATCCTTCGTTTCGACCAGAAATCGTGAACCGGTAACATTTTGCGCCGCACCAAGAAAATGCAGCCTTAACACCCCATTCTCACTCATTGTTTGCACCTGCTTTCATCAACGAAGCCCAGGTGTCCGAAACGGCATGACGGCGGTAAAATCACCGCCAGACTGTAATCAGACACAACATCTTATCATTCAATACGTTGCAAAAGTATAACAGAGCCACCTTGTGGGCACAACACCCGCCTGCGGCGGTTTGCGACTCTGTAATGCTCTGACAACGACAATCAGGCGCGCATATCTACCCGCATCAAACAGGGTTCGACCGGGTAGAATACTCTCTAATAGACTGTGATTTATATAGTTATATTTTAGTAACGACGCGAGCCGCCGCCACCGCTGTCGGTGCGTTCGCGTGCTTCATTAACTTTCAGCGCTCTGCCTTCAAACTCTTTGCCATTCAGTTCGTTCATGGCCATTTCAGCCTGATCGCTATTGGGCATAATTACAAAACCAAATCCTTTGGAACGACCTGTCTGACGATCAGAGATGATCGAGGCACTGTCAACATCTCCAAACTCGGCAAATAGTTCTCTCAGTTGATCTTCCGTCGTTCTGAAACTCAGATTACCTACATAAATATTCATGAAAAATGCTCCAAAAAAATGAAAAAAACCGTATAAAACAGAAAGGATTGAATTGCCAGACTAGTTGTTTTACCTGCTACCGACCCAGGAAAGAATGGAATCTCGATAAAAAACTGATCAGGCACGTATGCCTATAAGACTATCTCCATTAAAACATAAACATTACCATATTGTACATCGAATATTATCGGCTTCTCTTTTAATTTACAAGATAATAATATAAGAAAATGGGAAAAATATAAAAATATTGACAATTTTTCCAGATATTCTAGCATGACTTTGCAGCATCAGGCGAATAACCCTACATCGGCAGACATAAGACAAAAATGCTTGTCAGCCTTTTACTGACAATAACTTACGCTTATCGCTGCTGGATTTCCGTTTTCAGTTCATTGCATCTTCATTTTGTAATAACATGTGACATTAACCACAATTAAGGTAAGCCGAGTTTATGAAACCAGAGCCACTTCTGCCGGAAATAACCGTAAAAGCAATCATACTGGGCGTAATATTAACCGTTCTGCTTGCTGGAGCGAATGCCTACCTAGGCCTTTTCGCCGGCATGACGGTTTCTGCGTCCATCCCGGCAGCGGTCATCTCGATGGGGGTTCTTCGACTCTTCCGCAGAAGCAATATTCTGGAGAACAATCTGGTGCAGACAGCCGCTTCGGCGGGTGAATCATTGGCGGCGGGTGTGATATTTACCTTGCCGGCGTTGGTGATGATGGGATTCTGGAAGGAATTCGATTATTTGTGGGTAACACTGGTAGCAGGCCTGGGAGGTGTATTGGGTGTGCTGTTTACGATTCCACTGCGGCGGGCACTGATTCTGGAAGCGAAATTGACGTACCCGGAGGGTGTCGCGACAGCGGAAGTTCTAAAGACCGGCCATGAAGGTTCCCGGAATTTTATACATATTATCAAGGCGGCCGGCGCCGGGGCGATATTCAAACTGGGCGAAACGGCCGGGGGCCTCTGGATCAACCCCATCGAATCGGCGCGGTATATGGGGAACTCGATCGCCTGTTTCAGTCTGAATGTGAGCCCGGCATTGCTGTCGGTAGGTTATATTGCCGGCCTGAATATTGCCGTGCTGATCATGATCGGCGGGATTATCAACTGGTGGATTGCGATACCGATTTGCGCGGGGCAGGGCTTTGAACTCGGCGACTCGGCCAAGATGGCGCCGGCGATAGACCGGGCGCACGATATCTGGGCGAATTATACGCGGTACATCGGAGTCGGGGCGATGGTGGTCGGCGGATTCTGGGCGATTCTTCAATTGCACACGCCGATCCTGTCGGGCATCCGTAAAGGTCTCCAGGCCTACCAGAAACATAAAGGAGCGGTAGAAAATATGCCGCGCACGGAAAAAGATATCCCCATGAAATGGGTTTTGATTCTGACGGCGGCTATGATAATTCCGATCTTCATCATGTACCAGATATTCGTGAAGCAATTGTATGTTTCGATACCGATGGCGATGATTATGACGGTGGCGGGATTTTTCTTTTCCGCGGTAGCTGGCTACATGGCGGGCCTGGTGGGCTCTTCCAACAATCCGCTCTCAGGCGTGACAATCGCGACGATCCTGTTCGCGGCACTGGTGCTGCTGGGCCTGATGGGCAGCGAAGCGGAAAACGGGCCGCCGGCGGCTATTCTGGTCGGCGGTGTGGTCTGTTGCGCGGGGGCGATTGCCGGCGATAACCTGCAGGACCTCAAAGCGGGCCACATCGTTCAGGCCACACCATGGAAACAGCAGATCATGCAGATTGTCGGCGTGCTCGCCTCGGCGTTGATTATGGCGCCGATACTGAGCCTGCTGTACAATGCTTATGGTTTTGTGGGCTATGTCGCACCCGGCCAGCAGGAAGAAGGATTACTGGCCGCGGTGCAGGCCGGTTTGATGGAATCGATAGCCCGCGGCGTCTTCAGCGGCGACCTGCCGTGGATGTTCATCATCATCGGGATTGGGATCGGCCTGTTCTTCATTGTTTTCGACGAAATACTCCGGCGGCGGCATGCTTCTTTTCGGACGCCGGTGCTGGCAGTCGCGGTGGGTATCTATCTGCCGTTTTATTTGTCAACGTCCATATTCCTCGGCGGCCTGCTCAATCTGGTTATCCGCCGCATTTTGCGCGGACGTAAAGCAAAGCCACAGCAAATCGAAGCCGCCGGGCACCGGGGCCTGCTGTTCGCGTCCGGACTAATTACCGGAGAAGCGATTATCGGCATTCTGATCGCGATACCGCTGGTGATCCAGAAAAACATGGATGCCGAGTTTATGCCCTTTATAAAGTCACCCCTGGGTGTCTGGCCGGGATTGCTGCTGCTGGCGAGCATCGCGGGCTGGCTGGCCATGACGGCTTTAAAAAAGGAAGCAATAAGACAATGAAAGAGATTATTCGACCCGGTTTTTGATAATCAACTCCAGATTACGAGCCGTGTGATCTTCGGGGTGTCGCCTCAGGTATTTATTGACATATAAACCGGCGTCCTGATATTTTTCCTGTTGCGCGGCCAGCCGGGCCAGGTAGAGCCAGGCCGTGTCCGCATGCGGATCGTCCATTTTCAGGGCCTGTTTATACATTATTTCTGCTTCCAGGGTATCATTCATGGATTCCGCCAGGTGGCCAGCCGTTAAAAAAATCCGGAAATTAACATCGCCCATCGCGATCAATTGCATCAAAGCCTTTCGTGCCCTCTCCGGTTCATCCCGCCGTAACGCCAGCCTCGCACCGGCCGCGATTATGGTCCGGGTTTGTTTATCAGCAGGAATCATATCCAGCCATTTTCGCAGCAGATCATCCCGGCGTCCCATCTCCGCCGCCTGGATAAAAATTCCGGCCAGTTCAAAATCCATTTTATTATTATGTTTTCCGAAATATTCCAATCCTCTCTGAGTGACCGAAAACCAGTCGCCTTCCTGGAGCAGCATGGAAACATAGTTTTTCCGCAGTTCTAAATCGCACGGATCGCATAAAACCGCCGCTTCCCAGGCCGCCAGCGACTTGCCGGGCCGGTCCCTTTGCGAATAATGCACCGCCAGATTCCGCCAGTGCGAAGCATTACCCGGTTCGACCTGCACCCGTTCCCGCAACGCCACGAATGCCGCCATGCTGTCCTCCTCGACCAGCGTCAACTGCAAATCCAGCCGCCGAAAATCCTCCTCCAGCGGAAACCGCATCATCCCCTTATTCACCAGCAGCCGGCACAATCGGTAGTTCTCCAACTCATACGCCACCCGGGCATACAGCATCAGATGTTCCGCTCCCGCCTGATCCACATTGACGAATTGCCCCAGCAGCCGGGCCGCTGATTCCCATTTTTCCCGCCGGGCCTGTAAACAGGCCAGCGCCAGCCCGGCCGGTTTCATACCCTCCTCAAGAGCCAGCGCCGACCGATACGCTTTCTCTGCTTCGTTTAATCGTTCCAAATCCGTATAGACATGCCCCAGCAGCATCTGCCGCATGACATGGTCCTGCCCCTCATACTCCTGTAAGATTCGCAATGCTTCTGCGGGCTGATCATAGGCTAATGCTTCTTCTGCTTTTTGCAGAAGGCGGGCCATTTCGCCTGAAACCTTATACATATCCTGCTGTGCCCGGAGACTTCCCCAAAAGCCAACGCAAAGCATTATCGTCAAAGACCATCTGTACTTTTTCATCATCATCTATTCTTCAATCTCCCAGCGTAAAGGGATAACCACGGTTGATCTGACAGGGTTGCCGTCTTTCTTCAGTGCCGGTTTAAACTGCAAACGGCGGCCCAGCCGCAAGGCAGCCCGGTCGAATGTCTCGGGCGGATTACTTTCCAGTACAATAACACCCACAACATCGCCCTTCATGTCCAACTCGACCCGTATCCGGGTTGTACCGCTTATTCCCCGGCGCCGGGCATTATAAGGATAATAATAGGACAAATCCGGCGGTTCCAGCAATACCGGTCCGCGACTGACTTCCGCGATCCCCGACAGGCTCACGCCCTTGCCCGCGGTTTGACTCACAGCGGTCATTACCAATCCGCGAAGCGAGGGCCGCGAAAAATCAAAGTCCATCGCCTCAAAGGCATTATCAACTACGATCGCCGCATGAGTACGAAGGTCGAGCTTTATTTCCGGCAGATCCAGCTTCGCCCTGTTCAACGGTTCCAGCGGAACCGGTTTAGCCGGCGATTCCGTTTCCGCCCGGTTCTCGACAATCTGGGTTACGAGCAGCTTCTCCAAAGTCAGCTCTTCCACCTGCAGGGTGATTTTACGCACCGGCGGCATCGGACACGCATCCTGCACATTCCACCGCACAATGAAACCCAGCAACAGTGAATTAATCACCAGCGTCCCAACGCCGGCACAAATATAAATTGTTATGTTTTTTCTATCCACGTCTCGTGTTCTTTTTTACGTTCTATACTCGTTTCGATTGAAATGTTCCGTTTTGTCGGAACGTTATTATGTGCGGATAAAAAGCTTGCTTCCGGCCCTGCCCGGAGCTTTCAATCCGATGGGGTATATGTTTTTCACTCCGCCAGCGCCGCCACACTGACATTTTCCGCTCCGCCCGCCTTGCAAAAATCTATCACCTGCAGCAGCAGCGCCGTCGAGACATCTCGATCTGCCTGTAAAACGACCTTACGGGTTTGCAGCTCGGCCAGGGCCGACTCTAAAGTCCGAATATTTTCCAGATCAACCGGCCGGCCCTGGACATATACTTCCCCTTGCTTGGTAATGCCCACCGGCAGGAATTTATCCTCCATGACCTCAGCGGCGGCGCTTTCCGGTCGGTTGATCGTCACGCCGGCTTCGCGAATGAAACTGGTCGTTACAATGTAGAATATCAGCAGAATGAACACCATATCAATCAGAGGCGTCATTTCAATCGCGGCCAAATGCCCGCTTTTCATTCGTCTGGTTAAAACTGCTCTTTTCATGGCTGACTCTCAATTTTTTTCTCTCGTTGGCGAATCAGTACACACTCCGCCACCATCGCCGGAGCCGCGATAATCAGACCATACTGTGTCGTCAGTAACGCTTCCCGAATACCGCGCCCCATATCTGCTGTCTGCCCCGAAATAAGCATCGCCTGAAAGGTATCGATCATGCCGGTTACCGTTCCCAGTAATCCCAGCAGCGGCGCGAGAACGATCCCTGCCCGGATAAATCCCATCCGCCTCAGGCCGATAAGCTTTTCCATATCACCGCAAGAGCATGCTCGTTTTTCGATCATCTGGCTCAGCAGCTGCTCCAGAATCAATCCCCACAACAAAACCGCCAGTCCTGTCAGCACCCAGACGACCATCCCTCCGGCGGCAAAATATTCACGCAGTTCATTCATCCGCTCCATCTCCCTGCCGTAAACTAAGGGCGCGAATCGCCAGATGTTCCAACTGCCCTTCCCGCCGCTGCACCCAGCGCTGCAGCCATGTATGCCCTAGCAGCAGCGGTATCGCTATCAGCAGGCCCAACTGCGTCGTCAGCAACGCCTCGGAAATGCCTCCCGAGAGTAGCCGGGGATTACTTGATCCGATCAGAGAAATCATATTAAACGTCTTGATCATACCGGACACCGTCCCCAGCAGCCCGAGCAGCGGCGCAATTGCCGCCAGCGTCGCCAGCATCGCCAGCGACCGTTCATACGCCGGGGCCTCCTCCAGCAGGGCGGCTTCGATACTCGCTTCCTGTGTTTCTTTGTCCGTCTCTCCCGCCTGCAGAACCGTCCGCAAGACCCGCTTCAAAGGCGAATCACGCCCTTGCAAAACGCCGCGAGCTTTGTCAATCTCTCCAACCTCCAACAAGCCAAAAACATCCCGGATCAGCGCCGCCGACTCCCGATTCCTCAGCAGGTACACAATGCGCTCCAGAATCAGCAGAATACCCATTATCCCGGCCGAGAAAATCGGATAAATGAACATACCGCCGGCGTCCAGCCAGCTTAAGACATTTTCCCTGGGGCCGGGTTCCCGCTGCGCGAGGTCTCCCCGCACATCCACCGGCAGCACAGCCAAATTCCCCGCCGCTGCCGAACGCAGCATCCGCTGCTGTTCCATGGACAACCAGGGGCCGGCCACCCGCCAGGCATTATTTTCTCGCAATAATAATCCGCACGCTTTATCCGTCTCACCACAACTATAGGCGCCGAAATTTCCCAAACTTAAAACCAGCGCTGCATGCTTAAGCCCATCCCTGCCGATTACCTCTCCATCCTCAACGGTAACCGACATATCATTTTCATATCCCGAAAGTTTCACTTCCAACCATTCCGACGCCTGCTTCTCAACTTCAGCAACGGTATCATTCGGCTCGACTTTCAGCCCCAGATCCGTTATCAGATACTCCCGCATTTTCCGTAATTCGTTACGGCTTTCTGCGGCCCGTTCTTTCTCAATGACTAATTGGCGTTCCAGAGTCACCAATGCCTTCTGTTTCTTTCCGGCGGCCTGGCGGGCAGCACTTAGCCGCTTATATGCCTCATCAATCTTTCCGGCCAACTCCCGCCGTTCATCCAGGATACGCTGCCGCATTTCCGTCAGATTTACCTGAGCCTTCTCCCGCTGCCCTGCAGCCCGCTGACGTATTACCTCCTCCGGCACTTCACCCGCACAAACGCCCCCAAACCACAAAGCAAAAAACAAAAATATGTAGAATCTATTATTCATTGGTGCCAGATCACGGTATTTCTTATTATACTCGTTCCGATTGAAATTATCCCTTTTGCCGGAACGTAATTGCTTGCGAATAAATAATTTGCGCCCGGCCCGGAGTTTTCTACCCCAGTGGGTATTACTACATAAAGCGGATTGATCACGGCTTTTCAACCGGCAGTATCACCCAGTCCGAAACCCGGCGACTTTCCAGGATATCCAGTCCTTTGCGGATATTTTCCACTACGGCCGGATTATCTGCGACCGTCAACTGCAATTGCCCATCTACCATCCGGGCCAATCCGGCCCGGGAATAATCCAGCGCCATCCACCAGCCGGCCACACCGCCGGTCCGCATCAGCTTGACAGTCACGGTTTCATCACCCAGACGGCCGCTGACGATTTCGATTCGGCTCCTGCCCAGTTCCGGTCTTACCGCCTTCACTTTCCGTACCATTTCCCGAAATTGCTCAAAAGGCTCCATCCCGGCTTTTTGCTCAATCTGCGGCACTATGCCCGGCAACGCATTTTTCTTGAACAGACGCAACTGCTCCGCAAACGTGCCGGCCAGACGGTTGAATACGTTTTCCCGCTTTTCCAGGAGCGGATGAACCGCATGCAGTTCATCCAGAGTTTGTTCCAGATTGTCGATTTCACGCTGTACCTGGGCCGCCTGACGACGATAATGGCTCGTCTCCTGCTCTATTGTATCCAGCAGCAATTGCAGCTTTTCCTTCTCCATTTCCCATTCTCGCCATTCACGTATGAGCTGTTCCCGGTCCGACCGAGCCGCTTCCAGCGTTCGTATAAGGGTTGCGGGCACATCATTCGGTTCAGAAAGACAAAACGCCGGCCGAGAAAGCCCCCCCACGACAATTGCCGCTGCCATTGTAAAAAACACGCTTTTCATCATCATTTATACTCGCTAGCTCAGCTACAGGTCTGCTTTATTAAAATTTCAATGACGTTCCCGTCTTGAACCGGCATCCCACATCGGGATATCCGGCTGTAGTAGAATATTCGCTATTGCACGCATTGTCAAATCCAGCAAAAACGGTATTCTGTTTTTCCTCGCCGAAATAATAAGCCAGCTTAGTATTCCATTCGACAAAATCGCCCAGCGGTACCGACCCGACGCTGCCCGGCACGTACCGGTCGTTTTCGTATTCGGAAATGCTCTTAACGAACGATATCCATTCGAAATCCCCTATCCGCCACGAGACCCCGCCGCCGACAATGACCTCCGGCACTTCCTCATCCGTCTCCCAGTCCTCGCCGAAGGTGCGCTCCGTCTGCATCGCCGTCAGGTTGGCGAAAAACTGCAAACCGTTTTCCAGACGTACCGACCGCACATCAAGCTCGACGCCGTAATTCTTCCGATCGCCGCTCTCGAACAAGGCATAATCGACATCATCCACCGTTACGAAAGAACTGGTTGTCAAAGCCGCACCGTCCTGAAAAACGTAAAAGCCGGTCAGATCGCATTCGCCCAGGCCCGGAAATACATGCCGGTAGCCCAGATCGAATTTGTATCGGTTTTCCACATCCGGCCGCTCCAGATTGTCATCCAGCATCCCCGGCGTCGCCGCGATCATGCCCCAAGCGATATTGCCATGCAGCGACATCAATTCGTCCTCATCAATAAAACAGGCCCCGCCCAGATTGATCGTATGCAGCGGGTCTTCCCATTCATCATTCACCTGCACGGAGGCCAAACCGTTGGCGCTGCCTTCAACATTGAAACCGCCGAAACGCGAAAAATAGGTCGCGCTCAACCGATACCCCAGATCGAACTGCCATCGTCCCAGATCAATTTCATCCACAATGACGCCTGACAAAGTCCACAACTCTCCGGGTCGGCCGACATAAAACCGCTTGCCGGTCTGGGATTCCCAGTAATTGAACATGCCGCCGATACGCAGTGTGTTTTCTTCGCTCAGCCGGCGGGCATGAATAATCCGTGAACCGAATTCGTAGTCATCCTCCGCCCAGCTTGTGTTCTGTGGATTCGCGGCAGGATCAAAACGAAATCCGGTAAAATCCCGCTGTGCGTAGTTATTGATGACCTCCGTGGAACTGTCTTCATCGGGCTGGTAACGTATTTTGTTGACAAAGACATAGGTCCGCATGGGATCGAAACTGTCCAGCCGACGCTGCAGAGCGCCGCCGGCCGGCGGCTCCGCCACCCGCAGCTCGCGGTCGCCGTAGATGACAAACGTGTTGAAATCTATCTTCCATTCCTTAGCGGGTTTGAAAGACATCCGGCCGTAAAAATTGGACATGTTCTCTTCCGCGTTCTTAGCGCTCGGCCCGTCGGTGTGATAAAAACCGCCGCCCACGGCATAATTAAACGACTTGCCGCCGTCGCCGTGAATGAGATCCGACCGCCAAGTATTCTCGGAACCGTAGATCAGGTCAAGCCGGGTTGTTTGCTCCTGAAACTCCCGGGGAACGATATTGATCACGCCGGTCATACCGCCCGGACTCAGCAGCAGCGAAGAGCTGGACCGGACCACCTCGATCCGTTCAACATTAGCCGCACTGAAAAAATAATTCGTTTCCAGAAATTCCCGAAACCAAGCCCCGTCAATCGCGTATCCAGGATAAGGATAACGCTGACCGCGTACGGAAAAAAACTGCTTGACCTTCCGGCCGCGCGATTCCGTCCAGGCACCAGGCACATACTTTAACGAATCGATAATAGAATAAGAGGCCATCTGATCAATCTCTTTCCGCCCCACGACGCTGGTCGCAGTCTCCAGGCCGATCGGCTCCGTCAACGGCCTGGCAATCAGATCACGCGGCGGCAACGGTGTATATTCATCCTCCGTCGCAGCCCGGATCGTTATCTCCTCCACCGTTTTTGCTTTTGCTTCCTCTTCCGTGACCACCTGCCCCGAACATATTATCGGGATCAGCATCCCCATTGTCAAAATCGTACCTTTCTTCCACTTAGCTCTCACAACGACCTCACCTTTCTTCAATGCTGCCTTAATGATTTGCGATAATCCAATTTCACTTCAATTAACTGGAGGATCATCCGTCCCCTAAAAATTCATTTCGCCGTTAAACACAAACGCCATCAGCGTACCGCTTTGGGTCTTCAAATAACCATGATTACCCTTCTGAATAAACGCATGACAGGAGCGTAATCCCGGTATCTCCCAGCAGGCCTTACCGGTCTGGCCATCCAGAGAAACAATCCGCCCCTTCTCAGCCGTATCGACATAACTTAATCTTCCCGCCGACCAGCTCAGGGGACCGCATCCCTGCGCCTCACGCGCCCAAAGCTGTTCGCCGGTTCGAGAATCCAGGGCTTCAACGCTACGGCCCCGGATATATACACGGTCGCTGCCAGCCAGAATATGAGTGATCCGCTCCGTCGGCTTTCGCCAGAGTATATTATGATTACCGCTGCTCCGGCAGATTAATTCATTCCGACCATCTTTCAACGCCACCTTAATCAGTAACTTATCAGCCATATCAATAATCTCGGGCCGGCTGTGCGGACAGACACCGGCTGCCACCTCATCCCGTCGCAGGAGATTTCCATTAGTCATGGCGAAACAATGCAACCTGTTACCCTCGGCGACATATATATCGTCATACATGGCGACAGGCCGGGATAAATCAGAGTCGCCACCGAAGGCCCTTTCCCAGAGAACCTTACCTTTTTCCGTATCCAGCAACACCATCGAAGGATGCGCAATCCAGCACACGGTTTTTTCATCCATCACTGCCGGCCGATGAATAGCCTTGTCAACTATGCCGCGGCTGCGATATTGCCAGAGAATCTCTCCGCTGCATCTGTCCAAAGCCGTAAGTTCATGCCGGCCGTAATCATCACGCCCCAGGCAGAAAAGTCTTTTTTCATCTACAACCAGATGACCCTGCGCAGGCAAATCCGCCTTCCATTGCACCGCGCCATCTGCCGCCCCCAGCGCAACGACAGCATTGTTTCTGACCATGTAGGCCATTGCCCCCTCCACCACGATATCATCGGCATGCACCCGCGGAACAGAATGAACCCCTTCACTTTCCCACAACGTCGCCACCTCAACGTGCAATGATGAGGGGGAATTGATATTTTTTCGATAATAAGGTAAAAGCTGAACAACTGAAACGAACACCAGAACGGCCGCTGCCGCCCAACTTAAACCGGCGATGACCAAAAGCGTACATCGCCGCCGCTGAACGACCCGGCACGCCTGACCGGTTTGCGACATAATCTGTCTGATTAAGCGATAGTTGATCGATTCTGACGCGTGCTCATTGCGAACCGCCATAATCATCAGTTTCAGCTCTTTTCGTTTATGACGGCAATCTTCGCAATAGCGAATATGATCATTCAACCATTGCTCCTGTTCAGGTTTCAGTCCATGCAGAATCGACAACTCCAGAAGCTCCTGAACGCTATGGCATTCCATAATCACTTATACCTCAAAGAGTTATAATAATATATACCTTAGGGAAGGACCGAACCGGTAAATCAGCATCATCTTTGGCATATAAGGTACGAATAAGGACATGCAAAAGGGACAAAAAATAAAAAAATATTATGCCATTTTCATAATACTCATTTTACCGGCATGAAATTTTTCTTTTAAGCGTCTCAAACCCCGCTGAGCACGTTTTTTAGCGGCCTCTTCCCGGATGCCTGTCGCTGCCGCAATCTCTTTGAATGACAACTCATGAACGATCCTTAATATAAGAATAGAACGCTCAGATTCGGACAGCCCAGACAGCAAGCTGAGAGGAAACGTATCGTCAATACGAGAGTCGTGCTGGCTGGTGGTTTGCTGCAGGAAATAGGATATTTCCGTTTTTTTTTCAAGGAATTGTTGTCTTCTTCGATGAAAGTCACAGCAGACATTTCGTAAAACAGTATAATACCACCGCGCAAAATCCATGTCCGTTTTAAAAGAACTTCTTTTTTGAATGATCCGCAAAAAAGTTTCCTGCACGGCATCTTCCGCCATTTCATCATTTTTCAGATAATGTTTCGCAATCAATATAGAAGACTTCAAATATTTAAGGATGAGGGGTTCAAGATATGCAGGATCCGCTGTTTTTTTAAACAGTTGCATTAATTCTTCAGGATTGTCGCATCTATCGCTTTGCATGGTATTTAAACTCGTTCCGATTGAAATTACCCGCTTTGTCGGAACGTAATTATGCGCGGATAAAAAGCTTAAGCCCAGCCAGGAGCTTTCTACCCGATTGGGTATATTCACAATAAGTATATGAAGAGAATATAAGTATCCTGCATAAGGAAACGCTGGTAAAGTTAGAATTAGATTAATTCTCAAAAAATCCCTGACCTCAAATTGCGCCTTATATAAACCCAGATATTTCCATCGGTTCAGTATGTTTTTGGTCTTACCAAATTCTTTAAAAAATACATCTTCTGCGACTATTTAATATAACAAAAACATGAAATTAATATGAACGTAACACTGAAGTATTACCTTACTGATTAGTTTTTACCATTGCGATTCTACGCAACAAATACAAATATAATATGGTTGTTTTTTCGAATATCGTGATATCCAGATCAGGCAGTGTCAATAGATAAAGGATCCATTTCGTTCCTTGAGTGAACGAAGATCAATAAAATGTAAATGATGCTTTTGCCCGGGGATAAACCAGAATTAGGAAAGACAACTCTCTTTTTGCTGGACAGTTAAAGGTAAAGAGAGGACCGAAAAGGGTGAATCAGCAATCATCTTTGGCGAGAGAATACTGATCCACCCAGAATGAAATTGTCTTGAGCGGGATTAGTGTTTAAGCTGTTTCATTGTGATCTTAGGCCTCCATGGTTTTAAAAGTCAAAACCACTTCCTTTTCAATCCGGCACATGTGGTGAACGTCTTGCAGGCGGTCTGGAAGACGAAGGTAACTTTTTTAAATGGAGGTAACTTATATCATGAAAAGATCCGCAAAACCCCTTTTACTGCTGCTGGCGGTCCTGATCAGCAGCGTTGCCGTCAAGGCAGAAGACTGGCCGATGTGGCGTCACGATTCCAATCGTACTGCCATAACCAGTGAGCAGTTGGACACCAGCAAACTGCAACTGCACTGGAAGCGTCAATACTCCCAGCCGCAGCCGGCCTGGGACAATCAGAAAGAAGTATATTGCTATGGCGGCGAAGGTTATCCCGTCCTGCAGAAACTGTCCTTCGACATTGCCTATCAGCCGGTGGTCATGGATGAAGTCATGTATGTCGGTTCGATGAATAACGACACCATGACCGCGGTCGACCTGAACACAGGTGAAGAACTGTGGAAGTTTTTCACAGACGGCCCCATCCGTTTTTCCCCGGTTGCCATGGATGGAAAAATCTATTTCGGCTCTGATGATGGATTCATGTATTGCCTGGATACGGCGGGCAACCTGGTCTGGAAAAAACGCGGCGGCCCGACGAACCGTAAGGTTCTGGGTAACGACCGTGTCATTTCTGTCTGGCCGGTCCGCGGCGCTCCGGTTATTCCGGTAGCCATGGACAAAGTGCCGAATCCAGTTTACATGGACTGGGTAGAAGAATTTTTAAGTACGCCGGCCGGTTCGTTCATTCTCGCCGACAACAACAGCGACAGCGAAGAGCTGGTTGAAAACGGCAGTATCGATCTGAGCAGTTCCGACCTGGAACTCGGTCGTGAGCATGACGATGAACCGGATTACCAGATTATCGGCTTGCGTTTTACGAGCGGTATTTCTGGTGTAGCCCCGGGCAGTACAGTTAACGATGCCACTATTCAGTTCAGCGTCGATGAAACCAAAGGCGGCACCTTGCCGTTGACCGTACGAATTTACGGTGAGCTCAGTTCCGATTCGGCTGAATTCACCACCACCGGCAGCGATATTTCCAGCCGGACCAAAACCGCCAATTACATTGACTGGATTATCCCATTCTGGGATGAAAAGGACGCTCGCGGTGACGCACAGAAAACACCGGACCTGAGCCCGATCATCAATGAGCTGGCATCTCAGTCTGGCTGGACGGTTAACAGCCCGATTACCTTTATCATTGAAAAGCTCAGCGGCGATGGTATCCGCTGTGCAGAATCCGCCAACGATGAAGAGAAAAAAGCCGTTCTGACCATTGGCGATGGATCCGTTGTCAATACGGAAGCCTGCCCGGATATTCTGACCGATATCAATCCGGCCTATCTGCAATGGCTGGCCGGGAAAAACACACCCGGCGCTGAGAACTATGCTCTTGCCGACGGCAAAGCCGACCAGGAAGAAAACATGGGCGGTGGCCTGTACAATGACAGTTCCGACCTGGAAATCTGTCATGATGGCGGCGAACAGGTCATCGGCATGCGTTTCACGAATGATTATTATACGATTACACCTGCCGGTACTGTTGCCAACGCCTATATCCAGTTTACCGTTGATGAAACCAAGGGTGGTACCGAACCGATCCGGGTTAAAATCACCGGCGATCTCTCCGGCAACTCGGCTCCAATCGACGGCGCTTATGGCATTTCCAGTCGTACCCGTACGACGACCGAAGTCGTCTGGGACATCCCGAACTGGACTAATGTCAGCGACGCCGGGGCTGACCAGCAGACGCCTGACCTGAGCGGTATTATTAACGAAATCATCGCCTGTGAGGGCTGGAGCGGCGGCAGCGCTATTACTCTGATTATCGACTATGTCGAAGGCAGCGGTATTCGTTGTGCCGAATCCAAAGACGGCAACGGCATCGGGCCGGTCCTGGTTTTGGAAACTGAAGATCTGGTTGCCAGCGATCATACCAAACCGGAAGAAACTTTGACAGACGAAGTAACAGATACTGATGTATTGTACTTTGCTGCGGGTTCATTCCCGTTCGAAGGCTCTTTCACCTATGCGGTTGACAAAGAAACCGGCGAAACGCTCTGGCTTAATGACGGCGTTCACATGTACTTCACCGAAAACCCGCATGGCGGCTCGGAAGGTTACAATGGTAACGGTCCGATGGGCTACCTGTGTACCGGTCGCGACGGCAAACTGCTGGTTCCCAACGGGCGTAACCGTCCGGCGTGCTTCAGCCGGGACAATGGCGACCTGCTGTTCCATCGCCTGCCTCGGGGCGGCGGCGTCAGCAAAGGCGACGGCGGCTATTTCGTCAGCTCAATGGGCGAAATGTTCTTCACGAACAAAAACCACGGCTGCCGGGCTTACAGCCTGGAAAATGGTGCCGGCATCGGTGACGGCTATGCCCTGATGGATGAAGACCGCCTGCTGGTTCAGTCTGGTGACACCCTGTTTGATGCCGGTCGTATTTTTGGCTACGTAGCCGAAGGCATTCGGAACATGTACGGCATTCCGGACTTGTACGGTTCGACGCCTTATGATGACTCCAAATTCGGTGTCAAAGGCGGCAGTTTCTCCTACGGTCTGCCGGCACGTCCTGCCGGTCTGCTGGCGGCTAACGGTCATCTGATCGTCTCGACCGTTGACGGCTGGATCTATTGTTTCGGAGAAGACGCTCCCGACAACGGCACGACAGTTTACGAATACGCACCGGCCGGCCCGGACGCTCAATACGATCCGGCTGTGGCTCAGGATATACTCGCCCAGGCAGGTTATACCGTCGGTCAGAAAGGCAATTGCGTGATTGTCGGCTTGGAAGACGGTCGTCTGGCGGAAGCCATTGCCCGGGAAACCGACATGACGGTGGTTGCCTTCGAAAAAGATGAAGCCATTGTACAAATGGTTCGTGAACGTCTGGACGCCTGTGGCCTTTACGGGCAGAAAGTCCACATTATCAACGAAGAATTTATTGAAGCCGATTGTCCTTCCTACAGCGCTCACGTACTGACCACTGAGAAAAAATCGCTCGATAAGTATTATCACAAATACGGTTATAATCTGCAATCGTTTGCTCAGGCCATGCGTATAAGAGGCCCTCGCTCGGAAAAAATCGCCGCGGTTGATAAACAGGACGATTTCTATCAAGAACTCTTCCGTGTCTTGCGTCCCTATGGCGGTACGGCTGTGCTGGATAATGTGAGTTACGGGCTTACTAAAAAACATCTCAATAATCTGGATAATGCTGAAATCTCCAAAGATAGAAGCTGCATTTCAATCTGCAAAGTCGGCAAACTGCCAGGCGCCGCGGACTGGACCCACCAGCATTGTAATGTTCAGCAGACCACATTGTCCAGTGACGCCAATGTCAAATTGCCCATGGGTATCCTGTGGTATGGCGGCAGTGCGGACAATACCAATGACAAGATTCTGCCGCGACACGGCCATGGCCCGTCGCCGCAGGTTGTCGGCGGACGTTATTATATTGAAGGGCTTGATGTGCTTCGTTGTGTAGATGTTTACACCGGTCGCGTTCTCTGGGAAAAAGAGATCAGCAACCTGGGGCAGTTCTCCAACTATACCGACCACCAGGCCGGTCAGTTGGCTTTGGGCGACAACTACATCTCAACGGAAGATGCCGTCTATGTCCTTGGCACGCATGATGATAACGACTGGCCCATTGAATGTCTGGTTCTGGATCCGTTTACCGGCGCAGAAATAGCCCGTTACCAGTTGCCCGGTTTGGCCGGCTGGGGTATGATCGCGGTCTATGAAGATTACCTGATTGCTACCGGTAATCCGATGCTGCAGGACACCCGCGGCTATGACAACAAAGGTAATATGTTCCCGGATGGCAGCGGCTGGATCTATCAGGATTCTGATCCCAAAGTTGGCAGCGGCGGTATGGGCACCTGGAATGGCTCCACCAGCGAATCTCTTTATGTGCTGAATCGCAAATCCGGCGAGATCATCTGGGAAACCACAGCCGAAAACGGCTTTTTCCACAATTCGATCGTTGCCGGTAACAGCAAGCTGTTTGCCATGGACCGTATCAACTGGGATGAATTCGATGTAATTGAAGACCGTCTGGTCGGCAAGAGAGGCGGCAACGCCCCCAGATCAGGCGCTGATGCCAGCATCAAGGATGCGGTTCTGACGGCTTTCGACATTGCCACCGGTGATGTCGTCTGGCAGAAAGTTTCAGATCCTTGCGACTGCCCGTTGTTCGGAAGCTGGCTGTGCTTCTCTGAAAAACACGACATTCTAATCGAATGCCAGCGTCATTCCCGCGATTATATGGAACCTCATCAGGGCAGCAAAAAAATGGCCGCCTGGAAAGGCGAATCCGGCGATCTGCTCTGGCGTCATCTGGACCGTTTCTACTGGGGCGGCCCGGTTATGTTGAACGAAGATATGATCATTACCCAGAGCGGCAACGACATGGGCGCGGTCAATCTGCTCAACGGCGAGCCGTATATGGTTCCCAGCGGCGTAACCGGCGAGGATGCTGATTTTGCCGGCTTCAAGCGTTACGGCTGCGGTACCGGTATCGCCTGTAACAACATGATGATCTTCCGCTCCGGGAATGCCGGCTACTACGATCTGAACACTTACTCCGGTACGGGTAACTGGGGCGGATTCAAGGCCGGCTGCACTATCAACCTCATGCCGGCCAACGGTCTGATCGTGGCTCCGGAATACACCCGCACCTGCGGCTGCAGTTATCAGTACCAGACATCTTGTGCGTTAATCCACCGTGATGATGTCGAACAATGGAGCTGCAACAAGAACCTGGGCGAACAGTTTGCCGCTCAGGGAGGCCGGCTGATGAATGTCGGTTTTAACTTCGGCGCTGTGGGCGACCGGGTCGATGACAATGGTATTCTGTGGATGGAATATCCGTATGGCGAACCGCAGGCCGGATTCAATTACCAGATACCGGTCGATATTTCCGTCGGCGGCGACCATGTGGAATATTACCGTCATCACAGCCTGACGGTTTCCGGTGATATTGCCTGGGTGGGTTCTTCGGGTGTTGAAGGCGCTGCAAGCATCGTCATCGACATGGTCGGCGGCGATGTGGTCAGTGAAGCCGAAAATTACGATGTTTACCTGTACTTCATGGAACCGGCTGCTGAGGCCAAGGCCGGCGATCGAGTCTTTACGGCAATGGTTAACGGCCAAAGCGTCATGGTTGATATCGCCGGCCAGATCGGAACCAGAAAGATTCTGGTCAAGAAAATCAGTCATGTCACGATTGATCAGGAATTGATCGTAACGCTGGATGCTTCTGCCGGTAAAACCATCTTGAGCGGAATCGGCCTTCAGGTTTGCGAAGACCAGCAAAGCCCTGCTCCCAAAAATTTCAAAAGGTTCAGCTTTAGCAGTTTCAGATAAGAATCAGTCGCGTTGAATGAGCGAGTCTGATACTATCCGAATCTTTTGACTTTCGGAATGTCAAGGGAGCCGTGCAGGATTGTGCGGCTCTCTTTTTACACTCGTTCCGATTAAATATTTCCGTTTTGTTGGAACGTAATTATATGCGGACAAAAAGCTTACGCCCGGCTCTGCCCGGAGCTTTCTACCCGATTGGGTATATTATTTTAATGCATGTCGTTAATGTTTTGACGATGATGTCGAAATGAACCAAACTTATATTTTTTGAGAAACCAGTCATGATGAATATACAGATGAAAATTATTAAATATCTGGGAATTATTTTGTTATATTGTGCCTCTTCTTTGTGGGCGTGCGACATTCCAGTGTTTCGGTTTGCCCTGGAAGAATGGGTCAGCGACGAATACCGTGTAACCGTGTTTTACAAGGAAGCGTTGCCGGCGGACGGAATTGACAAGCTGGAAACGCTGGCAAACCAGAGCAGACAAATCTTCGGCCAGGTTCCCGATATGATGGAAATAAAGCCTGTCGAACCGCGAGCCAATATGACGGTACGGTATGCCGACCTGGAGACAGAACAGGACGCCATGACGCAGAAGCTCTGGCAGACACAGAACACAGAAGTCCTGCCCTGGGTGATTGTGCGTTTTCCCAGAACCGCACGGATGAAACACGCTCTGTGGAGCGGCCCGCTGGCAAAATTTGACAGTGATACCCTGTTGCACTCTCTCGCCCGTCAGCAGGTTTTCGAAAAGCTCAGCCAGGGTGCCTCCGCTGTGTGGGTATTGCTGGAAACAGGAAACAAAATACAGGACGAAAAAACCTTTGAGACCCTGAAAGCCGAACTGGCGAAAGCGGAAAAGACGTTGAAGTTGCCGGAGATTGACAATGCAGACCTGGACGAAATGGGCCTACCACTCAAGGTGTCGTTTCCTGTTATGAAAGTGTCCCGGGCGGCTGTCCAGGAGATTCCGTTTATAACCATGTTAATCAAATCCGAGCCGCAGTTGATGAATCATCTGCAAAAACCGATGGCCTTTCCGATATATGGTAGGGGGCGGTCGCTTTATGGTTTAGCCGGAGACGCGATAAACAGCGACAACATCTTTCGGGCGTGCCGAATTCTGCTGGAATCATGTAAATGTGAAATCAAGGACGACAATCCCGGTACGGATATGTTGTTCCGGGCGGACTGGGATGGTATATTCGAAACGGTACCCAAATTGAGCAACCGACCGCCGACACTGGTGGGGCTATCTGATTTGATAGACACGAATAAACCGGCCGAAAATGCCGCCCCCGAAAACCAGCCGGCGTCAATGGCAGTTTCAGCGGACGTGCCGCCTGACATCAATGTCGGTCCAGTTGAAATGCAGGAAAAAAGCTTGGCAAAACCAGGCGGGTATGGGATATTGATGAAAACCGGCGCTATGGTGGCCGGGGCTCTGGTGCTCATAGCACTGGGAACCGTTCTGATTCGAAAAAATATCATATAATATGTCAAATAATTAAACTTATCCCTTTGGTTGCAGTGTCTGTGACAGGCAACAGGTGACTGGCATGAAAAATATTAAACTGACACTTAAAGAAATTGGCTATCGAAAATGGAATTTTATCCTGGGTGTGGCCTCAATACTCGTTGCGATTGCGGTTCTGGTGGGCGCCCAGAGCATGCTGAAAGCCCACGATGCCGCGACGCAATCCATTCTTGCGGAGAAGGAGCAAAAGACTGAAAATCTGATGGCTCAATTGAAGGAGGAAATGCGGGTAGCGACGCTGAAGCTGGGATTGAACTTGGCGATTCTGCCGAAAAAGCAGAGCTTGAATGACTGGTATGCCGATGATTTCGGCACGAAATATCTGGACGAATCGACGGTGGATGTTCTGGCGGATTCCGGCGTGATAACGGTACGTCATTTTCTGCCGATTTTGCAGCAGAAAGTTAAATGGCCGGAGATGAAACGCACGGTGATTCTGGTGGGAACGCGGGGAGAAGTGCCCAATCTGCATAAATCGCATCGGGAGCCTCTGGTGCAATCGGTGCCGGAAGGTTCGATTGTGCTGGGGCATGAACTTCATCAGAGTCTGGGGTTGGCGGTCGGCGATCAAATCATGCTGATGGGGGAAAACTTCACAGTGCACCGCTGCCATGAGGAACGAGGCTCAAAAGATGACATTACGGCATGGATTCATCTGGATAAAGCACAAACCCTGCTGGATAAACCCGAAAAAATAAATGCGATACTGGCATTAAACTGCCTTTGCAAAGAGCGCGATTTGGCATTAATGCGTTCGGAAATTGCCGCTGTGCTGCCGGATGTACAAGTCATTGAGCTGGGAACGGAAAAAGCGATGGCGCGAGCGGAAGCACGATTCAGCGCTACCCGGACCGCTAAAGCGGCACTGGCGAATGAAATACAATTACGGGCCGAGATGCGCGATCAACGTGAACGGTTTGCGACCATTATGGTTCTGGTCATCATGCTGGCGACTATACTCTGGATCGGGTTTCTATCCTATACAAATGTACGGGAACGACGTCATGAGATCGGTGTGATGCGGGCGATCGGGTATAAAACCATGAAGATACTCAACCTGTTTTTGACAAAATCGATCATCATGGGGCTGGCCGGCGGTCTGACAGGAGCATTAATCGGCCTGGTGCTGGGAAAAATATGGATCAACATTCTGGAATCACAAACGATCAACGATCAAATGATTAGTCTTTTCGATCCTGCAATTTTCTTTACGGCTATGCTTTTAGCGCCGCTGTTGTCGATCATAGGGGCCTGGCTGCCAGCCTTAATGGCAATGAATCTGGACCCGGCAAAAATACTCAGAACGGAATAAGACATGCTTGTATTAGATGAAATAACGAAGATATTTACCAATACTCAACATCAAATTACGGCCCTGAACAGTGTTACGCTGGAAGTATATCCGGGTGAAGTGACAGCAATTTATGGCAACAGCGGCTCAGGAAAATCGACGCTGCTTTTGACTGCCGGGGGATTATTGACCCCGGACAAAGGAACCGTTGTCATTGACGGCGAGAATCCCTATGGCATGAAGACGGATGAGAGAGGGGTTTTCCGGGCAAAAAATATTGGTTTTGTTTTTCAACAGTTTTATCTAATACCTTATTTGAATGTGCTGGATAATATACTGGCCGCGGCCCTTGATGATGGCCGGCAAACACGTGACAGAGCCAATGAACATCTGGAACAATTCGGCTTGTCCGGCCGTATATCGCATTACCCGGAGCAGCTAAGCGTTGGAGAACAACAGCGAACAGCAATGGTTCGGGCAATGATCAATCAGCCTAAAATGATTCTGGCCGATGAGCCCACCGGCAATCTGGACAACCGAAACAGCCAGATCGTTCTCGATCAACTGATGGCGTTTGCCGACACCGGCGGCATGGTCATGATCGTCACACACGACCCACGTATTCTGAAAGTTGCCCATCGATTAGTAAATTTAGTTAAAGGGCGTGTTTCAGACTTGGACGCCCTGCCTGACAATCATACCGAAGGTTGGGTCGCACCGACACATATCTCTCAGGCAGTCCCGGAACAATAATCCTGTCACATGCGGTGCAGCCCAATAAATGAGCCGCGCAAGAATAAACGCAGACTCAATCGGCTTTGTGGCCTGTCTCTCGTGTTTGCGCCAGGCTTGCCTTTTGCACGTTCTGCGTCGTACGTCCCACCTGGCACATTTCCCATAGCCCTGACAGGAGCTTTCTACCTGATGGGGTATATTTACGCGCAGTTCCTAAGCCCAATAAAAAACGGGCGACCCGGCCGTCGGCCCAATCACCCGTTTACGTCACGCAATTGTATTTAAACGTTTCAGGCCGTTGCAGGATGTTTACCGACATCCACATGCCAACGAGCCCAGATGCCTTTGAGCATAACCACCTGATAAATCGCCGCAAGCCCCACCAGAGAATATACGATTCGCGAAAGAACCGACATATCGCCAAAGATGGCGGCCACCAGATCGAAGCCGAACAGACCTACCAGTCCCCAGTTTAAACCACCAACGACGAGCAATACAGCTGCAATTATATCAAAAATCTTCATGACTGTTCTCCTATGTAAAAAAACAAGGTTTTTAGGAATTTACATGCTATATTGTATGCACGACGTCAAGAGAAAGGCAAAAAAATATGTGCTTTTTCCAATCAGATTCAGGAGTGGCATTCTCCCAAATATCCCTGACCACCCAATCGGGCAGAAAGCTCCCGGCAGGCCAAGCGTAAACTTTTTATCCGCATATAATTACGTTACGACAAAACGGGTATTATTAATCAGATCGTGTATACATTATTCTGCCACCCCATGGAGTGGCGAGTTTTAGGACACGGGTTTGCCTGGAATCATTCCAGTTGCCGCGATTTTCGCTTCACGAACAACTTGAGTTACACTGTCCAGTTTGGGAGAAGTAACAGGTACTGAAGCCAGATGTTCTCTGCCTGCCGGGAATTTCCATACCCGGATTACGTAAGTTAACTTTCGCACTTTTTCCGGAGTTTTAAAATAGGCAAAATGTCGCTATGGCCTCTTTCGAAGCATTCTGTGAAATTATGCAATGTTCGAACTTTTTCTCGAACATGCAATAATTTCCAGATCGCACGTAAACCCTTTTTTGGGCGTATTTTATGCTTTTAAAAAGTGCGAAAGTTCACCGTAATACACCAGTGATTATTTCTCCACGGTGATTTCAAATTCGACTTTGTCATAGAACGTATGATTCAGTGGAATGTCCGTAACGAGAATCTTTTTATAGACCGAAGCCGGCGTCTTACGCGTCGCATCCATCAATACCATGGCTTTGCTGACCGGAAGTTCAGGCATTTCGCTGTCCGCCAGGGCCAGTCCTCCGTCCTGGAGAATCATGGCGGCATACAACCGGTCGCGCCGGTTCGACAATCGCTGCTGCAGAATCCGGTGCACGTCCTGCATATCCTGAGCCCGATACCGCATCGGGTTTGCCATATTGCGCATCTGATTAAGCACATAGAACGAGCCGAGGACAACAGTGTAACGGCCTTCGGAGATGTCATCAGGAAGTTGCAACGAAAGCGTTTTGTTAAACGATGACGACCTGTCGGCTTCGAATTCAGCGGCGATCTGAACCGATTCACCCGGACGATAAACCGGGCGGTCGATACGGGCATTCTTAATTGCGCAGAGACGGTTTTCGCTGAAAATAGTCGCTTTGACAGACATTTCCCTGAACGTGATTTTTTCCCAGGGATTATCCAGAACCAGCATCAGCGTCGGCATAATATCCATGCTGATATCGCCCAGCCGGCCGGCCGACGTAAAGTTGGTAAAATGTAAATCCGGAATGCCCTCGAAACTCATCCGAATTTCATATTCGATCGCATGCTCCAGAGGCAAACCGCCCCGCTGCATCAGGCAACTGCCTACCACCGACGCACCGATCAGCGGCGCTAACACCGGATCGCGGGCCATCTGCATTTCGAAGCTGTCCCGGGTGTCGATATAATCCCAGTCCACCTCGATATGAACCGGCGTCATCGGCGGTACGGAGCCCGTCTCGCCATATATGGCGGTCATCTCATCGGCACGGACCGTCCCCACCGGTTCAAAGGCATAACCGAGCTTAAAGGACATCTGCTTACTGTTAACAAACGTATGCACAAATCCAGGCGCCATGGGCCATTCCGCCATGCCGACACCGTTCCATTCATGCCCGAACGCATAGACCTGATCGCCCACAACTTCGGTGATGGTACCCAGCACACTGGCGTTAATGTCTCCCATTACGATAGGAATCGTCAGGACACCCCCCGGCTGCATGACGGCTTCCTCTTCGACAGCAGCTTTACCGCCGCCCCCGCCGGCCGCGGCATGAATCGCCATTCCCGGCAGCCACTCCCGCAACATTTCAAGGGAATCTCTGCTGAGTCCGCCCACTGTCATTGCTACCGGCAATGGCGTACAACTATCACCGCGCGATTCTGATAACAACATCCCACTACGTGTCAGCAAATCCCGGATAGCCGCCGACGGCAGCAGATCCTCGCCCATCAGATTCTGATAATATTTCAAATCCAGCGCGGTCCGCCTATTCCCGGCAGCTTCGGCCTGGGCTTTCCCGGTCACTCGTGTTTCCAGCATGTATTCGATCGGCGTTACGCCATAAAGCGGTTCTTCGCTGAAGGGCCAGCCGAACGACATGGCCCCAGCCAGCCTGCCGTCAAAATATACCGGCGAGCCGCTGACACCCTGTACGCCTTTAGCCAGATCGAACCGTTCATCATAACATTTAATCAAAATCGCCTTGCGACGAGCGCCGATCATTGATCCGCCCGGCGACACCGAGATCACCTCCACCGGAAACTTCTCCGGCCGGGTTCCCCGAAAAACCGTCAGGCCATACCCCTGCATACCGGCCTTGATTTCGTCCGCACCGATATAACGGGTGCGGTCAAGGGCAGCCGCGGGCAATACGGTTCCGATAACCAGGAGGCCCGCAATTAAAAATAGCGCCATTTGCGTTCTGATTTTACTTTTCATTTCATGACTCCAGATATTATCCAGTGATCCCAATGGATTCCGTCCGGATAAAAAACAACGTATTTAGTTAGCACAAATAAAGTTACGATTGTGTAACTGACAGCAACGAAAACCGCATGTATATCTTTGTTAAAAAATCTCACATTATTTTATCAGCAGCCGCGGTGTCTGGAAAGTCGAAATTTTATTTACTGTTTTCCTAAGCCGAAAACCCGCAATAAGTTACGTATATTTCCATCCTGTTCTGTCATTGTTTGACTTTACTTTTTTTCAAAGATTGCCGATAAGAAAAAAACAGGAAAATCTTGCATTAAACTCATTGATCTGGTATATAGTAATGTAATCGTTTAATGCTATAGTTTCAGTTTTAATAACTGACCTATGACGAAAACGGCTTTGGCGTAACACCGCCACTCCTGAATCCTGGGGGCGGAAGCAGATTCTCCAGATGGAAAAGCTGTTTTATTTACAGGAAAGCCCTTTTCGTCGTCGGTCTGTCATTCAATGAACTTGCTTATGACAACAATAACAGACGTTGATCTGGAAGTGTGTCAGGAGAAAATCGGGTACGTATTCAAGTATCCCGAACTGCTCCGTCAGGCTCTGACACATGCCTCGATCTCACAAAACCGTGTTGACAGTAATGAACGCCTTGAGTTTCTCGGAGACGCCATTCTCGGGATGATCGTATGCCATGAGCTTTATGAGCGTTTCCCCGATTATCTTGAGGGCGAACTCACCAAGATTAAAAGCATGATCGTCTCCCGGCGCATCTGCGGACGTCTGACTAATGAGATCGGACTGTCGGAATTTTTATGCGTTGGCAAAGGCATGAGCTCACAGACACGATTGCCCAATTCCTGCACGGCTGCCGCTATGGAATCCATCATTGGCGCCATCTTCATTGACGGCGGTCTCGAGGCCGCCCGCGATTTCATCTGCCGGCATTTCGCCCAGCTTTTCGACAAGGCAGACGCCCGGCATTCTCAGGAAAACTACAAAAGCCTGCTGCAGCAATACGCCCAGCGCACCTTCGAATCGACGCCGATCTATGAAGTGCTCGACGAAAAAGGCCCTGACCACAGCAAGTGTTTCGAAGTCGGTGTCGTTATCGGCCGTCAGCGTTATGCCAGTGCCTGGGGACCCAACAAAAAAGAAGCCGAACAGCTTGCCGCCTTCTGTACGCTACAGCAGCTTGAGGTCATACCCTCCGAAGCCAAACACCCCTCCATGACCGCGATCGGTTAAGACATCAAACGGTTTCTGTAATACTTCTTTATCGTTTAGCGAGTTGCGTGTATTCCCGACGGAGCAGGCCGAAATGGACAATATCCTGCCGGCGGCTCTTTCGCTTCAACGCCTCACGCCATGCCCCTTCCCTGACAAACCCGTTTTGCTCGAACACCCGCTGGGATGCGATATTATCACCCATAGTATGGGCATAAACCCGATGTAGTTTCAAATCCCCGAAAGCTATCCCTGCCAGCAGCGACAACGCCTCCGAACCGTATCCCTGTCCCCAGTAATTTCGGCCCAGCCAGAAACCGATTTCACCGCAGCCATGTGTAAAGTCAACCCGCTTTATGCCGATACCGCCAATGAACGTGTCCTTTGCGGATAAGACAACCGCATATTGAAATTCCCGGTTGTTTCGCCACTCTCGTCGGCAGCGCCGGATATATTTATCCGCCAATTCGCGCGAATAAGGATTGGGCACCCCGAACAGGTATTTGACAACCGCTTTGTCATTAATCAAACGGTATAGCGTTTCCGCGTCCGATGCTTTCCACATCCGAAGCGACACAGCATCGCCGACAGCTCCGGCTGGAGGATTTTTAGTTTTGTTCATAAGGGTTCATTCTTACAAAATGAATTATTCAATCCGCTTGCCTTCCAAATTACACCTTCAGCTCCCGGGGACCAATAGTCACTATGGTGTAATTTTGTGCCGGGTGGGCCTGGACGAAATCGATCACATCCTCAACCTTTAGATTCTCGATCGCCTGTTCGATCTCTTCCAGGGTTCTGACTCTTCGCAAATGATAATAATCCCCGGCACATCCCATCGCCCGTGACGTGGTCGATTCCCCCTGCATGACCAGCGAGGCCCGTAAGCCGACCCTGGCCCTGTCAAGTTCATCCTGGGAAATGCCGTTCTGAATTTTCCCCAGCTCTTCCAGCGTCACCTCCAGAGCTTCCTGGGCCCGGTCCGGCGAACTGCCCAGATAACACTGCACCGCCCCAAAGGGCCCCGCCATCAGATGATGCGCCCCCACCGCATAACATAACCCCCGCTTCTCACGAACTTCGGTAAACAGCCGGCTGCCCATACCACCGCTCAGCACATTCACCGCCGCCAGCGCCTTATAAAAATCGGCATCGCTGACCGTCACGGATGGATACATTATCCCGATATGCACCTGAGCGCCATCATGCTGAAAATGCGAATAACCCTCCCGACAGACGCCTTTTTCAAGATCAGCCGGCTTTCCGCCCTGCCAGTCACCAAATAAATCTTCCACGCAGGCTTTAACTTCATCGTCATCCACTTTACCTGCCACGGCCAGAATCGCCCGGGCCGGCGTATAATACTGGTGGTAAAAATCTTTTACATCTTGAGCTGCAAGAGCCTGAACGTCCTCCATCTTTCCTGGAGCGGGCTGCCCAAAAGGCTCTGGCAAAAAACGCTCCCGTACCAGCAGCCCGACCTTATGCCGGGGATCATCTTCCAGCGACATCAATCCCTGCAAAGTCAGCATCTGACACATCTGAAAATGTGTATCATCCAGTCGCGGCCGACACACAACGTCCCTATACAATGCCAGCACATCATTGAGATTATCCGCCACCAACGCTCCGGAAAGCCCCGTATGCATACTGGAAACATAATTATTACGATGAAGCCCCAATCCCTCAATTGTGTCATTAAGCTCGCGGTTATCCAGTTCGCCCGCACCCCGGAAAATCCATTCCGATAAAACTGTAGCCGCACCACATTTCCCATGCGGATCCCGGCTTGCTCCCCCCGGCACAAATAACACAAACGCCGCCGAAGCGACTTCCGCAAGTTTTTCTGTCACTAACGTCATGCCGTTACTAAACTTATGAATATTTATCTTCTCGCCGCTCATTTAAATCCTCAATTTTACCGGTCTTTTATATGATGCATTGCACAAAAATATATCAATGCATTAATACATGTATAATAAGATATTACATATAGCCTTGGCTTTCAGGCACGCCCTGGGAAGAGCCAGTATCCGATCAGGTTATCTTGATCTTATTGTGCGGTGTTTTTTCATAACTTCAAGGGAAAAAACTAATTAACGTACAGGTTATTCCCGATGAACATCTGAATGAAAAAAGAGTATATATCAATGCTATTTTACTTGACCTTATGAGCATTGAATAATATACTTCTCACGCATCAAGTGATGAAAAGGGCAAACAAAAAAACCGCAAAACCTTAACATCATGCTAAATAAAGGGTTACGTATTATGTCGCCGTCAAAAAAGACAACAAATACCGGTCCTGCCAAAACACGCGGCCGGAAACTGAAGGTATTGCCTGATGAAAAACCTTTAACTCCGGAGGAGCTGGAAAAATTTCGCAATGCTCTTCTGGAAAAAAGAATGGAGATCATCGGTGACGTTGATTCCATGAGCAATAAGAAGGGAAACGATGACGAAGAAGACAACACGCCCAGCGAATTGTCGAATATGCCGATTCACATGGCAGATATCGGTACAGATAATTATGAACAGGAATTTACACTGGGATTAATCGAAAGCGACCGTAAGTTGCTCATGGATATCGATCGGGCTCTGATTAAAATGAATGAAGGCAACTATGGGATTTGCGAAATATCTGATCGCCAGATTCCCAGGGCACGACTAAAAGCCAAGCCGGAAGCGAGATATCATATCGAAATCGCCCGCCAGATTGAACAGGGGCTTTTACAGGTTCCCCAGGATAGCGGCAACGGCAATGGTGAAAATGAAGATGAAGACTAAACCGTAATCGCTTTATACTCCGACCGGCAGATAGTACCAGGTTTGGGAAATAATCATAGCAGGTTGGCATTTTTGATATGGATGAAAAGTCAAAATCACCTCCGGAAAATGGTCAATCCGGGAAATCTGCGTTTTTTTACCTAAAGGCCCATTTGCGATTCTGGCTGATTGCAATTGCGGGACTGACCGCCGATCTGGCGAGCAAGCACTGGGCCTTAACGAAACTGGGAAACCCACAGAATTCGGAACCGCAGCCGCTGGTTCTGATTGAGGATTATCTGAGGTTTATTACTGTCTTTAATCCTGGGGCCGTCTGGGGCTTATTTGCCGGGAACAAGCTCTTTCTGGTCGGGATATCAACGTTCGCGATTGTTGTGCTGCTGATTTTCTTCGCCACCAGCAGGCGGGGACAATGGCTGCTGCATTCTGCCCTGGGGCTGATTCTCGCCGGAGCGATGGGCAATATGCACGACCGTATTTTCAATGATGGCTTCGTCGTTGATTTCATCGAAATCAACCTTCATGTCTGGCCTGCCAATCCTTGGCCGACCTTCAATATCGCTGACGCCCTGCTCTGTATCGGCGTCGGCGTGCTCATGGTTTTAATGCTGTTTGAAAAGAAGTAACCATTTTCAGGAATGAAATAATCCCTGGAAACATTTATTTATGCGCAATTCCTAAGCGTCTGCCGCATTATGCTCAGAGGCATCTGATGTCGGCTTCCGCCGCGGTCGTTCCATCAGCAGATGCACTCGCTCGAAAACATCATCGGGCAGAAGCTGCTTGATGCGTTTGCGAGCAGTGCGGATATCGGTCCGACGGCTGAGATGATGAAGCACGATGTATTCATTTTCCATCTCCGGCAAGATCCGGGCCAGATCGCTGATATGAAAATGTTTACCGGCTCGCGCCCGGTCATAATGGTCGTCATCGATAAAGGTACATTCGGCAATCAGGACCCGGCTCTGCCTCACACAGGGCAGATCCATGAATCCCCCTTGCATCGTATCCCCCAGATAGGTCACCAGCGGCAAATTCAGGGTATAGGTCACCGGCACGCCTTCTTCCCGCAAACTGGCAATCTGATGACCGGACAGATTCAGAAACTCACTTTTGAGCTTCTGGCGACGTTCGACGATGGAATATCCCAGCGTGTTGCCATTGTGATTGGTTTCAAAGGTATAAGCAAACAGATTACGCCGTAACTCGTATTCTTGTCCGGGATTCAAGGGAACCACATCCGCAGGCGGCCTGGTGCCGTCCAGACAGGCCCAGCAATCCAGAAGCCGGCCGAGAGGTTTGGCCAGTTCCGTCGGCAGCAGTACACGACCCGTCGCCATTTCCCGGAAATGACGTTGAGAGCAATAATACGCGATCCCGGCGGCATGGTCCATGTGGCCGTGCGTGAGCAGAACGTTATCAATTGATATAACCTCATCCGGAGCCTTACCGATATCAAAACACACATTCAATCCCGGCACGGCAATGACAGTTTCTTCCCCGCCGACAGAATATCCCAGTAAATCCATATCTCCCAGAGTAATTCTGTTCAAACGCCGCATTGCCATATAGTCCTTTCATAAACTGAGTTATACTTCATTTTCGGGATTGTATCGCAACCGCTCAGTTGAGAAAGCGTTTACGAATCTGCCCGGATTTGGAATTTTCTGGTGAATGCCAACCAGGCCGGTTAATATCCTAACTGCGTTATATATAATATTTTAGGTGATATTGACTTTTAAGCAAGCAGAAAGAGTGGCGAGAAAACATGCATTCCTTGACATTACAAACCCATAAACGTTCCGATATGGTAGATATTACCTCAAAAGTCAGCGACCTTGTCTCGCAAAGCGGCGTTCAGGAAGGCCTGGCAGTCGTTTTTGTACCACATACCACCAGCGGTGTTACAATCAACGAAAACGCCGATCCGGATGTTGTGCATGATTTCTTGTTGACACTGAACGAGTTAATACCCAAATCGCGGTCGGGCTATCGCCACGGCGAAGGCAACTCCGATTCCCATCTCAAGGCCAGCCTGGTCGGTCCGAGCGTTACGATTCTTATCGCTGACGGCCGGTTGCAGCTTGGAACCTGGCAGGGCATATATTACTGCGAATTTGATGGACCGAGAAGCCGGCGGTTTTTCGTCGAAATCATCCCCAAACAAGCTTAAAACATACAAAAACATATATAAATCATGTATAAAAATGGCGAGGTGTTGGGCCGATTGGGGGGGGAACCGGTGAACCAAGCACACTCGCCGTGGTTTTATGAATCTGCCTTAAGCAGTTTTTTCTTGTTGAAGATTATACTATTTATATCAAATGGCTATACCTGGTCAAGAAAATTCCTATAAAAACAGGATTATGGTGTGTGAAATTAATTTCTGGCGGTCATGCGGCTTTCTGCTTTGATTTCCAAT
>CAYZXY010000021.1:0-48897 GCA_964482555.1 uncultured Pirellulales bacterium
TATTATGCCCAGAGATTTACCCGAGGCTTTAGCAAGACGCCCCTTTGGGCCTGATAAAGTTTATCGCCTTCGGAGAAGTGCTTTTAAGCAAAGACTTGAAGCCCTCGATACAATTTCTGTGATCGCTTACAATAATGATGAAAGGCAGATTTCACACGGCCGGAGCATTTTCCGGTTTCAGCTCGCGGTTCATCAGGTCGGCTATCGCCGTGGCGACTTGCTTGCCTTCAAAGATAACAGCATAAACCGCTTGCGTGATCGGCATATCGACTTGATGCTGACGGGCCAGTTCCATAACGCTTTGGCAGGTGTTGACGCCTTCAACATGGCCGGGTATATGATCAAGTGCCGCCTCGACCGACTGCCCTCCGGCTATCGCCTGGCCGAAAGTACGGTTTCGGCTGTGTTGACTGTAGCAGGTTGTAATCATATCGCCCATGCCGCTCAGGCCAGCGAAGGTTTCGGGGCGAGCGCCCATGGCCGTGCCAAGCCGGGTAATCTCCACCAGGCCGCGCGTGAGCAAGGCCGCCTTAGCGTTGTCGCCCACTTCCAGCCCGTCAATAATCCCCGCGGCAATCGCAATGACGTTTTTCGTCGCGCCGGCCAGTTCCACACCCGTGATATCGGTATTGGTATAGACCCGCAACCAGTTCGTGCTGAACGTTCGCTGGCATAACTGCGCCAGCGATTGATCGACACTGGCGACGGTTGCCGTTGCCGGCAGAGATCGCGCCAGTTCCGATGCGATATTCGGCCCCGAAAAAGCCGCCACCGGCCGGGGCGTAACCAGCTCGCTGATGATCTGTGTCGGTCGGGCCAGGGTTTTGTTTTCGATCCCTTTCGTCACCGAAAGTACGGGTACATGCCGGGAAACTGACTTGCTCAACCGGATCCAGATATCCCGAAGGTATTTGCACGGAACGGCTGAAATAATCAGACCGCAATTCTCGAAAACCCGATCGTCGTCCGCCGTCACCTGTACTGAGAGCGGCAGCCGAAACCCCGGCAGGAAACGACGATTCTCTCGATGTTCCCTGATCTGATGAATCTGCTCGTCGTTGTATCCCCACAGGGTGACGCCGTAACCCTTGTTGGCTAGTGTTATGGCACAAACCGTGCCCATTGCGCCGTCGCCTATGACCGTGATTTTCTCAGTCATACTCGTAGTGTTCCCAAAAATATGTGCCTGATCATAAAAAAATAGTAACTGTTATCCCGGATTTTACAAGTATATTGCGGAGTTTAAGTTAATTATACCCAATCGGGTAGAACGCCCTCCTGGCAGGGCTGGGCGTAAGCTTTTTATCCGCAAATAATAACGTTCTGACAAAACGGGTATTTTCAATCGGAACGAGTATATATAATGACGACTGCCAGATTAACGCAAAATACTATAAATCAAAAGGAATGTCCAGATTTTCAGGTTGTTAAAATGTGAAAATATTGTGAATTAGTCAATAAATTGATTTCATCCGCAAAAAACTTGTTAGAAATATCATCCGCTTTTAACATATTTTATGTTGTAAAACGTTTTTTTACACTTTTAAATCGTGATTTTTAATAAAACGGTGAATGGTCGAGCGTCCAACGCCGAGACTTTCCGCTGCTTTTTTCTTGTTGCCGCCATATTTTTGCAGGGTTCTGATGACCTGATCGTAGTCTAGCTTGCCCTGTCTCTTACGGGAATTGGCATTGGCGTTTTCCATGGCGGAAATGATCTCCGGCGGCAGATGATTGAGCTGAATGATGTCGTTTTTGCATTTGACAAAGGCGTATTGTATGGCATTCTGAAGTTCGCGGACATTGCCCGGCCAGGCATAATCCATGAGTTGATTCAAGGTTTCCGCCGAGACGTCCTTAATGTTTTTACCGGTATCGGCGCTGAAGCGGCGAACAAACTGGTCCGTCAGTAAAGGTATGTCATTACGGCGTTTACGAAGAGGCGGCAGATAAATCGGCACGACACAGATTCGATAGAACAGGTCTTCGCGAAACTGGCGTTTGCGGATCATCTGCCTCAGATCGCGATTGGTAGCGCTGAGAACGCGGACATTAACCTTGATCGATTTTTCATCGCCGACCCGCTCAATAGTGCTTTCCTGCAGGACTCGCAGCAATTTCACCTGCATATTAGGGGAGAGTTCACCAATTTCATCCAGAAAAATAGTCCCTGTGTCGGCCAGTTCAAAACGGCCTTTCTTGTCGCGTACTGCCCCCGTAAAGGCTCCGCGAACATGTCCGAACAACTCGCTTTCGAGAATGCCTTCCGGCAGGGCGCCGCAGTTAACCGTCACGAATGGTCGGCCCTCGCGGGCGGATTCGCCATGAATCGCACCCGCGACCAGCTCCTTGCCAGTGCCGCTTTCGCCCTGAATAAGTACAGAACAATCGCTGGCGGCCAGATCCTTGATGTTTTCGTATATAGAGAGCATTTCGTCATCCCGGCCAATAATGCCGTGGAAGCTTTGCGCGCTTTTAAGCTTATGGCGAAGCTGGGTGACTTCGGTTACATCTCTAAAACAGGCAAGGACACCCTGAAATGTCTGGTTTTCATCATGCATAGCGATGACGGTCATTTCAGCTCGTTTTATATGCCCATCTTTGGTCGTAATATTGACGGGGTAGTCGATTTTATCGAAAATCTGGTTCGTACCGTTACAAAATGAACATTTACCGGAGCAGAAACCGCCGGGGAAAATATCATGGCAATCACGGCCGATGACTTCATGACGGGAAAAGCCGGTCATTTCTTCAGCGGCCTGATTGAACCAGGTGATCGTCCGATCCGGATCGTGCACGATGATACCTTCTGAAAAATGATCCAATACGGCTTCATGATTGCGTTTGAGGTTCATGATGGTATGAAGGTAGCCGCCGGAAAACAACTCGCGAATTTTCCGTTCGAGCAGGTTGCGGATCGATTCCAGACTATCTTTCGAGGAGTCGCCGTTATGTTGCGGTGTGGGAATATCCCAGCGAATAACGGCCGGGGCATTAGGCAGTACAGGACAATGTCCGGACGCGACTTTGTCCAGCGTGATGACCAGATCAATCGAGGCGGTATCCAGATCTTTGATGGTCGGGGGCATTTGGTTTGGAAGCTCAATGCCGGTTGCGGCCAGTGTGGAGACAGCAGCCGGGTCGGGTTCGCGCGGATCGACGCCGGCCGCTATGATCTCGATATCGGATGCAGCGAATTGTCGCGCAATTTTGGCTGCGATCTGGCAGCGAAGGACGCCGTGTTGACTGAGAAACAGGATTCTAACGCTCATGATAGTTGATTTCTCGGAGTTCCAGCCGGTGGTGTCGGCCTTAACTCTTTGTCAAATAAAGGTATATGGAAAAGAGAGTTGCTGGTGGTCTCCTGGCTTCAATGTCTTGACGTTTTTCATATACACCTATTGTAAGGTAGGATCGATTTTAGTCAAGAGGGGAAAATCTCGGCAGGCAAGGGATTATGTATGCTTCTATTGTCCTGGCCTGTTTTTATTAGTATTTCATTTTTCAATTTTATACCCAATTGGGTAGAAAGCTCCTTGCAGGGCCGAGCATAACCGTTTTCTTCAGAGAAGTTATGGTTGGAGAAAATGGGTGATTTCAATCGGAAGCAGTTTTATTATGTTTCGGTTTTTCCGGCAGATTCTTTTTTCGCATGTTGAGGAAACCAAAGCCGGCAACGGCCTGGCCAAGACCGGCGAGGGCGATGAGTCCTATGCCGTATGAGCCAAAGATGTTGAGGGAATAGAAAAAGATTCCCAGAAAGGGGACTATCATACCCCGGATACCGGTCAGGCTGATGTGGGCGGCCATATAAAGGTGGTCTTTTTCCGGTGTAGAAAAATGCATGTGCCCCAACCGCCAGGTAAGCTGGCCGAGCCCCATCGATATGCCGGTGATAACACGGCTGAGCAGTACAATCTCTATGGAATGGGTGAGGATGCCGACGATCAAGACGGCCCGGCTTAGAGCCCAGCCCATCGCGCCGTAAAAACGCATGATGAAGATATCGTTGCGATCAAATACTTTCGCCCATAATAGTCCAAAAAATGCAGATGAGGCCATAGATACCACCGATAGTGCCAGTCCGCCAATTAACCAGTTTGCGTTAAAAAGTTCAGTAATGATCAGAACCAGAACGCCGCTGGCGTCGATGATCAGCGTTGACGTGCCGTTGAGCATTTGCCAGCCCATGAACTGTCGGAACGGACGGTCGTGGAGCAGTACGGATAAACCTTCGAGAAGCTGACTGCCTTTCTGGGGAACCTCAACCGAGCGCAGCAGTGTTTTTTCCCGGCGGATGCGCAACCGGCTGAATAGAAATCCGCTGACCAGACCGAAGCCGCCGCAGAAGATATAGACCGTCTGAAAAGGCAGGTGCAGGTTTTCGATGGCCGAAGTGACGCCGAGGATTGTGAAGCATTTGGTCAGGGTGATGATAAAGTAAATCAGAATGACAATTTTGCCGCGATTTTCGATTGGATAGTTCGAACGCCAGAGCGAGCTGCGCAGCGTGATTGCCAGCGCCAGGCCGACTTGAATCAGGAAAATCTGGAAGATGAAAAGCAGCGAGCTGAGCCATTGGAATCTGGCGTTTTGAGGCAGGAAAGAGATAGTGATCAGGATCAGGGAAGAAATATAGATGATACGCGCGAGAGCGGTAATTTTGCGGGTACGCTGAAAAAAACCAATCAGCGGTCCGGTCAGCAACAGTCCGCTCATGTGAGCGCACATCAATAGAGCGATTAAAAAATCCGGCATCATGAAACCTTTGCGGGCAACCAGACCGCAAAAGTTGGCGTCGAGGACGCCCATCAGGATGGCCAGAGGAAAACTCGCAAGACTCTCGCGCTGGAATGTGAGGCGGGTAAATCTGGACTGAGCGTTAAACCAGCCCGTCATTTTGGCATCAGACACTGTTATTGTTCAAGTACTTTCCAGCGTGACAACTGGCTGGGCTGATCGAGAAACATGAAGGATTCAAAGTCGTCAATCAGCATCAGCCGGTTCCTTTCGGAAACGCGACTCCATTTACGCGTGGTGTCTTCGGTTTCGCTATAGCAACCGGCCAGGCAGACCGCTATCAGCAACAGGAGGCTTACAAGTATTTTTCCAGCAATTTTCATCAACACACCTTTCATTGAGAATTTATGAGGCAAGTTGGTATGTCAGCCTATATAAACGCACTAATCTATCCAAAATCGCATTTTAATCGTCGAATGCCGGATTGTCAACATTGAAAATGGGATATATACCCAATCGGGTAGAAAGCTCCAGGCCGGGCCGGGCGTAAGCTTTTTGTCCGCACATAGTTACGTTTAGACAAATCGGGAATTTTCAATCGGAACGAGAATACTATCTCTTTTTCAGGATTTCCAGCCAGTAACGCAGGTCGGCGTAATAGTATGGAGCGAGAAAGGATTCGTGCAGGTTTTTCAATGATTCCAGGGCCTGTTCCGAAATGTCGTTCTGGAACGCCTCCGGCAGGTCCCGACAGAAGAATATCCGGCAGCCGGCAGGGCGGTAATCCCGCATAATACAGCCCTGACGATACTGATAGGGACAGATGTCCGCGCTAATGTTTTTGCCGTTGGGGGTGTCAGGATTGGCTCGTAATTCTATGAGCCCATGATAGAAATAAAGCATTTCCAGAGTTGTGGCGTACAGGCGGTGGCCATACGCGGTGAAGTTGCAGCATTGGCCGCAATTTTCACAGGTCGGCCGGGCCGCCTGAATATGCCGGTCTATGGTGTGATAGAATTCTTCTATGGCCTCGATATATTCTTTGCGGTTGTACCAGGTTTTAATCCATGAGGTGGCGGCCGATGGCAGGTCAGCAGGCGGCGCGGCTTTGTTCAGGTCGCCTTTCATAATAGTTTCAATGCGTTTTTTATTGGACCGTTCGCCCTGATTCATGCCTGGGCAATGCTCTGCCGCGGCGTCCCAGGTCGATTTCGACCGCAGGTTTTCCTTCCAGTAGGGCCAGGTCCGGCATTGCAATGGTCTGGCCGGGTAGATGGCACATCCTTTCCCGCTGCCATGGGGGATCAGAAATATGCAGTCTTTGTTTTTTGGTTTTTCGATGAAGCTGTATTTCGTCCCGACACGCCGGCAATAAAGTTGTTTGAAACGATTAACGGTCATCTTAAGGTGTCGGGCGGCAGCATCGATTTCCTGGTCGTTTACCCAGACATATCCTTCCGCTGGTCCGGAACAGCAATTGCCGCAACCCTGGCAACCGAATGCCAGCCCGCCTTTATACCACGGTTGATGACCAGCCAAGCTTAACATGTTCCTTTCGTATTATATCCAAACGGTTAGAAAGCTCCAGTCCTGAGTATTATTATAGCCAGGAAGTTATTGCAGAGGATTTTCATCCAGCAGTTTATGTGCCTGCAGGGCCAGGTAGGTACTCGGCCGGTTCGCAATGAGCTGCTGCAGGTAATCGCGGCTTTGCTGCAGGAGCAGGTGGCGGTCGCTGATGTGTTCACTGGTCTTGCTGTCTTCCAGCATCAATCGCGCCAGGGAGAGGCGGGCCCGGGCGGCGCCGTCGCTTTCGGGGTATTGCCGGATTAATTCTGCCATACCGGCTATGCGATCGTTACGATTCTTGTTCAAAGTTAGTAGTTTAAATTCAATATTATCTCGAAGAGGATCTCCCGGTTGGGAATCGATAAGCAGTACTTTCAGCCGGGCTTCGTAATTTAGCTGATTTGATGACATTCCGATAAACTCGGCCAGCCGGCGGTTCTGTTTCAGATGTCCGGTCCGGTTTTCCTTGCTCAATAGCAGCCGCAGATCGCCGATGCGATTGCGTAAATCTAGCAGTTCGCTATCGGAAATAGAGGGTGGCGGCGGTGTGAAGATCGAGCCGAGCCGTTTGTGCCAGAAAGATTTTTTCTTTTCTTCGCTCAGTCGCCGCTCCAGGCTGACGGTTAATTGCTGGTAGGCCTGGTTCAACATTTCAAAAGCCTCATCAAAGAGGTAAGGCTGGGTGGGTTTTTCCGGAACATTTTGCGATGCGAGGCGAGCCAGTCGGTAACGCGCTTCGATCGCAACGTCGGTATTGCCAAAACGTTCCCGCAGGTCTTCCCAGATGTAATGGGTGTAGGGACTGGGAACGTGGGAATTGAACCGCAGCATGTCTTCATCGCGCAAGGCCGGCAGGTTGACTTTCAGGTCATACAGCATACCCAGATAATAGAGCGCATCGGCCACGCGCGGGTCGTTGGGATATTTTTCGATAAACGCTTCGATGTGTTCCATGGCGTCGATTCGGGTTTTAATCAAGTCGGCGGCGGTCTTTTTGGCTATGGATGCCGGATCGGTTTCGTCGTATCCTGGCGAATGATTGTTGATAGAGGTTCCATCTTCATTAAAGACTTCCAGCCACTGAAAGCGAAGGGTCGAAGCGATCAAATCCTCGCTGATAAACGGCATCTTTATCCTGTAGGTTTTCAGCTCCTTTTCCAGTTGCGATGCGATACTGCGCGGCTGGAACTCAGGCAGATTTTTCGGAGAATAGCGTACGACCGCTGCCTGGAAATCTCTTTCGGGCATGCCGATAGAACCGTGAAAAAGATAAACAGTTCCGGCCAGCATTAATCCAAACACCGGCAGAATGATAACCGGGCGATAGCGAACGAAATGACCAATGGCCAGAATAATACCATATAATGAAATTCCTGTCAGAAACGACAGCGCCCAAGGGGCATACAGGACCGCCCATCGTAATACATCTTTTTCGGTATTAGAGCCGCTGCGAAATATCCAGTACAGGAAGATAGGAATGAAGCACATGACCGCGGCAACAAATTTCGATTTAAAGCGAAAAGGCTCCATGCTGATGAAGACGCAACTGATAAGCAGGGCAATGGTCAATACCGGCATGTGGCCCAGGAAAAATGCAGCAAAAAGAAACGGGACGGCATACAAAAAATTGTAGAGTTGTGCCGTAATCATAGGGATGATGCACAGCATCGCCATTATAAAAGCCGTAATCAGAATAAAACTGGGGAATTGAAAAACGTTCAGCGGGGCCAGCAGGCCGGGAATCAGGGTTTCTTGCTTGAAGGGGCCGGCCAGCATGAGCAATTCACCCGTCCGGATGCGCAGATAATATATATTCATCAGGGCATAGAGGGCCAGGTTAATCAGCCAATATATATTGGCCCCCCAGCCTTTATGCCCGAGGCTGGGCCCGTCCGTAAACCATTTACGTAATGAATGATGGTATTCTATATTCATATTATATTCAATTGGGTAAAAAGCTCCGGGCAGAGATGTGCGTAAGCTTTTTATCCGCATATAGTTACGTTCCGACAAAACGGGTAATTTCAATCGGAACGAGTATAAATACCCAAAGGGTACGAAACATTATGGCCGAAATTCCGATTTTCGTCGGAATAACATTTTAAGTTTACATCAGATAGAACAGAAAAATCGTTCTGTGACGAAACCAGTCAGGCAATCTCAATCCGGTTTTTCCGCTGTAATGAGACTGACTACACCGAAAGTGAGTTTCTGAATATTTACTTTTTGAAAACCGGCTTTGGTTAAAGAAGCTGTCATTTCTTTATCGGTTTTATAACTTAATACGGATTCGGGTAAATAGCTATAGGCATTGTATGCATCTTTGGAAATCATACTGCCAACAACCGGCAAAACAAGCCTGAAGTAAAGCTGGTAAAGATAGTTAAAAAAACAATTCTTCGGCATGGAAAACTCCAGAATTGCCAGGCATCCATTCGGTTTCAGGACACGATACCATTCCCTCAGACCAACGTCGGTGTTCTGAAGATTACGAATACCAAAAGCGCATGTCATCCGCTCTGCCGCGGCATCGGAAAGAGGGAGGTCGGCGGCGTCGCTTTGTAACCAATTTATATTTATAGGATTATGGCGGTTGTCATTTTTGTCGGCGGTCTGCTGCTGCTGTTTTTTTTCTGCCAGCCGCAACATTTTTGGCGAAAAATCTATCCCGATGACTTCCTTCAACTCCGGTTCTTGCCTGGCAATCAGGAGAGCCAGATCGCCTGTGCCGCAACACAAGTCGATGACTGTTTGGCCGGGCTGGAGATTAAGCATATGGGCTGCCCTTTTTCGCCATGTTTTATCCAGATTCAGGCTCAGCAGATGGTTGAGCAGATCATAATGCGGAGCGATGGCATCGAACATTCCCTGTACCCGTCGGTTTTTATCCTTCCGACGGTGAGGATTCTTCAATAAATTCCTTGTCCATCCTGCGGCTGCTTGCTTCATAGAACATTCCAGTATAACATATAAATAGAAAGATACCATTAAAAGTTGCCTTGATCTAAACCAAGAGAAACGAAGCAACCTGTCAGGGCCGACCAAGTCCTTGCTCTGCATCTGTCAGTATGACTGAAAGAGGTGAAAACGGGAATCATGAAAAAGATACATGAACTGAATTCTGAGCGGATTATCGTCAAAAATGAACTGGAAAATATATCCGCAAGGGGACAGGATTTATCCGGCTGGCGGATTCTGGACAGTGTGATTGGCGATTTACGACTGGAGAACGGACGTTTCAATTACTGTTATGCCAACGACTGCCAATTGAACCGCGTTGCGTTCGACCATGTTCTGGCCGAGCATGGTTTTTACAGCCATTGCCGGTTCAATGGTTTCAGATCGGAAAATTCGTTCTTTACGGATTCGCATTTTTGGGAGTGTACGCTGAACGGCACCGTTTCGGAGCTGAGTTCGTTCGGCCTTTGCGTGTACGATCATTGCACGCTGAGCGAATCGCGGATGAGTGAGGTGACGTTTATCGGATCCGTCTGGCGTAATTGCGTATTTCGCGATGAAAATTACATGTTTGTGCGATTTCCTACGGGGGTCTTTATCGGGACGTCGTTTATAAATTGCCGGTTGAGCAAGTCGGTGTTTCGTGCGGCACATTTTCTGGATTGTCGGTTCGAGAAATGCCGGTTGGACGATGCTGTATTTGAGAATGCTGAGTTTGAGGATACGGTTTTTATCGAAACGGATTTAAAAGAAGCAGCCGAGCTTGACGGCGTCAAAGGAGTGCAGATATGATCGATGTCAAGTTTTTAATGCGGCGGTTTACTATCGGCGGTTATCCTATCAACGGTTATCTTGTGGCCTGTCCCCTGACGCATATCGGGGTGTTTATCGATCCGGGCGGCTATCGTGATGAAATCGATGTTTTCGTGAAGGAGTATGGAATCGATCTGCGCCATATTTTCTTTACGCACGGTCATTGGGATCACGTCGAAGGATTGCCCGAGTTTAAGAAGCGGTATTCTGTGCAGTGTTGTGCCGGGGCGGATGAGGTCAAAGCCGCCAGCCGGATCGTGCACGGCGGCGAAATTCTCGAAGTGGGTAAACTGAAATTCGAAGTGCTCAGTATCCCCGGCCATTCACCCAGCCATGTCGTTTATTATTGCCACGACAGTGTCTTTACCGGCGACTGCATTTACAGCGGCTCGGTCGGCGGGTGCTATGGCGAGGACAATGCCCGCATGCAGAGCAGCCATATACGCAGTTCGCTTTTTTCATTGCCGGACCGGACGCTGATTTTTCCGGCGCACGGACCGATGACCACCGTCGCCGCGGAGAAATACGGCAATCCGTTTCTCCAGAAGGAAGATGTGTTCCGGTTAAAGCGTTAAAAGGTGAATTATCGCATAAAAACGGCGTGAACGGTTAGAAAACATATTCCGGTGTATACCCCATTGGGTAGAAAGCACCTGTCAGAGTCGGGCGTAAGCTTTTTTATCTGCACATAATAACGTTTTGTCAAAACGGGTATTTTTAATCGGAACGAGTATTTATCATAGAATGTCGGGTTCAATCGAACAGTTCGATGGTGATCTTTTCGATCTCTTCGGGATAGCGGTTGTTGCCCGAATAATCGCCGACAAGCGTGTCAAGGTCAATGCCGATATGAAACGCTTCCCCGGGGCGGTCAGGCAGGGCGCCTTCGGTCTCGGCGATGTTTTTGTCCAGACCGTGAACATCCAGCGTCAGTTTGCCATCTTCATCCAGCGAAGCCTCGAAGCTGACAACGCCGTTCTTCAGCGGCTTAAGCGAACTGACCCGCGTAAAGACGCCCAGCCGACGCAGACCGAAATGCAAGCGGTTCTCCATGACATAAACGGCATATCCCAGACTGTTTCCTCCCTGTGCGACAATTACGCCGTTGGTACCGCTATAGATGAATTTGCCTGTAATCGTAAACGCCCGGCCTTCCACCGCCGGAGCTGCTTCTCTGAGGAGGGTTTTTTTCATTGTGTCTTTATCGAAAGTGTGTTTCTTCTTAAACAAATGATCGTATTTTCCGCGGTAAGGCCAGGGCAGGACCCGTGCCCGTTTCGCCCATGTTTCCCATTTTTCGGCCAGTTCCTTTACCTTTTCCGGATATTTGTCAGTGAGATCGTGCATCTCTGTCCGGTCTTTTTCCATGTCATAAAGTTCCCAGTCACCTCTGGGGCTTTTTGCGACCAGTTTCCATTTGCCCTCGCGAATTGCCCGGTTGCCTTCGTGTTCCCAGTAAATCGTATCCCGCTCGAGCTTCTTATTCGAAAAGGTCGGAACCAGACTGACGCCTTCCATCGTCTGGATTTTGACGTCGTCTTTTTCTTTGGGATATTGTGCCTCGGCTACCTCGACACAGGTTGCCATCAGGTCGATCAGGTGTCCTGGCTGGTGTTCCAGTTCGCCGCGACGTTTCAGACCATTGGGCCAGTGGGCGATCAGCGGCGTGGCAATGCCGCCTTCATGTACCCAGTGTTTGTATTCGCGGAAAGGGGTGTTGGAGACATTCGCCCAGTTTTGTCCGTAAGCAATATAGGTGTCTGCCGGTCCGGCCATGACATCCGGCCCGCCGAGAACCGCCCTGCCGTCCCGCGTTCGCATCGGCGGCCATAAATTCATCTGAATGGCCTCAGGATCCATCGGTTTAACGCCCTCGAGTTCCCAGCGTATATTGTTCGTGCGTCCAAAACCTTCAGCGCAGCCGCCGTTGTCCTGCAGGAAGAAAATCAGCGTGTTGTCAAATTGATTCAGTTTCTTTAACGTTTTAACGATGCGGCTGATTCCCTGGTCCATATTGTCAACCATGGCGGCATATACTTCCATGTTGCGAGCATCCCAGGCGTTGAATTTTTCATTATCGCTCCAGTCGCCGGCCCGGGGTGTCAGGTCCCATTTCGGGTCGATCAATCCCAGCTCTTTTAGCTTTTTGAAGCGTGCCTGCCGGATGGCTTTGTAACCCTGGTCGTACTTACCTTCGTATTTGGCGATGTCTTTTGGCAATGCCTGCATTGGCCAGTGAGCGGCGGTGTAGGCGACATACAGGAAAAAAGGTTTGCCGGGGGTTTCTTTCTGATGCTGTTGTATATAACTTACGGCGTTGTCACTGATTGCATCGGTAAAGTAATAGGTTTCCGGCTGATACTCAGGATCTCTAAGGGGGGAGATGAGATCGTTCTGCCGACAGAGGGTGGCGGGATCAAAGAAGTTTGCTGCACCCGCGATAATACCGTAAAACTTATCAAAACCGCGCTGCAGGGGCCATCTGTGTTTTGGGCCGTCCTGTTGTCTATTGTTGCAGACATGCCATTTGCCGGACATGTACGTTCGATATCCTGCCGGTTTTAAAACTTCAGCAATGGTGACACATTCATTATTCAAATCGCCGGTGTAGCCTTTTAAGCCGCGGTTATTGGTCATATGTCCGATGCCAGTCTGGTGCTGATACAAACCTGTCAGCAATGACGCCCGTGTCGGACAGCATCGACCCGTATTGTAAAACTGGGTAAACCGCAGGCCGTTAGCGGCCAGATTATCCAGGGTTGGTGTATTGATCTCGCTGCCGTAACAGCCTATGTCCGAAAATCCCATATCGTCCGACATCATGATGATGATGTTAGGGCGATCCGTTTCGGCTGCATTAAGAGAAGTGGTGAAGATGATAGAAAAGAAAATGAAGGGGGCAATTTCCCAGCCGTTGAGCCGCGTGTGTCTGTTTAGCATATTTAACTCCTGTTTTTGCATGGGCTTACGTTTTAGTTTGTTCGGAGATTCTCGTTATGCATTTGAAGATTGAGCTATTTTCGAACAATAGGGGATCAATGTCAACTACCTTTACATATGACGTTTGTAAAGAAGAATTTATTCACATGAAGGTTATTATCATCCTGCAATTGATCTGAACAGATAAACTCTTCCGACGGGAAAATGATATACACTTATTATGAGATGTGATATAGTGATTTCGACAAAATGACAGCAGGGGGGAGGTTTAAGTGAGTCATGATGTAAGTGTTTCAGGCTGGGGAGTACATGGTTCACGCTGTCTTGAGTGGCAATGCATGTACATGAAGATAGTAAGTTGTGTATTTTTTGGAGCAGATGATGATTTTTGAGAACAAAGGAAAATTGGACATGATAAAGTCTTTTACATTATTGAGTTTCGCGGGTGTCGTGATGCTGATTGGTTCAGGCTGTCAGGCTTTTGCCGGCAATGGATCATGGCAGCCGGGACAGGAGGTTCGGATCGATGATGGCTGGCGTTTTCAGAAGGGTGAGGTTCCCAATGGTCAGCAGCCTTATTATGACGATTCGTCGTGGGCGGTTGTGGATCTGCCTCACGACTGGAGCCTGGACGACCTGCCGCCGAGGGAAGTGGATTCGCGAACGACAATTTCGGTGACAGACGGCGTCTGGCGGTTTACCAAAGGAGATGACATGGCCTGGAAGGCGGTTTCCTTTGACGATTCTGGTTGGGAAAAGGTTGAATTACCCAACAATTGGGAAGAGCATTCGGACTACAGGGATGATCAGGTTTACGGCTGGTATCGCCGGACGATTCCCGCTCGGGATCCGATCAGGAGCGAGACGGTTCTGCTGGAAGTTGGGGTGATCGATGATGTGGATGAAACGTTTGTGAATGGTAAAAAGGTCGGGCAGACGGGCAGCTTCCCGCCGGATTTTGTCAGCAAGAATAACGTTAAACGGATATATGAGATACCGGTATCGCTGTTGAAAAACGACGGTACGGACGTCATCGCCATTCGGGTGTATGATGACCGGGGCCGCGGCGGTTTGTATAATAAAGTGTTCCCGAATGTCGTAAGCGGTCCGTTCGATTCGGAAGCGGTGAACGGTCGGTTTTCAGGTTTTACGGTCGGCGGAATCGGCTGGTATCGCAAACATTTCAATGTGCCCGAATCCTGGGAAGGCAAACGGGTGGTGGTTCGTTTCGGCGGCGTTTATATGAATGCCGATTTCTGGATCAACGGTGTGCATCTGGGGAATCATCCCTATGGATATACGAGTTTTCATTATGATTTGACGAGGTATCTGAAAACAGGCGAGGAGAATATTCTTGCCGTCGAGGTTAAGAATCTCGGCGAGAACACGCGCTGGTATTCCGGTTCGGGCATCTATCGGCATGTCGATCTGCTGGTTACCGAACCAGTGCATATCGGCCATTGGGGTGTTTATGTCACGACACAGGAGGTTTCCGTTGAGACCGCTGAGGTGCAAATCGAAACCCGTATCGTCAAGCCGGATGATGCCGCGGCGCCGCTGACGCTGGAAACGCGGATTGTTGATCCTCGCGACAGGCCGGCAGGAAAGATTGTCAGCGAGGCGGACGAATTAAAAGGCGACCGTTTTATTCAGACCTTGCACCTCAGGCATCCGCGTCTCTGGTCCCCGGACCGGCCTCATTTATATAAGGCGGTTAGCGAGTTGAAATATGGGGATGTCGTTCTGGATGAAAAGACGACGACCTTTGGGATTCGTTCCATCGAGTTTTCCGCCCAGAGTGGTTTTATCCTGAACGGCAAGCCGATGCTACTGCGAGGCGGATGCATGCATCATGACAACGGTCCGCTGGGTGCGGCGGCATTCGATGAGGCGGAAGAGCGTCGCGTGCAGTTGATGAAGGACAGCGGTTTTAATGCAATTCGTACCGCACATAATCCGCCGTCGGTGGCGTTTCTGGATGCGTGTGACCGTCTCGGTATGCTGGTTATCGACGAGGCGTTTGATGTCTGGAACCGGAGCAAGAAGAAGGATGACTACAGTAACTACTTCAAGGACTGGTGGAAGCGCGATCTGGAAAGTATGATCTATCGCGACCGCAATCATCCGTCGATTATTATGTGGAGTACGGGTAACGAGATACCGGAACGGCAGACGCCGCTGGGTTTTGAGACCTCGGAGATGCTGGCCGACTATGTTCGCAAACTGGATCCCACCCGGCCGGTGACCTCCGGTGTTAACGGCGTCAATCCCAAGAAGGACCCCTTTATGGAGCCTCTGGATGTCGTGGGTTACAACTATGCACTTAAGTGGAACGAAGGGCATAAGTATAAGGTGAATTGTTATGTTGGCGACCATGAGCGCAAACCAGAGCGGGTCATCTACGGATCGGAGTCCTTTGCTCTTAAAGCTTTTGATTACTGGAAGGCCGCGGAGGATTATTCATGGGTCATCGGCGATTTCGTCTGGACGGGTTACGATTATCTGGGCGAGGCCGGCATCGGCTGGTGGGGTTTCTCGGGTAACTATCTGTGGACGTTAGCTTATTGCGGCGATATCAATATCTGCGGCTGGAAGCGACCGCAATCTTATTATCGCGATGCTTTCTGGGGCGAAGAACCGATGGTCAGTGTGTTTGTGACGAGTCCGGAACCGACGTTTGCGGCCCGGCATGGCTGGGACTGGACCTGGCATGATGTCTGGCCCTGTTGGAACTGGCCGGGACAGGCAGGCAAGGATATGAATGTCGAGGTGTACTCCAATTGCGAGGAAGTGACGCTGACGCTGAATGGCCGGGAATTGGGAACCAGGAAGGACCTTAGCAAGAGTAATTTCATGTCCCGTTTCCGTGTGCCTTACGAGCCGGGAACGTTGAAGGCCGTCGGGTATAACGATGGTGAAAAGGCGGCGGAATGGGAGCTGGTGACAGCAGGTAAGCCGGCGAAAATTCGTCTACTGCCGGAGGAAAGAGTCATCCTTGCCGATAATCAGGGTTTGTGTTATGTGACGGTGGAGATTACCGACGACGAGGGAAATCTTGTTGCGAATGCGGATAATCTGGTCGAGTTTGAGATCGAAGGGCCGGCCCGGCTGGCCGCTGTCTGCAACAGCAAGCCGAATTCGCTGGAAAGCTTTCGGCAGCCGCGGCGTCATGCTTTCATGGGACGCTGCCAGGTGATTCTTCGTTCAACTCATACTCCCGGCAAAATCACCTTAAAGGCGACTACTGAGGGATTGGAACCGGCACAAGTTAATATTCAGGCGCGGTAATACCGTTACATCGACATCAAGTTTCTGTTGTGGATACATTTTATGACGTATCTCATAATACGAAAATTTTTGCTTGTAAACGTATAACCGTGGTTAAATGCAGGCCGGATGCCTGTGGTGCATGTTTCCGCAACAGAAACTCCTTAAGTCCCAACGGGATTTTCAAGGATGCCGCCAGGGCCAATCGTAAAGGCTATGCCCGCACATAGTTACGTTTGGACAAAACGGGCCTGCCTGCCGGCAGACAGGTATTTTCAATCGGAACGAGTATATAAATAATATTATCGGGCTTTAAAGGCCCTGCGGAACGCCAAAACGCTCACGGATAAATGCGAAATTTAAGCAGTATATAAATGGCTTATAATCAAACCGGTCAGTCTGTCTATCGTTGATGACAGGGTGATGCGAATCAGGCGGGGGATGTATTCATGATCTTAAGCAGAATATTCCTGACTGACTCTGGTGTAAAGGGTTTATGTATATAGCCCTTGATGCCCTGGTTTTCCAGTTGTTCAATTTTTACCGGGCATGATTCTGCGGTGATGGCGATGATTGGTATATGTCGAGTTTCGGGGTTGGACAGGATGATTTCGTTCATCTGCATGCCGTTCATCACGGGCATGTTTAAATCGGTGGTAATCAGATCGACCGGATGGTTGTTGACGATATCCAAGGCTTCGTTGCCGTTTTCGGCTTCGAAGATATTTTCAACATCACAGTCGATCATCGTGATGGTTCTTTTCAGAACGGCCCGCGTGATAGAAGAATCGTCAACAATTAAAATAGAATAACTCACAATGATCTCCTTCTGATATTCTCGATACGACTTAAGTTTTCTCGTTTGTTTTAATCTCTCTTCAGTATTTCATATACGTTGCCGGTTGCACATAACGGAATTTATGTTTGATGCCGGCCAGCGACTCCGAGTGGCCAATGCAGAGCAGGCCACCGAGTTCGAGTCGTTCCCAGAAACGATTTATCAATTGTTCCTGGGTTGTTTTGTCGAAATAGATCATGACATTCCGGCAGAAAATGACGTCAAAGCAGCCGTTAAATGGCCAAGGCTGAATCAGGTTGACATACCGGAACCGGATGAGGTTTTTCAGAATGCTTTTGGCCTGATATTGTTTGGGTTTGTTCTGATTGATGAGGGTCATGTATTTTTGTTTCTGCTGAAGCGTGAGCGGTTCCAGCCGCTGACCGTCGTAAATACCCAGTTCCGCCTTGTGGATCATATCGGTGGAAACGTCACTGGCGAGGATCTTCAGATCTATGCTGGATGGCAGATTATCCAGCAGGCATATCGCCATGGAATAAGGTTCTTCGCCGGACGAGCAGCCGGCGGACCAGAATCGCATTTTCATGCTGCGGGCGTTCATTTTCCGCTCCTGCAGAGCGGGCAGATACTGTTCACTGAGGTAATTGTAATGCGAAACTTCACGGAAGAAACAGGTCAGATTGGTGCTGATCGCGTCCACCAGCGAAGTAAATTCCTCACCCGGCGGCTCAGCCAGAGCATAGTCCAGATATTCGCTGAAGTTTTTGAACCGCATGATACGCATACGCTTGGCCAGGCGTGCCCGGACCAGGTTGCGTTTGCCGTCATGCAGATTGATGCCGCAATGGTGGTAGATGGATTGGCTGATGCGTTCGAAGTCGGCATTGGTCAATTGTTCTTCAGTTGTCGAGTTAATGACTGTCATGTTTAAGTCATTCCGGAACGGCGAATTATTAAATACATTGGTGCGGCCCGAAGGAGATACCGCTCAAATCGTAAAACACAGTTAGACGGTTCGTTGCCCCTTACACGCCCGCGGTACAATGGCTGTCACTGACCATCTGGATCAGGCCGGGAATATCCATAATCAGGCTGACGTTGCCGTCTCCCATGATAGCGGCGCCTGAGACACCTTGCACGGAACCCAGATACTCGCCGAGGTTTTTAATGACGACCTGGTGCTGGCTCAACAGCGAATCGACCTGCAGAGCACAACGCTTATTGCCGTCGCAGACAATGACGGTAAGCGATTCGCAGGGGTCGGTGTATCGCGGCTCGATATTAAACAACTCATGCAGTCGCACCAGCGGGATGAGGCGGTTTCGCACTTCAATCATTTCTCCCCGGCCGCCCTGAACGGTGGATATCTGATGCCGTTCGGGCCGCAGCGATTGTTCGATGGAATTGGTCGGTACGATAAAGGTTTCCCGGCCGACGGTGACCATTTGCCCGTCGATGACCGCCAGGGTCAGGGGCAGATGAATGCTGAAGGTTGTACCGTGGCCCGGTTTAGAGTTAATATCGATACGGCCGCGCAGGGCTTCGATGTTTTTACGGACGACATCCATGCCGACGCCCCGTCCGGAAATATCGGTGACCTTTTCCGCGGTGGAGAGGCCGGCCTGGAAAATCAGGCGATACACATCGGTGTCCGATAATTCCTGGTTTTCCTTTATCATTCCCGATTTAATGGCTTTTTTTACAATTTTATCACGGTGCAGACCGCGTCCGTCGTCGGCGATTTCGATAATGATGTTGCCGCCCTGATGAAAGGCCCGGAGTTCGACATTGCCCTCTGCGTTCTTGCCGGCCCGGATACGCTCTTCCGGCGTTTCGATGCCGTGATCCACCGAGTTGCGAATCATGTGAACCAGCGGGTCGGATATGGCCTCAACGACATTGCGATCGAGTTCGGTTTCTGCGCCTTTAATAGTGAAGTTGACGGACTTGCCGGCTTTACGGGAAAGATCCCGGACCAGCCGTGCCATTTTCTGGAAAACACCCTGTACCGGCACCATCCGCATCGACATGGATAATTCCTGCAGTTCGCGGGTGATTTTATCAAGATGTCGGGCATTACGGGTGAGCCGCTGGTTGCCGGCAAGGTGCTCCTGCAGATCGCGTCCGACCATCGATTCGGCAATGACCAGTTCGCCGACCATATTGATCAGAGCGTCCAGACGGCTGGTGGCCACTTTGACGGAAGATTCATTCTGTACGCTGCCGGACGAGGCGGCCGGGGCGGTTTGATTTTTCTGGGTTTGACGATTCAATGCCTCCTGAAGTTGTTCGGGTTGAATGATATTTTTCTCGATCAGGATTTCTCCGATTTTTTTGGTGTCTTTCTGGCATTCCTGCTGCTGAACCACGGCTTCCCGAACCTCACTGATAGACACCTCGCCGCTTTCAATCAGGGTCTGTCCGACTTTTTGAGGTATTGTTTCTCCTCGGCCGCAGCATTCAATGCGATCGATAAGATTACACAATCCGGGATATTCTTCGGGTGCGGTATGCTCTTCTAATGCCGTTTTGAGATTGGAGAGCATTTTTTTCATGGCATCGTTGGCTTCCAGGATAATATCAATGCTGATGCTGGAAAGCAGGAGTTCGTTTTTTCGGGCCATGTCCAGCAGATTTTCGGTGGAGTGAGCCAGAGAACCGATTTTTTTCAAGTTCAGGAAGCCGGCCACTCCCTTGATGGTATGAAAGGCCCGGAAGACAGAATTAATGGCTTCGTTGTCGCGAGGATTGGATTCCAGCGTCAACAGATTGGCTTCAGCCACCTCCAGATGTTCGTAGGATTCATAAATAAAATCCTGCACGAGGGGGATGTCGCTGATCTCAAAGATATGTTTTTCGTCGTTCTGAGTCGTATCCAGAGATGCCGTTTTTTCGGAGCAGGTTTTTTCGTTTTCCGGATGGGTTTTATTCAGTTGCTTCTGCCGCTTTTGCCACAATTGACAGAGTTTTTCATAGCGGTTTTGCATCCAGTCCTTGATTTCAAACAATTGTTCTGCGGGACAGCCGTCAATGGTTTTTTCGATGATCGATTCTCCTTCATGGGAAAGATCAGCGAAATCGTTCAGTCCCATCAGAGCCGACTCGCCCTTGAGATTATGCAGAGCGATTTTTATGGCGGTGAGGTTTTGTTCGGTAGGGTCTTTCTCGGCCGTGAGGATCGCTTCTTCCAGTTTGCCCAGTTTATCGGGCAGGATATTCAGAAACTCATTAAATATAAAGGCATCGACATTGTCCGGTAATGTTATTTCTTCCTCATCTTCTTGCGGTTCCGGGTCCGCGTCCGCGTCAGTCCCGGCGGTCGCTGCGGCATCGGTTGCCGGAGTATCGGCGTCGGTCAGCCCTAAACCTTTCGGCAAGACCGGCGGTGTTATTTCCCTGCCTTCATGGATGTCGATGACGGTTTGCAGGAGGATTTTGGCCGTTTCATTGATGGTCTGGAGAGATTGTCGGGCATCATCGATTTCGTGAAGGATGATTTTTTCGACCAGCGCCGCCGCGGCTTCGGAAGCCGATTCGACCAGATCAAGCATATTGTGCGGTTTATCCCCAAACGCGCCAATTATTGTTCCCAGAGTATTGAAGGATGTGTGCAATTCCGCCAATCCCTGAAGATCGGTTTCGTCGACGGACTGCATTTTTTGGGTGGAATTTTCCAGTATCCTGATCAATTCTTCCATGTTATTTTACCTTTGCATTATCGTTTTCGTCTGTTTTTCCGAACGCGTTGGCATTTACGTATCTGTATGTGACGCCATGCGGGTTAAAGAATGCCTGCGGTATTATCATTTCAGAAAACGTATGTCGAGGATCAAATCGTATTCCCGACACACCGGTTTTCGTATTCGTTTTTCAGAACGTTTACTAATCAATATATCGTCATACTTTCCCCGGACATTAATGATTTTTTACATTAATGCGAGGGAGAACATACGTCGTTGGGCGTCCTATAAACGTCATTTCGTTTATTTTCGGAAAATATGATTAAGTTGGTTCGTTTCAGAAACGATAACCGGAAAAGCAATACTTATCCATGTATCGTTAGCTGATGGATGGGGCATTAAAAAGGAAGGCGTGATATCGCGGATTCAAAACGTCTGGAACAAATATGATACAATAGAGAACGAGGCTGGTTTGAAAATTGTGGTAGATATTTCCGACTGTCGGATATCCCGAAGCGCACAGGATTCCCTGACAACTTATTCCCTGGGCTCCTGCATCGGGGTTGTCTTATATGATGCGTTCAATCGTCTGGGAGGCATGCTGCATTATCAATTGCCCACCTCTACCATGGATGCGGAAAAAGCCCGCCAGAAACCACTGATGTTTGCCGATTCTGGTATGGAGTATATGTTAAAAGAAATGCTCCGACTGGGCGCGAACCCGAAAAAGCTGACCGTGAAGCTTGCCGGCGGAGCGCAGGTCATGGACGACGCTCAGATTTTCAATATAGGCAAGCGGAATTATGCCGCGATCCGGCAATGGCTCTGGAATAAAGGCATGTTTATCGATGGCGAAGATGTGGGGGGGAAAAGTCCGCGAAATATGACTCTGGATCTGGATACCGGGAAAGTCACGGTTAAGTCAAGAGGTGTTATCAAAGAGATATGAATGCGATATATTCAGCCGGTTTATCCGGGTCAGATTTAATTTCAAGCGTCAGTTTTACTGGTGGAAAACGACAATAGACGGGATAAGGATAATGCAAAATACGATGGAAAATTTCTTACTGGAAGCCTATTCCGAAGCTCTGGAAAAAATGGCATTTGTGATTGTGGAGCCGCTGACGGAGCAGTCCATGCCGGAGCCGCGGGAATTTGCCGTGGCGAAGGTTTTCTTCTCCGGCGCTATTCATGGCAGGATGTTCATTGCCGCCGATGTCGCCCTGATAGATGAGATCGCCACAAATGCGCTGGGTTTGATGGCGGATGATGAGCAGCTGCGGCCCAAGGGGCTTGATGCGTTAATGGAAATACTGAATATGACCAGTGGTTTGCTGCTGCCGCATCTGGTTTCATCAGATACGGCGGTGTTTGATGTTTCGTTGCCGGAAGCGGAGTTGATCTCAGGCGAGGGTAAATGGCAGTCCTTTATCGAGGATTCGAAAACCCTGGTCTATGATGCCGATGGTTACCGGACGGCCGTAAGACTGGAACTGGACGGCGAAGCGGTTGCTGTGCCCGAAGGATCTGAGTAATTTTGTCAGGATCGGTCGTAAAAGCTTTATGATCGATAGGATGTATAAGATTTATGAACGGGTACCAGGTTAAGCATTAAGTTGCCCGTGGTGATTTCCGATAAATATAAAGCAGGTTCCATGAAAAATGTTTTCCTGGAACGAATAGGCATTAGATTTTCTGGCAGGAAGGAGTTTCAGGATGTCAGAAACTGTTATCAGTGTGATAAATCCCAGATTGATCAACGCATTTGTCGAATCTATCCGGAATGTGTTCAGCACGATGGTGGGACTGGAAACCAAAGTCGGCGAGGCCGTTTTGAAAACCAGCGTGCCCACGCCGTTGTATGATGTTTCCGGTATTGTCGGGTTTTCCGGTGAGGTCTCCGGCTCGGTGGCCATCAGTTTCAAGCGTGATGTGGCGCAGGCGATTATTGAAACATTTTGCGGAGAAATGTTCGATATCGATTCTGATGATTTTGCCGATGCGGTCGGCGAGCTGGCCAACATGGTAGCGGGAAACGCCAAGAAGGATTTTGGGCTGGATGCCAATATCAGCATTCCCAGCGTCATAATCGGCCCCGGTCATTCGGTGGCTCGTTTAAGTGATGTGCCTTGTCTGATTCTTCCCTGTCAGACGGATGCCGGCGAGTACTCTGTGGAGATTAACATTAAAGAGGTTGCGAGCGTCTTATAGAGTTTCAGGAGGTTTTAGATGAAGATTTTACTGGTTGATGATTCTCGTACCATGAGAAATATCTGGAAAAAAGTTATCGCCGGCATTGAAGGCACTGAGGCATATGAAGCCAACGACGGTGTGGAAGCGCTTGGCTGCATCGCCGACAACGGTCCCTTCGATCTGATGCTGGTCGATTGGAATATGCCTAACATGGATGGCCTGTCAATGGTGAAGAAAGTTCGAGAAAGCGACAAGGCTACCCCGATCATCATGGTAACCACCGAAGCGGAAAAGAGCCGGATTATTGAAGCGATCAAAGCGGGTGTCAATAATTATGTGGTCAAACCGTTTACGCCGGATACCCTGATAGAAAAGATTAATGAGACTTTGAAGAAAGTGGCCCAGGTAACGTAAACTGAATACGTTTTCGATTTGTATACCCGGGCCGATTCAAGTTTTTAAGGTGATCGCCCATGCCAGTTATCGCAAATAAAAAATTCCGAATCGATCTTGCCAGCGATTTGATGATCGCGACGCTATTGGTTAATGGGAAGGAATTGCCGGGCAAAACCCCGGTGTCCGAAATCGAAGAGGAAGTCAAAGCTCTGAAAATCAAGCTTGCTGAGGAGGGGCGTCAGCGTATTGCCGAATTCGCCGCTGCCCTTGCTGAAGGCGTTATGCCCGAGCCGGTGGTCATCGCCCGGGGTAAGCCGCCTGTTAATGATACCAACGGGAAAATTGAAAAACTGTTTCTTGAAACTGCCGTCGGGACGGATGACCCTAAGAATACCACCAGCCAGAGCCATTACGACCGTACCGATATCATCACCGCTGAAAAAGACCTGCCGCTGATCAAATTTATACCGCCCCAAAAAGGCGAAGACGGGATCGATGTTTTCGGCAATGCCGTCCCCCGGAAACTGGGACGCGAAGTACAGCTCCGGGCCGGCAGCAATACCCGCCGTGAAGGGGATATGATCCTGGCCGATGCCGTCGGCAAGATCGAAATGAATTCTGAAAAAATCTGGGTCGACACGAAACTGTCGATTCGGGGGAATGTCGATTTTTCGTCGGGAAATATCGATTTCAGCGGCGATGTCGAAATTCAGAAAAACGTAGTTGATCTGTTCAAAGTCAAAAGCTCCGGCGAAGTCAAGGTGTTCGGTGTCATCGAAGCCGCGGAAATCCAGGCCGGCGGCGATTTGCTCGCTCTGGGCGGAATAGCCGGCAAGGAAAAAGGACAATTCAGCGCCGGGAAGAATATCAAGGCCAAATACATCACCAACGCCTCTGTCCGGGCCGGCGGTGATATTCATGTCCACATGGAAGTCGTACAAAGCGATGTCGTTTGCGGCGGCAGAATAACCGTGGAAACCGGACCTGTAGTCGGCGGCCGGGTTGTCGCGGTCGGCGGTTTAAAATTACGGCATCTGGGGTCCGACGTCGGTACCAAAACGATCGTCGAAGCCGGGATTGACGAAAGAATCCGCCAGAAACTCGAAGAAGTTGAACCGGCGATTAAAATCAAACGACGCAAGGCCGAAAAAGTTCGTCAGGTTGTCGAACCGCTACTGCAAAATCAGAAGCACTTGAATCAGGAACAGAAGGAAAAAGCGACAGAACTGCTGTTCACGGCCAGCGAGTTAGAAGAGGAAGCCGTGGCTTTAATCGCCGAATTGCGAAAAACATACGAAAACGGCAGGGAGATTGCTGTTCCTGAAGTCGAAGTCACCGGCAAAGTATTCAGCGGCACCATGATCCGTTTTCCGCGCGTCGATGCCATGGTGACTATGGATCTTAATGGACCGCTGAAAATCATCCCGGAAAACCAGAACGGCGTCATGCGGGCCGTCGCAAAGGATATCAATACCGGCGCCAGTCATGTCTTGCAGATAGCGGTCAATCTGGACGACATGTGGGAACGCCTGGAAAACATCTTGGGCGAACTATAAGAGGTTCACCTTTTTCGACTAAACCTGCTCCGGCACAACAAAGGACTCTCGACAAGGCATTTTGATATAGCGGTTAGCCTGTTCGGCATGATCCCCTTCAAATTTCTCACGCTTGCGGTTGTATGTCAATTCCGGTCCCAGTATAAAAGGTGTTTTCTGGACTTCCACCCCGTTGCCATCCAGTTGTTCCAGTATATCGTTAAGCGTGTTTAACGCATCATCATGCTTCTTCATGTTGTCGCGGACCTGATCCAGAGACGCTTCGGCTCCGACGCGATAGCTGATGTTGGCCTGGTGACACATGGCTGTGCTCAAATGGCCCCCTTCAATGTCGGCGTTCAGGTCCTCGCGCCGGCCGCTGCGGATGGCTTCAATAAAGTTCTGTACATGATTTTTTCCTCCATCTCCGGCATACTGATGGATACGATTACCGTCATTATCATAGGCCCAGCCGCCGCCGCGTGAAAGACGAATGACGGCATTTTCGCATTTGACATAGTTGCCCCCGCGAGATTGCAGATATACGGCGCCGCGTTTACCCCCGGGCCGTTTGCCTGCCGGTCGTTCCGGGTCGGGCAGATTGCGAATATCGACGACCACTTTCAAGCCGTCATAATCAAACAATGCCATGTGCATATTCGGCGTCTGGCCGTTATCGTCCCAGCCGAAGCGGTTTCCCGCCGCGATCACACGGGTTGGAACATCCGGCCATCCCATGAGGTTGCGTAAATCGTCAACATAATGAATCCCCCAGTTGCCCATCTCGCCATTTCCCCAGTTCCACTGCCAGTGCCAGTCATAATGAAAATTCTTACGCATCACCGGGATCATCGGAGCCGGGCCCGCCCAGAGATTATAATTGATATGGTCTGGTACGGGCTGGGGCGAATCCACCTTGCCGATTGGCTCTCGTGCCCCGAGTTTGGAGCAGTGTATCCATTGCACTTTGCCGTATTTACCCGATTGGATATCACGCGCTGCTTCCTGTACCGCCGGGCAGGACCGCTGCTGCGTGCCGGCCTGCACAATCCGGTTGTATTTCCGGGCGGCCTGGACCATTTTTCGCCCTTCCCATATATGATGACTGACGGGCTTTTCCACATAAACGTGCTTGTCGGCCTGGCAGGCCCATATCGTCATCAGTGAATGCCAATGATTTGGCGCTGCAATGACAACCGCGTCTATGTCTTTTCTATCCAGGATGTTACGAATATCGGTATCTCCATCGATATCCGTATTTTCATATTTTTCTTTAAACTGAGATATGCGATTTTGCAGGATTTTCTTATCCGGATCGCACACCGCCACCACCTTTACCCCTTTGACCGCCTGGAATCGATTGATATGCCCATTGCCCTGGCCGCGAATCCCGGCCACGGCAACCCGAATCTGGTCGTTGGCTCCCAGTGTATTGGCCAGCACATGCCCCGCGGCTGAAAGTCCCAGATACCCGCCCACGGATGTCGCAGTCGTTTTTATCAGAAAATCTCTACGATTCATATTTTTCATAGCTGCTTTCCTCGACAAGTCGATTATAAAATTTGTGTGAACGGTTACGAATAATAGCTGATTTTTAACTTTTGGAGATCCTGTATTTACAGTTTAATCCGGGGCTGGGCTCAACTTTAGCGGCTTACATACCATGACGATGCCGGCAGTGGGTTTCGTTTAATCATTTTTATGATATTGTGGAAATTCTCCCGCGAGAGGGCTGCATCCAAGATCACCTCAGTCAGCTTCAGGGGGCGAGTCTTCTTCAGAAACCGGTTCGGGACGTCGTTTCGTGGAGCCGGAATCTCGATATTTCGGTGGCACAAGGGTCTCTTGCGGTTCGAGAATATTGGTGTTGCGGTCCGGTCGTTTGTTCGCCTCGCTGCGCGATCGCTGTTCATTGGTCATACGAAGCAGTTCCTCGGGCGTATTCAGGATATGGGGGGTGATAAACAGAATTAATTCCGTTTTGACGCGCTTTCGGGAAGAGTATTTAAATGCTTCGCCCAGCAGCGGAATGTCGCCCAGCAGCGGAATCTTTTTTTCATCATCTTTTATGGTGTCGCCAATGAACCCGCCCAGACAGACCGTTTGTCCATCCTTCACGCGAAGTTGCGTCTCGGCTTTCCGCCGAATAATCACCTGAGGATTGAAATCTGTGGAAATCTGAAAAGTTTCCGTGCCAATATCATCCAGCGTCTGATTGATGATCAGTGTCACAAAACCATCAGGATGTATCTGCGGCGTCACATCAAGCGTAGTGGAGACCCGTTCGTATTTGACATTACTGCTGGTCGCCCCTTCGGTGCTCACTCTGGTTGATTCGACGGTAGGGACATCGCGTCCCAGCGAAATGCTCGCCTTGGCATTATTTTTCGTTGTGACCTGCGGACGGGTGATGATATCGAGGTTTCCCGTTTCCTGCAGGGCCCGGATGAAAGCGGTGATGTTGTCGCTGATGATTTGGTAGCTCAGACCCGACTGACTGTCGGAGAATAGGTTCGTAAAGTTCTGTTCGATTTCGCCGCGAAACTGATCATCACCGCTGTGGTTATAAGTAAAATCTACGCCCAGCTGCATGGTGTCGTCCAATGTGACTTCCGTAATATACATGTCGATCATCACCTGCGCGAGGGGCCGGTCGAGTTCCTTGATCATTTCCAGAATTTTGGGGAAGTTGCGGGAGAACGTACGGATGATCAATGCGTTTCGTTTTGCATCCGGCGTGATGTTAAGCTCTTCTTTGGCGATGACGGAGATTGAACGGCTCAGCCGGTTTGCCAGTTCCGTATCAAAGACTCCAAACTGGGCAAGCTGTTCCTGAGCGTCCAGCAGCGATAACACCGGCTCGGTCCGTTCGCCCGTTGCCAGCTTGCGGCGGGCTTTTTCCACTTCCAGCGGCAGCGTCGGCGCCTTAGGAGGATAAATGGAATTGATGAGCTCGGCCACGGATTTGGCATCAGCGTAACTGAGTGGGATGTAGCGTATTTCCATTCTGTCAACGTCAAAGGTTTGTTTCATCTCATCGAGTTTGGGGAAGATATCATTGTCCGTCGTCGAGATAATCAACGTATTATTCGGTGCGAACGTAATCTTGTATTTATCGATTAATGTTTCGTCCAGCTCCATTAATTTCGCAAATTCAACGGCGTCGATATACTCGAGCGATATGTATTTGCGGACGACCGGCGGTTTGGGCGGCGCCGTATCGAGTTCATTGCGCACAACCCGCTCGATTTCCCCTACCACTTCGACAGGGCCCTCAACGATAATCTTGGGTAATTTCGGATGAGAAGTTATCAGGTACGCCTTATTGTTGTCCTTCGCAGAGGTGCCATTCTTTGGCAGATAGACCTCGCTGAGGAACTTAATGATATGCTCCGGGGGCGTATGTTGCAGCGTAATTTCCTTTTTTACAATAGGAACAGGCTCGGGTTCGGGTTCAGCTTTGAGGCCGGGTTCCGGTTTGGGTAGAGGAGGTTCCTGAGTGGAAGGAATATCAATGTGTTTCTGGATGAAATCGCGCATCGTCCTGATGATTTCCTTGGGGCCACGAACAATAACCGCGTTGATTTGCGGATGTACTTCGATCAGTTCGGGGCGGGCCGTTTTATCTTCCGTTTCTTCAGAACCGGATTTCATGAACCGCGTTTCGAGAATTGATTTGACAACATCCTTTGGGGCATGAGTCAGGGGAATAGTCTCGTCTATCATATTCTGCACGGAAACGATGCGGATAATCTGCCCCGTTATTTCGGTGGTTTTATTCTGTTTGGCCAACACCTCGTTCATAAGGTTCAGCATACCGTGCAAATCCACTTTTTCTCCTTCCTTGCTGATCAGCGAGAGGGGACCGGTTACCGAATCCGTTCCTTCAAACTGCACGTGATACGTTGCAGATAGAATCTGGAAAAGCTGCTTGGGCTCCAGGTCTGGATAAAAAAGACTTGCGGTGACAGATTTTGCGTCTTTGTCAGTTGCGGCCTTTTTGTCTATATCCTGAGCATATAATTTCTCCGCGGGACTCAGGAATATGGGGCATGCCGATAAAGCGATAATCAGTAACCATGGCGCATGATCTTTAAATGTAAACGGGCTCATACAGGTTTCTCCCAATTGGTTTATAGTCGTTGTCTTTTAAAATATCGTTGCTGGCTCCATATAATATTGTTCAAAAGGCAGCTTCTGGCATATTGAACTCGCGTGATTCTTATGCGGATATCTGACATGTACGACAAACAGATACGTCCCGTTTGCCAGTCGTTCGCCCCAGTCGAGCCGTAACAGGAATCCTTCCAGCAGTATGCTCGGGCGCCAGAGCGTCTGGGCCCGCGACGTGGGGACATACCAGGTTCTGACCGGCTTATCCGAGGTGATGTCTATCTTTGCCGCTTCGCCAGAGAAGAGGAAAATGGTAATCTCTGCCGGAATTTTGACCGGTTTGTTCTCCGGCGAGAGTGGAATGAGTCGCAGCAAAAAACCATCCGGACCGATCGGTTCACGAAAGTCACGGCCCTGTTCGATACTCGTTATCACCAGCTCTGATACCGGCAGTATTGATGATGCCTTCCGCGGGCATTGTCTGATAGCGTTTTGAATCTGTTCATAATAGTCGGAAGGCGTCGCTAAAATCGAATCCGGCAGGAGAACAGGTTTTTGTTTGGCAGCAGCATCACCTCCTCCGCAGCCGCCCGTGAGACAAATAATCGCTGCCGCGGCAAAAGTCAACCAGTAAAGGCCGGCACGCGGTCGGGGATTATCAGGGTTTGGCCGGGATTTCGATTTCAAATCCATCATCATAGCGTAATTTAAATTTTCCGGGTTGAATGTCAATAATTATCGCGTCGCCTAACTTATCGCCAATTTCGACGCGTCGCAGCCGATTCTGAATCAGAATGTGAGCGAAGGCCATTTCATCCAGCACGGTCGTTCCGACCAGTTCGTAATCCCTGCCGAAACCGCGAATATGGGCCAGTGCCTCATTGCTTGATTCACCGGCATCGATCCGTACTTCGTATTGGTCGTACTGGCAGCGAATAAAAGGAGGATTGATTTCCAGTATCCTGATAGTTTCGATGATGTCGCCGACCTTGACCGCCCGCAGATCACTGGGATTATCAAACTGGAGATAGGCATGCCGGCCATCGTCGGTCTGGTCGAAAGCTATCACTTTAAAAGGACGGTTCAATGGCATCGGGCCGGGATCGGGGGGAGAGGTCGTTTCCGGATTCGGCTGTACCGGCGGGGCTGTAAACAAAGCCGGTTTAAAAATGTTCTTTTTAATAATTGATTTCTTTTTGTTTTCTTTGTCGATCTGGTTATTGCTTCCGACGGTGTCGTTTTCTGGAGAGGTGTTTTGTCCGGAAAGCCCTGACAGCATCACCAGCATCAGAATGCCAATTCCCCATATACCAAAACGGGTTATGGTCAAGTATTTTGTTGTGTGAATTAAAAGCTTTCTCGTCATGATATTGTCGTTTCGGTCATCGTGTCGTTTTTTGGTATCGCGGTAGGAGTCGAGATGATAATCTCCACCGTCAGTTCTTTGGTGCTGGGCAGCGGCGTTTCATAATAGCCGGCATAAGCAGTTTTGCGACGAGTAATCTGCAGTTGGTCGATGCGAATGAGTCTATCGGACGTATTCAGGCGGTCCAGTAATTCCACCAGGTCTTCCAGATAGGCGGTGAATACCACTTTATAACTGAGAATTTGGAATTCCTGGTTTTCTTTGAGCTGTTGAGCGTTGGGGGCGGAAATCTCTTGATAGACGATATCCAGTTCCGCCACCAGACTGTCGAGATAAGCTGTCAATTTTGTGCCCCGTTCATCCGTCTGCTCGTCCTGGAATGAACTGATCTTCGCCCATTTATCGACAAAATCCTGGTTATGTTCGATCTCGTTTCTGGCTAGTTGCAGGTCCGTATCTAACTTGGCGATCTGGCTGTCCAGATCGGTCAGGTGGCGGTTCATTTTGAGATAGATAAACCGGGCTAAAAGCAGTCCGCCCCCTAAGCAGATAAAGATGATTATGATTTTACGTTTTTGGGTTTTCATAGCATAATCACGTTCGAATTCTACCGCAGTTTACACGTCAGGGAAAAACTCACCGGGTAGTGTACATTTCTGGTATCTACCGTTCTCGATCCCTGTTTGGTTTCCCGAAATAAGGTTAAGGCGTTCAGGCGTTCGACAAATCTTGTGACCACTTCATTCTGAGAACTATGTCCGGTAATCATAATATCATAACTGGATGATACAGATGAGGCATTGCTGTTGATGATGGTCAGATTTGTCACATAAGCCTCGGTCGTTTCCGGCATTATCGCACTGATTTCATACAGAATATCGAGATATGACAAGCGGTTTCCATCCTGACTTGTTGACAGGAACGGACGAAAGAGCAGCCAGTTGTTTTTGTCATTGAGCATGGCTTGCCGTTTTGGCTCCAGATTCTGCAATTGGGTATCCAGGTTGTTACGAATGGCGATCTTCTGGTGTACCAGCGTTACCCAGAAAGCCACCGCAAACAGTATAGCCGCGACAACCGTCAGAGCAAAGGGTTTCCAGGACAACGGTTTTTTCTTGCTCGAAAAACGTCCCCGCGGATGGAGGAAATTAAACCATGTCGGGCTGACCGCCAGGCCGTCCAGAGCCGCACCGATTGCCGGTATGAAATCGGATAACGCCGGGGGAGTTTCCGTCTGTTTATCCCGGCTGCCGGCAAGGGTGATATCCTCGCCCGCTGAACAGATCACCAGTTCCAGCCCCACCTTTTGCTTTAACTGGGTGATGACTTCCGGCAGGGTCCCGGCCGTTCGCAGGTCCGTGCCCAGAAAAATCTTTTCCGGCAGACATTCGCCGTGCGACAGCCGCATGGTATTGAGAACGCGGGGAAGCTGCTCCATAAGAATTACAGTATTGGACTCGTTCTTACTCGAACTGCTGCCTGTCGAATAATAAATCGTTTGCAGCGAGACCAGCCCTTCACAGTCGATCAAAGCGACGTCTGTCTGTTGGGAGTCTGCGTAAACGACAAGAATGTTCTCTTCCTGAGCCTCATGCCAGTTCATCAAGAGACCATTAATAGCGGCCATCGAACGCAATTCCAGCGATTGCAGCTTGATGTCGGCATGAGAAGCCAGTTCCCGGCAGAATTCAACCACCACTTTACGCGCCGCTCCGAGCAGCACGCCGTCATTATTACATTGCTGACTGTCTTTAAATGGTTTGTGATGCGGTTTAGTCCACAGATCCAATACCAGTTCATCTGTCGAGACCATCATGGATTGACGGGAGAGGTTAACCAGATGTTCCATCGTGTTTTTGCTGATATGGCCTTCCCGCAGGCTGATCTGGTTTTCCGACGGCAGATTATTTAACATGAGACGGCGTACAAAACTCAATCTTGCCGGCAGCGTCATAACGGCCCTGTATTTCAACCAGCCCCTGCTTTTCAAGGCTTCGTTCAGCAGTATGCCCAGTTTTTCCGGGTTGTGGCGGTCACTGGTGTCGTATGGCACTTCCAGCGGCGGCTGGATGACGAATCCGCCGCTGCGCCAACGCAGATTGACGATCTGAATGGAATGTTCGTTTATATCAATGCCCAGCATATTTTTACTTCAGGTTCGTATATTCGCAGCGTTTTAATGTCTTTTCAATATTTATCTGACGGATGGATCCGGACAATTGTTTCACATATAATCATTTTCGGTCGGCCTGCGATGGATGGGTGTCGTAAGTAATTTTAAGTTAAGAGTTTATGTTTATTTGGGGCGTTCCTGCCGCCCTGGGATATTCAGCGACAATTCTTTTGTGACCCGCAGCAGCTCCGATAGCGTGGTAATGCCCTGTTTAACCTTAAGTAATCCGCTTTGTTTGAGAGTGTGCATATTATAAGTCAGAGCTGTCTGTCTGATTTTACCAGCATCAACATTATGTAATATCTGTTCGCGAATGTCATCATTCATTATAAACATCTCAAATATCGCAGTCCGGCCTTTATAACCTGTATGCTGACAATAGGGGCAGCCCTGGCTTTCATAAATCTCATCGCCTGGCTGAATGATATCCATTTCCGAGAAACCGTTATAGCGTTCGAATGCCATCCTGGTTTTACAGCGGCTGCACAATACGCGAACCAGCCGCTGAGCGATTGTCGCTTCCAGGGCGGAGGAAATCAGATAAGGCTCTACCCCCATCTCGATCAATCGTACAGGCGCCGACGGAGCATCGTTGGTATGCAATGTACTGAACACGAGGTGGCCGGTCATCGCCGCCGAAATCGCGATATGTGCTGTTTCTGGGTCGCGAATCTCACCCACCATGATGACATCCGGATCGTGCCGTAAAATGCTTCGTAAAATATGAGCGAATGTCAGACCGATCAGCGGTTTAACATGAATTTGCGAGATGCCGTGAAGCTGATACTCAATCGGATCTTCAACTGTTATGATTTTCCGTTCCAGACTGTTAATTTCGTTGATGGCAGCGTAAAGGGTTGTGGTTTTACCGCATCCGGTGGGACCCGTTACCAGAATGACGCCATGGGTTAATTTCAGTACCTCTTGAAGCTGGGACAAATAATCATCCGGCATGCCCAGATTGGTGATTTCTCTCATCAATACCTGGCGATCCAGAATACGCAGCACCAAGCCTTGCCCGAACATGGTTGGCAGCACTGACACACGGATATCGATGGAACGGTTCATGATCTGTAACCGAATCTGGCCGTCTTGAGGCAGCCTTTTTTCCGCGATATCCAGGTTAGCCATGATCTTTATACGGGAAATAATGGCGGATTCGAGATGCTTGATTTTGTCAGGGACCGGGACATCCCGGAGAAGTCCGTCAATCCGGTATCGGATCCGCAGATCGGTTTCGTAAGGCTCGAGATGGATATCGGAAGCTTCGCTCTGAACGGCTTCCACCAGCAACTGGTTGACAAAACGGACGATCGCGGCATCTTCCTGATACGGCTCTTTATCGGAAAGATCGACTATTTCAGAAGTTATGACCGTTATTTCCGTCGCCGTCTCGTTGATCATTTCCTGCACCATATCCGCCCCGATACCATAGAGCGATTTGATCATAGCGGCAATATGGCTGGGGTAACTCAGATGGCCAATGACAATATAGGAGTCCTCCATGGGATGCGAGCCGGTAGTATCCGAGGAAATCAACATGGCGATTTCCTGGCATTTTTCAAACTGCCTCGGATCGGCAAACGCGATATCTAATTTGTGGTTATTGCGGGCAATCGGAACAATAGAATATTCATGGGCTATTCGTGCCGGAATCAGACGGGATAACTCCGGTTTTAGTGATATCGTGTGCGAATCCAGCAAATCCATCTGTAAGAATTCCGCCAGAGAATCCCAGATTTCCCGTTCTTTTTCGGGAAAACGCCTGTAAAGCCGGTAATAAAGCGGCTCGCTGGGCGGGCCTGATTGTCGGGAGTGATCAATCTGTTCCGGACTGAACAGGCCCTTATCGATAATGAATGTCTCAAAATCTGTCATGTAATGTAAGTTTGTGTTAAAAAGTTTTTTGTTTAACACCACTATCTCTATGGTGTCTTTATTATAAAAAAACTACGCGTAAAGACAGACGAATTTATTATCGCAAATTACTGTAAATCGTCAAGATAGAACGATTTACTTTTGTTTTGACGAGATTTTAATCGACGAGTTCCAGGTTATGTGAAACGCGAGATGTTGTCATTATCAAATTGTGAAGACAAATAAATATTCATTATATTGATATGTCCGAATGCGGCACCAGCAATCGCATTAATTCGGACGTGTTGTGGCAGACCATTTGCGGTTTGCCGTTTTCCGGCGCGGTTAGATCGACATGGATCGCCAGGCGATGGCGGTATTGGATGGTTTTCCAGCCTGTCTGATTGGGCGCCAGAAAGTCCTTGGCGGGATTATCTCCGATATACAGACAGGCTTCCGCCGGTACAGCCAAATTTTGGATCATTAAATTGAAAGCACGGGGGGAGGGTTTCCAGTATTCCCGGCCCAGTTCTTCGGTAAAGATAATATGGTCGAAAAAATGATCGATTTGCAACGCTTCAACTTTCAGTCGCTGGGCGGGCAGATATCCATCGGTAATTAATCCCAGTTTATATTTCACCCGGCACTGCTCCAGCAGATGCGCGATATTCAGATCGAGCTTCAGAGCGGGGCGGTGGCAGCGGTAGATGCCGACCAGTTCCGCGACAATCTGCGGTTCGTCTCCTTCGCCCAGATGAATCAGGATGTCGTTGAAAATGCGCCGGCGGCTGCCATTGTGAAAAAGGTCCCACATCCGGTCATACAGCGACTGCGCCGTGAAAGAAGGCCGTGCCAGATGTTTGGCCACGGCACGAAAACCGCTTTGAACGTATGCTACTTCCGGATAAAGCGTATCATCCAGGTCGAAAACGACGGCCTTCAGCGATTCGTTAAATTCATTCACATGTTAATCCTGTTTACGAAAGCTTCAATACGGTTTACAGTTTACCTTTGGTGCTGGGTACGTCTTTGACCCGGTCGTTCAGGCGCACGGCTTCGGACAATGCCCGGCCAGTTGCCTTAAAGATCGCTTCCGCGATATGGTGGTTATTCGTCCCATAAGGCACATTAATATGCAGATTGAACCGACCGTTGTTCGAAAACGCCCGCATGAATTCTTCCACCAGTTCGACGTCAAACTCCCCGATTTTATGGGCTTTGTATCCTGCATTATATACGCAGAACGGCCGACCGCACAGGTCAATGGCCACTTGAGCCAGAGAATCTTCCATCGGCACAGCGGATGAGCCAAAGCGGACGATGCCTTTTTTGTCACTCAGGGCTTTTTCCAAAGCCTGTCCCAGGCAGATCGCCACGTCTTCGACCGTATGATGGGCGTCGATATGCAGATCCCCATCGCATTTCAGTTGTAAATCAAAGAGGCCATGGCATGCCAGATGCGTGAGCATGTGGTCGAAAAAGCCAACCCCCGTCTCGATGGCATAGTCTCCCGAGCCGTCCAGGCCCAGCGTCAGATCGATGCGTGTTTCTTTCGTGTGTCGTTGTATTTGTGCCGTTCTTGTCATGCGTAATTTTCCTGGTTCGAGACGGAAATGATTTGCCGCAGGCATTTCAGCAGGGCGTCATTCTGTTCCGGCGTACCCATGCTGATACGCAGTTTGTCCGCCATTTCGCTATTTTGAAAGTATCGGATGAAAATGTTGTTTTCAGCCAGTTTTTCATGAATTTGCCGGGCCGGCGGCATCTTTGGCCTCGCCAGCAGAAAATTCGTATGGCTTTCATTGAGTTCGAATCCCATGTTGCGTAATTCCTCGGTGACTCGCCGACGTTCAGCCTTGATCTTTTCGATATTGGTCCGGAAATAATCGCGGTCCGCCAGGGCGGCCGTGGCCGCGGCCTGAGCGGCGACATTGACATTATAGGAATCTTTAACCTTGATCATCGCCTCGGCAATCCGGACGGATGTCAGGGCGTATCCAAACCGCATCCCTGCCAGCGAATATCCCTTGCTCATACTCCGCAGAATCGCTACGTTGTCAAAGTCTTTCAGCAGCGGCAGGGCGTTTTCCTCCGCGAAATCGACATACGCCTCATCGATCAGCAGCACGCCCGGAACCGCTTTCGCCAGTTCCGCCAGCCGCTCCGTCGCCACGACCGTACCGCTGGGGGCGTTGGGATTGCACACAATTGTCAGGGCCGCATTGGTTTTAAATAAAGCTTTCGGCAGTCGATACCCCAGCGCAAACGGTATCTCAATAACGGGACAATTCTGAATCTCCGCCAGAATCGGGTACAGGGTATAGGTCGGCGTCGGATAGGCCATCGGACGATTTTTATTGCAACAGGCCCGCACCAGCATTGCCAGGATTTCATCCCCGCCGTTGCCGCAGACAATGCATTCCGGTTCGATGCCGTGAATGCGGGCGGCCGTTTCCCGGAAACGGTCCCACAAAATCGGCGGATAGCGCCGCAGGTCGTTGCCGCTGAGGTTCGCCAGCGCCTCAAACACCTTCGGAGAAGGGGGGTAAGGATTTTCGTTGGTGTTGATCTTGATGGCGTCCGGGTTTGAGGGTTGGAATCCGGGCGTATAGCCCGTCATTTTCTCGATATTGTCTCTGAAAAAAGATGTCATAGATTTCTCGTTATACCAGACATATGTGAAAGAATCGTTCTGTCTTACCTTTTTGGCCGACTATTCATATCCGATCAGCTTACGAAGTTCCGCAATGTGGTGCTGATAAACACCTCTTGGATTCGTATCATACCTGACGCACAGACTCGCGGCATAACCGACCGCGACGCCCATCTGGCCCGTCGTGTTCATCACCCGCGGCCCGCCGAGCCCGATATGTGAACAACTAAAACACCGGCCCGCCATCAGCAGGTTCGTTATGTTTTTGGAATAGAGGCATCGGTAGGGGATGTAATATTTGTCGGTGTTCCTGTACATCGCCTGCGCGAGAAAATCGTAATTCGATCCCTTCAGCATGCGCTGATAGTGGACATCGATGGTCCTTTTTTCCTCGGCAATGGTATCGGGAAATTGTTTACTGTTTACCATATCGTTCATGGTATAGATATAGTCGCCAATCAAGCGGCGCGATTCCCGCCTGCCCAGTACGAATCCCACCCATTCCAGCGCCAGCGTGGTATGCTGCGGCTGTTTTTTGGCGTTGCTGAACGTGCCGTATATCGCCCGCAGCAGATGATCGCGAATCACTTCCCCGTCCTCAATCAGATGCAGGTCGTTATCGGAAAATTCCCAGTACCATTCTCCTTTGGTGGCAACAAGGTCTTTTGCCACCGGCATCGCCCACGGCACTTCCGGGAAGTCGGTTATAATACCGGCATCGTGCGAATTCCACAACAGCGACGCACCCATCACCCGATTATCCGGTTCTTGCGGCGACCACAAGTCCCCGTGCTTCTCCCAGCCCTCATCAAATTCCTCCCGGCTTTCCCGGCCGTAACGAAATTCGGCCCCGGCCCAGAAGCCGATCCAACCGTCCCCAGTACAGTCAATAAATACCGGTGCGAAAAAACGCTGGATTTTGCCGGTTTCGATCTCCCGGGCGGACACACTTTCTATGGTGTTATTATCGGTATCGACTTCAAACGCTCGCCAGCCTAGAAAGAGGTTGACGTTCTCTTCCATATCCATGAAGGCATGGCGTTTTTGGGTGTCCTGGACGGCCTCCTCCGCCCCGTTGGGCCAATGCTCTGTATTGAGCTTGTTTAGTATGTGACCACTTTTGCCGGTAATCCCTTCCGTATGTACACGAATTTCGTGACTGGCGTTGCCGCCCAGCACTGGCCGGTCCTGGATCAATACTATCCGCAGGCCGCTTTGGGCCGCCGCCATCGCCGCCCCGCAGCCGGCGATCCCGCCACCGACAATGACGACATCGAATTTCGACAGGGAATCCAGTTCTTGCTGACGGTCCGTAAGTTCATTGCGCCAGGTCTGCAATTTCTCAGGGGTGTCCGGTGGGGCCCAGGATAATTCTCTGGTAAAATACAGGGCATCGCAGCGACCGTCGAAGCCGGTCAGGTCGGCCAACTCAATCGTTACCTTCCGTTCTTCGACTGTGACAGTACCGCCTTTCTGCCAGTTCCACCCCTTTTGTGTACCGAATACCGTGGGGACTTTTTTCCCATCGACGATGACCTGAAATCGCCCTGGTGCCGCCCACGGCCCCGGCACCCAGTCCCGGCATCGTACCCAGAGGGCATACTGTCCTGACTTCGGAAATGTCGCCGTCGTTTTGGCGTTTTCCACCGGCCGTCCCATCCCGTGCGCCAGCAGAAAGGCCGATCCCATGATATCGGTAAACTGCGCATCGATTTTCCATCCGCCTTTGGACTCAAAATGTTCCGCTTCGATCAGGATGTCCTGAGCGGCTTTGGCATCGCCGCAAGCGGAAAAGATGACGAGAATCACGGTGATAACAACAAGACATTTTTTCATGTTAGATTCCCTTCGAGGTTTCTAAAAAAATGTTACCTGATGCGACGGGTTACCGATTTTGCGTGAGCGTCCAGCCCTTCGGCGAGGGCAATGGACCTGATCGCGTCGCCGGCTTGCTTGAGTGCGTTCTTATCGTAGCTGATAATACTGGTTTGTTTGAAGAAGTTGTTCACGTTTAAGGCACTGAAAAACCGCGCCGAGCCGCCAGTCGGTAAAGTATGCGAGGGGCCGGCGAAGTAATCGCCAGTGGCCACTGGAGTATAATGGCCGATGAAGATAGCGCCGGCGTTGACGATGCGGTCGGCGACGGCATCACTGTTGCGTGTTTGTATCTGGAGATGTTCGGCGGCAAACTCGTTGGCGATCTCGACCACTTCATCCATCGAGCGGGCCACCACCGCCAGAGAATAGTCATTGATGTATTGTTCGGTTTGTTCGGCGCGGTTGAGTTCGGCCAGTTGTTTTTTAATCTGTTCGAGGACCTGGTCGGCCAGTTTCTCCGAGTCGGTTACCAGAATTGCGCTGCCCGGAGCGTGTTCGGCCTGGCTGAGCATGTCGGCCGCCACCCATTCGGCTTTGGCGGTCTCGTCCGCGATAATCAACACTTCGCTCGGACCGGCAAAACTGTCGATGTCCACCAGCCCAAAGACTTCTTTTTTAGCCAGCTGTCCCCACCAACTGCCGGGGCCGACGATCTTGTCTACCTTTTTTACATGTTCTGTTCCGAAGGCCAACGCCGCTACCGCCTGAGCCCCGCTGATCCGATACACATCCTCCACGCCCAGTTCGTAGCATAGACCCAGGATGTCGGGGTGTATGCTGTTGTCGTGTTCGGGGCGGGGGGAGCTGATGACGGCAATTTCCTCCACGCCCGCCACCTGTGCCGGCACGACCGTCATGATGACGGTCGAGACCAGCGGCGCCGAGGCGCCGGGAATGCACACGCCCACTCGCCGCAGCGGCTGATACCGCGCTCCCAGCCGCACACCGTTCACCGTCCAGTCGGACGGCACCCGCAACAGGATATTTTCTTGATACCGACGGACATTCTCGACCGACAGGCGTAATGCCTGCAGCAGGTCCGGATTCATCCGCTCATGGGCCTGATGCATAGCATCCTCAGTAACACGGATATCTTCGGGTCGCAGCTCAACCTGGTCATGCATACGCGTATAGTCCAGCAAGGCGGCATCGCCTTCCTGCCGGACACGTTCGACCATTTCACGCACCTGCGCGGCACGCTGGTGGTTTTCGATGAGTTCGCCCGCCAGGCTGAGCTTTTTTAATAATGCCTGCCATTGATCCTTATAATCCGCGGCATCTGTTTTTACGATCTTCAATTGTCCCATTGTATTTCCTTGATTATCTCAGGGCTATGAAAGTCATCATATCATAGAGGAATTAGATGCGCAGGGCAATGAAAAAACAGGCCGTTGTTGTCTCAGCGTTCAAAGAAAATACTGGATTGCGAGGGCTGGAAGTCTTTACTACATTCTTTCCGCAACAGATCGTGATTATGTACCGACCCCCAGGAAATATCCCACCTGATAAACACCCGCGGTAATAATATACGCGATCAGGGTTAAGCCGAATAGCTGTAACGCCGCCCAGGTCCAGGAGCCTGCCTCGCGCCGAGTTACCGCCACCGTTGCCATGCAGGGAATCGCTATCAGACAAAACAACGCCACGCAAAAACCGGTCAGCGGGGTATAATTGGCTTTCAGAATCGCCGTTAATTCTTCCGATTCCTCATCCACCTGCCCCAGCGAATAGACAATCCCCATCTGGGCGACGAAGAGTTCTTTCGCTGGAAAAGCCCCAATCAACGCCGTAGCGATCTTCCAGTCAAATCCCATCGGCTTTACGGCTGGCTCGAGCGTTGTTCCAATCCGGCCTGTTATAGAATGCTGCAACTGGGCCTCCTGGGTTTGGGTTGGCGTCAGAGTCTGTAATGAGTTTTCCGGAGGTTTTGGGTAGTTGGCCAGGGCCCACATCACCAGCGAAAACGCGAGTATTACCGTGCCCGCTTTCTGCAGGTACAGCCGGGCGCGGAACCAGACATGAGTCAGGATTGCCCTCAGTGTGGGTATCCGGTAGGGGGGGAGTTCCATGACAAACGGCGACGGTTCGCCTTTAAACAAGGTCGATCGCAGCAGTTTGGCTCCGACCACCGCGATGACAATTCCGATAACATAAAGGGAGAACATGACCGCCGGTTCGTGTTTCGGGAAAAATGCCGGTATGATCATGGTATATATTGGCACCCGGGCGCCGCAGCTCATCAATGGCAGAATCATCATGGTCGTCAGGCGGTCACGTCGGTTCTCCAGAATGCGTGTCGCCATTATCGCTGGTACTGTGCAGCCAAATCCCGTCAGCATCGGAATGAAACTTTTGCCGTGCAGGCCGACCCATTTCATAATCCGGTCTGTGATGAAGGCTGCCCGGGCCATATATCCTGTGTCCTCCAGCAGCGAAATCGCCGTAAACAGCAGGACAATATACGGCACAAACACCAGCACGCCGCCCACTCCGGCAATCACGCCATCCACCAGAACAGACTGAATCGCCGCGTTCCAGCCGGTCGGCCATTGCGTCACAATCGCATTGGATAACAGCCTGATAGCGTTTTCAATCCAGCCGGCGGGGTATTCGCCCAGTGTAAATACCAGCCAGAATGTCAGATACATCATGGCTCCAAATATCGGCAGTCCCAGAACCCGGTTGGTCAGCACTTTGTCGATCCGGTCGGACATATCAATCCGGCTCATGGTCCCCTGTTTTATCGCAGATCGGGCAATGCCATGCACGTAACCATAACGGTATTCAGCAATTAAGGTTTCGGGGTCTTCGTTGAACATCGCGGTGATCCGGTTCCGTGATTCTTTTAGTCGTTCCATGACTTTTACCCGGGCCTGACTGTCCGGCAGGCTGTCCAGAACATCGTGATCGTTTTCCAGCAGTTTCAAAGCTACCCATTGCGGTAAGGTGGCCAGACAAAGGTGGTCGGCCCTGCTCGCGCCTTGTTTTTTCAGAATTTCACGCCGATCGATCATGGGATCAGCGATATATTCGATCGCTTCCTCAATTTCCCGGCTGTAAGGAACGGGGGGAACGCTGCCGGGCTGCCATGTTTTCTCTGCCACAGCGATGGCGTTTTCCAGCAGTTTATGAATTCCTTTTTGGCGGGTACCTATGGTCAAAATAACTGGTGAGCCCATTTCGCGGCTCAATATTTCCGTATCGACGCGTATGCCTTTACGCCGCATTTCATCGGCCATGTTCAGCACAGTCACCGATGGCACCTGAAGTTCCTTAAACTGGACTGCCAGATATAGATTACGTTCCAGATTCGATCCGTCGATAATATTCACCACGACATCCGGCTTTTCCTGAATAATGAAATTGCGGGCGACAATTTCTTCAATCGAATATGCGGTCAGCGAATAAATACCCGGCAGGTCAATAATCTGAATTTTGCGGCCGGCGTGCCAGGTCGTTCCTTCTTTAGTCTCCACGGTAACGCCGCCATAATTGCCGACTTTCTGATTCGAACCCGTAAGAGCATTAAAAATGGTCGTTTTACCGGAATTGGGATTGCCGGCCAGTGCTATACGAATCACGTTTTCGTTACTTTGGGACTGACTTTTTTTTAGCTGCTGCTGCTGCTGATTTTGCACGTGGGTCACGATGTATATATATTCCTGAAACTATGAATTCGGTGTGGGTTTTGTTCACATATTTTGCTCGACGATGATTTCTTTCGCTTCCTCGTTCCTCAGGCTGATATGATATCCTTTGATGATATATTCCGCCGGGTCGGCCAGTGGGGCCAGTTTAATTTTTTCAATTTCTACCCCTTTAACCAGCCCCATTTCCATGAGTCTTTTTTTAAAGGGGCTGTTGCCCTGAATTCTGATAATTATGGCTTTTTGGCCGGGGGGAATTTCGAATAAATATTTTTCCGTGCTCATTTTTTAGGATTCATCTTTTGGTGTATGATGATGGCGTTTGTAAAATCTTATAATATAATTAATTGTGTCGTTAATGTTTCTACGGAGAATTTCGGGGAATTTTTTGATTTCCCTCTTGACTTGAGAATATATTCACGTATAAAATAATACAAATGGTTTCTGTATTTATATTGTTATTCAGTCAGGCAAGCATTTAATTGTCTTCCATCCACTCAGGTTGTTAACCAATCATTTGCATGAATTATACCTTCGGGTATGAAAGGAGTTTATATTATGTCTCATGTTATCTCAAACGATTGTACGATGTGTGGTTCTTGTGAGCCGGTATGTCCTGTAGAAGCGATCAGCGCGGGCGACCCTAAATATGTCATCAATGCCGATACCTGTACCGATTGCGGCGCTTGTGTTGATGAATGCCCCGTCAGCGCTATCAGTCCTGCTGACTAAGCTGCATTTTATTTAATTTCACAAGTTTTTTCATTACAGAAACCATACATCTTAAAGAGTATCTCGGGAAAATGCTTTGCGAACAACGGCATTTTTCCGGGATGCTCTTTTTTCCTACCCGAAGGGGTTATTATATGAGCCCAAAACCATGCCACATCAGGTGAGCGGCAGTATTATTATTCCACTTTATCGATTGAATGCCGGTGACGGTGCCGTCGCTGGCGCCCATGAAATCTGCCTTCGTTTGCCGGTTCTATCTTAATCTTACGGGCCGTTTCCACATCCAGCATGATTCGGGATTCGCCAATCATAATTAAAACATGATTTCCGGCTGATTTTTCGCTTAGAATATGGATAAGACTTCGCGGCAGCAGTCCCATGGAAATCAGGCGATCCTGTGTTCTTTTGTCGCCTAGGATGCGTGAAATCATCACGATTTCTCCACCTATGCATTGATCCAGGGTGCGTGAGCGACTTTCACGTTGAATGCAGTCTTGGCAAACGCCAAAAATATTATGGCTGTGATGCAGCAGGCGAAAATGGCAGCGCCTGACGTTTTCATGCTGCAGCATTTCCAGGCGGGGGTCGAAAAACTCGATGATAGCACCGCATTTCACGCAGAATATATGGTCGTGATGCGATTCCGGGTGAAAATGCTCATATAACTGCTGTTCCTGAAACGTAAAGTTTCGGGCGATCTTATGCTCGGTCAGGATGTCGAGCGTCTGCTCCGTGCATCGTTTAGTGACTTTGGGATTTCGGCAGCGGGCACTTTCGTAAATGGAATCTATCGTTCGATGTTTCTCGTCTTCCATGAAGGTTTCCGCAACCGATATTTCTTCATTAGTAAGCGGGTGGCCGCTTTCAGCCAGGACGGCTTTGAGTCTCTCCAGAATTTCCCTGTCCCTCTCTTTAGGCGATTTGGGCAGGGCGATTTCCTGGCCGTTTATTGCAGAATTATCTTCTGGAGAAGATGAGTCAACATTTTCGTTTTCATCAGATTCCCTGTTTGATTCTGATGTCGCAGCGGTCTGCTGCACATATCCATCCCGGAATCGCTGCATGCTCTCCAGGATTTCAGGGTCCAGCACATGTTCCAGCCGGCAGGCGTTTTCATTTGCCAGGGATTCATCCACTGACAGAACATCTGTTAGAAAACGCTTTATGATTTCATGCTGCCGGACGACCTTTTCGGCCAGTTGCTCTCCTGCTTGCGTCAATGTAATAGCCTCGTAAGGATTGTAGTTGACTAATCCTTTATGCGACAACTGGTTAAGCGCCCAGGAAACACTGCTTTTGCTGACCCCCATTATCTCGGCAATCGCCGAAGCATGAGCCATCGGTTTATCCTGGCAAAGGCGATGAATGGCGGCAAGATAATCTTCCAGACTAGCACTTAAATCGTTTTTCATAAAGAGGTTATAAGTATATTTAGTTTTTTGAAAGCTCAATCTCGTGCCAAATGGCAAGAAGATTAAGAATGATGAATCCATGACGAATGGACAATGTCGAAAATTATGCCTGAGAAGGTTTTATTACCGCGTATGGGCCATGACGTCCATAAAGATAATACAGGGTAAATTGCAGTTGAGCAAAAAGTTACGACTGTATATCTTTGGGTATTCGCTATCAGGACCTTGTTTCATCATTCGGATTTCTTAATTCGAAATTCCAGTTTATCCAGATTTAGCGTATAGTTTTGTAAAACTTACATAATACGACCCGTCGAACATTTTGTCAATTAATTTTCTTTTGTGTATTGAGTTACTATGATAATAAGGTAAAAGGTTTAATAAACAGCTCTTATCAGCTATCAGGAGGTGTACCATGAATGTGATAAGTCGGGAACAATTGCAGCGTTCTCATAAGAAAGACGTTTTACTGGATGTTCGCCTCAATGAAGATTACAACGAAGCTCATCTGCTGGGAGCCGTGAATAATTGTGTCTTTGAAGTGACGTTTCTTGAGCAGATGGCCGAGTATAGCAAAGACACTTCAATTGTTGTATATGGTTATAATCAAGACAGTTACGAATCCCGGACGGCATATGCCAAGTTATTGCGCGCTGGGTATACCCATGTTTTCGATTATCGGGACGGCATACAGGACTGGGAAAATGCCGGCCAGCCGGTAGAAATGGGACCTCCTGTAAACCGAGAATCGGGCCTGCCAGATGGGGAGTGTGAATTGGATTTTAACGCCAGTTCGCTTGAATGGCTGGGCCGTAATTTGTTGAACAAGCATCATGGTCTGCTGAAAATATCACGCGGGGTAATTGAATTTCAAGATGGTATGCCGGTTTCGGGGGAGTTTACTTTTAACATGAAGGGTATGACCTGCACCGATCTGGCCGGTTCTAATTTGCATGATGTGCTGATAGCCCATCTGCAAAGCGATGATTTCTTCGATGTGGAACGATTTCCGGAAGCTGTTTTCGATATGGGTAAGGCCCAGCGAATGCCGGGCAGCACGCCGGGAGCCGTCAATATGAATCTTGTCGGCGATCTGACCATTAAGGATATTACCCGTCCTCTCAGTATTCCCGCCGTTGCCGGCATGACCCCGGAGGGGCAGTTTGCGCTGCAGGCTTCATTCAGTATCGACCGGACACTATGGGATGTGATCTATGGTTCGGGACAGTTTTTTCATCGGCTGGCCGGACATCTCGTAAATGATCTCATCGATATTCAGATAAGGCTGTTGACAGCAAAAGATTGAAAACATCATTTTCTGTAATTGAAATAGTGTGAGTCCTGTACTCCATAACGATTTACACTGCAATGCCTTTTGGAAGTCATGGGCGATATGCATACACAACCCTTCGGGGTATTATCTTAAGCGTTGTTCATTGGTCTTTGGTTCATCATTCTTAATTTTCCTGCCATTTTTCGCAGTTTTTAGTCGCTAAGATAATAAGAGTATGAGAATTTCCGGCAGGGCCAATCGTAAATACCTTACCCGCACATGATTATGTCTTGTCCAGGCGGAAATTCATGTGTGACGATTATAAAACGACAATATAATTAATTATTGATTTGAGCTTCTTATTAATCAGTTGTCAATCGTGCAGGAGAGGAATTCACTGCTGATCAGGCTCAGTTCTACAAGGTCAACCTTGCAGTCGAGATTCAGGTCATATTGCGGGTAGGGTTTACAGGGGCCGCCGCACTGACGGGCATCATTGTAATAGGCGGTGACGACTTTGTCGCTGGTCATGGTGATGGTGGTATCAGACGTTGTGGTATCGGCAACATCGCCATCCCAATAGTCGAAGCTATAGACATCGGGGCAGTTGACATAAGTAAATGCTGAGAGATCTACAACACTACCTTGAGGATGATAGGTATCACCGGTTGAAGGACTGGTCGAGTCGACTGCAGCGGGAACTGTGTTGATCGTCAGTTTATAGGTGGGAGTGTCGATCGGCAGGGTAACTGAATAGGTTTCCCAGTCAGCGGTTTGCAGGACGGTAAAGCAGTTACCGCTGGCGTTACCCTGTCGGGTTACAGCGACCATAAAGGAGCTGGGTGAACAAGTTGCATAAGCGGATTCCAGCTTGGTTTCCGGGTCGGCCCAGCCGCCTTCAGCGCTGCTGTAGACGTGGCGGCGTTTGATATAGTCATGAATCCGGCGTGCTTTCCAGTAGAGGTTGGATTCACCGAGGGCTCCGGAGGCCACCAGATGACTATGAACAATCGCCGAATCGATATCGAGGAAATCATCTTCGCAGGTATCTGGGTGATTATCACCAAAGCCGTCCTTGTTGCCATCATAGGTGTAAAGCTGTCTGACGGAAGCCGGGATTGAGTTAATCGATCCAATAAAACCGGGCAGGATGTTGTATTTGGCTTCGCAGGTTTCGACGCGGATTTTGTAGGATGCTTCGATTTCAGTGAACAGGTCTCCCTCTTCAGGATAGAAGGTACGACCCTGGCGAACCAGTTGGGAACTTCCGGATTCGCTGGTCAGTTTGTAGTAGAATTCATTTTTGTTGGCGGGTGAGTTATAGATCAGCCCTTTAACCTCCTGGGCCAGGTAACCCGCAGTGGCATCTTCTTCATATTCGGGCAAACCGGCATCATAGGGCATAGAAAAGTTGATATTGACGGATGTGAAATTATCATATTCGGCTTCATAGTGGTATTTGATATCCCGGCAGGCACAGGCACCGTATTCCAGATCGGTTGGATATTTCAGTGATAAATCAAGAATGGCATTGCCCCGGGGATAGAAGATGCGGGTATCGCTGACAGCAAAATCTTTGGGGGGATCACCTGCCACATAGAGGCTCAAGATTTGATAAGGTGTATCGGGCTGCATGCGATCGGGTGCCAGCAAAACCAGGCGATGTGAATCTTCGATGGCCTGGCCCCCGCGGGGGATGCTGTTATCTGGAGCCGAGGTGGCAGGCAGATCAAGGTCGATAATCACCGGGTCACGGTCGCTGGTTCTAAAGTTTTGAGCATCGTCATCAATATCAAATTCATTCTGCGGTATATCGACTCGAGGAGCGGGCATCCAGGCACAGGTATTTCCTCCGATCTGGGTGGATTGGACACCGACGGCATTGGGGAGGGTATCAGGGACACGTTTGTCGAACTGCAAGCCGGATGCTGGTGAGTATTTATAACGGTGTTCGACCGGATACTCAGACTGACTTTCCTGCATGAGGATGATGATGACACCCGAAATACCTGGTTCCGAATCGGGGCGGAAATCGATACCGACTGGGGTACCCGTTGCGCTAAAGGGATAGTTTAACGTGATATATGTCCGGGTATCGATGGATATGACTTCCATATTCCCAACCTCCAGCAACCATATTTGGTCCAGACCGACGGCCATGGGACCGGGATTCTGGATGGCGGTTGGCAGCGAAATAGTCTGGTCAAGCCGGGCATTATTGGGATCGATTTTAAACAAGCGATCACCATTGGGGTGAATCAGCCAGAGATAATCTCCATCGAAGGCCATGCCGGGTACATCCTGAGCCGCAAGTGGTTCGCCAAGAATAGATGGCAGGTCCAGACGCCGGTCAACAGTGAATGAGCCGGCCTGGACTGTCAGGCCATACAGGAAAATGAATCCTGTCAGGAAGTACAGGAATTCGTGATGGATGAGCCTGGATTTGTTGAACATGATATTCTCTCCTGCATTATCTTTCGAAATAGTCAGTACGATGTGCCTCTTTTATCATAGGCGCATATCCTATAGGAATTTTAGGAGAAAATATACCCAAATGGGCAGAAAGCTCCCGGCAGGGCCGGGCGTAAGCTTTTTATCCGCAGATAATTATATTCCGACAAAACGGGCATTTTCAATCGGAACGAGTATAATATACCAGTAACCCATGGGCCTGTCCGCTTTGAATATTCGTAACCATTTGTGAATAAGACGTTTACAGCAGGCTCTGGCGAACACCTCGATACCCTTTGGGTATAAAAACTTTTCCGGAATTTAAAAGTGGTGGATTGGGGCTTACTTTTTTAATGTGGGGGGGAGCCCTCGGCGCAAAAAAACTGCAATCAATTACTTAGTCGTCCCTGAAAAAGGCTGTTTTACGCCACCACTTCTTTTCGCAAGTCCGT
>CAYZXY010000022.1:0-48384 GCA_964482555.1 uncultured Pirellulales bacterium
GAGCAACAAAACTATAACCAATTGTCCCTGTTCGAGTTATAATGGGATAGTACTGATGTCAAACAAAAAATTGGGGGTTTTCGTCGGTTTACAGCTTCCAGTTGAGTTTTTGCTTACGCGGCTCTTCGAGTCGCGTTTTCTCCAATCGTGTTTTATACCCAATCGGATAGAGAGTTCCTGGCAGAGCTACGCCTGAACGTTTTCTGTATAAGCAGGTTATGGTTGAAGTAAACGGAAATACTCAATCGGAAACAGCATAGAAACAGGCGGATCAATGTATTTGGCAAGACTGTTCTATTTGAGGGCAGGACGCCCTCACTACGGTTTTGCAGTCAGGTTACTTCAGAAATCGATAACAGGATCTTCGAGGCCGTCGGAGAGCCACTGGTCGGCCATTTCGATGATATCCAGGACATCGACCATGCAATCGTCATTCAAGTCATAAGTCGGTTGGTTCTGGCAATCGCCCGGCCCGCCGGAGCCTTCGGCCAGCCATTGCGAAAGCAGTGTCGCTACATCACTATAAGTTACCCGGCAATCATTATTAATATCATAAGCAGGACTTTGAGCGCAATACTGCTCGCCAAGCCCATAGGCCCGGAGCTGCGCTATTTGGGTAGGACTTAATTCATAATTATAGATTCTAATATCCGAGAGTTTTCCGGCCATAGGATAATCCAGGAAACCGTCACTCTGCGAACCAAAAACCAGCTGGCCGTCATTGGGGGCACAGAAATTATCGTCATAGCGGAGATCGCCTGACATGATCATATCTTCCAGACCGTCAACGTACACGCTGAGCCGGGCCTGCGGGCCGCTAGCCATACAAACGATATGATGCCATTGATCGTCACCTAAGGGGGTCAGACCGAAGGCACTACCGATACCACTGCCGGTTTCAAACAAGATATAGTCAAGGTTCAGGGAATTCAAAAATGCCCAGCCGTCGGCTTCTTCGGTCCTTTTACTGATAAAACCGGCATTAAAACCGAAGCCGGCCCCCTTTATCCAGAAGGAAACCGTCATAGCCTTGTAATAATCGAATTGATCCTCGTTGGAAATGGTGACATAATCGCCGAGGCCTGAGAGCGAAAGCGAATGCCCCTCAGCCGCGCCGGGATGATCTTGGAGAAAGGTTGGGGTATTCATGATGCCGTGATTGCCGCTGCCGGAAATATCCTGTAAATCGCCATTGAGACTCCAGTGGCCCAGCATGCGTTTGATAACCAGTTCAACTGTCTTCGAGGTGATTTCACCTTTATCATTTGACACAATACAATAGTACTGCCCCTCATCTTCAAGCTGAGCGGTTTTGATGGTCAGAGAAGCGGTGGTTGTGCCACGCAAATGTTTACTGGTTTCCAGAGCGATATCTTCCCCGTCATCGGCCATCTGATACCATTGATATATGGGATTGGTGGTATTACTGGCGGCGACAACGCTGAAAATAACATCCTGACCGGCTTCGGAATAAAAAGTTTCCGGCTCGGCGGTGATTTTGGGCGGACCAGATATAGTAAACGACCAAATACTGCCGGCAATGGTCGTGGGGGCAGGCCCGCCAACGACCTGATCGATACGCCAGTAATAGGTGGCATTTTCGAAAAAAGCATTGGTCCAGATATAGTTGACACTATCTTCCGGGTTGGCTGCAGCATCAATGGACTGGCCGTTGATCAGCAGCATGGTTGGATAGGATTCAGGATCTTCGACAGCGTTGCGGATGGTGCTGGCCCAGAGTTTATAGCCGGTTATTTCACCCTCGGCGACAGTGCCGGCCTTCCAGACCAGCTCAATGATAGCGGCATCATCGAGCACAGCCTGATCCGCGGGAGCAACGATCTGGGCCGGCGTATCACCGGACTGAGCTTGAGAGACGCCGGTAAATACCGTAACAAGCACGACAATGAGGATTGAAAAGAGTGAAAACGGGTACGAATGTTTTCTGCTGGTCATCATGACTATCCTTTTTTATTTAAATCGAAATCATACTTTATTCGGGTCGTTTATGCCGACCTTGGAGAACGCTTTATTTATTATCGTATGGATGGACCGACGTCTTGGGGAGAAAATTGAAAATGAAATGCAGACATGATTATCGGACGGGTAAAGGAGATATTCGGGAGGTGTTACCGATCGTTATAATTTTTTCGGCGTTTGGCGACGAAAAAATCCTGCAAAACCAGCCTGCAGGGTTCTTCCAGAAAATGGGGGATAACCTCGATGCGATGATTGAGCCGTTCGTCCTGGACGATATTGTAAAGGCTTTCGCAGGCGCCGGCTTTGGGATCGGATGGGCCATAGACCAGCCGATCAATGCGAGCCAGCACGAGAGCCCCGGCACACATCGGGCATGGTTCCAACGTAACATACATGGTGCAGCCATGCAGACGCCAGCTTTCGAGGTAAGCCGCGGCCTGGGTCAGGGCGATCATTTCGGCATGGGCGGTCGGATCGTTGAGCGTTTCGCGCTGGTTATGTGCCCGGGCGATAACCTTATTTTCATAAACAACGACTGCCCCGACAGGTACTTCGTCTTCTTCGGCGGCGGCCATCGCCTCCTTGATCGCTTCGGTCATAAAACGGGCGTGCGATGCGGTTTCAATATCGATATTTTCAGATTCGAATTCTTGCATAGTCAATATTCATGAGAAGACATACCCAATCAGACAGCAAACTCATGGCAAAGCCGGGCGTAAGCTTTTTTCCAATTCGGAATAATTCATTTGCAATTCGCTGCCGTAACATTTAATATAATCAGCACAATTAGCGTTTAGCATATTTTTTTGGGTCTGTACAGTTTTTTTTAACGTATTTTAACCGAGAGGTGACTTATGAAAAACGCGTTAACACTATGGTCAGGTCTGTTTTTCGTTTTGCTGTATATTCCTGTTCATGCCGCCGCTGCAAGTCTGGCTGAACAACAGGAGAGACCTAATGTTCTCATTGTCAATATTGATAACTTCATTGGCGATATGCTGGGGTGTTTCGGGAATACTTTTATTGATACGCCGCAGCTTGACAGCTTTTCGCAGAGTGCGATTATCCTTAACAACCATGTCTCAGTCGGGCGATGTTCATCCTCGCGGGCATCGCTGATGACCGGTCGGCATTATGTCCGTATGGGGTCGCTGGAGACGCACAGCAATCACCAGATTATGGGGCGGGACGAGAAGACGCTGGGCGATCATTTCCAGAACGGCGGCTACCGTACCGCGTTGATAGGCAAATGGCATCTGGGGAATAATTACCCTTACAGGCCCGATGACCGTGGGTTTGAGGAAGTGCTCACTTATTACCACAGCTATTCCCCGAAAAATGATGATGGCTTCAGACTGCGACACAACGGCGTGTGGAAAGATTTTACCGGATTTCGCGGTAAACCGTGGTTCGATTATGCCGAGCGGTTCATTCGCCAGAAATCCGATAAGCCGTTTTTTCTGTATCTGGCCACCAGCATGACGCATTCACCGAATCTGGGGCCCAAGGAACTGTTTGAGAAATATCGGGATAAGCTCATCGCAGCGGGGCAAATGGAGCGGGCGCTGGCGGCTAAACGAAAATCATCAGGCAATCGCACCCAGGGGCAGGCTCTGGAAAACGCCGCTCGCAAGCTTGTAGATATGACACTTCATACTTACGCAGAAGTTGAGTTTATCGACCAGGGTTTCGGACGTTTGATCAAGGCGCTGACAGAGACCGGCCAGATCGATAACACGATTATTATCTTCTGCTCGGACGGAAACGGCCCGGGGCCTTTTTCATTCCATCACCGGCAGGTGGCGATGCCGGAGCCGGAGTTTGGCCCTTCTACATATTGTTTTATGATTCGCAGGCCCAATGCGACGCTGCCAGGCGGGCACGTAATTATTGAACGTACGGCTAATTTTGACGTGCTGCCCACGCTGCTGGATCTGTGCGACATTGAGCCTATTGAGAGCGTGAAGTTTGACGGACAGAGCTTTCGGCCGCTACTGGAAGGCCGGCCGACAGACTGGAAGACGCGCTATTTCATTATGGATAACACTTCCGCTTATTCGCCGGAACGGGAATGGCCGGCGATCCGGTTGAAGCCGCTGCATCGTACGACAATAATTCATCCTGACGGCGGGCATGCCGAGTGGAGAAACGGGGGACTCATCAAGCTTAAAGACGTTACGGCAAATGGACTCGATGTGATGATGGGACGGTATCTGGCATACTGGAGCGAGGCCGCTTATTCACGACCACCGATTCATTATTTGATTGCCGGCACGAAACACGAAAATCCGATGTATATCCATAAGGATTACTGCCCAGCCGTTCTGAGCCCGACGCTGGAGAGCCAGCGGGCCGGAAAACTGTCAACACGGTATTACTGGCCGGTCGAGTTTGCCGAAGCAGGGTCGTATCGCATACAATTCTGGCAGGTCGGGGAGCGGGCGTTTGTGGTCGATCCGCCGCCGCAGGAGTTTCCGGGAGCGGAGTCGGCGAGCCTTACCGTTGAGGGACGGAAATATGAATGGCAGGCGGATCAAGGCGGACTGCCCACATTTATGATACAGGTTAAGCCGGGCCAGTATCTACTGGATGCGAAGGTTCAGGTTGGTTCGCGCTCGCGGAATACCGAATGGCTTGTCGTGGAGAAGATCGACTGATCATATTTGTAGGTTTAAGCGAAATAGTAACCATAAGGCGGGCGAGCCGCAAAAAGTTCCTACCCAATTGGGTAGGAACTCCGGGGCTGGGCGTAAGCTTTTCATCCGCACATAATCAATTACGTTCCGACAAAACGAGAAATTCCTCTCGGAACGCATATAATTGTTTCGTTACCCTTTTGCGCGAGATTTAAGTCACAAGAGGCTAATCGTGAAGATATTTGACGCTAATTGCCCAGAGCCTTGAAGGCATAACCTCGCTGCATATAGAGGAGGTCGTTGCCTTCTTCCCCATCGCTGTAATAAGGAGAATGATTAAACGACTGGCTTTCGGCCATATCAATGGTGCTTTTTTCCGTCCATTTATGCAATTCGGCATGACCGTCGCAAAATCCCAGAGTACTTTTTTTATTGTGCCAGATGGCAATGGGATCGACCCAGGAGGTGGGCGTATTGCCCGTGAGCGGATGGATGATCCAGGAACCCATATTGGAGCCGCGACCGTCCATCTCTTCGATAAAGACATACTTTTCAGAAAGCCGGCCAATGTCGGTGGCCTTCAAATGAGGAATAATGCCCCAGCCCCCCTTGGGACTGACGCCGAACAGACCGCCGGGAATGGAATAAGAACGGTAGCCGCCCATGGTATTATTGTTCAGTTTGGCTGGACTCTGTGAGCGTTTGTCGCCGGGACAATGGTACGCTTCGACATTATCGATATATTTGTAGAGCAAGCCTTCTCTGATCGCTTCGAACTTATTTTCCAGCGGCGGTGCGGTATAGGAAAAAGGCGTATCATCGCTATAGACCCAGGGTTGATATACCGTGCCACTGCCATCGGTCCAATCGGAAGTATGGCCCAGGACAATGCGTCCGTCATAATCATCATAGTACATCACCCAGGAGAGCGAGAGCGTCTTGCTATTGGACAGACACACGACACCTGTTGCCTGCTGACGGGCGATATTGAGCGCCGGCATTAAAATCGCCACGAGTAAAGCGATAATGGAAATAACTACGAGTAATTCAATTAAGGTAAAACCTTTTTTAATTATCATACGTTGTCCTCCGGGAATGAGGTTTTATCGATATGGTACAACACATTATGGCAGGACCAATACATACAGAATGGCCTCTACGCCCAATTCCCCTTCATCGAAGTCCTTGCGTGTCACTTTTTATGATCGAACACATATGGGTACCGGCAAGAATCTACTCATGCTATACGAGAGCGACTGAAATGCTTACCATTATTATAATACAAAAGTCATAAATTTCAAACGATAAATATCACTTACCTACATGACATTCGCCGGTGAAGCGATGAAAACAAGATTTATTTTTTCGCTCATTGGGTATGAGACAGGAAGCAAAAAGACCAGACTGCCCGGATATTTTCAAATGATATTTCGGAATCATCTTCATATGATAAACGGGCGGCCTAGCCTATCATATACAAGCGCGTATCGGCAAGAACGCATGAATAAAACGAAACGATGACGTTTGCACGATATGGTTATTATGATAAACCATTTCCTCTCAATTATTTACAACCAGATGAAGACGAGGCAAAAGCAACCGTCATAGCCGGCAAAGCTCCAATGCGATATTCGGAGCCGCAGCAAAAAACCACGATGATAAAGCATTACTTCTAATAATGGAAGCTTTCCGTGGGGAAACACGCGGCCGTTAACAATAGCCTCATTGGCGACCTGGAAGCAGCCTGAATTGGCGGTGTGCGGCATGGGAAAGACGCAGTCGTCATTGCACAAAATGGTGATGGTTATGCACAAATTGGCGTTAAATTCATTAATAATAAAGGTACAATATTTATAATAAATAACAATTATATAATGGGTACGAATGCAGCATGTCAGGAAACGTTGAAGATTTTTTTTGAAAACGCACAATCTTTTTAAGCAAACAATGCTTTCTTAAACGTCATTCATAGAGACATTGAATTACGCAATACGAATGCAGCCTGCACAGCGTTCCAGGAAGCGTCTGGTTCCAGATTACGTGAAGGGATGAGTCTGTGTTCAGTTTTTCGCGTTCAATACAGATGGCAATCTGTTTTATACCCAATCGGGTAGATACGTCTGGCAGGGCCAGACTCAAATGTATTGTCCGTACAATTATTACGTCCTGTCAAAACGGATATTTCAATCGGAACGAGTATAAACAGGTTCATACTCGTTTGAATACAGTCACGAATTCATAACGTGGCCCTTTAAGGAGGTCTGCATGCCCGATCGAAAAGGTAATGGCACAAGCACGTGGGGATGGTCTATTTTCTTGAGTATATGTATGATGTCGGGAGCGCTGAGCGCCGGGACCGATTCGCTGACGTTGCAATATGAGCAGCCGGCCGTGCAGTCTGATGAGGCCCTGCCGCTGGGCAACGGCCGGATTGGAGCGCTGGTGTACGGCGGTGTGCGGAATGAACGAATCGTCCTGAACGATGATACGCTTTATACGGGTGAGCCGGAGGTGCATTATCGCCCGGAGACCTATAAATATGTGGATCAGGTATTCAATCTGGTCCGACAGGAAAAGTATCTGGAGGCGGAGGAAGTCACGCGTAAGCATATGCTCGGACGGAATTTCCAGTCATATACGACATTGGGTTCGCTGCGTCTGCATTTCGAGCATCCCGACACGACCAACACCTATGAGAGGACGCTGGATATCTCCCGGGCTGTCAGTTCCATCAGTTACGACAGCTTCGGCACACACATTACGCGGACGGTTTTCTGTTCGCTGGCAGATGATGTGATGGTTGTGCGGCTGGAAGGCCGGGTGGCCGGATCCCTGACATTCAGCGTCGATCTGGATACGCCGCATCGCTTTGTACGGATTACCCCGAAAGGAAAGGGTACTATTGCGTTAAGTGCAAAGCTTCCTATGGCATGTACGAATCGCTCTATTAAAGCGATCCGTAATATGAAGGACGAGCATAAATATCCGGAACTGTTTAATGCGGATGGTTCGCTGAAACATAAGATGAAAGAGACGGATAATTATGTGTTTGCCGAGAGGGAAGACGGTCCGGGCATGACCTTTCAGACATGGGTCAAAGTTTTGAATGAAGGCGGCAAGGTCTCTGCGAATGAAAAGGGACTGCATATTCAGACTGCCGACAAGGTCACGCTGATCGTGGCGATCGACAGCAGTTATAACGGCTTTAACCGTTCCCCTTCCCGCGAGGGGGTCGATCCGGCGGTGAAATGCCGGCGGGACATTCAGGCTGCATCGTCCAAATCCTACGAAAGATTACTGCAGGACCATGTGGCAAAGTATCAGAAGCTGTTCGACCGGGTTTCGATTAATCTGACCAAGGAGGCCATGCCGGACATGCCGACGGATAAATGGCTGGCCGGGTTAGATAAAAGCGGCGACCCGCGACTGGCGGAACTGGCGTTTCAATTCGGCCGGTATCTGCTGATCAGTTCGAGTTATCCCGGTTCGCAGCCGGCCAATCTGAGCGGCATCTGGTGCGAGACGCTGCATGCTCCCTGGAATGGTGGTTATACCACCAACATCAACGCCGAGATGAATTACTGGCCGGTGGAGGTCGCCAATCTCGCTGAGTGCCATCAACCGCTGTTTACCCTGATTGAGGAGTCTTCCATAAACGGCCGCGAGACGGCACAGAAAAGCTATCAACTGCCCGGCTGGGTGTGTCATCATAATGTGACGATCTGGCGGGATACCGGTCCCAAGGACAAAGATCCGCGTTTTTCATTCTGGCCGATGGCCGGCGGCTGGTTGTGCCGGCATTTATGGGATCATTATCTCTTCAGTCAGGACCGCGATTTTCTGGAAGAACGGGCCTATCCGCTGATGAAAGGGGCGGCGGAATTTCTTAATGCCTGGCTGCGGCAGGACGACCAGGGCCGCTGGGTGACGCCGGTCGCCACTTCGCCGGAGAATGTATATCAACTGCCCGACGGCCGGCATTGTTCCGTGAGCATGGCCTCAACGATGGACATGTCGATCATTCGCGATTTGTTTACCAGCACGATACAGGCATCGGAAATACTTGATGTCGATGCCGGATTCCGCAGAGAATTACAGGAAAAACTAGAGAACATCTATCCCTTTAAAGTCGGCCGTTACGGTCAGCTTCAGGAATGGTATAAGGACTGGGACAGCCTGAAGGATCATCATCGCCATTTGTCGCACCTTTATGGCGTATGTCCGGCGGCTATTATTTCGCCTGAGGCAACGCCGGAGTTGGCGGCGGCGGCCGGGCGGTCTCTGGAGATTCGCGGACCGAGCGATGTGGGATGGAGCCGGGCATGGATGATTAATCTTTACGCCCGTCTCTACCAGCCGGAAAAGGCCCATGAACGTTTGCGGGCTATTCAGGCCGATGGTTTCAACGATAACATGCTGGCCCGCTGTTATGGCGAAAAGACGTATCCGATTGACATTGATGTCAATTTCGGCATAACGTCCGGCATAGCCGAAATGCTTGTGCAGTCGCATACCGGCTCGTTGGTGTTTTTGCCGGCGCTGCCGGAGGCATGGCCCGAGGGACAGGTGGAAGGGTTGCGGGCCCGCGGCGGATTTGAGATTGATCTGAGCTGGAAAGACGGAAAAATTGAGCGGACAGAGATTCTTTCCACGGCCGGGCATAAGTGCAGGATTCGCTGCCGAACGGCGCTGAATGTTATACAGGATGGAAGACCTGTCAATATAGAGAAGGTGTCAGATGGTACGTTTGAGTTCAAGACGCTTCAAGGCCGGCGTTATGTTTTAGAGCCATAATCGCTTTGAAGTAAAATACTTCTATCAAATCGTTCGTTTTGAAAAAGTGGGGTTATGATGGGCATGGCCCACCCTGCAGTTTGGGTGAACGGTGATAAAGAACCATTTCCAAGGAGATAAACATGCATCGAGCAGGGAGTTTTCTGATATTAATCATGATCTTAGTCGGCGGCCTGGGCGTTAAGCCGTGCCGGGGGGAAAAACCTTTTGAGCCGACCATCGAATCCTTAAAGCAGTATGAATGCCCGCAATGGTTCCGCGATGCAAAATTCGGTATCTATATTCACTGGGGCGTTTATTCAGTGGCAGAGCAGGGAGAATGGTATGCCCGAAGATTGTATGAAGAGAATCGTAAAGACTATGCTCATCATGTCAAGACTTGGGGCCACCCTTCCAAATTCGGCTACAAGGATTTTGTGCCGATGTGGAAAGCGGAGAAATTCGACGCCAATGAAATGGTCGGGCTGTTCAAGCAAGCCGGAGCGAAATATTTTACGCCGTGTGCGGTTCATCATGATGGATTCGATTTGTGGGACTCAAAGCATCATCGCTGGAACGCGGTGGACATGGGACCGAAAAAAGATATTATCGGCATGTTTCGCCGGGCGTCGCAGAAGCATGGACTGCATTTTGGCGTAACGACCCACCTGGCCCGCAGTTACAGCTGGATGCAGCCCAGCCATGGTTCTGACAGCGAAGGGCCATTGAAAGGTGTGCCCTATGATGGCGCCGACCCGGATTATCAGGATTTCTACCATCCGCCGCATGATGACTGGACATCACGGGATACCCTGAATCCTCCCAAAGCGTGGCGTGAAGTTTGGTATAAACGCATGGTCGATTTGATTGACAACTACCAGCCGGAATTAGTCTATCTCGACAGCGGCATCCCCTTTATGGGTGATGATGAAGCGAAGACAGGTATGCGGCTGATGGCGTATTATTATAACCAGTGTGCTGCGGCAAATGACGGGAAACAGCAATGCGTCTTTACGATCAAGAACCGGGGCAAGGGACGAACGCTTTATGTCGAAGGCGTGGCGACGCTGGATCTCGAACGGTCTAAGGCCGACCGGCTGTATGAGCTGCCATGGCAGACGGATGACTCCATCGGGCCGTGGGGCTATCGGGCCGGAGCGGAATATAAAACAGTCAACTGCGTGATCGATAAATTGATCGATATTGTCAGTAAAAACGGCAATCTGCTGCTTAATGTGCCGCCGCGTGCAGATGGGACGCTGGATGCGGAGACCATAGCGATTCTGAAAGGGACCGGCCAATGGCTTAAGCTCAATGGCGAGGCCATTTACGGTACGCGCCCCTGGGTAATGTACGGGGAAGGGCCGACTGAGGAAATGCATCACCTGGCAAACACGTCGCCATATACGGCACAAGATATACGTTATACGAAAAAAGGCAGTGTTTTATATGTCCTGCTGCTGGATTGGCCGGGTGACGGAGAGACGGTTGAAATAAAAACACTGGGAAGCAGTAACGAATCCGCAGGAAAACTGACATTCGTTTCCCTGCTGGGCAGCGGGGAATCTTTAACATGGAAGCAGACGGATGAAAGCCTGACCGTAACGCTGCCCACTGAAAAACCGTGCCAACACGCTTTTGTACTGAAACTCAGGTAATCGTGGCCGACACGAGAGGAGCAATTGACGATGAAACACATTTGTCAGAAATGGCGACTAAGGTTATCCCTGATTATTCTGGCTCTATCCCTTTATTCCTCCAGTTGGGTTTCCGCCGCCGCGGAAGAAATCGGCCGGGAAGAACGAGATGGAACCAGGAATTTCTGGGGCTTGGTGCTGCCGGGAGAATCGGACGATACTTTCCGTTTGCGGGGGCGGTTTGGGACGCTTACCATCAAGCTCAAGGATGATACTTTTCTGGGGTATAACTGTTTTCGTTCATTGAACATGGAGAAGCGAAGGATTCGTCCCGTGTTTTTCAACTTTTCCATTCCCGGATTGGGCGAGAGAAATGTCGAAAAGAAGCTGCCGCAGGATCTGTATGTCCGTAAAACGTATCACCCGTCCGGGACAGCGGCTGAGGCATTTACAAATGACCTAACAAACCGCAAGTTACAGTTCATCGACGGCGTTTTTGCGACGCCGCTGGGATTGCATCACCCCACCGCGCAGGAACCCTGGTTTTCGGCAAAAATCGCGGGCCTCGTCAATCCGCAAGCCAGACATAGAAACTATTACGCTATGGTTAACGGGCAACGAATAGAATTCGGCCTGGGCGTTTATCCGTATGTCTGGGGCATCATCGAACGCGATGAGATTGAGCCTTATGGTACGGAAGCCGAGGTTTTCGGTACACGTAAAGGGGGCATAGTCATCGCGGAGCGGGTGGCCATCAATCCCATAGGCGATCCGATTAAATATGAGAAACCGGATCTGCCGCGTTATCTTTTTATCGGCGATTCGATCTCCATTGGTTACAACGGCGAATTGCGAAGACTGCTCGAAGGAAAGGTGAACCTTTATCATCCCCATACCAATTGCGGACCGTCCGGCAAAGGCGTCGGCCGGGTGGATGCCTGGCTGGGGGCGCATGAAGAACCGGGGCGAGGATGGGATGCGATATCTTTCAATTTCGGTCACTGGGATGCGGGCAATTCAAAGGAAGCCTATCAACAAAACCTGGAAACGGTAATCGAAAAATTAAAGAACACCGGGGCGGAACTGATTTACGTGACGACGACGCCGGTTGACAAGGGGTATCCGCCAGCCGGAAAACTGTTAGATAAGGGCTCAAAAGGAATGTGCGCTCCGGGGCGAACGCATGGCGTCATGGAGAAATACATAAATCCCTGGGCGTTGGAAGTAATGAGACGACATCCGGAAATCGCAATATGTGATCAATGGCAGATCGTTAAGGATGGTGAGAACGGATTATATAAGGAATGGTGGCACGGTAAAAACGTACATTTCGCAAGACACGAATTGAATACTCCCCTGGCACAGGCATTGGCGGATAAAGTTATGGAAGCCTTGAAAAAGAGAGAAATGAAAGCGAAAGCCGGACAATTGCCCAAACCTGCGTCGCCGCGGAATGTCTGGGAGTCTGAACAATAGTATTCATATAAAATCGTTAACATCATGCGAGCAGGACGCCTGCATGACATTCCGGTTTATCCGGTCGAGGGAGTTGATATGACTAAAACAACGATTGTAATTCTCACGTTTTTCATGATAATGGGATGGTGTCTGCCGTATGCAGCGGGAGAGGAGACAAACGGCGGCGACATCGCGCGGGGGCCGTTTGCGCCGAGCAAAGACTCTCTCGAGCAATTCGAGTGCCCACAATGGTTTAAAGAGGCCAAGCTGGGGTTCTGGGCCCACTGGGGACCGCAGGCCCAGGGCGGCATGGGCGATAAATACGCTTACGGCATTTACGTCCAGGGTGACAAACGCTACCAGGCCCATGTGAAGAAATACGGCCATCCCTCCCAATTCGGGTATAAAGACATCATTGAGATGTGGAAAGCGGGGAAATTCACGCCGGAGTATGCCGACTTCCTGCTGAAACTCTATAAACGGGCCGGAGCGGATTTCTTCGTCTGCATGGCGCATCATCATGATAATTTTGACATGTGGGATTCGAAGCATCACAGTTGGGATGTCATGGAAAAAGGCCCCCGGAAAAACATCATGTCTATGTGGGAAAAGGCGACCCGGTCGAACGGGCTTAAATTCGGCGTCACGTCGCATGTGGCATCCGCTCCGCGATTCTTTGCCGCGGCCCGCGGCTCCGATAAGAAAGGGCCGCTTGCTGGCGTACCGTATGATGGAGCCGACCCGAAAAATGAGGATTTGTATTGCGTGGATGACTGGCAGAGTGAAGAATATAACTGGCCGCTGCGCTGGTATCGGCGGCTGAAAGATGTGGTCGATCAGCACCGTCCTGACATCCTCTATTTTGACGGCGGCATCCCCCATTTTGACACTTATGGCAAAAAGTTGCTGGCCCATTATTACAATCAGAACATGGCCGATCATAACGGCAGACAACAGGGTGTGGTTTTGTCGAAAGCGATTGAGCATGATGGCAATTTCACGGTGTGGGATTTTGAATACCATATTGTGCTGCATAAGCTGCCGCGGCCCTGGGTGGCGGATACGTTTCTGGGGCACTGGTACTGGAATGAAGAATACGAGGACGGTCTGATTCCGTACAACGATCCGGATTTTCTGGTCGATTTCCTGATTGACGTGGTCAGCAAAAACGGCCGGCTTATGTTGAACATTCCTCAGCGGGCCGATGGCACGGTGCATGATTCGATTATCCATTCGCTGGAAGAAATGGCAGACTGGATGGCGGTGAATGCCGAAAGCCTGAACGAAACGCGACCGTGGGAAATCTATGGGGAAGGGCCGTCGGCAGTACAGTACGGCGTCAAAGAAGAGACGCTGGCAAAAGGCGAGTTCTCGACCCATTTCTATTACCTCAAGGGTTATGATTCCGAGCATGTTCGTTTCATGCAGAGCCGTGATGGCAAAAGCTTCTATATCTTCGTACTGGGTTGGCCGCGGACTTATCAGATGGGTTGGCCCAGCGGATCGATGCTGCTGCCGATTCGGTCGGTACAGATTGATAAGAAAAGCGAGGACGCCAGACTGCAATTGCTGGGGTCGGAGCGGCGGATATCTTACATAATTGACGACGACAAAATGATAACGATTACTGTTCCCAACCTGCCGGAGAAAGATTTACCCTGTAAATACGCCTATGTCTTCAAGCTGACGGGTTTCGATGTGTCGTTATCGGAATACGGCGCGGCTCACAAACCTTATCAACAAATATTACAATTGCAATAAACTTACGGAGACGATGATGTATAAGAAATTGGTATTGACCATGATTGCAGCAGGTACGTTGATGTTGACAAGCGTTTCGCTCGAGGCGCAAATTCAGAAGATAGAGCCGGAATGGGAATCCATACGCGTCTATGACCGCTATCCGGAATGGCTGGCGGACGCGAAATTCGGCATCTACACGCACTGGACGCCGCAAACGGTCTGTACGGAATTAACCAATATCACCGGCTATCCGGCGGGCATGTATAACAAGCTCAAAGGAGCTTATGAGTACCATAAGGAGCATTTCGGCGATCAGTCTGAGTTTGGCTTCAAGGATTTCATTCCCCGGTTTACCGCGGAGAAATTCGATGCGGAACAGTGGGCGGAAACCTTCGCGCGGGCGGGCGCCAGATTTGCTGGGCCGGTAGCGGTACATCATGATAATTTCGCCATGTGGGATTCGGAAGTGACGCCCTGGAACAGCGCCGACATGGGGCCTAAACGCGATGTGACCGGCGAGCTGGCCACTGCCATCAAAGCCCGCGGCATGAAATTCATCGCCACCATGCATCATAGCTGGGCCTGGGGCTATTTCGCCCCGGCCAGCAAATACGATGGCGCCGATCCGGATACATGGCAGCTTTACGGCGAACCGCGTGATACGTATGTGCAGTCGGGAGACTGGGAGGTGAATGCGGACTGGCCGACCAAACGTTATCTGGAGCAATGGCTGGGCATGGTGCATGAGGTCATTTATCAATACGAACCGGATATGCTCTGGTTTGATATTGCCTTTGACGGCCGCAAATGCGTTACGCCGGAGTACCAGCAGCGCATGTTCGCCGACTATTATAACTGGGCAGTGGCGAATGCCCGTAATGTCTGTGTCGGTCATAAAGAGATGGCGCTGCTGCCGCACACCGGCATCCGAGATTTCGAACGAGGACGCGCGGAAGAGATGATGCCGGCAATATGGATGACCGACACGACGATCTCGCGGTCCTGGTTCTACCAGCCGCGCTGGGACAACGAGTGGAAAGACGCGAACTGGATTATTGATCTGCTCATGGATATTGTTTCCAAAAATGGTGTGCTGATGCTGAATGTGGCGTTTAAATCTGATGGCACGCTTATCGAAGAAGGAGCGGCGGAACTGGAAAAAATCGGCGACTGGCTGCGGCTTAATGGTGAGGCCGTTTATTACACCCGGCCATGGAAAGTGTATGGCGAGCCTCATAAAGCTCTATCGGAGCAACATGGGCGCGGCGATGAGCAAATGGATAAGGTCTATTCACATGAAGACTTCCGGTTTACCCGATCAAAGGATGGCAGCATCATTTATGCCGTCATGCTGGGCTGGCCGGGGGATAATCAGATGGTAACGATCAAGTCTATCAATAATAATAATGTAACAAAGGCCATCAAAAATGTTTCCCTGATCGGGAACTATGGGGCTATAGAATGGCAAAAAAATGCAGGCGGATTAACGGTAAAAACGCCGCATAAGCAGCCGTGCGAATTCGCTTATTGCTTTAAGATTGAACTGGAATAGCGGACGGAACGTCATCGAGACGCTGATGATAATACCCAAAGGGTATGAGGATGCCCGCCAGGGCCAATCGTAAACGCTTTACCCGCACATAATTACGCCTTATCCATGCGGACAAAATCATGTGTGACGAGTATAAAATACACGATGGACCTTACTGCGAATCAACACCGATAAACGCTAAAACTATACGCAGTAACCTATTTTTAACCGAAAAAGATTTTCTGTTTCCTTTAACCGGAGGCGAGGTCGTCAAGGCCTTTTGCCTCCGGTTTTCATTGCTTTTTCTCTGGTTTTAACCAAATTCATAAATATACCCAATTGGGTAGAAAGCTCCGGGCAGGGCCGGGCGTAATCTTTTTATCCGCGGATAATTATGTTCCGACAAAACGGGTATTTTTAATCGGAACGAGTATAATTGCTTCATATCTGTTCTTTTCATCTTGCATTGATCTGCTTTAGTGGATTTGGGAGTAACATCATGACAAATAAGTTACAATTAAAATCGGCACAATTGCTTTTAATCATTTTAACGGGTATTATCGGCCGGCCGTTGGCGGGGCAGGGTCATTCCGATCAGCCGTTTGAAAAATATGTGCGGGATATTATGTCTCTTTCAGAAGAAGAACTCTTGAATTATATCCCCATCCAATGTCCCGAAGTAGCTGTCGCCAGTCCGAAAATCGGCGCCCACATGCAAGAAACCCGTAAAAACTGGCAGTGGGACTGGCGGAAGCCCGAGCAGGTGCGCTGTCCGGTCAGCGGGCTGGTCTTTCCGAACGAACAGTATCCGATGAACCAGACTGTGGTCATGTGGAATTATATCGGCGAGAAGGTTACTCTACCTTATTATGAAGGGAAACGGCCCCGCGGCGACCTGCGCGGCAATCCGCATCCGGAAAGATATTTTTTTAACGCGGCGATTGACAACGCCAAATATCAATGGATCACCCTTCAAATGCGAGAACTCGAAAACGCCTATCGGGCGACACATAATCCGGCTTATGCCCGGCGGGGTATTCTCGTTCTGGACGCCTTTGCTCACCGATATTCTCATTATCTGCTGCATCGCGGGCGGGGCATCAATAATTACTACGTATCGACCGGCGGTCCGTGCATGGTTGACGGCAAACTCAAGGGCACGCCGGAGGATGATCTGCCCTACGGCTGGACTGATTCCCGCCTGGGAAAATGGTGGGCCGATGAAATCGAGTTCAGTTTTGTCAATATGTATGCCGCGATTAAAGACAGTGAGGTTTGGTCGGCGGTTTCACGGGAAAAAGGCTATGATGTCCGAAAGCATGTGCTAGATAATCTGCTGCGGGCGATGGTCGATTTCATCATGGATATTTCGTGGGACCGGCATTTTTCAAATAATCTGGTTGTTTTTGACCGGATAGCCGCCGTCGGCCGCGCGATCGACGAACCGGCCTACGTACACCTCGCCTACTACTTCCTCAGCCGGGTCATTTATGATTACGATAAACACGGGCCGCACAACGCTGGCTATACCTTCGACCTGCATCATCCTGAAGGAAACCAGGGGCATTACGGTGTCGTCAAAGGCATCTGGAAGGTATTTAAGGCCATCGAAGGTTACAACGATCCTTGCGGTTATGTTGACGGACTGACGGGCAAACATCTGGACAATGTGACGCTGGAGAAAGACATTCCATTGTTTAACGCCATGGTATATGTTCCCGAGGCTTACGCCCTGCCGGACGGCCGCATCAATCCGCTAAACGATTCGATGGGGTGGACGGGCCTGCGACGCAACAATATGTTCTATGGAAAACCGCTGGAAGCCAGTCGCTGCCGGCTGCTTCCGGGGCTGGGACACGCGGTGCTGGGCGACGGCCGGGGCCCGAAGCAAACGCAGGTGCAGCTGCAGTTTTCCGAACAGGGCGCCAACCATTGCCATCTGGACTGCCTGTCGCTGGTGTGGTATGCGCATCAGCATGATATGTCCGGGGATATCGGTTACCAGCGCAACAAGCTCCGCAACTGGGCCTCCAGTACGCTGAGCCATAATACGGTTGTCGTCAATCGCACGGCTCAACAGGGCGGCGACACCTTTGGCAATGTTCAGATGTTCGTAGATGACTTGCCGGGTTTGTCCGCTATACAGGTGGACGGGACCAAAGCTTACGCTCATCAAGATGTAAGACTCTATCGCCGGACGGTTGTTCTCAATACGATCGATCCGGCTACGCCCTATTTCGTTGATATATTTGAAGTTGAAGGTGGACAAGTTCATGATTACGCCATGCATGGGTCGGTGCTGGGGGATATGACGGGCAGCAGTTCTCTTCCGCTGCAACGCATGGAAGAGCAATACCCCCTGCTGGAAAAGGGTGAGCGGTGGGTGGAGCCGCGCGGCATGGGACGGTTCAATCTGTATGGTTTGTTCCGAAATGTCGCTGCCGGCCCACTGGCACGAAACGGCTTTGTTGACATGACTTATAAAGGCAACCCTTCCGTTGGGACCCGTATCCATTTCCTGGCTCAGCCGGAGGCGACGCTGTATCTGGGGCAAACGCCGGCGTTGCGTAATGCCGGTCATTACCAGGATGATGAAGTGTATAACTGGTGGATGCCTCACTTGATTGCTAGAAGAAAAAATGACAATTATACAAAAAGTACGTTTATTGCAGTTTATGATCTTTATCAGGATGGCCCGAAGATAACATCCATTAACAGAATACCGGTCCGGGGAGATGGACTTGCGTTGAAGATTGCTTTGGGCGTTCGAGAAGATGTGCTTTTATTCGCACCAGAGGGACCGACAATTTTGTCGGCCGGTTCTATAACAATGGACGGCATAATGGGACTCTTCGTCAGCGAAGGACGGAAAACAGATGCTTACCTGATCGGCGGTAAACAACTGACCGATAACAAAATCACTACCAAGGCAGTCCACGACAATCTATCGGGAATGATACTGGGCGGCCAGCGGAAATACGACGGCGATGAGACCGATGCGTTTATCTGCGATGCTGAATTGCCGGAGGGTAATGCCCTGCATGGCCGATGGATGATCGTAACACATGGGGAACCAGTCAAAAGCAAACTGCCGACCATGCATGCATATCAGATCGACCGGGTGGAAAACCGCAACGGCAGAACCATAATACATCTTTTGCATGACCATGGCCTGAAATTCACCCGCGACGGAGTGGAAGAACTGTTTTCAAAATGGCGTTCGTTTAAAGGGCACAGCAGATTCATTATTCACGCCCGGGCGACTACAGCCGAACAAGCCGTAATCCAACCTAACACCGGTCCATGGGATTCCATGAAGATGCAGCGATTTATTCCATTTATGGATGACATGGAAGTAACCCTCAAAGACAAAGGTAACGGAACGCTTCATTATACTCTTGATGGAAGCGATCCCGATGCCGGCTCCGCGGTCTATCGGAAACCGATTGTCTTGAATAAGTCAGCGACAGTAAAAGCGGTTGTCGTTAACCCGAAATCGTCGCTGCAGCCACGGATTGCCGGCCAGAAGTTCCAGCGAGCGATGGAACCTGTACCAACCAGAAATGTGAAACCGGGATTACGCTGCAAAGATATACGAAAGGGCGAAGTGAGAAGTCAGGGCGTCGCTGATACATTCGCAGCGGGAAGTGAGGATGAACGCCATTACAGCGGATTTATTTGGGCGCCTCACGACGGTATATATACGTTTTACGCCCAAGCGCCACACGGCTGCCTGTTAACCATAGGCAACTGGACGGTCATCGACAGCCGCAACCAGGGGCCTTACCGCGAGTGGGAATGCAGACTGGCGCTGCGTAAAGGACTGCACCCGATCAGCCTGATCAATATCGGCAGCGGCGATACCGATCTGTCGATAAGCTGGTCAGGACCGGGCATCCCAAAAAAATTGATTCCGGGTAATGTATTACTTCATGGAGACTGAAAATGCGATTCTTCAAAATAATTCATAGTGTGCCATTTCTAGTGTTTTTTTGTTTCATCTCAACGCTGCATGCGGAGAATCATTATTCGAAATTCGCTTATCCCGAACCTGAGGGCAAACTCATCTACCATGAGGACGCCCAGGGTAACCGCATACCCGATTATTCGTATGCGGGATATGGCGGAGGCGGCGTGGCTCTGCCGGCAGCACCGGTAAAAATAACACTCGAACCGCAAGCCGGCGATGATTCCCTGCGGATTCAGGAGGCGCTGGATGCGGTCGGCAAACTCCCTATGGACGAAAACGGCTTGCGCGGCGCGGTACTATTAAGTGCCGGCGAATATTATATTAAGGACAGCCTGAAAATCACGCATTCCGGCGTGGTACTCCGCGGTGAAGGCGCCGGTAAGGACGGCACTGTTCTATATGCCACTTCAAAAAAGAGCTCCGAGTGGGCCGGCCGCTGGCCAGGCTGCCTTATAACCGTTACCGGCAAAAACGACTTCCATAAGATCGTCGACTCACAACAGGAAATCTTGGATGAGACCGTCTCGGTCGATCAAACAACGATAACGGTAGCTAACGCGGAAAATGTTAAAGCCGGCGACCGGATTATGGTACAGCGAAATTCAAATCAGGACTGGGTGCATGCTATCAAAATGGACCAGATTCCTCCGCGCCGTGATGGCAAACCCGTCCGGCAGTGGCAGCCCGGCCCTCGCGAAGCATACGAGCGCAAAGTGGTTGCCGTCCATGGCAACGTCATCACTATTGACAGGCCGGTTTATAATAAGATTCAGCGGAAATATGGCGGCGGATGGATTTATAAATATGAATTTCCGGGGCGAATTCATCATGTCGGTATTGAGAATCTGCGCAGCGTTTCTCTCTGGGAACCGCAAAACGAGAACGACATGCTGGATCATTACGCTGCAATGCTCCAATTTTTCCATGCCGAAAACTGCTGGGCTCGTGATCTGACAGCCATTCATTTTTACGGGACCGGTATATATGTCGGCGCCAGAACCCGACATATCACCGTTCAGGACTGCCGGATAGAAAACGCCGATCCACGTTACTATAAAAAACATTCTTATGTGGCACGCTATGGCATAACCATAGGTGGGCAGGATATTCTTGTCCAACGCTGCGAAGCCTTTAACTGCCGTCATGCCTTTTCGGTCGGCAGCCGCGTTGCCGGGGCCAGCGTGTTTCTGGACTGCGACGGGCCCAGTTCGCTCGGAGCCAGCGAACCGCATCATCGCTGGAGCACCGGCATCCTGTTCGATCATTGCGGACAGCGGCATCCGACTCCTATCCTCATTATGAATCGGGGCAGTATGGGGTCCGGGCACGGCTGGACGGCCAGTAATTCGGTCATGTGGAATTGCATTGGCGATCCGCTGACAGTCGAATCGCCGTTGATCACCCGTAATTACGGCATCGGCTGCAAAGGTAAACGCAGAAAAGGCCCCTTCGAAGAGTTGCAGGAAGAAGCTTACGATTCCTGGGGCAGACATGTCACGCCGGCAAGTCTCTATCTGGCTCAACTGCACGACCGACTGGGAAGGGAAGCGGTACAGAATGTCGCCTCTGCTGAGCAATGGTCGTATTTTAATGATTCCGGGGCCGCTCCTGCGGATTTCTATGTGGCGCCAAAAGGTAACGACAGCAATCCCGGCACTCTTGACAAACCTTTCGCAACTCTGGAGCGGGCCATAGAGGCTGTCCGCCAGGCAAAAATACTTACACCGGATAAAAATTATCACGTCGCTATTCGCAACGGCCATTATCACTTAACCAAACCGTTGACGTTTGGATTGGAGGACGGAGCGGCTGATGGTCATACCATAACCTATGCAGCTTATGGTAATGAACAGCCGGTCATCAGCGGAGGCATGGCACTGGCCGACTGGAAGAAGCCGGAGGACTATCCTGAGGGACTGCCTGAAGTGTCAAGAGACAAGGTGTACGTACATGAACTGCCGGCGGGCATTGATTACTTCGCGACCTTGTATAAGGGTTACGAAAGACTGCCGCGGGCCGTTTCGCCCGGGGCGCTGCCGGTCCATGCCTACGGTGAGGGCTTTCAGAAAGGCGAAGGCAATCTGGACCCGCGTCGCTATATGAAATACCCGGAGGGATTAATCCGCGACTGGCCGAACATTCGAGATATTGAAATTGTTATTGTTGCCAGTGTACCGTGGTCGATGAATATCCTGCGGCTGGAAAACGTCATGCCTGAAAAAAACATCTGTAAAACTCTGATCCCCGCTTCCTATCCCCTGCGGCGGACCTGGGGCGGGCGGACAGTCAATCCCAACCTCTGGGTGGAGAACGCCATCGATTATCTGGATGAGCCCGGAGAGTGGGTGGTCAATACGCTGACGAGAAAAATCTATTACTGGCCACGGGAAAACAAACCGGGCAACAATATTTTCCTCCCTCGCATGAAGCATCTGATCGGCGTGAGAGGTGAAACGCGGAAAGCACAGGCACAAGACCGACCAGTGCGCGGTTTACGATTTGAAGGATTGACGCTGATGCATGCCGACCGTGATATCTGGCAAAAAGACGATATCGGCATACAGCATGACTGGGAGATGGAAGATAAAGAGAATGCGCTCATCTGCTTTGAGGCGGCCGAGAAGTGTGCCGTTTACGATTGCATTCTCACCAACAGCGGCGGCAACGCGGTGCGCCTGGATTATCACTGCCGGGAGATTGAGATTACCAATAACCACATCAGTCATCTGGGCCAGGGCGGCATCGTCCTGATCGGGTATGGCCCCGGCACCAAGGATGTCAACAGGAACAATCTCATCGACAATAATCTGATTCATCATATCGGGGAGATTTACTGGCACAGCCACGCTATTATACTCTGGCAGAGCGGGGATAATCTCGTCCGTAACAACTATATCCGAGACGTGCCGCGCAAGGCGATCTGCCTGAGCGGCGTCCGTTATAAATTTTTCACCGACAGATTTCTTCAGAGCGGCAATAAACCGCCCCGCGAATACTGGAAAACGATTCGCTGGTATGAGGTTGAACAGCGCGATACATGGGAAGATGTGATTCCTTATTTGCATACCCGCAACAACATTATCGAACATAACGAAGTAGAAAACGCCGTGAATATGCTTGGAGACGGTTCAGCGATCAATATCTCCGGTGCGGGCGAGAATAACATTATTCGCAGGAATTACCTGCACGATATCAACAATACGCACATCTCCGGCATGATGCGGACGGATGATTATCAAAAAGGCACGGTGTTCGAATACAACATTCTGTACAACTCACTGGTGGGCGGCATTACGCTCAAAGGCGAAAACCGGGTGGTGAACAATTACCTGATCAATGTCGGCACGACCAAAGATGATCCGATTCATACCGATCCGCGCTGGGGGCCATTCGACCAGACGGAGATTAGCCGCAATATCTTTTTTGTCTCGGGTGAACCGCAAAAATTCTATTACCATTTCCGCCCCGAAAATACCGATGTGCTGCAGGATGCCGTGATAGATCATAATATCTATTTCTGCGGCAACGCCGAAGCAACCCGCGAAGTACCCTTCCTGCAGGCATTGCGCGAGGCCGGCCATGATAAACACAGTCTTTATCTCGATCCGCTTTTTGAAAACTGGCGGGATAATGATTTCCGTCTACACAGAAATTCACCAGCCCGCCAATTGGGTATCGAGCCCATTGATTTGAGCAACGTCGGATTAACGAAAGATTTTCCTCAGGATTTTTTGTTCAAAAGCCATGAGAATGCCCGCCAGGGTTCACAATGAACCATTGAGAGCATGTTATTCAACTTTTTTCAGCCAGTTACTGCTGATATCTTCCAGAATCTCCATGGAATATTTCCACGGCCAATGGAGTGAGAACTTCTCAAAATCCCTGAAATCGACCACGCCGTTAAGGTCCAGATCGCCCTGATACGGCAGCCATTGAACCGTCGTTTTACCCGCGAATGTTTCACCGTGATCATACACATTGAAGCTGTTCCAATCGTCGAAAGAACCGCCGTCAAGGAGCAGTTGTCCATTCTGCCGGTAATTATCCAGACTGCCCAGCTTATTACCTTCCAGAATTATCACGCCGGTACTGTCATCGGTAATATTAAAGGCCCCCAGCTGGTTACCCAGATCGAGTCCGGACGAACCAATTTCCATCCGGCCGCCGCTCAACGTCACCTGAGCGCCGGGACTATTATCAAATATATCTATCTGATTCGTTTTGATAACGCCGCCATTTTGATCCAGGGTGCCGCCGGGATTACGAAACTGTATCTTTTGACCGCCATCATCAATCATCCCGCCGTTTACGATTACACGAGGACTGCCCGTTTTTAATCGCAAGGCGTTTCTTTCACCGTAAGGCTCCCACGTACCACTATCGATCTTGATCGTGCAACTGCTCGATAGCTGGGTTTCGTGTTTGCCGATCGTCACTCCATCGTTTTTGGTATATTTAAGCTTCCCCTGCCCGTCAACACTCACGACCTGAATTTTTTTGTTGTCCAGATCAGCATAGCCATCATACCAGGCACTAACCTGAGCACTGAGTTCCATGTACCCCGCCTTGGTCATCGTAGGCAGACCGTTACTCCAGTTAGAGGCATTCTGGACATCCCAGTTGCCCGACTGAGTTGTAAACCACGTCCAGGGCAGCGTAGAAAAACTTGCCGTTGAACCGGCCCAGGCTCCACCGCCATAATTGACGGCATAACAACGGTAGTAGTAATCTGCCTGCTCGGTGAGTCCGGTAATATCTTCATAAAACGGCCCTGCCCCCTGCAGGCCGCCGTCAATACAATTATCCCAGTTTTCAGCTACTGTCCCGCCATCGTTATCCCCCCAGTAAATATAAACCACCGGTGCGTCTCCTCCCGTATCGGTCACCTGTCCATTAAAACGGGCCGAGCTGCCGAAGATATCCGATGCCGGCAGATTACTCACAACCGGAGGGTCGGGCGGCAGTGCCGTAGTAAACTGTGCGGTCGAAGCGGCCCAACTGCCGCCAGCGGAATTGGAGGCATAACAACGAAAATAATGGAGCGTATCGGGCTGCAAGTTAACAACATCCAGATAAAACGCACCATTTTTGAAGCCGATCGACTTATGGTAATCCCAGTTTTCAGCTATGGTCCCGCCATCGTTATCACCCCAGTAAATCGTCACGGTGGGGATTTCATTGCCATTGTCCGTTACTTCGCCATTCAACGTCGCCGAGCTAAAATTTATATTCGCAGCCGGCGCGTTAATCACGGTCGGCGGCTCGGCTCCCTCGGTTGTGAACTGGCCGGTAGCATCCGCCCAGTCCGTGCCAGTATAATCCGAACAAAAACAGCGGTAATAGTAGGTTGTTTCGATAGTCAGGTCTGCTATCTTGACACTGAACGCGCCGGGATGGCTCGAATCCAGTATTTCGCAATGATCCCAGTTGTCCGGATTAGTCCCGCCATCATTATCGCCCCAGTATATTTTCACAACAGGAAATTCATAACCTTCGAAGGTCAGAATGCCGTTCAAGTTTGCATCAAAGCCGGTAATGTCGCTTGCCGGTGCATTTTCCACTGAAGACGCCCTGATGCTATTCGGATCGGCCATGGCTATAAGCGGATAACGATCATCGCGAAAGTTGGTGTCGCCGATGCCGTCGCTGCCGGGAATGTTCTGATTGGGGCCACTGAAGTTGTCCACACCTGAATAGTCTTTCCAGTAATTGCCGCCGGAAGGATAGCTGTTGTCCCAGATATTATCGTCGTTGGTATTTGCCGGATTGTTATTATCAATGAAATTATTGTGGTGAATATAATTCCCCAGGGCATCGCTGCTGCACAATCCATACGTACCGTTCTCCACCAGCGTATTGAATGCCACGACATTGCCCTGGCCGACGCCGTGATAAATCGAAGCGAAGGTAATACCGCCGCTGCCGCCGCCTTTGACATTGCCTTTGCAATAGTTGCCCCAGATCATATTATGATGCCCGGCCTCCCACAGCCAGATGCCGCCGCAGGAGGATACATCATTCTGGCCATTATAATTGCAGGTATTACCTATGACGAGATTGTGAGAGGGATTATTGGCCAGTTGCAGACCGACACGTCCGTTATAGGAACAGGTATTGCCTTCCACGCGATTATAATCGGTTGAATAGCGCAGCTGCAGCCCCAGTGAACTGTTCCAGGTACAGGTGTTACCCTTGATAAGATTATGGTCGGCGCTGCCAAAATACATTCCGGTATGCACCCGGTTACAGGTATTGTTCACGATGGTATTGTAATGAGAACCATTTTCCAGCCAGACACCGATCGCGTTGCCGATATTATCAGAACATTCATTGTTAGACACCGTACAATGATCGGAGCCGATCAGATGGATGCCGGCCCGGCGATTGTTGACCGATGTGCAACTATCGATGGTACCGTTGCTGACATTATTCAGATTAATCCCCTGCTCGCCGCAGAGATCGCCATCGCGAACGGTGCAGTTGCGGACGATGAAATGAGCGGTGGTATTTTCGATCAGGATGCCTGGGGCGGTATCGCTCGCGTCCAATACTATCTCCCAGTTCTCAATAATGAACGGATCTTGTTCCGTACCCGCCGCTCCCGGGTTGGAAACGCCGTTTCCGGCGGTAAAGTTCGAATTTCCATTGATATGAATCGGATCATGCGACGCCCCGCCGGCAAATCCGGTCACGATCAACAAAAGACCAGTTACTATTAAACTAAAACTACGATAAGATTTGTTGCTAAACATTTCCATAATCTCCATAAATTTTTATACCCATTTCCAATCAATAATTCGTTTGCTAACGATTTACAATTACATTTCCTCGTTTTATCCAATTTCTCACTGCTTCCGATTGTTTTTCCGCTTTCTTAACCCAGTATTTATACTCGTTACGCTTGAATTTCCGTTTATCAGGACTTAAATTATTGCGAGATAAACACTAACCATTGGTCCTGATGAAATATATTTGCCCTATGGGTTTAAATTCGCCCGCCATGACTAAATACAACCGCATTGTGATAATAAGGCAGATACCCCGCAGGGCATCTGCCTTCGATTGTCAGTAACAAGTTACTGGAACTTACCAGATCCAGCAACAATATGTGTGTGAACTTAAAAACATACAACGACTTAGTTAATGCAGTCCGGTACGATCTTGCAATAGAGCCAGTTTTCGCTGACAATCAGAGCAAAATCTTCCAGTGAAATTTCACAGTCGCCATTGACGTCAAACGAACTGATGATCGGATCTTCCAGGCCGCTGCAGACGCTTTCGCCCGTAACTTCGTGATAAAGCTTAGCCACCTCGACACTGTCCAGAGCATAGTTATATACTCTGAAATCATCGATCTGGCCAACGATATTACCCAGGAAGACAGAGACCGCGTCGGATAAACGCAAGGTCTGGTCAGTAGCGGTATTCGCCCATTCACCATTGAAATACAGCTTCATCAGGCCGGTTTCCGCATCCTTGGTCGCAACGACATGAACCCACTGATCCTTGAGCTCGTCAAGATAAGTCTGTTCTTCGTTCGGCAGCAACTGGTTACGAACACGGTTCGAGGCCGGAGCGTCAAAGATGAACTGAACAAAATACGGAGCCCACATTTCCACGGCAGAATTGTCTTCAGCATCCTTGGCGACAAAGATCGCATCGCTGCCATACCAGGTCTCTGCGGTATGCTTGACCCAGAACGAAAGACTGATTTCCGCCGTATTGCCGGGGATGACTGCTGTCGGCAGACTGACAAGACACGGATCGCTCGAAAGGTCCAGCGACTGGCCACCAACCAGGCCGGCAACATAACTGGCGCCGGAACCGGTATGCGTGCCGCTGTTCAATCCATTCTGACCGTCCACGCTGTCATCCAGATTGTTTTCGAATGCCCACTGATCGGTCAATTGAGCATATTCCAAGACAGCGGCATCCGAATCAGCAGAAACGGAACTGGAGTTAACGGTCGTCGTCACCTCACAGACATATTCGCCGGCATCGGCCATCGCCACATCAGTAATCATCAGACAAGGATCGGTTGCGCCGGAGATAACGGAGCCGTTTCCGGTAGGACCATCACTCAACGGAGAACCATCCTTCTCCCATTGATAACTCAAGGTGCCAATCGGCGCCGAAGCGACGACCGTCATGAGAGCATCAAGCTTCTCGTTGGCCGGCCCACGTACCTGACTCACGGGCTGTTTTGAAATCGTAGGTGTGGGGTTAGTGGAAGTGAACATCCAGGTCGGGCCGGTCATCGTATTCGGATCATCCGCGGCAGAATCATTGATGCTCTGATCGACTCGCCAGTACACATCTTCATTAAATTGCAGGGAATTAAAGTCCTGGGAAGACATATCATCCACGAAGCCGTTATTGTCTTCGTCCGCATCAACTACAACCGGTGTTACACCGCTGAAATCGTCATCGCCAACTTTAAAATACACATAATATTGGGTGATATTCTGGTTGACGATCGGCGTCGAAGCATCCGGCCAGCCGGCTTCATTGGGGTCGTATCCCGGCTTCCATTGCAGCGTTACCTCGACCGGCACATCGATCTCTTCATCAGCGGGATACACATTGCGCGCCAGCCTCTGGTTATCCTTGAAAAGCTGCAGATAGGTATTACCGGATACAGAATCATACTCGAAGACTTCAAAATCATCGAAATTATTGATCGTAACGCCCTCGATACTGAACACATTGTTCGCGAGGCGGGTCAGCAACCCTCCCGTATAATTGCCGCCCAGAACCGTCAACCGACCGTGACTGATGATATCAAAATCGATTCTGGCACCATTGGCGGGTATAGCGTTACCGGAACTACTGAGTTGTACTTCACCGCCATTAATCTTGAAAGAGCCGCGCGATGGGTTATTGGACCTGATCTGGGTAGCCTTGAACATACCGCCATTGATGATAACCTCATTGGAACCTGAAGAGTAGTTAATCTGTTTGTTATTGCAATCCACCAGGCCGCCATTGATGGTAATAGTGCATCCCTTGGCCCTTATGCCGTCACGTTCGCCATAAGGTTCCCAGGTTCCGCTGTTCACTGTGATAGTCGCAGCGCCGCCTTGTCCAGCCTGGGTTTCGTATTGTCCGACCGTCACTCCATTGGGTCTGGTATATTTAAGGACACCATCGGTATCACCAGGGTCGGCCAGTTGGATGACAACGGTTTTACCGCTCATATCCGCAAAACCGTCGTACCAGCCGCTGACCGTCGAACTGAGGTTGATGACGCCGGGATTTTCATTCGTCGGCACACCATTCGTCCAGTTGGCAGCATCCAGAATATCAAGATTACCGGTTTTACCAGAGGCAGGAAATTCCGTATCCGCACTGGCCACCGCCGTAATAAACATAAGTGCTAACAAAATACAAAGCTTTCTACTTGTATTCATGACTAATCTCCTTTTATTTCAAGAGGATAATTTGAATAATTTAACCATGCAGTTGACCAGTCCATTAGTTGACACAATCCGGAACCGTCAGACAGTACAGCCAGTTAGCCGCGATAATATCCGCCAACTCGACCACACTGATCTGGCAATCGCCGTTCACATCAAACTTCTGAAGCACAGGATCGTCCAGACCGGCACATACGGAACCGCCTTGAACATCGGTGTACATCACGCCGATCTCAACGGAATCGATGGCATAGTTATACACCCGGAGATCGTCAATCATGCCGATGACATTACCGCCCAGCGTTACCGAATCCGTACCGAAATAACGCCTTGTTTCGTTAGTGTCTGTTTTAATCAGAACACCGTTGATATAAAGCTTCATCGTTTCGGCTTCCACGTCTTTTACGCCGACGATATGGACCCACTGGTCCTGGAGCTCATCCGCGTAACTCGAAATTTGCTGCTGAACTCGATCAAAACCATTCGTGTTACCGGCATCAAAGGTAATATTCAAATTATAGGGAGCATGAACCCGTACGACCGGATTGCCGATATCGCAGGGGTCGGCCCGGAAGACTATACCGGTATATTCCGCAGCCGCGGTATTCTTAATCCAGAATGATATACTGAATTCCGCCGTATTGTCGGGGATGACCGCTGCCGGCAGCGTTACGACATTGGGATCGGTCGAACTGTCCAGCGTCAACGCCGAAGTGCCGACTATGCCGGCGCTGTAGGGATTGGCCGGGCCGTTCCAGCTACCGTTGTTGCCGTTTATGGAATCGTCCAGGTTGTTTTCAAACGCCCAATGACCCACAATTTGTGCATACTCCAGAATCGCCGTGTCAGTATCGACACTAACCATGCTTGAATTATAGTTCGTGGTGACCTGGCACACGTATTCGCCTTCATCACTCTCAGTAACGCCGACAATATTCAGCGTATCGCCGGTAGCGCCGCTGATGACCGAGCCGCTGCCGGTCGGGCCGTTGCCCAGAGGCGAGCCGTCTTTGGACCATTGATAACTGAGTGTACCGATATCGGCAGTCGCAACAACTGTGAATTCTGCATCCGATTTTTCGTTGGCCGGACCGCGTACCTGACCGAGCGGCTGCTGAGAAATAACGGGTTCAGGCGTCAATACCGTAAAGGTCCACAGATCGCCCTGAATCGTTTCCAGATCATCCGGACCGGAATCGGAGATACTCTCATCCACGCGCCAGAAAACGGTATCATCAAAATTAAAGTTCACCGGGCCATGACTCGATTCAGCATCGACAAAGCCGTTGTTATCCAGATCGGCATCCACTTCAATCGGCGTGACTGTCGATAAATCGGCGTCGCCCACTTTGTAGTACAGATAATACTTGGTAATATTTTCGACATCACCGGGACCCCAGCGGAACGTCACATCACGTTCAACCGCTTGCTGAGCTTTGGCCGGAAAGACATTCTGAGCAATACTCGGGTCCGGATTAAGCTGTAAATAGGTAGCGTTGGATATCGGATCATACTCAAAACGGTCAAACGCATTGAAATCAGATATCGGCGTACCGTCAATACTGAAAACATTATTGGCCACCCGGGTTTGCAGGGTACTGATATAGTTGTTATTGACAAACTTCACCAGACAGAAGCTGTCAGCGGAAAAATCAAGCCGGCAACTATTATCATGCAGTGCAGTGCCAGCGGTTAATTCCAACAGACCGCCGTTGAGTCTTAATACGCCGCGGGCAGGACCGGAAAACCAGAGTAGTTTACTGGCTTTTATAACACCGCCATTGAGAATAATTTCCGAATACTGGTCCCGGAATTCGATTTGTTTCCCATCACAATCCAGAAAACCATCGTTAACTGTGACCGTACAGCCCTTAGTCAACAGCCCCTTGCGGTCACCAAAAGGCTCCCAGGTCCCGCCGTTAACGGTTACCACGCTTGCTCCGCCAAGCTGAGTCTCAAACGTACCGATACCTGTGCCGCCGCCGCCGGTGTGCTTTAATATGCCTGTCTCACCCACTTCGTTCGGCTCCAGGGTAAAGTTCATACCGTTTAAATCAGCATAAAATGAATACCAGGCAAGCACATCGCCCGGCAGTCTTACCGTACCGGGATTATCAGTAAGATTCGGCAAGCCATCGGTCCAGTTACTCGCATCGGTAAACTGAAGTACACCCGTTTTCCCCGGCGCCGGAAATTCCGTATCCGCCGCCACAATCCCTCCAAATCCCAACAATAGCGTCATTAACAGGACATAGAACATATGAAATTTGCTTCTAGTCATAGCCCGTCTCCTTAATCAATTAATATACTTTTGTTAATTATTGCCAGACTCCAACATTTACATCAACAAATTCAATTCATCCAATCAACTCCTTTCCTGCTAATACGTTCACACTGTTTACATTTGATTCCCGAAAAACAACTTATTCCACACCGTCGCTGACGACAGTCTCAGACGATGCCGACAATTGAATTCCCATCTTTCAACCCACAAGCCCTCCTGCCACAAAAACATGATGCGACTGTTCCGGTTACGAAATTTCAGATTAAAAATGACTTACTGGTTATAATACCTTAAACAAAGAAAAAATCAAAGGATTAAATGCAATAATGAATATAATAATCGCTCCGATTGATTTTCCAGTTTCCTGCCAACGTAATTATGTGCGGAGAAAACATTTACGGCTAACCCTGACGGAGAATCACATACCCTCAGGGTAATAATTGCTCTTTTACCGGAGCAGGAAGGATAGAGGATACTCCTTTTGCGGTTATCCGCTTGATGGCTGATAAGATATTATTTCTCCGGTCTCCTTTACTCTTTCTCTTTCTCAAATCTCACATAATCCTGTTGTGACAACGAAATATAAACTCGTTCCGAATAGAAAGCCTGCACCCGGCCCTACCCGGAGCTTTCTACCCAATGGAGTACAAACAACAAATGGATTCGCGCGTCCGCTCACCTCACACGAACGCGCCCTATCCAATTACCTGTCAAAAGAATGATTTTCTGCTGCAACCCTCCGTAAGTTTAACGGGCGTTTTCCATCCAGTCCGGCCAGTCGTAACCCGGATCGGCCAGATTCGTTCGAGTGTTAAATTCTCTGTGCCATTTTAACGTCCAGAAATCGGTCAACTTGACGCGCTGTGCCAGACCATCCAGGAATACTATCGTCGCATTGCCATTGTGGCGGTTAAGCAGGAAGCGATTCATTTCACCATTTCCTCCAGAATAGGGTACTTCTTGAGGACGGGGCATATCGCCATCATCCGGATAAGCGCCAATCCAGGTGCACCCCGAAAACAGAGGAGAATTGGAAGCTCCTTTAACCAGATCCGAACCAAAATGATAGCGAGACAACCGCCAGCCAACATCTTCCTCCTGAGTAGAAACCCAGTAATTGTAGCCATAACTGCCGCTGAACTGGCTGCCGGTATAATTATTGGTGGCCATCCATTTGCCCTTAGTCGTCCCCCAGTAGTGCGTCGTGCCATCACCCTGATTCGGACTGTCCGATTGCACCCCTTCCATCTTGGCGCTGGGACAACTGAAGATTTCATCAGTATCATAATATGGCTTCATCAAATCCATCCATGAATAATAACCGCCGTTTGACGCATACCCCACGGTAAATTTATCATTGTTCTCGAGCAGATACTGCTTCCAGCAGAGATGCCACTGCCGCAGATTCGAAAGGCAGACCACCGTCCGGGCCTGCTGCCGGGCCTTGCCCAGTGCCGGCATCAGTATCGCCACCAGCAAGGCAATGATCGAAACCACCACCAATAGCTCAATTAAGGTAAAACCCGGTCCTCGTTTCCTGTGAGTTTGATTGTTTTGTCGATATCTTACAGGTTTCATAATATGCTCCCTGGCTCTAAACCGTAACAACTGATCTTCCATTTTATAACTACAGCTTACCGCTCATTTAACGAGATTTTATCTTTTAAACGGTCGGCAGTTTTGCCGCCGACTTCCTGAATTCGTTTTGTAGCCCCGTTCGTTTTAGCGACAACAGGCGACTGATAATACCGGCCATACTCTGCAACCGTATCCACCATGGCCAGCACATTCTCCACCGGCGTCTCTACCAGAATCGTATCGTGACTGGCCCCGGCCACATACCCTCCGCCCGGCATCATGATCTTGAGCACCTCGCGGGTTTGCTCGCGCACGCTATCGGGCGTTCCGTCGATCAGGATATGATGCGAATCAATAGCGCCGTTGAACACGATTTTCTTCCCGAAATTCTGTTTCAGATCTTCCAGATTCATGCCACAGCAATCGGGCTGTACCGCATGAAAGGCATCCAGCCCCGCCTTAATCATCAAGGGAATCAACTGAGCCACGCCCCCGCAGCAATGCAATTGCACCTTCAGGCCATAGCTGTGCCCCAGATCGACCAGCCGCTCCAGATGCGGCAGAATAAATATGGAAAATAAATCCGGGCCCAGCAGCGGGCCGGTCTGACTGCCAAAATCATTGCCTATGAACATGATGTCGATCGCATCGGCCGCGGCATCGAATATCCTCCGGTTGACCTCCATGTAATAATCCACGATCTTCTGAAAGACCGCCTTCACCAGATTCGGCTCGGTGTACATCTTGATATACAGGTTTTCCATCCCGAACAGCTCAATCGCATCATGCCAGAACGGCGACCACTCACCGCCCAGGATAGCATACTGGCCGTCATAAGCCAGCGCTTCGGCCCGAATGCCGGAGACATCCATCCACGACGGATCCGGCCAGGGATAGGCTTCAATGTCATTCATTTCCGCTTCCTGAAATGGATGATTCAGGGGCTGACCCCATCCGACGCCGGCCCGCTCGATGCCAAATACCGTCCGCGTCGTCGCGGCTTCCGATAACGCAAAGTCGGGCCCCCGATAAACGGGGAACACGCGGCGAAAATCATCCCGCAGACGCACACGCAACGCTTCATCATCCAACTGCAGTTGCCGGCGGGCCTTGGCCCAGAACTCCGACGACGCCCCGCACCATACCGGTACACGATCGGGAAGCTCATGTGCAAATACTGCTAAAACGCGATCTTTAGAGTTCATCATTTTCCTTCTAATATTTACCTGTACGCCTTAAAAGCGTCCCAAAAAAAGATAGACCCTGTTGCGAAAACTGCAGCGCCAACATCTTACCTGTACGGCGGCATACTACATTACGTTTTCACCCTTATTGTGATATCGCGAACGCTGAACGCCCTCGCTCCAATATTTTCACAACATAATTCAGATAGTAAATCGACTTGCCGTTAAGCTAAAAATGAAACCTTAAATGGGTTTATCTTATACTGTAATATACCCAAACCCGACCATAAAAGTAAACACCATATCGTGCATTTCTTACACCAATTTGTGCCTGTCTCGCATTTGACGCAACTTCAGAATATTCAACAATTTACCCGATCTTTTAAGACGCCGGGCGGTGCTTCCGACGATACTGGCCGGGTGTCATGCCCTTGATCTTCTTAAAAAAACGCGAGATATGGGCTTCACTGGAAAAACCAAAACGCAAAGCTATCTCCGAGATAGACGTATCCGTCGATATCAAAGCTTTGGCAATAGCTTCCGTTCTTACCCGCTCGATCTCTTTATAGATGGACCGCCCGACAATTTTATTGAAACGGTTATACAGATTACGCCGCGACAGACAGGATTCATTGACCACATCGTCAACCTGAATCAATCGATTGGCGTTGTTATGGATAAAACGAACTGCCTTGGCGACACACGGGTCCTCAATCGCCTGAATGTCCGTGGATTGCCGTTCGACCACATGCAGCGGCGCGACGGAAATATTATTGGATTTTACGCTCTGCCCCAGCATTTGCTTGTGCAGACTTTCAGCTATTTCATAGCCCGCTTCTTCAAAATTAAGCAGCAGGCTCGATGTCGACGGGACCGACAAATGACAGACCAATTCATCGTTATCCGTCCCCAGTATCGCCGCTTCATCCGGAATGATGATATTCAATATATGACAGGCCTCCACGACCACAGAAGCCATCTCATCATTCCAGACCCAGATTCCCAGAGGTTTGGGCAGATTCTTCAGCCAGGTCAGCAAACCATAATGCTCCTGCTTCCATTCCGGCGACATTGACTTGTCGCTGCGCTCGTACACATGCGGCTCATAGCCGGCTTTGCGCAGATAATCGCAAAACGAATCCCGCCGTATCGCCGACCAGTAATTTTTCTCATACCCGCAAAACGCAAACTCCTTGAAACCCTTGTCCAGTAAATGTTCAGCGGCCTTTTCGCCAATTGTTTCCGTTTCACTCAAATTAACATAACCCGGTATCAACTCATATGTCGGGATCACCACCGCCGGGAAACCTTCCGGCAACAGTCGTTTTGCCATCCGTTTATCGGATATCGCCCCGATGAAACCCTGTACCGCCCCGCTGCGAATGATCTTGGCAATCATCTCCTGTCCTTCATGAGAGTCCAGGGGCCGCTTATACATGGAAAACCCTTTTTCGTAATACGGAATCTTTTTGCAAAAGATCCAGGGACCGTAAACCTGGATATATTTTGCAATGCCGGTTATCATCAGCTTTCCCGAAGCCCTCTCAGGATTAATGAATAAAAGAACTTTGGGTAATCGTGCTACCATATCCTTTTCCGTATAAACACGTTACGATTGAATGACCTTTTACGCGACCCTTCGCGCCCCATTGAATTCAACCTTAAACAATATATCTTACGGCATCGTAAACGTTCACGGGAATATACCCCCCACGTAATGTGAGGGGTTGGTTTTGGGCTAATATCATGATTCCTCATTCGAAATTTCATTGTCCTCTTACCCAGGATTTCACTCCGGAGCAACCAAGGGTTTACATACGCTTACCAGGTCCGTCCATAAAACTTCTCAACAGTGAGCCTGGGCATATTTATCGGTCTCTTCCGCCGCCATCCGCGACCATTCCCACAACCGCCGCGGCTCATTCTGTACCGTCGAAAGATCCTTGGCGATAATCTCCACACAGCATCCTTCCATCTGCTCCAGAGTAGTCCGTAAATCATGTCTGGCTTTGGCCAGATCCCATTCCTTCTCCGCGAAGATCGCCGGATTCGGCTTGTAGGAAATGACATACTTATCCTGCATCTGGGCTACCGATTTTTCGACATCGGCCCACGGGCTGATCGAGATTTTACGCAAATTGGGAATGGCTTCAAGAATATCGATCTTGCTGTCCAGCGGTTCGCAGCAGCCATAATAATTCAGTCCGAAACGCTCCATCCAGCGGATCTCATACTCCAGGGCAAATTCCCTGTGCATGACCGGCGACACTGCCGAAAATATCTGGGCCGCCCCGTTGCCCCATAAATCGCACGGCCGTATGTGCACGCCGTCAAAATCGGGTGCGGGCAATTCATCGGTATATCCATACGCGCCCGAGCCCACACGATGATTGTCGTTGTTCATCGACAGGACATTCAACTCGACATACTGATCAAGCCGCACCAGATAGGCCTCCACCAGCCGGCCGATGATATCATGTACCATCTGCGGCCGCAACGCCAGATCCATCATCGCTTCCTGCACCCCCCACCAGCGGATCAATTCATCCCAGGGAGCAAACCACAAATGTGGCACGCCCCGCTTACGAACGGGAATGATATCCCCTATCGCATCGTCAATCGACTGAAACCGCCGCTCGGTTTCCTCTTCATCATGGGTGACAACCGGATCTTTGATCTTCTCAATATCTTCCGGTTCCTTGATCTGCGCGATAAAACCATGCGAATAAATAGCTCCATCATTGACATGACATTCTTCGCTGACTTCCTCGATACCGAAACCCGTGTCGCTGACAGCCATCGGACATTCCACCCAGTTCTCTACAACATTATCCAGGGGCATGTGTTCCCATTGATATATTTCTTTCCGCAGCTTCTGCTCGATAAAATAAGCGAACTCATTTTCACACTGACATTCGTGATAAATGCCAATCTCATGCCAGGGACGCTCATTCATCCAGAGCATTGGCTTGGTCACTTCCAGACCATTCATCCGAATCCACATCTCCCGTTTCCGGGCATGAACCGGCAATGCGGCAATTTCGGCCTTTTTCTCCGCTAACTGCCTTAATACTTCTTTTTCCTTACGGTTTATCATGAGATCAATCTCCTGCGATTTTTTTAACATAACAATAATATGCCGATCCCAGAGGTTTCTTGTCCTTGTCAAGCATCGTGGTTTTGATCATATTCTCGCCGGCATTCAGACTGAACCTGAAGTTTACAGCCTTATCCGTTCCGCTCACGGCTTTCAGCTCGGACAAATCCCCAACTTCCAAACGGACATAATAAACCGGCAAGGCGTTAAACGTATCGCCGTAAATCGTTCCGGTAATCGGTTTATCATATTCCCAGGCATCCACTGTCTTCTCTTTAGACGGAACACCCCGCATAACGGCATCCACTTCACGGGGCCAGCGGCAAACATCAAACTGGTATAATCCTCCTTCTGCGAAGATAACCGGCCAGAATCCCTGTGCCTTGATCCCCTGCGCGACGGCATCGTGGTTCCAGATACTCTGGGCCTTATTATCTTCTGTCCGCAAATCCATACTGTGCAGGTAGGATTCAGGCTCGTGACGGGTACCGATTATTCTGGGAGACAAATCGCGGTCACCCGGCGACACATGTTCCCAGTATGTATCAAAATCAGCTAAAAGCTTCTTCACGACATCCGGATGCCGTGCCGCGACATCATGCCGCTGGCCCGGATCTTTTTCAATATCATAAAGCTCAGTGCTGTTAACCAGACGCCATTTTTCCGTCATCACGGCACAGTTTTCCCCTTTATCCGGCACACGGCTCCGCTGCTTTTCCACACACAGTGTTCTTGCCGGCCAATCCGCCTTCGCATCGAACAACAAAGGCTTGAGGCTTCTGCCGTCAAAATCAACGCCTTTCGGCGCCTGCAATCCGCAAAGGTCGATCAATGTCGGCAACAGGTCAATATGGGCCGTCAAATGATCCCGGTCAGCCGGCCGGTCCAGACCGCCGCCAGGCCAGTGTATAAACAACGGCACCCGATGCCCACCATCGTAGGGCGTCCCCTTGCGCCCTTTCATCCCCGCGTTGAACACTTTCGTTCCGATCGTACCGCCATTATCGGTCATAAAAATCACAATGGTATTTTCAGCCAATCCCTCCTTTTCCAGACATTCCCGCAGCAAACCAATATTTCGATCGACATGCTCGATCGTCGCGAAATAATAAGCTTCCCTGAGCGAAATATCCTTATCCCGATAATAATCCACCCAGCTTTTATCCGGAATCGTCAAAGGCGTATGCGGTAGATATGTGGCCAGATAAATGAAAAAGGGCCGTTCTTTATCGCGTTTTTTGATATATGTCGTCGCCGCCTCGAAAAAAACATCCGTTCCCCAGCCCTCGCGCCATTCACGTTTCATATTGTAATAATACATATCATTCACCCGGTCGTTCCAGAAATAATCATCCGTCGTGCCGGTCCCGCCGTCCCCATGGCTCAGCCATTCGTCAAATCCACGGTCTAGCGGCCGGTAAGGATAGCCGCTGCCCAGATGCCATTTGCCGAACATCCCCGTCTGGTACCCCGTCGCCTTGAAAACATCGGCCATCGTGACTTCCGACGCCCGGAGGAAATTGCCGCCCATGACCGTATGCCAGACCCGGGCCCGATGCGAATACTTGCCAGTCATCAGCGCCCCCCGTGTCGGCGAACAGGTCGGGTCCACATGAAAATTCGTAAACCGGATTCCCGAATGATACAGCTTATCCATGTTCGGAGTTCGGATCACTGGATTGCCATGCGCTGCAATGTCGCCATATCCCTGATCGTCTGTTATAATAAGTATCACATTCGGTCTGTCGCTCGCAGCCTGACCGATATTTGTAAAACAGCATAGACACATCGCTGTTAACAGAACCATCGACATTTTTTTATTTGTTTGTCTCATTGCCTTCTTCCCTAACTATTATGTTTCGACTACCGGAACAGCCAGTAGAGTATGATCATTAAAACTAACAACAGCAGCGAAAGCGTTTTGAAGTTACCAATACCGCTCCATTGTTCACCCTTGAAACAATCGCCGAAATTTTTCCAGACAAGTTGGCTTTTTTCCTGAGTCAGGGGTTCCGGGTACATTAACGACACCACGGCCAGAACGATAAAACATATCACCGACAGATAAAAACTGGCCATCATAAACTGGACGTTCCAGTGTGTGTATTCTTTGAAAAAATCCAGAAAGAATACCGTCAAGCCCAATACGCTACCCGTAATCAACGCCGCGAAAGCCCCTTTGGCATTCGCCCATTTCAGAAAGACGCCCGCCACAAACACCACCGTAATCGGCGGCGAAATATAACAGATCACGGACGCGATTCCGCTGTAAATGCTTTCAAATCGCCCCACAAAAGGCGACCACAACATCGCCAGAATCATACCGACAAACGTCACTACTCTCCCCACGAAAATCAACCTCTTGTTACTGGCCTCCGGCCGTAACTGTTTGTATAGATCGAAGGAAAACAGCGTCGCAATCGAATTCAACGCCCCCGATACCGTACTCATCAACGCCGCCAGCAGCGCCGCCGCCATAATACCGGTCAGGCCCGGCGGCAGTAATTCCGTTATCATAAACGCGTAGGTGTCTTTTGACTCCGCCAGTGCATCCGGCAGTTTCCCCTGATTGATCAACGCCAGACAGATCGTCCCCGGAAACACAAAAATAAACACCGGCAAAATCTTGATAAAGCCCGCAAACAACGCCCCTACCCGCGCATGGTTCTCATTCCGGGCTCCCAGCACCCGCTGCACGATCGTCTGGTCTGTACACCAGTACCAGATGCCGATAATCGGATATCCCAGAAACACCGAATACCAGGGCAGATTGGAAGCGTCGCCATGCGGTCTCAATATGGTTAATTTTACCGGATCGACCGCTTCGGCAATGCCATCCCAGCCGCCTGCCTTCATATATGCGATAACCGTCAAACATATCGCGCCCACCAGCAGTACAATGGTTTGCACCGATTCGGTAATCACTACCGCCATTAAGCCCCCCAGAATGGTATATAAACCCGTTAAAACCGCGGTAACAATAATACTCACCCAGATATTGACCCCAAACAGACCATGTAGCACCACCGCCCCGGCATACAAAGAAAACCCGATATGGATAAAAATCGCCGAGATAATGGAGATTCCCGCCAGCCAGTTCCGGCACGCCTTGTTGTAACGTTTCTCCAGAAAATCCGGCAGCGTCGCGACCCGAGAACGGATATAAAACGGCGCAAAAAACAGCGCCAGAATAATCAGCGTAAAGGAGGCCATCCACTCAAAATTGCCATAAACCAGGCCGTTCTTATACCCCTCTTCCGCCAGACTGACCAGGTGGACCGTCGATATGTTCGTGGAAAATAACGCCAGTCCGATCACATGCCATCGCAAGGTTCCCCCAGCCAGAAAATAGTCCTTGCCCTCGGCGCCCTTGCGGCTCCTTAAACCGGCCCAACACCCCAGCGAGACAATAGCCACCAGATACGCAATGACGATAGACAGATCAAGCCCGGAGATTTTTATGGATGCTAACAACTTTAAGCCCCTTAAAAAATTCAAACGCCTCCTGAAACATGACGGTTAGTCATACTTGCTTGCAATAAACAATATTGACATGCATTTTCACCAAATAAACCAATGCCTGATCAACAATGTGAATCAGATTGTCTATGTCAGACTTCAATCAAACCTGACAGCCAAATCATGACAAGTCTTTTTCCTGCAGATATTTATAGACCAGGACGTTCCCCGCCGAGTTATCGGCTCCCACCTGCCATCACATAGCTTATCCCACACAAACTAATATATGACAAGTATTTATAACTATTTGTCCCGGTCAGACTGCAAAACGAATGCACATTGATTAATTTATCATATTATCATGAAAACGTCATTAAAAATAAACACCATTTTGTGCCAATAAATCACCAATTTGTGCATTTTGAATAAAGGGGGTTTTAACAACGCCCCGCCCCCGCTTACGCACGTATAATCACGCATTTATCTGTACCAGAACAGGTTACAATCAATGGCCCGCAACATTTTGTTACGCTTAGACATGGACATTTACCCCCTGAAGTAATGTCTCTTCAAAGTACCGACAACGACAATTTCCCGTTCCCGAAAAAAAACGCTTGCAATAACCACCCGGTTTATAGCATCCTGTTATTCAGGCGGCCTGCTGAAACGATTGACGCTGCCTGATTACAATTCCACAGCAGGGATATGCCATCAGTAAGCAAGAAATACGTGTTGAAAAAAACCTTATTCTTTAGTATGGGAAAAACCATGAGAAAATCACAATCATTACCTGGACAAATTATTGTTATCCTCCTACTCTTACTGACGGCAAAACCTGCCGCCGCGGCACAAACCGTCACGATCGATATCAACAAAACCGGCCCCGAAATCAATCCTTTCATCTATGGGCAGTTCATCGAGCATTTGGGCCGCTGTATTTACGGCGGCATCTGGGCGGAGATGCTGGAAGACCGCAAATTCTATTTTCCGATCACTGCCGAGTACGACCCCTATGTTGAAACAAGAAACACAATAAAGGACACTCAGTTCCCCATCATCGGCCGTTCTCCCTGGCAGATAACCGGCGGAATCGATGGCGTAAGCATGAATAAAAACGATTCGTTTGCAGGTGAACAGACACCACAGATCAAAGCCGGCAGCGGCATCCGCCAGCACGATCTGGCCGTGGTTAATGGCAAACGCTATGATGGATATATCTGGCTGAAACCGCTCACCCGACAAGTAAAGGTCGATGTGATCTTTCATTGCGGCCCTGACCATGTTTCCATTCATAGTATTCAGGTATCCGGCAGCGATTACGCCCGGCATAATTTCAGTTTTCTGGCCAATACCTCCTCCAGCACCGCTCATCTGGAAATAAAAGTCACAACCGGCCAGACTCTGATAGGCACACTCTCCCTGATGCCCGGCGACAACATCAAGGGCATGCGATCCGATACAATCAAACTGCTCAAAGAACTTGACGCCCCGATCTATCGCTGGCCGGGCGGCAACTTCGTCAGCGGCTATAACTGGCGGGACGGCATCGGCGATCGTGACCGCCGTCCTCCCCGCGTCAATCCCGCCTGGACCGGCGTAGAACACAATGATTTCGGCACGGATGAATTTATCGCCTTCTGCCGGGAAATAAACACCGAACCCATGATCGCCGTCAACACCGGTTTTGGCGATGCCTACTCCGCCGCCCAGTGGGTGGAATACTGCAACGCCTCGCCGCAAACCATTGGCGGCTCCTGGCGCACTCAAAATGGCAGCCCCCAACCCTTCGGCGTCAAATACTGGTGTGTCGGTAATGAAATGTTTGGCCCCTGGCAACTGGGCTTTATGCAGCTTAGTCACTATAAACTAAAACACAACCGTGTGGCTATCGCCATGAAAGATGCCGATCTGGATGTCAAACTGGTTGCCTGCGGAGCGATCGGCAGAAAAAACACCCGTCATGACCCCGGCGCTAAAGAAGGCTGGTCGGAAGGCATGCTCAAGGATTGTGCCGACCACATGGATTACATCTCCGAGCATTTTTATGAAGGCCGCCAGGCGTGGATCCCGAACGGTAAAGTTTCCCAGATCGCTTACGCCGCCCTGCTGAAAAACTCCATCAAACGCATTGCCGATCAGCATCGCCGGCTTCAGCCGCAACTGGCCAACCTGGCAGGCCGGACGGTACCCATCGCCATGGATGAATGGAATTACTGGCATAGAGATTACGTGTATGGCGAACTGGGCTGTATCTACAACTTGGTTGACGGCCTGGGTGTCGCGGCGGGACTGCATGAATATTTCCGCAACAGCGACATCATCACAATGGCCCATTATGCCCAGACGGTCAATGTCATCGGCTGCATCAAAACTACTAAAACCGAGGCCGGTTTTGCCACCACGGGCCTGGCTCTCAAAATGTACCGCAAGCATTTTGGCCGGATTCCCTTGCGGCTCGATGACAATTTCGGCGATCTGGATGTGACGGCGGCTCTTTCCAAAGACGGCAACACGCTGACCATCGGCATTGTCAATCCCACCAGCGAAATGACACAACTAAGCCTTAAAATTCTCAATGGCCGGCTTAATGGTCCGGCCACCCGCTATCTGCTCAGCGGCCCCGGCCCGGCAGCTTTTAACACGCCCGGCGAAACGCGACAGGTCGATATCATCCGGACCGACAATATACAGATTACTGACGGAATGACTATCCCGGCATGCAGTTGCGCCATTTACCTTCTGGATATTGACAAAATGTAGTCTTTTTTATTTCAAAGGACCAGCCATGAAATCTTCATCCATTCGCACATTGTTTAACATCGTTCTGACATTGTCACTCATAAACTTTGCCCAGGCACAAAACCGGCTTCGTTATACAGCCGACCTTTCCGGCCCGGGCTGGCAGATCTGGCTCGACGAAGAGGCGCAATGGGAAAATGATAAACTCCATCTGCCGCCGGTCGATCTTGACAGCCTTCCGGTTCACCCCCCCACCGGCGGCTGGGACGCCCTCGCAAAAGCGGAATCCATTACTGTCAGCGTCCCCACCACCATCGAAGAACACTTCTGGGACCGTAACGGCGATGAAGTCGCAACGAACGGCAACTACCAGGGCGTAAGCTGGTGGCGGCGAACCTTTACCATACCCCGAAATCTGACCGACAAACGCTTCCTGCTCACGTTCGATTCCGTCGTCATGCGGGCGGAGATCTTCATCAACGAAAAAATGGTGGGATACGACTGCATTGGCGACACCCCCTTTACATTCGATGTCACCGATGCAGTTAAACCCGGCCGGGATAACTCGCTGGCGGTGCGCATCACCGACCCATTCAGCGACACCTCACGCAGCAATTTCGACTGGGTTGATTTTCTGGCTCAACCCTGGGGCGACCAGTGGATTCCCTCGATTCATGGCTTCGGCGGGATTACCGGCAATGTCAAACTGATCGCGGTGGATGACATCTCTATTACCAGCCTCTTCATTAAGAACAAGCCCTCCCCCTCCGAAAGCAATCCCACCGACATCGATCTCGACATCGAATTGCAAAACGTATCAGACCAAGCCGTCAACGGGACCATTAACATCAAGATTCGACAAAAAAACTATCCCCGTACTGTCATATACGACAAAACCTTTAACAGCGTCACGATTTCCGAAGGTCTATCCGTCATATCCCGCTCACTGAACTGCCCGGATGCCCGGCTCTGGTCACCGGATAGTCCGGAATTGTATGAATGCGATGTCACGGTACATGCCCGCGGCAATGCCGACCGCCATCAGGAAACCTTCGGCTTCCGCTGGTTCGGCCCCGCCGGCATCGGCAAAGACGCCCAACTGCGATTGAACGGTAAACGCATCGTCCTCCGCAGCGCCATCAGTTGGGGATTCTTTCCCGTCAATGGTAAAATTCCGACCAAAGAACTGGCCGCCAAACAGATCACCGCCGCCAAACGACTGGGCCAGAACATGATCAGCTCTCATCGTCAGATCGGCCATCCCCGGCTTTATGATGCCGCAGACGAAATGGGATTCCTGTATCACGAAGAAGTCGGCGGTTTTCGGGCGCTGCGAGGGAAAGTAAGCGATCCCTTCGCCGCGGAAATCTCGCACCGCAAACTCTGGCGCATGGTCAGACGGGACCGCAACCATCCCTCGCTCGTCATCTATAACATGGCCAACGAAATCTGGGGCCCTAACGAAGACATCGACCGCCGCCTGCCCGCGATGGCTAAAGCCCACGAGATCGACCCCACCCGCATCATGACCTACAGCTCCGGCACGGCCCCCCACCGTACCGATAATCCTAAATGCAAGGCGTGGTTTGCCCCCTATGATGAAGAAATGCGGTTTTCCGGCTGGGAAGACTGGCATTGGTACGCCACCAGAGACGGCACCAACGGCCTGACCTATCTCGATAGCAAATATGTCAACCCGAATCAATACTCCGGCTGGATTGACCCGGATGCCGACTCCGGTTATAACACCATCGGCCCCGACGACATCATCTATCACGGTGAAGAAAACGCCATTGGTATGCCCGCACAGGTCGGCGCCCTGGTAAATTATTTCGACAGATACGGCCGGGACGGCTGGGACGGCTATGACTACCGGGTGCGGCTGAGAGGTTACCAGAAATGGCTTGATGACAACCAGGCGTACGATGCCTTTGAAAGTGTCGACGCGATGTGCCGGGCGGTCGGCGACGTCTCTTATTACAACCTGGGACGCACCATTGAGAATGTCCGTATGGACAACACCGCGGACGGCTTTGTCATCAACGGCTGGGAGTGCCAGAAGCTGGAAAATCAGTCCGGCATGGTCGATCCGGCCCGCAACCACAAAGGTGATCCCGACCTGATCGCCTGTTACAACCGGCCGCTCTACATCGCCGTAAAAGTCCGCGATCATCGCATCGCCTCGCCCGGCGAAACCTTAATCGTCGATTTCTATATCATCAACGAAGTCGATGTGAAGGGTGAACATCAACTGGCGATCACAGTCCAGGACTACGACGGCAAAGAACTGCTTCACACCCGCAAAAATGTCAGGGTAACCGGCGGCGATGTGTATGGCCAGATGCTTGCCTCGGGGATAGAATTCCACACAGGCAGGCCCGGCTACACCGAAATCTCCGCCAGTTTATTCAAAAACGGCCAGCTTGTCACTAAAGGTCAAGATGTTGTTTTTGTCGTTGACTATAAATCGGCGAAGCTGCCCGCCGGCGGCGCCGTTCTGGAAGCAAAGAGTCCTGTCAAGGGCATTAAACCCGAAGGCGTCAGGAAATTCTTTGCCGATGATTTGCAATACACGGCCCACACTTACACCCCTGACCTGCCGGCCCTGCCGTTTATTGTCGCCGGTTATGTTGATGTGGACAAGTTCCGGCATATTGACGATGTGCTCCATCGAGTAAAGAATGATGGCACAACCTTTATCATTCTTTCCGCCGACACCATCCCCTGGAAGAAAGAATACTTTGCTAAATGGGGGCGCCTGCTGGCCCAGAAAGACGTCTGGAACTTCCGCGGCACGCTCCGATATTTCGGCACCTACAACGGCGGCAATGATTTTGCGGTACGGCATCATGTCCTGACCGATCTGCCGCAAGCCTGCGGACTGAGCTGGGAATACCAGTCCTTCGTCAACGAATCCGGTTATCGCATAGCCGCCTTTATCGATGAGGCGGAAGGCATCGTTGGCGCCATCGGTAAACGCCAGCCTGACATCGGCACTTCCGTCGGCATAGTCAAACACGGCAAAGGCCATATCATTTTCACCACCCATAACGCCCTGCTCAAAGACCTCAGCTCGACACAACCGCAGGCGGCCGTTTCGAAAAAACTGCTCTGCAATTTCATCATCCACGGCAATCGCCTGAAAAATCCCCCTCGCGGCCCGGATGAAACCAATTACATCGTAAGATACCCCACCGGCAGAGATAAACCTCTGGAACCGGGCCAGGTCGCCTGCTCCAACTGCGGCGCTCACGTGGATGCGAGCATGCCCGCCTGCAATGAATGCGGTTCCGACACCTTTAAAGAAAAACCCGAACCCCAATAAACCGGACTGCCGCGATTCATTTCATAATTCAAATTTTGTGCTTCGTGGTTCCGGTTCATCCGGTTACTTCTCACGCGTTATCCGGGCAAAATCATGACCCCGGGCGTCGCGGATGGCTTTCTCGATCTCGGTAATCAGTTTACCCTGCCGCCAGATACGCACAGTGCCGGTCGATTCGCTGATGGTAATCGCGATACTTTTTGTTACCGACGTGATGGCCGCCGCCGCAACATGCCGGGCGCCCAATCCCTGAGGCAGGTCCTCCGTAACCACCTTGGGCAGCAGATATGTCCCGGCGGAAATGACCGCCCCCGCCCCTTTGATCACAAACGCCCCATCGATCGAAGCGAATTCCTTGATCGTCTCCCGCATTCGGTCGTCCAGAATATTGCATTCTTCTTCGGGATACCCCCGGAAAGGATTGATGATATTCTGCCGGGAATTGCTAATAACTTCTGCTGAGTCTCCCAGCACAAATATCGCCCCCACCGGTTTGCCTTCCCGACCTTCAGCCGCCAGCTCCAGGGACAGATTCAATACCCGTTCAAACACCGCCCGACGGATATGCTCCGTCAGCGGCGGCTGATCGACCGTCTGAAACATTTCATATTCCCGCCCAACCTCCATGATCATCATGGTATCGAGCTTGCCCTTGCTCAGCCCGCTCAAAAAGACAAACTGGTCGCCCGGCTTCAAAAACCGCTTGGAAAAACTAAGCATTACCGCCATCTTAATCTGCCCCATTCGCGTCAGATTAACCTCCGGAACACGCACTACCTTATTCGTCAGCTTTTCCGCCGCCGCCGCCGCCTCCTCCGACCGCGTCACCAGAATGATCGCCACCGACCCGGAAAAGTCAAGCGACTGTAATTCCGAATAATCATCTAGACCATCCACATACAGCAGCAGTGACTGCAAATGACTCCTCTCCACCACCTGTAATGCCGATTCCAGCATAATCCGGCTGATTGCATTATTATCAGACGTCGGCGGCTCAGACTTCTTTACAACTTTTTTACGGGCCATAATCTCTGCTTACTCCCATCATTTTTTATCCACAACAAAAACATAAACCACATGATATGTATCGGAAATAGTATGACAGATACACAACTTTCTCTAAACCTCATCAGAGAATGTCTTATTTATTATAAACCGGAAGATATGATAGAACAATTATTATACCCAATTGGATAGAAAGCTCCTGACAAGGCCGAGTTAACCGTTTTCAGTGTAATTTGTTATGGTTGAAGAAACGGGACACCAAGAACCGCGTAAGCTAAAACTCAATCGGAAGCAGTATAAATACCGCACGCAAAATCTCGACAAACCACCCATTCAGAGACGGTTGCAACTTAAAAACCCAAAATCGGCCTTTCAGGGCCGTCCGCCCAGGTGTCCAAAAATTAACCCTCGAGAATAATTTCATTTTTATTTTAGATTTTTCTCCTCAATCCGAGTTACTTTTTGACAGATAATTATGCAGTGGTAAGACTTTTTATACCTGGGAGTTTAATTTACTCAAACTGACCGATATCAGGCCGCGAGGAGTTTTTCCAGTCGGCGAATGACAT
>CAYZXY010000023.1:0-27562 GCA_964482555.1 uncultured Pirellulales bacterium
CCTGCCGGCATGTAACCACGCTTAAACGTTTAAAATCGGAAAATGGTGTGTTATGAGATACGTCAAAAATCTATCCACTACAAAAACTAATGATATACAAATAAATGCTTACGCCCAGCCCTGCCAGAACCTTTCAACCCGAGGATATAGAAAGTGCGTGAACGCTTAGCCCGGTTTTTATCTTGTTGACCAAACGAAAATGTTGCGATAAACTACCACGCATGCAAAAGACTGATTTTATCCATTACGATAATCCGCTTATCAGCCGTTATTGTTCCGATGCGATGTCGTATATCTTTTCTGCCCGATATAAATTCACTACATGGCGTAAGTTATGGCTTGCTCTTGCCGAGTGCCAGGCGGAGCTGGGCCTGGCGATCTCACCGGAGCAGCTTCAGGAACTGCGGGATAACATCGACAATATCGACTTTAAAAAAGCCGCGGCGTACGAAACAAAGTTCCGTCATGATGTCATGGCCCATGTCTATACTTATGGCGATGCGGCTCCCGGGGCTCGCCCGATCATCCATCTGGGGGCGACCAGTGCCTTCGTGGGCGATAACACCGATCTGATTCAGTTCAGGCATGCCCTGGAAGTGATTCGTTCCCGTTTGCTGCGGGTGATCGTTCTGCTGGGCCATTTCGCTAAAAAACACCGCAAACTTCCCACCTTGGGCTACACCCATTTTCAGCCGGCACAACTGACCACCGTCGGCAAGCGGGCCGCGCTCTGGTGCTATGATTTCGTAATGGACCTGGAAGAACTGGCCCATCGACTAGACAGCCTGACCTTCCGTTCCGTCAAAGGCACCACCGGCACCCAGGCTTCCTTTCTGGATCTCTTTGAGGGCGATCATGCCAGGGTGCTCAAGCTCGAAAAAATGCTCGCCCAACGGATGGGCTTCGACAAAATCGCACCTGTCTCCGGCCAGACATATAACCGTAAAATCGACGCCAATATCCTCGCGGCGCTGGGCGGCATCGCTCAGTCGGCTCATAAATTCTCTAACGACGTCCGCCTGCTGGCCCACCTCAAGCAGATGGAGGAGCCCTTCGAAAAAGGCCAGATCGGCTCTTCCGCCATGGCCTATAAACGCAATCCCATGCGGTGCGAACGAGTAACCAGTCTGGCCCGCTATGTCATGAGCCTGGTCAGTTCTCCGGCCATGACCGCGGCCGAGCAGTGGTTCGAACGCACGCTCGACGACTCCGCCAACAAGCGGCTCTCGATCCCCGAAGCCTTCCTGGCCGTGGACGCGATATTGATTATTCTGGCCAACGTTATCGACGGCATGGTCGTTTACCCCAAAGTGATTCGCGCTGCCATCGAGGCGGAGTTGCCGTTTATGGCGACGGAAAATATTCTCATGGCAGCCGTGACTGCCGGCGGCGACCGGCAGGAGCTTCACGAAGCCATTCGCACCCATAGCTTCGACGCCGCCGAGCAGGTCAAGCAATACGGCAAAAACAACGACCTGATCGGTCGCCTGCGCGGCGATGAACGTTTCGCCGCCGTTAATCTGGACGATGTCCTCCGACCGGAAAAATACATTGGCCGTGCACCCGAGCAGGTCGATGATTTCTTCCGCGATGTCGTCAACCCGATCCGCAGGAAATACCGCAAGTACATGAACGCTCCCGACGAAGAATTGAAAGTCTAGTGTACTGCGGGCATCATACCCGTAGCCAAATAGTATCATTTTTAGAGTGGAAAATTAGATGCAGCAGTTCCAGAAGGACTTTATCGAATTTCTTGTCAAGTCGAATGCCTTGATCTTCGGCGATTTCACCACCAAAAGCGGCCGCAAGACACCTTATTTCATCAATACCGGACGCTACCAGACCGGCGACCAACTTGTACGACTGGGCTGGTTTTATGCTTCTGCCATCACCGAATTCTTCGGCGCCGGCTTTACTAACCTGTACGGACCGGCTTATAAAGGCATCCCCCTCGTCGTCTCCGCCTCGATGGCCCTGGCCACGGCCGGCGACCATCAGGTCACCATCAGCTACAACCGCAAGGAAGCCAAGGACCACGGCGAAAAGGGCGTCATCATCGGCCATCAATACACCCCCAGGGATAAAGTCATCATTGTCGAAGACGTCATCACCGCCGGAACCAGTATCCGCGAATCCATGGCCCTCCTTCAGGCCCAGGGCAATCCCGACATCATCGGCGTGGTCGTCTCCGTTGACCGACGCGAACGCGGCGCCGGCGATCTCTCCGCCATTCAGGAAATCAAACGCACCTGCAACATCCCCGTTTATCCCATTGTCACCATCAACGACATCATCGACCATCTCCATAACCGTCCCGTCCTGGGCAAAATCCATATCGACGACACCATGAAACAAAACATCGAAGCCTACCTCGCCCAATATGGCGTTTGATGTTACGCGTTCCGATTGAAAAACCCCGTTTTGCTGTTAGTTCTTATCGTAGATGGAATTGACATCTCTTCTCCCGAATAGAATTATCGAGTAGTCTAATGCCAACTAAGGAATGTTTTTAAAATCAAACTCTTCTCTTGTGTCCTCTGTGGCAGTAATGTTTTCCTTCGTGCTCTTTGTTTCGCTGTCTGGTTTCGGCTGCCCCTATGCCATCTGCTTCGCGACCCGCCTTGCGTGTTCACGCCAGGCTTGCTTCTTCCACGTTCAACGCCCTATGTCTTACGACCCCCATCCAACGGTTCCGGTTAACTCTTTATCAGAAAATCAAACTGATCGGGATTAAGGGCCAGTCGGAGTTTTTTCAAGGCGACCAGTTCGATCTGCCTGACGCGTTCCTTGCTCAGCCCGATTATGTCAGCGATCTGGGCCAGGCTTTTAACTTTGCGCTGGCCGGTGATTTCGGTCTGCCGGATTAAACCGTAATGTTCTTTGACGATGGTTTGTTCCCGGTCTTCCAGCGTATCCCGAATGACTTCGTCCAGGCTCCTGCGTGCCGACTCTATAGCCGGTATCCGGTTGTCCTGTATCCGCATGTCGTGAGCGACTTCCAGAAATTCATCGCAGGCTTCGTGCTCGGGCTGTTTGGCCTGTTTGCTGTGATAGGTAGCGTAGCGTTTGACAATGGCCCAGGTCGCGTAGGTGGAGAATTTAACATTCCGGCCGAAATCGAATTTCTCGATCGCATTCATCAATGACATATTGCCGTCACTGATCAGTTCAGCCATTTCATGATCGTTTTTCGTGTGGCGTTTGGAGATGCTGACCACCAGCCGCAAATTACTGCGAATCAGCAAGTCTTTCACCTCGTCCGCCAGTCGCAGATACAGCCGCATCTTGCTCAGCAATCTGGCTGATGGATAATCCGGATCGCAATCTAATTGGGTCTGTCTGGCCAGGTGTTTGAGATAGTTGTATTTCCCGAACAGAAATTTTTCCTCCCGGCCGGACAACAGCTCGGTCCGGCAGATATCCCGGATATAATCGCTCAACGGCCCTTTGTCACGTTGGGAAAGGGCATTCCTGGCCTGTTGTTTGTCTTTCTTATGCGAATTCAAATGACCGGCCTGCAAATTTTCACCCGCCAGATAGTAATGCCGGACTTTGGGCTTATCAAAGTCTTTATTATAAATATATTCAATATCCTGTTTCAGCAATTCCACAGCCTGAGCTTTGTTGATAACATGGTAGATGTTGGATTTACTCCGGCCGTATTGTTTCATCAAATCGGGAACCGTTACGCCCCTCTGATAAAGTTTAGCTATTTCCTCCATTTTATCATCCGGCATCAAATCCTCCCGCCGGACAAACGTGAAGGGGGAATTGCGTTTTTTCTCTTCGGCCACCAGAATTTGCCGGACCGATTCAATCGCTCTGTTGTATTTTTTGGCGGTTCGTCGAATGGCTTCCTGGCGGAGATGGGGCGATTTTACCGACCATTTTAACAAGCGTTGAACGATTTTCTCGCGTTCCCCGGGTGAAATCTGCGAAAAATCACCGCTTTTCTGGACATTTTGACGGTTGTTTGCAATGAAAATTTCGACCATTTCCGCGGAAAACGCCAGACGCAACCGACCGTCAGGAAACTTCAAATACTGACCGACCAGACCCTTCTTACGCCAACGCGTTATAGTCTTCTGGCATACCCGGAAATGACTCGTCAATGACTCAGTCGTATAGATTTTGTGGGTGATCTGGCTTGAAGGGAGCTTCATTTCCCGGCTGAGCTGGGCGGCATAGACTGGTATGTCCGAAAGCAGCGTCTCGCAGGATATAAGGTCCTGGCTGTTGATATTGAAATCGCTTCGGGGACGAAAACCAGTGATATGGAAGCAGATAAAATCAAAAGGATACGCTATATCCGTCTGTAATTTTGCGATCAATGTCTCGCAATTGCGGATTTGCTGCAATCGCTTTTCCTGAGGAGAAAATCGGGCCTGTAATAATAGCTGCTGCAACTGTTTGTTTTTAACTTGAGCCATGGTACGGCCGCCTGTGAGATTTAAAAACAATATTATTTTTCTTATCTATATTATAATTGTAACGACAATTTAAGTCAATGGGTATTAATCCAATTCCTTAAAACCAGATGTCCATTAACATAAGCCTATATATAATATATAATAGTGAAAATATTAATCTTTTTGAAAACCTTGACGTTTTAATTCATGCCTGTTAGAAATTTAAATGGCTGCGGTTGTAATTAGTGTATATACTCGTTCCGATTGAAATATCCCGTTTTGTCGGAACGCATATTATGTGCGTATAAAAAGATTATGCAAGACCCCGCATGTATCTTTCAACCCGATGGGGACATACAATCAATGAATTGCATCCGGGAAACCGGCTTACAAATAGAGGTTTCCTGATGTTCTTTTACACTTTTCAGGTTTATCGAAATGGCGAAAAAAAGACATTTTCCAAAAATAAAAGGCGTGTTTATTACCGGTACGGATACGGGGGTGGGCAAGACCCTCGTAGCGGGGATGATTGCCGGACGGTTGCATGAGCTGGGTTATCGGGTGGGGGTGTTCAAACCGATTGCAACGGGCTGCCGGATTACGCGGGAGGGGCTGGTGAATGAAGATGCCGAATTTCTGGCGCATTGCGCCCATACTGAACTGCCGCTGGAGATTATCAATCCTGTCCGCTACAGGGATCCGTTATCACCCAATGTGGCGGCCGAGAGGGAACAGCGCGATATCGACTGGGCCGCCATCGAACTGGCCTTTAAAAACGTGGCAGATGCTTCCGATGTGGTAATTGTTGAAGGAGTTGGCGGAGTGATGGTGCCCCTGGAGAAACGCTACTGGGTACTCGATTTAATGCAGGACATGGCACTGCCCGCGATGGTGGTGGCACGGAGCCGGCTGGGAACAATCAATCACACCCTGTTGACGGTCGAGGCTTGCCGATCCCGTGATCTGACTGTAAAAGGCGTGACGATAAATGGTTACAGAACAGACAGTGCCGAACTGGCCGAAGAGAGCAATCCGCGGGTCATTACGGAGGTGGGGCGGGTAAGGGTTATTTCTGTAATCCCTTATGATAAAATGAGTTGTGTTGAAAGCGGGCGTCTGGGCGATGATATTCGTCAAGCCGGTAAACTGGTCCGCTGGGATGAGGAGCTTGGATTATAACACGACGTAATTATTTGGCTTGACTGAAAGTTATAATTTGATTAAATTTATCAGTATATGCCAAACGAGGTGAGAGAAGGTCCGGCTTTGACCTGCATTCTACCTTGCAGTATCAAACATCAATGATATGGATATCCGGCAGCGTATTGTCGATAAAAGGCTTTACTTTATCTGGCAAACTCAAGGTCGGAATATCTTAATACACACCCAATCGGGTAGAAAGCTCTGGGCAGGGCCATGCATAACCGTTTTCTATACAAGAAGTTATGATTTTAGAAAACGGGACGCGAACAGCCGCGTAAGCGAATACTCAATCGATAGCAGTAAACAACCTGCAAGAAAAACCTTCCTTTATTTATGGCAGCAAAAATTGCATTTAATCTAACCGATTCCCTGAAGGACACATTAAGGAGATTAAGTCATGTTACGCAAAATCCGTCGGCAAATTGAAAGATTAACCGGACAGGCACGAGCACGGATGTCTGTTCTCCAGCCGAATCAAACGTCTTTGCGGCTTGAGAACCTGGAAAACAGGGTGTTGTTAGATGTGTCCGGTTTGTGGGATGAAATTGGCTGGCGCAGCGCTTCCGGCGGCGGGGTGTCGTATGACGAGGTTTCCGATAATACCGAAGCGGTCATGGCGATCAGCAGCGATGGCGATCCGGTTGTCATCTGGGTGGACAGCTCCATTGAGGAATGGATTGAGCATCCGATCGAGTATGGCTTCCAGGGACAGGGTGATATTTATGCCCGTCAGTTTGCCGGCCAGGAACTTGGCTGGTGGGACTTGCGCTCCGGCAGCGGCGATCTTATTCCCATTGGATCCGGGGGCCAGCTTGATGTCGCAACCGGGCCGAAAGGGCAGATCGTTCTGGTGTGGAACGATTTGAACGGTGGTGTCGAATCGACGGGGGAAATTCACACCGCGATATGGGACGGCACTTCATGGCGTTCGCTGACAGGAATAGATGATGGTACGGGTAATGTCACCTATCAAACAGAAGATATCCTCAGCAATCCGGCCGATGGTGTCGTTCATGAGCATCCCAGCGTCGCCTATTCTCCTTCGGGCGAGATTTTTTATTCCTACACCGCCGTTCATCCCGAAACCGGCCAGCGGGAAATCATCGTTCAGAAATTTGGTTATACTTACGAAAATGATGAAACCGTCGGACCGCCGACGATTGAGAACCTGGGTTTTGTGGAACTGGTAAACGAGGATGTCAACACCCTGGCCGATTTCTCCGGGAATAATGTTGACACTATCGAAACCTTTGGCATGTCGAATGATGAGTCGAACTCGTTTTACTCGTCAATAGCCGTCGATCTGGATGGCCGTCCCATCGTTGCCTGGACTGATTTGTCTTTCGAACGCAACAGCGAAATATTCGTACGTCGCTGGGACGGCGACAGTTGGGAGGAGTTGGGGATTGAATCCGCCAGCGATTCCAACGAAGACGGCAATGCCGGCGTGAGTAATGACGGCGCGAACATGTCAATGCAGCCCGATGTGGTGATGACGCCCAGCGGCGATGTGATCGTGACCTGGGTCGAATGGCAAAACTGGGAATATTATCAAAATGACGGACAGGCGGCCGTGTATGTCAAGGTATTGCGTACCAATTCCTCAGTGTGGGATGAATACACGCCCGGCAGCGCCAGCGGGGCGGGCATTACCGACGCCGACGCCAATGGTGCGGCGACCGGCAGTATGGGCCTGGGCTGGTACTATACACCCGAAGTGATTATCGACCAGGATAATGAGCCGATCATCATTTGGCAGGGATTTGGATCGGGCGAACGGCTCATTCTGCAGCTCGGGACGCTGCCCTGGCCGAGTGTGTATTTGAGCGAATATGAAGACGGAGCGTTTCAGGTTAAAACGGAAAACAGCAGGGGTACAATTAACGACTGGAATCTGGCCTGGATGCCTTCGGCAGTTTTACGCGAAGATCCGGAAAATCCCGGCGAACAGATTTTACTGGTAGCATACACCCAGCATGACAATGCCATATCCGGCGATACGGGTTATGATAATGAGATTTTCGTCGAAACCTGGAGCGATACCGACGGCGACGGCACCAAAGACAGTTGGGTGGAATATGGTAAGGGCTCGGCCTCAAACGGCCCTGGCGGCAATCTCGGCGTCGATCCCGATAATCTGAACGAACAGATTTATGAAAATATCGATTTGAGCGGCTTTTTGCTTGATGTTCATCCAGAGATTTCCGATATGAATATCGATGTCCAGACGGGTTTGTACGATCATGATAATGACGATACCACTGAGCCCTATCTTCTGGCTGTTGTTCCTTCGCTGGATGTCACGGTGAATAACAATGCCCATGCCTATCTTTACAACCGGAACACGGGCAAATGGAGCAACGAGGTTGATACATTGCCCAACGGCATCGGCCGGGTATTTGAATTGAAGGGCGATCCCAAAATTCAATATCAGCTCAACGGCGGGGCACCGCTGCTGGCGTATCTGGACGATATCACCGGTCTGCCGTTTGTGTATGAATTTGTCGGCGGCGAATGGAATCTGATCGGCGATACCGCCGCCTCACCGATACCGGGTGAGATCGAATATGAATCCATTACCGTACAGGCCGGTCCCGACGGCAAGATTCTATTGGCCTATGTCGAAGAAGACAATGCCGCCAATGATATCATCACCCGTTTGTGGAACCCCGAAGTGGGAGCCTGGGCAGATGCCGAAAGCGGTAAATTGAAAAAAGATTCCGAACTGGAAGTGACTTATTTTTCGGAATTTACCGGCTGGGACTGGGACCGTGACGGGGAGTTGACCGATGGGACCGCCCAGAATAACGGTTTGAGAAGTTATGTGCCGGCGACATGGGCCGGCTGGGATGTCACCGACGACACGGGCGGTTATAATCGCATTTATAACGACAATGCCAGCCATGACCTGATTGAATGGTCGGTTGCGGATACCGGTTTTCTGTGGGTCGATGAGCAAAATAATGATCGAACACAGGGACTGGAAATGGAATTTACCGTCCCGGTGGATGATTTTGAGAATACCAATTTCAGCACAGAGAATCTGATCGGCGAATTCGATTACAGCACCCGCATGCTCGGTGACGGGTATGTCGTCGTGGAAATGATGTATGAACTGGATACCAGCCAGTTGCCGAATGCCTCGTTGTCGATGTATCTGGATTTCTGGGATACAGCCGACTCGCGGAATGCGGCCATCGTGGCCGGCGGGGGCACGCCGACCAGCAGCGTTCTGGTTGATTCAATTGCCCCGGGCAGCCTGAAGACCTATAGCAGCCAGTCAACGCATGATGATACCATCAACGTGAAACGCAGCGTAACACTTGACACCAAAGAACTGGGCTTCAATCCCATGACGGCCGATGAGGGTAATATTATCAGTATCCGGTTTGTGGCTGACGTCGAAGAGGATGATTTGCAATACACGTTCGATCAGATAGACGGCGGAAATCCCGACGCGGAGGGTTGGACCTTTGTCGATGCCTCGGGCAATGCATATGTCGAGGGCGATCTGAAGAACTACGCGGATGAAAACGATGGCTATTATATCGAAACGTTTAATACCGGCAACGATGATGTGCTCAACAGCGGTGGTATAGAAATGAAACTGCTGGGGCAATCCAAGGGTGTAGTCATTACCGACGAGGACTCGTATTACGAGAACGAGTTTTACCTGGGCGGGCCGGTTGATATCGATGTCTCCTACCAGTTGCTGGAGGAATTCGGAGGTGCTAATCTGGCGGCCGGCTCCAGCATCGTTCTGATGATTTCGATTGATGGTTTTTATATTACCAGTGCGGATGATGGCGGCGATCTGCCATTTTTGGGTGTTATCCAGGACGATGTCGCCAATCCGGTTGACAATGACTGGGACCAGCAAACCATTTCGCTGGATGAAGATTATGTCCTCGGGACCGATGCCGACGGTAATCCAGTTACCCTGGAACCGGGCAAACACACCATTCGCCTGGAACCGCGCCTGTTGGGCGCCGCCGGCGCCGCCGCCACCACTGACGATGCCTTCGTTCTGGTCGATAACATCCTGATCACGCCCACCGGCGATCAGGCTTACAAGGCTTACGGCCGCGTCGATAATGTCTCGATATATCAACGCATGTCGCCGGAAACCAATACCGTCTCGGTCGATATCGACGGCAATCCGGTGCCGATCGTGACAGATTCCGCTTTCGATCAGACGCCTCTGGGCGGCGCCGATCCCAATCTGACGGCTACGGGAATTGTTCTCTGGGCCAATACGTTTGGCAGGACGGCCATTGCCGATGATGGTACGGGCATCGCCGGCGTAACCGATGGCGGTTTACAGATGACTTTCGGCAACGGTCTGGCGACATCAACAAATATTACAAATGAGATCAGTTATGATTTCGGCCTGCCGGCAACCTCGAACGAAGCTTATCTGGACCTGGATTTCGATATGCTGGCACTGCTCGGGGATGACATCGCCAATTATGAATCGATGACGATATCCGTGCGTGTTGATGACGCAGACGCCGGAACTACCGTCCTGGATCTGGGAACCTTCGATCTGGTCAGCGATAATGGTACGACGGACACCACCGGCTGGCGCAGCTGGAAAGGTCTGGGATTCGGCGACCCGGGCGATTTTCTGCTGCCGGCGCTGGATGCCGGCAATTATCAACTGGTCATCTCCGCGACGCTCTCTTCCAGCGCCATCGGTGCTCCTGACGCGGCAGGCGGCCAGGGATTCCTTTATTTGGATAATCTGGATCTGGATCTGGTGGAAGGCTACAGCCAGTGGGAGTTCATGCCGCGGGAAGGCAGTACGGCCGTCGGTGCCGCGGCCGTGGGCGGTAACAATCAAGTCGGATTACAGATTAACGGTACCGCATGGTTTGACGACGCGAACGGAACTGGGTTCCAGGGAAATTATCATGCTGGTCTGATAGCCGATGCCGGAACCCAGACACTGCTGATTGAAGATATCGTCAATGGCGGTAAAGGGCAGATGGAGATAGGTTTCCGCCTGCGCACCACCGGCGATGAAGACTTGCTCGAACCCAGCTTTTTTCTGGATGGCGGCGTGATTAATGTCCAGGCAGCCCGGGAAGGCGAAGAATACACGACCCTGGAGACGATCGATATTGATTATTTGATTGGCAGCGGCCTGTACACGGTGGATGACGTTTTTGAAAATTTTGGCTGGTGGAATAACGTCGCGCTCGATCCGGTTTTCAGTCTGGTAAAGATACGCCCCGACACGCAATTCGATCCCGGCACCTATACATACAGGATTGAAATGGTAACACCCGCAACCGGCAGCAGTTACGATTTATGGGTTGATAACGTCTATGTGCTGGCGGCTACGCAGGGCGGGACCAGCCAGCAGCGTCCTATTGCGACTCTGGCGCCGACACAGGGGGATACCCGGGAGTTTGTTATAGGCGTGACCAATGAGTCGCAGGTAAAAGTTTATCCGACGGCTGATCAATTTACCGACACGCTGCAGCCCTGGAACCGCGCCAACATCACTCACTACACGAGCCTGTTTAATATGACGGCGGGATACACTTCCTCCCAGGTGTACAGACTTGACGTGGAAACGCAATTAGACGGCACCGTTGTTGAGACATGGGAAGATTATCTTGATAAAATCAGTTCGACGCGCAATCTGGACCTGTTGGGCGTTGGAGACTTTCAGGCAGACGCCCAGATTTCTATGCCCTCGTCGATTCTGTATTCGCTGGAAGGTTTAACGTTTGGCCCGCGCCAGCTCATGTGGCAGGTAACCCAGCGGAGTACAACTGAATATGTCGATACGGATAACGATGGCGAGAACGATAATTTTGACCTGCACAGCCATGAGGTGCTGCTCAGGCAGCCCTGGTGGAATGAGCAAACGACTGAATATAACATTGATGTGTGGCGCTGGGCGAATGTGCCGGATGATTTTCCCGGGGATCCGACGTATGTCCCGCAGTGGGTCAATGTCGGTTTGCAATCGACTCTGGATAATGGTTCGTTTTTTAACGCCTATCCGAGTATCGTCAGTACCGGCGATCAGCAGCCGATTGTCATGTGGTCTTCCTATAACGATTTTGGCTCGGCGATGGATGTTCATGCCCAGACGTATGAGGGCAACGGTATCTGGGGCATTTATGGCCAGAGCGAGCGGGTAGATGGTACGGATGTGGACAGTACCGGCGCTGTCGGTTTGCAGCAGAACTGGGGAATCGCGGAAGGTCTGGACCTCCTGGCGACGCCGGACGGCGATCCGATTATCACGCTTTATAACCACGACCTGGCATCACTGGGAATTCGTGAATTCCGCAAAACAGCAGAGCTGCCGACGATAGAGTTTACCGAATCGTCCGGAACGCAAAACGATAATCTGCTGGATTTCGAGACGCAGGTTGTGATCCGTCAGGATGAAGCGGGACAGCAAACGGTACGCGAAGCGGAGCGGGCGGATACGGTCGTCACCATGCGCAATACAGGAAACGGCGATTTGCTAATCTATGATGTCGATTTCGGCGGTGTGGGGAATCTGGGGTACAATCCGTTCTCGGTGGTGAATTTGCCGGATGATTTCCCGGGAACGCCGATCGTTCTGGAATCGATTGATGAGAATCCCGGCGAACGGCTGGACTGGCTGGTCCGGTTTAATCCGATGGATCCCTCGACCCAGGAACCCATTCCGGCGGGATTATATGAAGCCGTGATGCTCGTTTACCACAGCGCGCCCAACAGCATTCATCCTTTCGGGCATTTTCATGAAATCGTGCTGCGGGCCGAAGTCGTTTCGCAGGCGGAATTGACCGTCGATGATGACGACCTGTTGCTGCCGTTCGATAAACGCATAATCGAGGGCGGCGGGTTGTCGAATCTCCAGGGACAGTTTGGACAGAATGTCGATCTCGACAGCAGGGGCGATCTCGAGATTCAGTTTGACTATCAGGTGCAATTGACGGACGGACTCCAGACGCTGTTGGCGGCGGAAGACGGATCGGAACAGAATCCGCTGACCTTTAATCTGATTGTCAGTGCGGATGGCGTGGATATCGCGCCGGACGAACCCAATCAGTTTGTCATCGACCGCGACAACTATCAGACCGTGCTGGACAGCTTTCAGACGGCAACGGTGACGGCGGGGAATCTGTCAAAAGGGATTCATGAAATTACTTTCCGGGCCGAGTTGTCCAGGAGCCTGGATGGAGACTATGCCTCGGTTCAATTGGATAATATTCAGTTTGGCGAGCAGCAAAACTATAATTTTACTCTGAAACCGAAGAAGAACGAATGGATTTTTACGCCCGACGAACGTGACCCGGAGTTTACGACCGGTGATTGGGTCGCGACGGCCGGTGTGACCGGCGGCGGACTCGATATGATACTGGGGCAGCCCGAACAGATAGAAACGGTGGAAATCAGTAACACCGGGACCGAGTCGTTTACGATTACGCAATGGCTGATCGATGGGACGGCCTTCAATATCGAAAATGCAGTCTTGGCCGATTTTGATACCGATTCGATGATGACGACGGAAACGGATTTACCGACGCTAAACTCGGAGGGAGCGGCGGATGATGTCGTTATCGGCCCGGGCGATAAACTGACGCTGTCGATCACCTTCGAACCTTTGACTGTTGGTTTCATGGAACGGACACTCCTCGTTACCAGCGACCTCGAGGGCAGCGAGATTACCGCCGTACGCCTGGGTGGTACCGGCCGCAGTGGGGCGGATATACAAATAACCTATGATGGCGACATTATTGAAGATTTCAATACGGCAACCGCACAGTTCGATCAGATTGTTTTAGGCACTGTACGGCAGGGAACGACGCAAACGATAACCTTTACGGTTTCGAATGTCGGTTCGACAGACCTGACGATCGACAGCATGTTGGAAAACAACAACATCGAGACGTTTTTGACAATCTCGCCGTCGATCATAAATCCGCTGGTGTTGACGCCGGGCGCGTCGCAGGACTTTACACTGACCTATTCGCCCGATATTGACCAGCTGGGCCAGATCGAAGAGTTGATGACCCGCATTTTGATTACGAATGATTCAGCCTATTTATCTGAAAGAATTTACGAATTTGAGGTAGTCGGAACAGCCGTGCCGGATGATGTTACACTCATGCAGATTATCGATCCGGAAACGCGGAAGCCCTTCCTGAACCAGCGTATCGATTTCGGAACGGTTTTGACTAATCAGACAGTGACCCAGACGTTCCAGATCGACAACGTCGGCGGGACAGATCTGGTTCTGGAACGATTCATATTTATCGGTCAGGATGGTTTTTCAGGAGATGATGAGGATGTAATCACGATCGACCCGCAAAATCCCATTGGCGATGAAGGCGATATTGCCATTGATTTCGATGCCGATCCTTACACCGTAACCTTAACCTTTTCGCCGGACCATTCGGGAATTCTCAATCGTGAACTGTGGATTTTCTTTATCGGCGACGAGGGCAAACCCATTACCAGCGATGCCGCTAAGCTTGCCGTTGACGGTGTGGTTGTCAGTCAGCAAATGAACGTGACCGACAGCCAGGGCGACAGCGGCGACGGCCTGATTAATTTCGGCACCATACCGCTTAATCAGACGGACGACTCCTATTTTGTGACCGTGACCAATGTCGGCACCAGTACGATCACCATTGATGACTGGAGCTTTACCGGTGACGATGCCTTTACCGTGGAAGCGTTTGCCGATACGATGTCGTTATCGCCCGGTGCCAGCACTTTCATTGATGTCAGCTTTGTGCCCGATGAGGCCGTCAATTACAGCGGTACAATCGTCATCTCCAGCGACAATTCTACCCCATCCACTTGGGAAATCGCCCTGGCCGGCAAAGGCGGCAATCCCGGTACGGTCATCACCGATCAGTCGGAGCTGAATTTCGGTGCCGTCATTGAAGGCTCTCAGACCACCCGCAGCTTTACGATTACCAACGCGGGCGAAAGCAGGCTGGACCTGCTCGATATCATGGTACCCTCCAATTTCTTCGAGGTGAATTACAACCCCGGAGACAACGTACTCGACCCGGGGGAAATTCTCACCGTTAATGTTACCTTTATGCCCGTCGGCCTGTTTGACAGTCAGACCTCGACCATACCAATGGAGGTCCGGATTACGACTGACGACCTGACCGGCGGCGAACCCGCTCTCACCACGGTGTCGTTGCTGGGACAGTCGCTGTTCACGACCGAGGTCACCAACGGCAGACATGCATGGGTGGACGATAATGGCAAGGTCGTGCAGATCGTTGTCAGTAACGGTACGGCGAAAATCATTCCCTTCAGCATTTCGAATAACGATATCGGTATGATCGAAATCGCAAAAGCTTCCTCGAAAACATCGGTTACGATCATCGGTCCCCAAACCGGTACAACTATCGGCGGCATTACCGGAACCATCGCCCGGAATATCATCTTGAAGAACGTGACCATCGATGGCGATATGGATAATGATGGCGTTGAAGACCTGGATTATGCCATTGATTTCGGTCAGTTGACCGGTGTACTTATGATGAACGATGTCGTCGATGGGGCCGATATCCATGTCGGCCAAACCGGCGGCCGCGGCCTGAAAATTATCGCCGGCACAATCGGCGATGAGAGCCGGCTGACTATCGACGACGATGTCAATGCCCTGATCGCCGAAAGCTTCGGAGCTCCCGATTCCCAGGAAGGTGTCTTCAACTTCGAAGTGCATGATCTGAATGTCATGCAGATCACCAATGGCAGTTATGACGCCCGCACCCACGCTCTGGGCGATATCAATGCCGTCATCTGGAAAGGCAGTACCGCATCCGGCGACCTGATTGCCGAAGGCGACATCAATAAAGTCAGCAGCGCACTGACCAGCTTCCGCGGTGCGATTCGAGCCGATAATATCAACGCTCTTATCCTCGGCGATCTCGAAAACGCTTCCATCAGCATTACCAACGGCCGGCTGCGCAAATTGTTTGTCGTTGACGATATGGTCGATTCCGTCATATCCGGCGGCTATGATTTGGGGCAGGACGGGCGGCTCGGCGGCGGCGACGATCAACTGTTCTCTGGAGCCGATATTGATCTGGTGAAAGTCGGCGGACATTTCTCCGCCAGCTATATCCTCTCGGGCATCGCACCGAATGATAACGGCACGTTTCATGTCTTCGATGCCGATGAGCCGGCCGACCTCCGTTCCGGCAGCATCGGACACGTCATCTTCGGCGGCGTGATTGAAGACAACGGCGGCGTCGGTTTCGGCATCGCCGCCCACAGCGATATTGGACGTGTCCAGGTAGGCAAACTCATCATCAGCGAAGGAAAGCATATTGACTTTAATGTGCTGCTTTACTAGGCTCATATACGCGTTCCGATGGCAATGTCCCGTTTTGTCGGAACGGAACTGTGTGTGGGCATAACGTTTACGTTTGGCCCTGCCGGGAGTTTCTACCCGATTGGGTATATTTCAAAATTCGTTTTCTTATTCCAATTTCCGGTTCATCCGGCTCAGAGTATTACGTATGCAAAACGCCGTCAAAAAAACCGGTTTTACTCTGATGGAACTGCTGGTGGTCATTGCGGTTCTGGGAGCGCTACTGGTGATGCTCTTGCCGGCTCTCAGCCGTACACGCAAACAGGCCACCGCGGTCGCCTGCCTGGCCAACCAGCGCAGTTTTATCCAGGCTTGGCGTATGTACGCCGGCGATCATAACGAAACGATGGTCGTTGGATGTACCTATCCCGAATCCTGGTGGGGCCAGACGCAACCCGACGGACAGGCCGCCTGGTGCAAGGAACCGGGCGAATTCAATGAAAACGGAAAATGGAGCTACACCGGCCGCGACGATGTGACGGATGAGCATCGTTTCAACGGCATCAAAGCCGGCGCCCTTTATACCTATCTCGGTTCAGTTGATGTATATCATTGTCCCTCCGACAATCGTTTTACTGCCGGGACGCCGCCTTTCAATCCCTATCGCAGTTATTCCATACAAGGATCGATGTATGGCGAAGACGCGAAAACAGGCCATCAAACACATGTCAGGGCCTGGAAGAAAATTACCCAGATTACCAGCCCATCCAGGCGTTACGTCTTTCTGGAAGAAGCCACCGCCTCGCAGTGGCTGAATGCCGGTTCATGGATGCTGGGCATCAGACACCCTGTGGAGTATTCCGAATGGGCCGACAATCTGGCCGGCTGGCATAACAATGCCGGCACCTTGAACTACGCCGATGGCCACGCGGAATTAAAGCATTGGTCCGAGGAACGAACGCTGGAATTTATCGCTGATGAAACCATTCTCGGTTCGTCTGTCTTTCCTCACACGCAAATCGATAATAAGGATTTACAGTTTCTGATTCGCGGCTATGGCGGTTTTAAGGGGCAGCACGTCTGGCCGGATGATGTCACATTGATGACACAAAACTGAAGTTAATATATGTCTTTGTGATTATTTTTATGACTTCGTGACATGGTGGTTATTCTGTCTCCGATCTTTCCGCGCATGATTCAGGAACACACAACGCTTGACGATAAATAGCGCCCATAATCTCACGGCAGCTGGCTTCTCTGCGAAAATCAAAATCCTCGCAATGTATTCTCAAAACCGGCGAACTATTCCATGTGCCAAAAAGTTCATTGTACGCTTCGTCTAACTTTGCAAGAAATGCCGGCGTGATTGATTTTTCGAAATCGCGTCCCCGTTCATGTATTCGGCTCAGACAGTTTTCTACTGTATCAATCAGGTAAATAACCAGCGAAGGGGAAGTTATAACAGGCATAACGGAAGCTTCCACTTCCCGGAATATGTCAAAGCGTCGCTCATCCAGAAAAAGTTGGGCGAAAATCAGGTTTTTTTCGAAAATATAATCGCTGACCGCGGTAAACCCCGAATTTAGATTCAACGCCTTCTGGGGGTGTAAATGTTCCGGGCATAATTGTTTGGCCCGGCTCAGCAGAAAAAAAAGCTCCGACGGCAAAGCCGCCATGGCATCGCCTTTCACCTGCCGCGGCAGAAACGGATTTAAATCAAACTCCTCCAGAATCAGTTGTGCCGGCAGTAAATTGGCCAGTTGTCGGGCCAGTGTGGTCTTACCAGATCCAATGATGCCGGCAATGGATATTAAACCCAGATGTGTATTGTGTTCAATCATCATTCAAAATCTTACGAATCTCAGATTAAAATGCCAGCTAAATTTCCCATCATACCATGATTTATAATCGGTCCGATTGAAATTCTCCCGTATGTCAAAACGTAATTATTTGAGAATAAAGCCTTTACCTCTGGCCCTGACAGAAATTTCATATGGTCGTGCAGACCTGATGCCGAAGTAATCATTTCCCATTTGTTACCGCGGGTTGACCGACGGAATCTTCAGTTCCGGAGCGATTTCTCTCAGCGGTATCATAACGAAACCCCGTTCCTGCATTCGAGGGTGAGGAATGACAAGCTCCGGGGTATTGCATACATCTTCACCATACAGCAGAATATCCAGGTCGATAGGTCGGGGGCCCCATGTTGTCCGTTCGCCTGCAGGTGGCCGGCCGAGCGCCTGTTCAATGGCCTGTAAATGGCGCAGCAGCTCATACGGAGATAACTTTGTCGATATCTGGATGACGCCATTGAGGAATTTTCCCTGTTCAGTTAGACCGCCGACAGGGTCAGTTTCAATAAATGTTGAGGTTTTTCGCACACTCACCCCCTCTATACGCTCAATATCGGCCAATGCCCGCCTGATATTGTTATCCCGGTTTCCCATGTTTGATCCCAGGGCAATATAGCAATCAACAGTATTGCAATTGGGTTGTGTCATAAATGATCATATCCCCAGATGCTCGGTTATTTCTTCGATGGTGGCGGAGTTGATCGCGATTTGTTTGCGGGAATCATGTTCACCGGCTATAAGAGTCAGTGACGATTTTGGCTTTTTCAGCTTTTTTGCCAGAAAACAAATCAATTCTTTATTGGCTTTTCCCTTCTCCGGAGCCGCGGCGATATTGATCTTGACCATCCCGTCATATTCACCCGCTATGCGATTTGAGGAACTGCCCGGAACGACCTTTACCCCTAGTATCAGTCTGTTTTCATCCTTTTTTATGTCCAGCGTCATAAAATAATTACCTTAAAATGCAATGATTCCGGAACAGAGGCATCGACGAAATCAATCGTAACTTATTGCTATGTATGAATATACAGTATTACACCACCGCCTCTACGCCCACGCGGGGCCCAAAACCTGCTCTCTGAAAGTGTAACTAAAATATCTTGAACCGACAAACAGATAAATAACAACGCCGCTTTATAACAATACCTGATAAAGTTTACCGCATTTAAGTTCTTGTCATATAAAGAATTGCAAGAGACTCAGACCTGCCGATTTATTTTTGCCATATTCGGACTTGCAATTCAATTTAGATTGTTGCATAATTTCAGTATCCAGGTGACGTTGGACGAGAAGCCTGCACCTCCGGAGATATAAGATTATGATTGTAAAAGAATTATATACATTTCTGATTTATTTATGACACAGGGGAATTTTTTATGGGTCCAACTTTGAGTTCTCTAATTGATTTGCAAACCATTGAAGCACGAGTTCGAAAGACCAGAGAGCAACTCAGAAAAGGCCAACAGCGTGTCAAAAAGCAGCATATCAAGATAGAACAACTTGAAGCCGCATTTAAAGCAAAAAAAGAAGAAATTAAGCTTTCCATGATGCAGCGTGACCGGCTTGATGTGGAACTGCGGAGCCGGGAAGACGAAGTCACAAAATTAAGAGTACAACTCAACTCGGCCAAAACCAATAAAGAATACAGCTCCATTCTCTCTCGCATTAATACCGAAAAGGCGGATAATTCAAAACTGGAAGACCAGGAATTGCAGTTAATGACACTGATCGACAACGACAAGGCCGCGTGTGCCGAGTTGGAAGCCTCAATTGTTGAGGAAAAGGCGAAACTGGAGGAAATTGAGAATGCGGTTCAGGAACAGCAATCCAATGTCGAGGATGAATTGAATCAGCAGCTTCAGATGCGGCAGGAAATTTATGATAAGGTCCCGGCCAAGTATCAGATAATGTTTGACCGTCTGGCGGACCGATATGACGGGGAAGTGCTCGCGGAAGTAACGCAGGGGGGCAATAGCAAGACGGAATATAATTGTGAAGGTTGCTATATGAAAGTGCCGCTGGAAGCGGTGAATTCTCTGATGACACGGGATGAGGTCGTAACCTGCCCGAGTTGCGGCAGAATGCTGGTACTCGATAAGCAGCCGAAACGGCAGCCGGCGACATAACCGGCATCTAATTATAAAACTGGAAAATACAGCCCTGGGTTTGTGTAGAGGGGACGAAAGCTTCACCGCTTAGGAGAGTAAGACCCGCGTTTTTTTTTGGAGAATTGTGTAAGTGCCCTCATGGTTCATGGGGGCTTTTTTTTGGGAGTATAATGAGGTTAATTATTCATACCGATGGAGGATCACGCGGGAATCCCGGCCCCGCCGCGGCCGGGCTGGTCATCGCCGATGAATCCGGCAAAAATCTGCTGGCTCGCGGCGTGTTTCTGGGTAAACAAACAAATAATGTCGCCGAGTATCTGGGGATCGTGCTGGCCCTCGAAGAAGCAGCGGCGCTCGGCGGCACGGAGATATACCTTTACTGCGACAGTCAGCTTCTCGTCCGGCAGATCAACGGTGAGTACAAGGTTAAAAATGCGAATCTGAAAACGTATTACCAGAAAGTCGTCGATTTAATCAATCATTTCGACCGGGTGTCAGTGCATCATGTTTACCGTGAGGATAATAAGCATGCCGATGCGATGGTAAATAAAGCACTCGATGCGGAAAAAGATGTGGTGGATATCGCTAAGCCCACGGCGAATGTCGCATTTGATGTTATCGAACCGGAGCCGCCGAATCCTGCCGTCCGGGCGACGGTGAATTTGCGGGAAAAAATTGCTTTCGGTGCGGAACCACGAATAGTTTCTTTGTCCGAAAACGGGATATACGCCTGCGAGTTGGTCTGTCTGGACACCGGGCAGCAGATGGTTTTTCGGCCTCGCTGGCAGCAGGCGACGTTGACGGTTATGCGGGGTGAAGGGGAAATTCAGGTCAACAGCCGCAAACAGGCGGTGGCACCGGGAACGTTCATGCATGTCGGCGAGACGGAATCGGTCAAACTGACGGCGAAGGCAACAGAAACGCTGGTGGTCATTATCAATCGATTGATGAAAAAATGAAGGAGATACGGGGATGCTTTCAGGAGCAGCGATTGTTGCAATCTATCCGGACTTAAAAGGCAAAAAAGTTTTGGTCACCGGATCCAGCAGCGGTATTGGCGTGGCGACAGCTCAGATGTTTGCCGGCCAGGGATGTTTCGTCGGCGTGCATTATAACAGCACCGAAGAAGGAGCCCGCCAGACGCTGGAAAAAGTGAAATTGTACAGCGAAGGCTGTCTGCTGCACGCGGACCTGCGGGACAAGAGCCAGGTCGAGCGTATGCTTACCGAGTTTACCAGACAGGCGGGGGGGCTGGATGTGCTGGTCAACAATGCCGGCACGCTGCTCGACCGGCAGACATTTGAAGAGGCTTCACTGGAGTTTTATGATGATGTTTTTGCGACGAATACGAAAAGCGTCTTTTTGGTCACCCAGGAAGCGATGTCCTGTTTAAAGCTGGCCAAAGGGGCGGTGGTAAATGTCGGGTCGATTGCCGGTCATCATGGCGGCGGCGGCGGGTCGGGGATATATGCCGCAGCCAAGGCGGCAGTCCATACGATGACCATTGCCATGGCGAAGGAGTTCGCCCGCTACGGCATACGGGTGAATTCCGTGCTGCCGGGCCTGATTGAAACCCGCTTTCATGAGCAGTTCAGCTCTGCAGAGCGACGGCGAAAAGTGGCCGAAGAAACGCCATTGGGCCGCAACGGCACGGCAGAAGATGTCGCCAAAGCGATTCTGTTTCTGGCCAGTGACGCGGCGGGATTCATCACCGGGGAATATATTGCGGTGAATGGCGGATTGTATATGAGAGCATAGTGCGTTCAAGCGTTGATACACCGGGCGAAGAAACTATACTTTCTCATTCTGGTAGGCCCAATCTTGGGTTGTCTCATAAAATCACTGATATATTGCCGTCAAAGGCAATTCTCCTCCAAATCCATCAATTCATTAATCCTTAAAGTCTAATTTTTTATCGAAAGAAGTTTGAAATCCCCGATTTTTTCCAATAAAATGAGAAAAGAAGGTGGTCGCTTGTAGCGATTGGCCTTTGTAAACATTTAAATACGTTTACGTTCTTTTTTTCTTCTCGTTGAAGGTCTGTGAAAATCACTATTTTTGTATGAATTGAAAGGTTATAACATGGCTGAAGCTAAAACTGGCGATACCGTAAAAGTCAATTACACTGGCAAGCTCGAAAATGGTACTGTGTTTGACACCTCCGAGCAACGGGAACCGCTGGAATTTGTCATTGGACAGATGCAGTTAATCCCTAAATTTGAGGAGGCCATCGTTGGCATGAACCCCACCGAGACCAAAACGGTCCAGATCACCTCGGATGAGGCGTATGGTCCCCATCGTGACGATCTGGTGGTCGAGCTGGACCGCAAGCAGATTTCATCGGATGTCAATCCGCAGGTGGGCGACCGTCTGGCGTTCCGGCAGCCCAACGGAGAAAACGTCCCGGTAACGGTAACGGACGTTACAGAGGCTTCTATCACGGTTGATGCCAACCATCCCCTGGCTGGTGAAGATCTCACGTTTGAACTGGAGCTGGTGGAAATTGTACAGTAAATATCAGATGTGAACGTTCACGGAATTCATGGATAAAATTTTGCATTAACATACGCATCGTCGTTTAAATCCCGCAGGGATTACTATCAATAGCCCCGGGTGACCAAAGGGAACCCGGGGTCAACGATCGTCAATTCGTTCAGCGCATTCTATGCCTTTTTTCGGCAATACATTTCTTGGTTTTTTTATACTCGCTCCGATTGATAATCCCGTTTTGTCCAAACGTAACTATGTGCGGGCAAATCCTTTACGACTGGCCCTGGCGGGAATTCTCTTACCCTATTGGGTATAAAAAACGAGGCATCTTTTTTATGCCTCGTTATGTGAGAATGGGGGAGGTTTTTGATAAAAGCGGTTTCACCGGATTTGTGATAATTCAAATCAGGTTTCATACTCGTTCCGATTGAAAATTCCCGTTTTGTCGGAACGTCATTATCTGCGGATAAAAAGCTTACGCACGGACCTCCCGGGAGCTTTCTACCCCTTTGGGGTTAACTGAGCGATTTTCTTTTCAAACGGGCCATCAGGGGAACGGCCCCCAGCAGCAGAATAACGACAGCGCTGGGCTCGGGCACCATAGCGCCGTCGTTCTGATTGATGAGGCCGGTGGCGCCAAAGTTATCAATGGCCAGTGACGCATCATGGGACCCCGTAAATCCCAGATAACGGTTACTGGTGAAATGTCCGATTGAGTCGGTGAATACCAGTCCTATGTCTTCCACACTCGCGATGACTTCCTCGAATGATTTGGTCCGGGCCGCCTGATTGGGCCAGAGCACGAAATTATCCGAAATCATTTCCACCTGATGGGTTGTCCATTCGATATCGCTGTTGGGATTCCAGCTATACGCATCATTGGAAACATAATAATTGTATTCGCCTTGAGATCTCGTGCCGACATAAAAGCGAACCGAGGACATATCGCCCGGCCCTTCCACCAGCCCCTGTAGCATGGTATCCACAGTCAGTTGCAGACCCGTCAAGTCCCCAAAAACCGATACATCCGACGGTTCCATTCCATATAGACGTCGATTGCCGTGAGTGTCAATCGGAGCGGTGATATAGCCGCCGCTATTGCCGCCGCCGGCATGCCAGTCAGGACTGTAACTCTTGACTTGGCCGTTATTTTTTACCGTACTGAAATTCCAGCCATTGATGCCCTCGTCGAAGCTTTCAATAAATGCGGCATTCGCCGAGGTAACAATAAAAGATAAACCAACAAATACGCAAAGTCTCTTCATATATTTGTTTCTCCCTTTCTGTCTCTTATTTGCCATTCATACGCGTTCCGATTGTAAATTCACGTTTTGTAAAAACGTAACTATCTGCGGGTAAAGCCTATACGACTGACCCTGGCGGGGATTCTCATACCCTTTGGGTATAATGGCAGGGGCAGGCAACCCATTCACCCCAAATGTAAAATACAACCCGGCTGCAGGCAAATCGCCGAAGTAAAAAAAGCGATTATTTATCCCTGAATAACGTTAATCTGGGTAAAACATGAGATTCATACTGGAATACAGGATCAGGTGCAGGTTTGTCATAGCGGCGACGGGAAAAAAATGTCCGGGGAATGTGTGATGTAACATTATTAAAAACAACGGCTTAGAAGGGTTTTTCTTGCAATAACGGGTGAGAAGTGATAGAAAATAGTAAGAGTGGACGCGGCGGTCGCTCGTTTTACGGAACGGGAGGAAAGTCCGAGCAGGACAGGGCAGGGTGACGGTTAACAGCCGCCGGGAGTGATCCCAGGGATAGCGCCACAGAAAACAAACCGCCGATGGATCGTATCGCGATCACAGGTAAGGGTGAAACGGTGCGGTAAGAGCGCACCGCGATGCTGGTAACAGCATCGGCACGGCAAGCCCCACCCCCTGCAAGACCAAGCAGAGTCGAGCGCCGGCCCGGCGCACTTGAGACTCGGGTAGGTCGCTTCCGCATCGCGGAGAGCCGGCGGGCAACCGTCGGTCCAGATAAATGACCGCCGGCCCGGCAGCGGGCAAACAGAACTCGGCTTACGCGTCCACTCTATTTTTCCATCCGAATATTCCGACAAATGGCAACCCGCTCAATATGACCTGGATATACCGGTATCGGCAAAACGTTTTTCCTGCTCGTCGTCCAGACCGGCCAGATACACACCTGTATTTTCCCCGTCAAGTTTAATCCCGAAATCAGCGGGAATGTCCTTGCTTTCGGTATCGCATACCCTCGCCGCAATATAACCGCCTACCTCCGGGTAAAAGTGATTACTGTCGCTAAAATACCGCCTATAATTCACTGTCACGCTGTTCCGGTCCATAAAATGATACACCTCCCCGAATGTCTCCACCATTTCGCCCAGCCACCGGCAATAATCCGCCCTGCGTCCTTCCCGCAGGTATAATTCCAGCAAATGACTGCTCACCGGCGTCGTAAACGCCGCGAATTTCGTATCCGGATTATTCGCCCGCATCCGTTTAAACGTCTCGACCAGCCCCTCATCATAACAGTATTCCTCGAATCCGCAATCCCGGCTCCGAACAATCCGCTCCACCGTCTCCTCCGCCAGTTTATTCATTCGCACCACATTCGTCCGCGTATACGAACGATTATTCGTCTGCCCCGTCAGATATCGCTTCAGATTCACCAGCGACAACTTCAGCGTATCGGTGCTGACCAGCAGTCGATACCGATACAGCAGCGATTTCGTCTGCCGGAAAATCGCCTGCGGGTCTTTCCGGAGAGCATCTCGCCCATTAGTGTCCCTGAAATCCAGCCCCACAAACACCACTTCAAAATCCCCGCCGTTCTCCCGCTTCGCAAAATCCAGATACGCCTCGTATTCCGCCGGCTTCGCCCCCGAAAACGCAAAATTAAACACCCTCAGACCCTCAAACGCATGTTGATCGATCCCCGTCGACCGGCTGCTGCCCAGTAGCAGCGCATCATATCTCTTGCCCTCGAAATAAAACTTGTTCGTCTTTTGCAAACGCTCATTCACCCCATATTGCATATTGTTAATCGGCAGCGAATGCCCAAATGTCCACAGCGGATCCATCAGATAATTCAAAACGCCAACCGGCAGTAAAATCGCCAGAAAGAATATCACAACCCATAATAAATAACGTTTATACATCAGTAAACTTTCGCACTTTTTTAGGCGGCTGAGGCCCATGAATTATAAAAAAATACCAACCTTCCCATGCATATAATCTTAAAAAAAGAAAACCATATACAACAGGGAGGTTGGTATGGAAACTTCTACTACATATATTATTACCACATGGATGTCGTTGATCCACATATTTATGCCTTTTTTTACCCAACCCGGCGGGGCGATTTTTCTGAACCTGACCATCGGATGGGTTCTCTGTACCGTCCGGCGCACCGTGACCGGCATGCTCCCGTTTGCCGATCCTCTCGGCGAACACGCCCACGACGCGTATCATCGCTGGTTGCCGGACGCCCGATGGGCGATCGAAGATACCTTCAAAAACACCCAGCAATATCTGGGCGGTCAGCAACCGCAGACATTCAAAAGGCAAGAACCCGAACGCGCGGCGGCGTTGAGCTTGTGGTTGTACAGCATGATATGGCTGTGGTATCTCAAACAAAAACCAGGCGATCGCATCTTCATGGTTCCGCCGTGGAACGTAACGAAGACGACGCCCAGTTTTGCGGACGCCATGGCGGCCTTGCGACGGTCGCTGTGGGAAGATAGAATAAAATGTATGTTCGGTAATCATGCCGTTCATGATAAAAAATTCGAGTACCTGCTGGAAGCCTTAGCTCCGGCAGCTTAAACTCCTACGAAAAGTGCGAAAGTTTACCATCATATCCGCTGCTCAAAAATTAAAATACAGAAATTCACTCACCCGCATCAATCCCAGCACCCCCCCGGACAAAAACATTGCCGTCAACGCCGCCTGTCCCCAGGCCGGCCGGAACCGCTCTCGCATCTCTACCGAGTTTCTCCCCGCCAATACCACCACAAACGCCGCTCCAAGCCACACCGGCGCCATCGCCCCATCCAGCAGCCCCGACAGCGAGCCCTGAACCACCATGGCAATCTCCCCCGTTCCCATTGCCTGGCCCGCCGAAGAAAATCCGGCCAGCCCCATCATCGCCCGCAGCACATTGAACGCATCCTGCCAACTGCCAGCCCGAAAAAACACCCACGCCGCATTCACAAAATTGAACGTCAGCAGCCACGCCGCCGCCGCCGGCAGCCTGATCCGCGTCCGCACCCACCAGCGATGCACGATCATCGCCGCGCCATGCAGCCCGCCCCAGAACACAAACGTCCAGCCGGCCCCGTGCCACAGACCCCCAACCAGAAACACGATCAGCAGATTCCTGTATGTCCGCCATTGTCCCCGCCAGTTGCCGCCCAGCGGAATATAAATATACTCCCGCAGAAACCGGCTCAGCGTAATATGCCACCGCTGCCAGAAATCCTGAATATTCCGCGATTTGTACGGGCTGTTAAAGTTGATCGGCAGCCGAATATTAAACAGCAGCGCCGCACCGATCGCCATATCCGTATACCCGCTGAAATCGAAATAGAGCTGAAACGTATACGACAGCGATGTCCGCCACGCTTCAATAAAACTCAATGCGGCGGTCTGCTCGAAGCCGCTGTTCGCCCACACCGCAAACGTATCCGCCACCGCCACCTTCTTAAACAGACCGATCGCGAAAATAAAAATACCCGATGCGATATGATGCAGGTTGATTCTCCGATTCTCCGGATCGGCGAACTGCGGCATCATCTCGCTATGATGCACAATCGGCCCCGCGATCAATTGCGGAAAAAAACTCACGAAAACCGCATAATGTATAAAGTCGTAGGCCGGCGTTTCGCTGCGATAACTGTCCACCAGATACGCGATCTGCTGAAACGTGAAAAACGAAATCGCCAGAGGCAGCATCAGCCCCAGCACCGGCAGCTCCAACTGAAAAAACTGGTTCAAATTCCCTGTCACAAAGTCCGTATATTTATATATCCCCAGCAGCGAAACATTCCCCGCAATCCCCGCAATCAATGCCGTCTTCGCCCTCCGGCGGTCGACCACCCGCCTCCGGCGAATATACCGGCCCAACGCAAAATTCACGACCATCGAGCCGACAATCAACGGCAGATATACCGGCTTCCACCACGCATAATACGTCAGCGACGCGGCCACGAGAAACACA
>CAYZXY010000023.1:27662-46816 GCA_964482555.1 uncultured Pirellulales bacterium
ATATACCGGCTTCCACCACGCATAATACGTCAGCGACGCGGCCACGAGAAACACACGCGCCGCTTTCGCCCGTCCCCCATAGAGCAGGCCGTAATAAATGCCGAAGCTCATCGGCAAAAATACGAATATAAAAATATACGAATTAAACAGCATCCTGTCGTCCCGGTACGCTTGCCTTACGCATGGACCGATAACCTTTCCCGGTTATCGGTTTCCGCATATCTTATCGGAAACCCACAGGACAATGCTCAAATTATTGAGGACAATTCACCCTCCGGCAACCCACCTGGTCAGACCGCCACCCCAACGGAGAACACATCAATTGTTCAATCATTATGGTGCAGAAACGGCCTCAGCAATCGCCGGAAGAAGTTCAAAATGTCATCATAAAAAGTATACAAAACTGGCCCTACCAGCAGCCCGATCCAGTCGTTCGCGATCAGCCCGCCAATCATCACCATCGCCATCGGCGCCCGCATCTCGCCGCCCCAGCCCAGCCCCAGCGCCAACGGAATCAGAGCGATAACCGTTGTCCAGTTGGCCATGATGATCGGACGCAGGCGGGTCGTGCCGGATTCGATAATAGCGGCGTTACGTTCCATACCCTTCTTACGCAGCGTATTGATATAGTCAATCACGATGATGTTGTTATTGACAACCAGCCCCACCAGCATAATGATCGACATGATCGAAAAAATCGAAAACGTCCCGCCCATCAGGAACAACGCCGTAAAAACCCCGATCAGACTTAACGGCAGAGCGAACAGGATGATAAACGGCTGAAAGAACGATTCCATCAGTGAGGCCAGCAGCATATAGGTCAGACAAATGGCCATAATAAAAGCGACGCCAAGACGCTGAAAACTCTCCTCCATCATTTCCGTTTCACCGGCAAAAAACAGATGTATATTAGGATATTTCTCTAATACAGGTTTCATCGCTTCGCGAATATCGGCGACCACTTCGCCGGGCGACCGGCCCGCAACGGAGCAGCTGACGGTGATCTGGCTCTGTCGGTCTTTGCGATACAATTGCGACGGGCCGGTACTGACTTTTATGTCGGCCAGTTCCGGCAGAGCAATCAGTTGCCCCATATCATTCATAATGGTCAGTTCATTGACATCGGTGACATGCCGGCGGTATTCCTCATCGTTACGTACGCGAATATCGTAGTTGTAAGCCCCTTCGCGATACTCGCTCACGATCAGGCCTTCAAAAGAGGCCGCGATAACCTCAGACAGATATTGCGTATCGACGCCGCGATCAAGACACTTTTCCTTGTCCGGCGTAATGCGGATTTCCGGCTGGCCGAGACGATAATTCGTATCGACATCCACTGTCCCGGCCACCTGACAGGGGTCTTTCATGATCGCCACCGCCGCGTCCGCGAACGCCCTGATGTTGTCCATATCATCGCCGATTATCTGCATCTGGATCGGCGCCCCGGAGCCGCCGCCGGCCTCTTCCTCCAGCAGTTTGATTTTCGCACCGGGAATATCGGCCGCGGCCAGAATCGACCGTAAGCTGTTCATAACTGCTTTCGTGCTGACATCCCGCTTTGTTTTATCCACAATATTCACCTGAATCTGAGCGATATTGACCGCCTGACTCGAACCGCCGACATCGCCGCCCAGCACCCGGCCAATTGTCGCAAAATAACTGATCAAATAACCAGAGCCTTTTTCGCCCAGTTTATTCTCGATGATTTTTTCCATGGAACGGACGGCATTTTCCGTTTCATCCAGCCGCGTGCCGGTGGGCATTTCCACCAGCAGAGTGAATTTACCCTGATCCATCGGCGTAATAAATTCTCCCCCGATAAACCGGGTTAACTGAAACGCGCCCACTAAAAAACAAACCACAACAAGCACCGGCACATAACGATGCCCCAGACACCAGTGCAGCATGTGGCCATACAGATTCCTGACGTAGTCCAGGCCGCCGTCCCACCGCCGACCGAAACGGTCCAGGGCTGAACTCCCCTCTGTCGAAGTCACTTTTTTGTTCAGCAGTAGCGACCCCAGCATCGGCGTCAGCGAAAAGGAAATCAGCAGCGAAACCATGGTCGCAATCGTCGCCGTCAGGCCGAAATCCTTAAAAAACTGACCGACGATCCCGCCCATAAACGCGATCGGCACAAACACAACCACATTGGTCAGCGTCGTACTGGCCACGGCGGTCGCGATTTCAGAAGTGCCTTTGTAGGCGGCTTCCTGCGGCTTGTGCCCCAGTTGCAAGTAGCGCGTGATGTTCTCGAGCACCAGAATGGCGTTGTTGACCAGAATGCCGATCGTCATGGCCAGCCCCATCATGCTCATCAGGTTGACGGTAAAACCAGCCAGGTACATGATCAGAAACGTTGCCATAACCGAAATGGGCATCGCCAGCGAGACGATAATCACGCTGCGAAAGGTATGCAGAAACAGAAACAGCGTGATCGCCGTCATGATAATGCCGGTATAAATATTGGTAAAGACGTTCTGGATGGACGAGGTGATCCAGGACGCGCTTTCATTGATTATATCCATGCTGAAATCATTAGGCAGAGCGTTGGTCAGGAGCCCGTCTATGGTTTGACGCACGTCTTTGTCCACCTGGACGGTGTTGCCGTCAGCGCGTTTCTGGATGGTAACACCGACGGCCGCCCGGCCGTTCGCGCGGGCCTTATCGCGCATGTCCTTAAAGGCGTCCTCGACCCGGGCGATATCCCGCAGATATACCGTGCGTTGACTCTGGGCGGGAAGCAAGACTTTCATATTACGTATTTCATCCAGATCCTGGAACTTTCCTTTCATGCGAATGTTGTATTCGCGGCTGTTCTGGCGGATATACCCGCCGGGCGATTCCAGATTCGCCGCGGCAATGGTCTGAATGATATGGGTAATGCTTAACCCATGCGATCGCAGACGCTGCTGATTGACCAGAATGTGAATCTCCCGTTCCTGGCCGCCGATTAAATCGACCGAGGCCACATCCTTGACCGAAGCCAGCCGGTCCTTGACCCGCTCATCGGCATAAAAGAATACTTCTTTCAGCGGTCGCGGCGCAGTTATCGCCAGTTGCAGAATCGGCTGCGCGTTAAAATCGAATTTCTCCGTAATGGGATCTTCCGCCTCTTCGGGCAGCAACTCCCGAATGACATCCACTTTCGCACGAACATCCGCCGCGGCGACGTCAACGTCTATCTCAAGGTTGAATTCGATGATGACCAGCGAAAGACCCTGCTGGGAAATGCTGTCGATATGCTTGATGCCTTCGACCGTGCTGATCTGATCTTCAATTTCCTTGGTGATAAGTTGCTCGATTTCTTCTGGACCCGCGCCTTCATAAACCGTCATGACGGTAACCACCGGCATGTCGATCTCCGGGAAAAGCTCCCGGGGAATCTGTATGTAACAGAACATGCCCATCCCGGCCAGAGCCAGCATGATCATGGTCGCCAAAACCGGTCGCTTAACGGATATCTCTATAAGATTCATCGATTGTTTTGCCTGTAGTAAGATTTATACGCGTTCCGATTGAAAATACCCATTTTGTCGGAACGTAATTATTTGCGGATAAAAGTTCACGCCCGGCCCTGCCAGGAGCTTTCTACCCGATGGGGTGGTAATACCGCGCGAAAGCTTACACTTCATTTTCTTTTCGACGTCATACACCTGATTTTCCTTATTTTTTCAATGTGAGTTCCGCCGGTGTTCCCGTCTCATCCTGTATGCCATTGTTTCGCAGCAGTAAATCGCCCGGCTTGATGTCGATGCTTAACGTGACAACCTCCTCACCCTCCGACAAACCATCGGTGATTTCCAGCATTTCCTTAAACCGGCGTCCGATACGGACCTTCCGGCGCACGGCTTTTTTGTCGACACCGACGAGGAAAACATACGTTTCGCCATTGTCCTCCTTGACCGCATCGCCCGGAATCAGCAGGGCGTCATTCAGTTCCCGTACGACAATATGAGCCCGGGCAAACATACCCGGCTTAAGGAGATAGGGCTCGTTGTCAATCAGAATACGGGTGCGGAAAGAGCGATCGTCCGCATTGGCGGCTGGATTGATCTGGTCTATCGTCCCCGTAAAGTTCTGGCCCGGCAATGCGTCCACTGTTAATTCTACCCTCAGCCCCGGAGCGATCTTCGGCAGGTATATCTCTGATACATTGATATCCAGGTAAACCCGGCGGATTTCATAAAGATCGAATACCGGCTGCATGAAGTCGATCATGTCGCCGATTTCCGCCTTTTCAATTCCGACAAACCCGGCAATCGGAGCGGTCAGAGTATGATCGGCCAGTTGTTTTTGGGTCTGCTGCAAGGCGACTTCGGCAAGTTTGACCTCATTTTCGGCGATCCGGATATCTTCCTCCCGCGTTCCTTTTTGCATGAGTTCATATCGTGCCGTGGCGGTTTCCAGCGCCGCCCGGGCGGCATTACGCCGTCCCGTGACATCATCGAGGGCCTGCAGCGTGGCAGCCTGTTCTTCGTACAGGTTTTTCTGCCGCTGGTATTCGGTGTTGAGAAGTTCCAGATTGTAGCGGGCCTGTTCCATCTCGGAACGGGCCATATCGATTTCTTCCGGACGGTTGCCGTTTTTCAGACGGCGGAGCTGTTCGCGGGCCTTATTCAGATTTACCCGCGACTGTTCGACCTGAAGCGCAATCATCGAATCGTCCAGTCGCGCCAGCACATCGCCTTTCTGGACCCGTTCACCTGCCTTTACCTCTAATTTGACCAGCCGTTCTGACAGATTGGGAGCGATGACCACCTGCTGATAAGGTTCTATCGAACCGCTGATGGCGATTGTCTCCTTGTGGTCGAACGCAGTGACCGTAAACGTTTTGACGGGAATGCCTTCTCGCTCCTGGATGGCGTCGATGCTTTCTACCGTCTTCTGCTGCTGGTGTTGTATGATTTTGTAAGCGATTCCGACGCCCAGCAAAAGAATGATGATCACGACGAATATAATAACTTTTTTCATATCTTATCTGCTTCCGAATTTTTTCATTTATACCCGTCGCATATGAATCTGTCCGCTTGGACAAAACATAATTGTGTACGGGTAAAGCCTTTACGATTGGCCCTGGCGGGCATCCTTATCACCTTTGGGTATATGTATGAATAAAAACCTGCGCTCGACCCTGACCGGAAGTTTCTACTTCATTGGTTATAAAAAACAAGAAAACCTTCTAAACCGGTTTCCGGTCACTTTGTGTTTGTCTGTTCCTTTGTTTCCTCAATAGTTGGTAACGGGATTTCACCCAGGGTACCGGTCGCCAGATCAAGCGACAATTTCGCCATTTCATAATCGTGTACCGCTTGCAGCAGATCCGAACGGGCCTGAGCGAGGGCGGTTTCCGCCGAAATAACATCAAGCGAGGTGCGAGTACCTTCCTGAAATCCCACCCGTGCCAGCCGTAATGCCTCCGCAGCATGGCTCACATTGCCCTGCTGCGACTGGACAAATTTTCGGCCGCTTTTAATATTCAGAAAAGCCTGGGTAATGTCAAGCTGAACTTTTTGCTCCAGTTTCCGCAGATTGATCCGCTGCTGATGGAGCTGGGCTTTGGCCTGGGCGATTTTGCCGTCCGTCGCGAAACCGTCAAAAATATCCCATTCGACGACAAAACCGGCATTCATCGTACGTTCCCAGTCGTCGCCGCCGCCAAAATCAAAGGGAATGCAGGGGTCCTCCGATTCGAAATTCGAACTAAATCCCGGGTAGGTGCGGGCGTATTGGCCCTGCACATAGACGCGCGGGCGGGTGCCGGCCTTCTGGGCCTTGAGGTTGCTTTCGTAAAGTCGGATGTTGGCTTCGCCGATCAGTAGGTCCGGCCGCTGATGCAGGGCCATCGACAAGCTTTCTCCCACGGCAATCTCTTGCGGCTCATACTGCAAGTCGCCGGTCAATCCAATATTGCTCGATTGGGAAACGCCCATGCTGTCCCGCAGCCGGGTGAGCGTCAGTTCATAATCGTTCTGTCTCTGTATGAATACCGCTTCAATACCCGTAACGTTGACTTGGGCCTGAAGCAACTCAAAACGGGTGGCTGTACCATATTGCAGTTTCTTTTCCGTATCGGTCAGATGTGTGCGGGCATCGGCGAGACTCTGTTCCGCAACCGCGATCTTTTCCTTCGCCAGCAGGACATCCAGATAGCTTTTCCGGACATCATACTGCACGGTTTGTATCGCCTGCCGTAATTCCTGCTGTTTCTGATAGGTGAACACTTTGGCGGCATTGATGGCGGTGCCAATAACCCCGCCCAGATAGATCGGCTGTCGCAGCAGTAAGCCCAGTTGGTACGTTTCCCGGTTCCGGTCGAAACCGCTGTTATCGTTCCACAGGGCCGAACCGGAAAAGGACAATGTCGGCAGGGCAGTTGCGATCGCCTCGGTCATCTGGCCGTCCGCTTCAAGAAGCCTCTGTTTGCCCAGTTGCACGTCCTTGTTATGTATCATCGCCAGTTCCAGACAGTCATCGAGACTTACGGGACCGGAAACCCTTACCCAGGGGGAATATTCATTGGGTTCATCCGCTGACATTATCGCGTTATAACTAATCTGACGGCGAATGCGAACATCCCGGCTAACCTCTTCGACATCAAACAGATCACAGCCGCCGAAAATGAACATTAAAAACAGCAGTCCGATAAACGATTGCCGCGTGATTGGATTTGTGTGTTTTTTCATGTGCGAACGCAGACTCCCTCGGATATCATTTTCATCATGGGATCAAATTTCGTTTCGAATTCGTAGGCATCCGGATTCATCAGCCATTCATACATAAAACCATCAGACAGCCCATCAATGCCAACAGCGATATCAAACGGATTGATATCGCTGCGGAACTGGCCCACGTTTATTCCGCTCTTGATAATAGCGGATAAACGGTTCAGCAATTGCTGAAACAAAGGGCCTGCCACATTGGTCCATAGATCACTCTGTGAAAACCGATCTCCCAGCCGCTCGCGTGTATATAATTTGGCGAAAACGCGATATTTATTACTGAGAAGAATTTTCCCTTTTATATAGAGTGATATGGCTTCCAGCGGGTTGCCGGCAAGGTCAATCATGGCGTTTATTTCTTCACTAATCTTCGTAAATCTTTGTTCTATAAGGCTTTGATATAAATCGTCTTTACTGGCAAACAGATTGTACATCGTTCCGACCGAAAAATCCGCTTCACAGGCGATTTCTTCCATCGTGGTTTTATGAAACCCGTTTTCGGCAAACTTTTTTTCTGCCGTATCCAGGATTTCCTGGCGATGGCGATGCCTCTCTCGTTCGCGTCTGTTGATGAATTGTTCCATTATATAAATATATAATTGTTATAATAATTAATAGTTCATATTATGAATATATATTCATAATATAGTCATAAAAATAAAATGTAAAGACTTAAAATAAAAATTATCATCATGGAATTGGAAAAATGATTTGTCGATATAAAAACGGTTGGTAACGAAGCATTGATAGTGTTTGCTGACTCGTTCCAATTGTTTTTTCGGTTACGCGTCGCTTCGTGTTCCGTTTTTCCCATACGTAATTATTAATGAATAAAACATTGACGAATACCTCTGGCGGTAATTCACATACCCTTTGAATATGAAATCAGCGATTCAGCAATGCGTTTAATGAAAATAAAATATCCCGGATTCAGCCTGGTTGAGCTTGTGATTGTTATCGTTATTCTGGGAATTGTGACCTCGATAGGCGTTAACCGGATGAATCGATTCAATGATAATGCCCGAAACAAGGCTGCAAAAACCAATCTTCAAATAATCCGCAATGCCGTTGATCGCTACTATTGCGAACATCGCATGACCTATCCCGGTGCAAAACCAGACGGCATGGGCAACAGCGCTAAGTCCATGGAGGCATTCAAAAATCAGTTGACGCTTTATACGAACATTGAAGGAAAGTGCTCAGAGGATAAAGACCCCGCCTTTCCGTTTGGCCCTTATATACGCGGAGATATACCCGACATGCCGTTTGGGGATAATACCAAAGATAATACCGTTACCATCAAAGACGACAATAACTCATTGACCCCAGACGCCAATGGAGGCAACGGCTGGTTATTCAATCCCAACACGGGCGAAGTCCAGCCGAATCGTCCTGATTTAGACAAATTCTGATTCAGCTAACTCAAATGACAATAGCTTTTATGGCTTAGAATCGCCCGTAGGTCTGTCCAGTTCTTATTGCCGATACATGTATCCCAGGCATCCTGCCTGAATTAAATCACGCTTAATCGTTTGAAATCGAAAAATGGAGTATTATGAGATACACAAAAAATGTATCCGCAACAGAAACTAATTAATACTGGCGCTGCATACCCCTGTTCATACCCTGACGTCCGCCAACGCCGCCTCGTCCACCCATGCCGGCGTTATTATCCCACGAATCCGGTTCAATGGTTGTGCGAATAAGCCACATGAGCTGCTGGGCCTCCCAGCCAAATCCAGCACCGCCGCCACCCCCATAACCGCCTTGTCCGCCGCCATAGCCGCCTTGTCTGCCACCGCCTCCGCCGCCATAGCCGCCAATAAACGCATGGGCAACCTGACTTTCTGGCATTTCCAAAGCTAGCGCATTAACTTCAGTGTCAGTGTCCACCGGTTCACTCTCGACTGGCTCCAGGAAGGCACTGGGCTGGACAGCGATAAAACCTTTGGGATTCATTCGGCAAATAATCGCGGCTTTCTGATCGTCGGGATTTTGGTCAAATACCTTTTGTAATGCCACGCCGACCGGCAGATATTTTCCTTTCACGGTTATCGTATCATCCGGTTTTATACCGCAGGCCGCAAACTCGGACCAGTCGATCTGCAGCGGCAAACCCGATTGCCGGACAATATCCGCGACAACATCACGCAGAGGTGTTTCTTCAAAACTCAGATTGATCAATTTGATGCCGGCAGGGCGTTGAGCTTGTGCTTTCCGGCTTACTCCTTTTACGATAGTTTCGTTGCCCTCCGACGAGGTTTGTTCTTCCTGAATCGTTTCGTTACGGTCTACGGTTGTGGTTTCATTATTAACCCCGTCATTAACGGTTTCATGATCATTCCCGAAAAGGAAACCGGGAAAGACGCCGATAGAAACAATGATTAAACCCGCAACAACCATTTTGTACCGAGGCATACGCATAATATATCCTCCGAAAGATTGAAAAAGGCATAGCAAACTATTTCTACATTATCACTTTATAAAAAAGATGTCAAGGTATTTATCAGACCAAATGCCTTTTCTAACCAATTGAGTATAAAATCCTTGCAACAGAGGAAATAATTTCTATACTGCTAACAGAATGAGCTTGCGGTGGATGAGTTCGTATATGATTGATTCTTAACATGTTATAAAAATATTACCGAGGATGACACGCTGATATCATACCTCTCAGATATGTAATAAAACTGAACCATTTTGGTTGCCTTGTTTAAACAGGTATTGAAAATATGGAATTGATTGTCAGGAAATCGCAGCTTCGGGGCCGGGTGGCCATACCAGGTTCAAAATCTCATACCATCCGCTGTGTCGCCCTGGCCTCTCTGGCGGAGGGCCGTAGCGAGATTATAGCACCGCTGAACTCGGCAGATACCATATCCGCGTTGCATGCCTACCGGGCTATGGGTGTTAATGTCGATACTGCCAATCCCGAACTCTGGTGGATCGAGGGGACCGGCGGTAAGCTGCATATCCCTGATAACGTCATCGAGGTCGGCAATTCCGGCACAACCCTGCGGTTTGCCGTTGGCAGCGCTGCTTTGATCGAAGACGGCGCTGTTGTATTTACCGGCGACGACCAGATTCGCTCACGGCCCGTCGGTCCGCTCCTCAAGAGCCTGAATGAGCTGGGTGCGACGGCTTTCAGTACCCGCGGCAATGGCAAGGCTCCGGTCGTCGTTCGAGGTCCCGTCAAAGGCGGCCATACTCAGATCGAGTGTCTCACCAGTCAGTATCTCAGTTCGCTGCTGGTCAACACCCCGCTGGCCGAAAAGGATACCGATATCGAAGTGACAAAACTCAACGAAAAACCTTATGTCGCTATCACCATGAAATATCTGGACGAACAGGGAATTCAATATCAGCATGAGGATATGATGCAGTTTACCATCCCCGGCGGCCAGAAATACAAAGCATTTAGCAAACGGATTCCGGCGGATTTCTCTTCGGCGACCTTTTTTCTGGTGGCCGGGGCCGCGCTCGAGGCGGAACTGGTTCTGGAAGGACTGGATTTTACCGATACCCAGGGCGACAAGGCGGTTGTGGATTATCTCAAGGCAATGGGGGCTGATATAACCATTAAAAACAACGAAATTGTGGTACGCGGCAATCAGCTTACTGGCATTGATATCGATATGAACGCCACGCCCGATGCACTGCCGGCGATGGCGGTGGCAGGCTGCTTTGCCCGGGGGCAGACGCGACTCTATAACGTCGAGCAGGCACGGTTGAAAGAGACAGATCGTATTGCCGTCATGGCCGTCGAACTGGGTAAAATGGGCGCCGACATCGAGGAACGGCCCGACGGCATGATTATCCGGCAAAGCCGTCTCCAGCCCGTCCGCGTCAATGGCCACAGCGACCATCGCGTCGTTATGGCGCTGAGCATTGCCGGCATGGCCCTGACCGGTGAAACCGTCGTCGATACCGCCGAAGCTGTTAATATCACTTTCCCCGATTATATCCGCCTCATGCATTCGGTAGGGGCGGACATGGACACCACGTAGGCATATCATTCGGTTAGAAAGCCACGCTCCGCATCCTTCGCCAGTTATGCCAGATCAAACCTCGTTCCCACCGACGCTGTCCGGCATCTTTCCCCCAATGCCTGCTGCATCAGCGCCGTCGCCGCCTCTCCCGTGCAGTGCGCCGGCCCGAGGACCTTCAACTCCAGCCCTTCCAGATACTCAAGAGTTTTCGATAATCGCTTCCGACTCGCGGACCCCAGGTGCATACCGCCAATAACCCCGCAAACTCGCTTTCCCGTGAGCTGCCGGATATACAAAAGCGTATTCACCACCCCCGCATGTGCACATCCCAGGACCACGAAAATTCCCTCCATGGTTTCCAGAAACATCGCCTGATCGTCTTCTATATGGTCCGGCCGCCGTCCGGCCGCATCCAGATAAAACGAACCCCCGACGTCCTCAAAATCCGTTACCCGCGGCACCGGACCCGTAACCCACACCCCCGGCGCAATCTCCTGCGGTTTATCCACACATTGCACGTGGTCCTGCTGCTTCAATACCGCCACCGCCAGCCCCGGCATACCAATCTGCCGCGTCGGTTTATTTTGCTGGCAGCTGTACCGCCGCTGTAATGCCCCCTCGTGCAGATATATTTTCGGCTCCCGGGCTTTCTCCAGAATCCCCACCAGCCCGCCGGTATGATCGAAATGCCCATGGCTTAAGACCACCGTATCGCACCGGTGCAGGTCAACGCCCAGTGTCAGGGCGTTCGTTTCCACCAGCCGGCTCTGACCCGTGTCGAACAGGATATGCCGTTCGGGCGTCTCCAGCCAGACCGCCCACCCGTGTTCGCCGATCAATCCTTCCTCACGAACACTGTTTTCCACCAGTGATGTCAATTGTATTTTATTCATCGTGCGTTTTGATATGGGCAAAATCATACGAAACAGTGCCTGATTGACTGTCAGGCCATCAAACCTTTAGACTATTCTTTTCCATCAACGCACTTACTTCTCAACTTCGGTCTTTCCATAAATTTACCCGTCGCCGTGGCCTTCACTTCACCATCCTGGCTGATCTGCGACTCCACCACGAAAATCGGCGGCGTGAAACGGCTGATCCATGCTTTGACTTTTCCCGGCCGGTCTGTCAGCACCGGATGCCGGTAACGGACATGAAATTCCGCCGTCACGGCCGTCTTATCATGCGCAAACAGGCAGTTCGTCATCGCTCCGTCCATGATTGCCGAGATAACTCCGCCGTGTACCATGCCGGCATACCCTTCGAAACTTTTATCGTATTCAAACGCTGCGCTCAATTCACCGCTCTCTTCATCGAAATGAAACGCCAGTTGCAGGCCATGCCAGTTCTTCTCGGAGCACACCGCGCAATCCGGATGACACGCCCGCTGTAAATCTTGCATTAACTTGTTGCTGTCCTGTTTAATCGTCACTTTATCCCTGACCCGGCTTAGCCGGAACCAAATACATACTCGTTCCTATTGAAAATTTCCGTTTTGTCCAAACGTAAATATGAGCGGGCAAAGCCTCTACGTTTGGCCCTGGCGGGTATTCTCATACCCTTTGGGGATAAAAACCACGGTTTTCACTGACTTAACTATCGCCTATTTTTGATAACGCATTGGTGTTCCGCAGGGCCTTTTAAGCCCGACGCTCATATTATTCACTTTCGGATAAGTGATCGAAATTCGCAAAAAAACTTGCGTCGCTGATAAAAGGCCCTGTAAAACCTTGTTTATGATGCCACAAGAAAAAGTGCGAAATCGCACACTGGTATCACAAATTATAATATAGGGACAACCGATATATACGTCCCACGCCTTACGTCTCAATGGTCGCACACATTATCGCCCACTTCAAGAGAATTCTGCAGATAGGCTCTCACCAGTTCGCCCGGCTCCCTGTCAGGGGCCCCGGTAATCACCTCAATCCCGTAATTATTAAAAAACTGCTGTGCCCGCATGCCCATCCCCCCGGCAATAATCAGGCTTGCTCCCTGCCCATGCAGCCATTCCGGCAGAACTCCCGGTTCATGCGGCGGCGGCGACAGACGCTTTTCGCCTTTGATCGTTTTCGTCGTTTCATCAACTTCCACCAGAGCGAACTCTTCGCAATGACCAAAATGCATGCACAATCTATTAGCGGCCAGAGGTATCGCAATCTTCATAGCTTTCCTTTCAAATCGGAGATTTTAAATTCTATACGCGTTCCGGCTGAAAATACCCATTTTGTCGGAACGTAATTATTGCGGATAAAAGCTAACGCCCGGCCCTGCCCGGAGCTTTCTACCCAGTGGGGTATAATTCTGGCCCATGGGCCTTTATTCTCGATCAATCAAACATATTCGTAATAAACCAGATTATCTTAGAGCCTTCGTGTCGTGGTTCATCTGGTACGATACCCGAAACCCTTATTTCAATAATAATCTGTTTAATTAGAGTCATCGATGTTCTATTTCTTTGACTTTTGCTTCGTCAGCCCATATCAATCATCCTGTCTTCAATCTCCTTCCACACATCCATTATCTCCCGACTGATCCGGCAATTCTTATCATATTCCACAACAGACAATTTTTCCATCTGTGCTTTCGTAACGGCTCGATCATACCCCAGCCTGCCCGCAACGGCCAGCCCTTTTTCTAATGCCCAGTCTTCAATGTCCAAGGTCATATCCGGATTGATGTCCCATTTATTGATACAGATCAGGGTTTCGATTCCAAAATGACTCGTCAGTTCCGCCACTCGTTCCAGGTCATGCATGCCGCTCTGAGTCGGTTCCGTCACAACCACAACCAGATCCGCACCCGTGATCGACGCTATTACAGGGCAACCGATCCCCGGCGAACCGTCGATGATGATCCATTCCTTTTTCAATTCATCCGCCAGGATCTGAGCTTCCTTGCGAATCAGACTGACCAGTTTGCCCGAGTTCTCTTCCGCGACACCCAGCCGGGCATGCACCATCGGACCGTGACGTGTTTGCGACTTAAACCATTGCCCATTTACTGCCGGCACCATTCGGATCGCTTTTTCCGGACATACCCGGGCACACACACCGCACCCCTCGCATTTATATCCGATAACCTCAAAGCTCCTGACGTAATGTCGGGGGCTCTTGTTCTCATCTTCTACGCCAGCGCCAGGTCGGGGCTCTTCTTTTTTCGCTTTTCTGATCGCATCGAACCGGCATACGTCCCGGCAGCGGCCGCAACCGGTGCATTTTTCCGCATCCAGCACCGCCGTGTTGCCGCCGGAAAAATCAACCTCTTGTTCTATTTGCGGCTCCAGGACCAGATGCAGGTCGGCTGCGTCCACATCGCAATCGACCAGCACCGCACTCGAGGCCAGCGCCGCCAGCGATGCCGCCAGGCTCGTTTTTCCCGTTCCCCCTTTGCCGCTTATCACGACCAGTTCTTTCATCATCATCCTGTCCCGGCTGAACCGAAAATTCATATTTACAAAAATCAATTTCTATACTCATTATTATCTGCGGATTAAACGCTCACGAAATTCAGTGGGGTGGGCTCCTGTAACATAAACCAGGGTGCCATGCTTACGCGAATTCCAAACGCAGCGAAGACGAGCGTTAGCCTGTTTGTACCGCAGGCATCCCGCCTGCATTTAACCACGCTTAATCGTTTGCCATCCAAAAATGTTGCATTATGAGATACCTCATAAAATGTATCCGCAACAGGAACTAACTACTCTTCCCATCTCCTCGAATAACGGAACATACTCCTTTAACTTCTCCGTTACCAGTTGCCCCCGCGAATAAACTTCCGCAATGCGACGATCCTCAGGAATCTGCATCAGCACCTGGATATCTTCCTGACGGCAGTACTCGACTACTCGCTCATCGCCGCTGTTGCACCGGTTAATCACGACGCCAAACGGTCGCTCCAGTGCCCTTACCATCTCCACTGCCAGCGTCAGATCATGGTAGCCGAAAGGTGTCGGCTCGGTCACCATGATGACATAATCCGCGTCATATACCGTTTCAATGACCGGACAACTCGTCCCCGGCGGGGCATCGATTATGTTTGTCTGGTTCTCGGCTATTTGCTTTTTAACCGCTTTAATCACTGGCGTCGCCATCACCTCGCCCACATTAAGCAAGCCGTGGGTAAACGTAAAACCAATGGCCGTCCCCATTTCGATCCAGCCCACCGTCCGCTCCACTTCCCGGATGGCGTTTGCCGGACAGAATCGCTCACACCCGCTGCAACTGTGGCACAGTTCCGCAAAAATCAACACCTCCGCCGGCAGGCACGCAATCGCGTTAAACGCGCATACCTCCTGGCAGATACCGCAACGGGTACATTTATCCGCATTCACCTCCGGCACCTGCACCGTCACTGCATGCTGTTCGGTAAAGTCAGGACGAATAAATATGTGGCTGTTGGGCTCCTCCACATCGCAATCCAGCAGATGAATTTTCACGCCGGACCGGGCGAGAATGTATGCCAGATTTGTTGAGATTGTGGTTTTTCCAGTGCCGCCTTTGCCGCTGGCCACTGCTATTTTCATACAACACCTGTTAATATGGATAAAATATAACGATCAGGAAAAAATATTTTAGGCTCAATAATGATCATTTTATGGGTGCTTCTTGGTAGTTTTATACCATTTTATAACCCATTTTAATCATTTTATATGGGGGAAATTACATCCTGACTCAACTCTTTTTTACGATTTTTCAGCGATTCCAGAGTGTTTTCCAGCTCTTTTTCCTGCTGGTTCAGCATGTCCATTTCCTGTTCTTTGCTGGGCGGGTAATTACCGTAACTGCCTGCACCAAAAGGAAATACGCCAAAACCCCGCATCCAGCCGGTCTGTCCCGTCAATCGGAACATATTCCGCCAGCCGCGTCCGCGACCGCCAAAGCCCATACCACGACCACGGCCAAAACCACCGTAACCTCCTTCGCCGACAGGGTTTGCATATCCTGGAAGGTCATAGCCCGCGCAATAACCTGCCGCCCGGCCTGTCTTTGAACCCATTCCCATAGGACCTGTTCCATTTCCACGAGGCATAATTAGCTCCTTTCGTAAAATTATAAGTACTAAAATAGTAAATAGTTAACATGATTCCTGTCTCATGCCGCCACCGCGGCCCCGGCCGCCGCCGCCGCGTAGCCCGAATCGCCAGCGCCCGCAACAGCGCCCGCCGCTTGCCAGCATGAAACCAGACTCTAACGTATTGTCAATAAACATCTTAAATGCGTCTTTTGCCTGACCGGAAATCCACGGTAACAGATGGATACCCTGCAGGGAAATCTGGTGGGCTGAAAATCCGTCAATACCGCCGCAGATCAACGTTGTCACGCGATGTTTAATCAATTCCTCAATACGCAACAACAGATTGTCATTCATCGCAACTTCTTTACTGTTAAAGATTTGCCCGGTATCATCAACTTCCAGCAATTGTAAAATCCTTGCCACGTCCCATCGCGGAGCGATCCGGTCGCCATACACGGCTATGCCAATAATTTTATGTTTATTGCTCATATTATTTATATTGCAACAACTATGCCAAAATTGATATGATTCATAAGTGATTATATATAAGAAATATACATCGGCAACCATTCTGGCGTGCCCTGGTTTTCCGTTGCTTCATTGCAATCTTGCAATGCACGTATGCAATGTTTCTACTTTAAATAGAAATCCATTCTTCGTTATATTAATATCATACTTGTTTAATTTAATGGTTTTTGCTATTATTTGTTGCTTGCCTGCAAGAACATATATTTATTCTGGCAATCATTCTGGATTATCAGGTTATATTCCATATAAACCTTAATAATCATAACATATTGCAAATAAAATATTAACGATTCAATAACAGGAGATTAGCGTGAACGATTCAGCGACACTTCATATTAACGGCAAGGATTTCACAATGCCGGTTCTTACCGGTACAGAAAATGAAAAGGCCATCGATATCAGTAAATTACGCTCGGACGCAGGCTGTATCACTCTGGATCAGGGATATGGCAATACCGGCTCCTGCCGGAGTAATATCTGCTATATTGACGGCGAAAAAGGCATTTTGCGTTATCGCGGCATTCCCATCGAGCAACTGGCACAACACAGCCGGTTTATCGAAGCGGCATATTTGCTGATCTGGGGCGAATTGCCGACGGCGGAAAAACTGGCCCATTTTTCGGAATTACTGACAGATAATGCCATGCTGCATGAAAATCTTAAAAATCATTTTGAAGGATTTCCCTGGAGCTCGCATCCGATGCCGATGCTTTCCGCGATGATTAACGCTCTGGGGTGCTATCATCGTGACCTGGGTGAGGTCGAGCATTTTGAAGTTGAGGATTTTGAGCAGTTGGCCGCCCGATTGATCAGTAAGGTGCGGACGATTGCGGCCTTCTCTTATAAGATGAGCCGGGGTGAACCGTTTGTGTATCCATCACCGACACGGCGATATGTATCGAATTTTCTGCACATGATGTTCTCGCTGCCGCATAAGGAGTATGAATCGGTGCCGGAAGTGGCGCGGGCGCTGGATTTGATTCTGATGCTGCACGCAGACCATGAACAGAATTGCAGTACCTCAACGGTGCGGATGGTGGCTTCGGCCGGGGCGAATCTGTTCGCGTCGATTTCCGCGGGGATATGCGCATTGTGGGGGCGTCTGCATGGCGGTGCGAACATGGCCGTCATTAAAATGCTGGAAGAGATTTATCAGGGGGGTATGGATGGCAAGAAAGTTATCGAGATGGCCAAAGACAAAGAGAATCCCTTCCGGCTTATGGGGTTTGGTCATCGGGTGTATAAGAATTACGATCCCCGGGCACGAATTCTCAAACAGGCCTGCGACTCACTATTCCAGAAGATGAATTACAAGGATCCGCTGCTGGATATCGCCATGGAACTGGAAGGCGCAGCGTTGGAAGACGATTATTTCCAGGAACGGAATCTATATCCGAACGTGGATTTTTACAGCGGCATCATCCTCAAGGCGATCGGCATTCCGACGAACATGTTTACGGTTATCTTCGCGATAGGGCGGCTGCCGGGCTGGATTGCGCACTGGAAAGAAGCGACTTTCGATGATCCCAATACGCGTATCTGCCGACCTCGTCAGGTCTATATGGGTTATACGGAACGTGATTATGTGCCAATCGAAAAACGGGGTACGTAAGACGCAGGACGTAGGATGTATACCCACAGGGCATGAGAATTCCCGCCAGGGCCAGTCGTAAAGGCTTTGCCCGAAGATAGTTACGTTTGATAAAACGGGAATTATCCATCGGAACGAGTATAGATGTGGACATGATATTATGTTTACGGGATTGATTGAGACAGTACAGATAGTTCATGAAAACCGGTCGACGGCGACAGGACGGCAACTGGTCGTGCCGCTGGGTCAGCTGTCGGCAGATGCCACCCGGGGCGACAGCATCAGCGTCAATGGCGTCTGCCTGACAATCAGCGACTTGCGGCGGCAGGGCAAAGAAACGCTGGCGATTTTTGATGTGATGGCGGAAACAGTGCGAGCCAGTACGCTTGAGGGATTAAAGGCCGGAAGTCGGGTGAATATGGAAAGAGCCATGGCGGCAGGCGGGCGATTTGGCGGTCATTTTGTTCAGGGTCATGTTGACGGCATTGGCGTCATTGATCGTATCGAACGGGACCGTTCAAAGTTTGTACTCTGGATTGCCGCACCGCCGGAGATTATGAAATACATGATTCCAAAAGGATCGGTCGCCATTGACGGGGTCAGTCTGACGCTGGTTGATGTGGAAACGGAGCGTTTCAGTGTCTGGCTGATTCCGACGACCGGGCAGGAGACTAATTTAGGGGACAGGCAAATTGGAGATAAGATTAATCTCGAAGCAGACCTGATCGGCAAATGGATCAATAAACGTCTTGATGATGTATCAGGACAAACCGGCAGCCGGTCGCAGGTGTCTATGGAGGCGCTGCGGGATCTGGGATTTGCGTAATTGCATTTTGACGTTAATGTCTTAAGGGCACCTCAAATAATTCATTTTGGGCGGCAAGCGATCTTTTTTCCTACTGGCCTTCGTCATGCAAAACCGTGAATACTCACCAATATGCCCGGTTTTGCATTTCTTGTCAGACGAAAATCTTCGCTTTCGCCGCAAAAACAATTATTAGATGCGCCCTTAATGAATGTTTTGATACCCTGGGGGTTGCCCTGGACTGCAGCAAGACGGCCCTGCGGGCCTGATATGGTTTTCGCCTTCGGCAACGCTGTTATATGCGAAGGCAGGAAGCCCTCATTATTAAATACCGTGAACTCTTACAAAAATTTTATTGATTATTATGCCGTTGCGACTTATTATATGGCGACATAAGCCAGCTTTGGCCAACAAATTATACCCCATTGGGTTATGAAAAATCGCCAGGCAAAATGCAGCGATTTTGACGGCCTGGAAATTATCAGAAATCCAATAAAACAATT
>CAYZXY010000024.1:0-45942 GCA_964482555.1 uncultured Pirellulales bacterium
CATAGAAGAGCCAGTTGTCCAGAATTAAATCAAGGTCGGTGAAATCGACCGTACCAGAAGCTGAGAGATCGTAGATTTGGACCTCATACGCTCCTATGTCACCGGCGGCAAAGGCGGGACGAGAGGTACAAGCGTAATCATAGAGGGGGAGATAGTCGGGATTGGCAATATCTCGGCACGGAGACAAGTAGCTGATGCGATAGTCGCCGGGAGTCCAAGAGTCGTCGCAGGGGTCGGAAGTAGCCAGACCAGACCAATAACCATCGATAACGAAAATGGGATCTGAGGAAATATTGCCGTTTAGCCCTATCTGATCAGGTAATTCACCAGTGCAGTTGCCGTTTTCATTATTCCAGAGGTTGTTGTTTTTTAGGGTGGGAATTTTAAGGTACTGGGGGAAGAGGGGCATTTTGACATGGATGGCCGAGCCGCCGAGGTTATTGGCAATGATGTTGTTAGTAATGACGGCGTCGGCACCGTCAGAGAGGTTAATGCCTGCTCCGTAGGTTGAGAGAGATACGTTGTCGGCAATGGTATTATTGGCGATATGGGTCATACCCTGAATGAGATGGATACCGCCTCCTTCCTGCTGGGAGCGGTTTCCGACTATGAGATTATTGTGTATATTTAGAATAGTGTAGGGTTCGTCCCATTGTGGGTGGATCGCCAGGCCACCACCTATCCAACCAGCAACATTGCCCCAGATGTAATTGTGGGAAATGATTCCTGAGGCTTTCCAGGTATAGATGGCACCGCCTGAATTGGCAGTGTTTCGGCATATTTCATTGTTGAGGATATAAAGTTCGCTGTAATTATAGGCATAGATGCCACCGCCCTGGCGGTTGGGGCCGGGTTGATTGAATGCGATATAGTTGTTTTCGATAAGGCATTTGGCATGGTGGCCGAGGTGGATACCGCCTCCGTAGTGGCCGCAAGCATTGTGGACGAAGGTATTGTGTTTGATAACTGTGTCGGAATAGTGGCGGGTGTCGAGGCCGCCGCCGTATTTGCCGGCGTAATTGTGGTGGATGTAGTTATAGAGGACGGTGGCGCCGCAGTAGTCGGCGATGTAAATGCCACCGCCATAGTCAAAGCCGGGGATTATGGCGTTGCCGTTCTGGATGTTGAAACCGGCGATGACGGCGGATTTGTCTTCGCCGGAGATGAGCTGGATGCAACTGGTGGTCTGGTTGCCGTCGATGATGGTGGCGCGGACGGTGCAGGGATCGAGGGGATTCAGGGAACGCAGGACCAGGTTTTTGCCTTTGAAGGAGATGTTTTCCTGATAGAATCCGGGACTGACGAGGATGGTATCACCAGTGGCTGCGGCATCGATGGCGCCCTGAATAGTGGGGTAGTCCTGAGGGACGGCGGTGAAGAAGTATTCCTGAGCGCCGATATCCACGTGGGCATCAAGCTGGCGTGCGGAATTGTCGAGATCGGCGGTAAGCCAGACGGGGACAGAAGCTGTGTCGCCAGCGTCGATGCAGGGGGAGCCGGGTGATAGTTCGTATGAAGTCAAAGGGGCGGGAAGTTTGCCGATGACGCAGGGATCGGCGGAGATATTGCCGTTAATGCCGGTCTGGTCGGGGATGTGGCCGTAGAAATTTTGGGAATTGTTCCAGAGGTTGTTGTTTTTCAAGATACTTGAACCGGCGTCTGTTTCGGTGTAAATGCCGTGGTGGGTGTGGTTGGCAATCAGATTGTTGGCAATGTCGGTATTGTGACGAATGTGTAACGCGGCACTATCCGCAAAATGGCTGACCACTTTATTATTGACAATAGTATTGTTGATGATTTTACCGTCAGGGCAGCTAACGAAGACGGCACTACCTTGATCGGCAATGTTTTCAACCATAAGATTTGAGACTATGGCGGGTGAGGAATTATAAAAATAGTAAAAAGCCCCACCGTTTTTTGCTTTGTTTTTTTCGAACCAGTTCTGATAGATATCTGGTGATGATCTGTCGGCGAGATAGATGGCGCCGCCGAGGTATTGGCAGGAATTATTGATGATTTTGTTCTGGTAGATCTGGGGTGAGCAGTGGACGCGGCCGAAGACGGCGCCGCCGTACCAGCCGGCATAATTGTCGCGGATGGTGTTATGGGCGATGATGGGGGAGGCGTGGTCGTGGCAGTAGATGGCGCCGCCGCCGTAGCGGCAGGTGTTGTCGCGGATGATATTGTGGGTGATGGTGGGCGAGGCGGATCGGCAGAAGATGGCGCCGCCTTCGCCGTTGGTGTCCTGGAAGACGGTGCGCCAGTCGATGGTGGTGTCGGTGCTGCCGGAGCCGCCGGTGATGGTGAAGCCGGCGAGGGTTGCGTCGTTGGATTCGCCGGAGTTGAAGGTGACGGTGGAGGCGTTGTTGGGGTCGGCGGGGTTGGAGCCGTCGATGATGGTTTGCGCTACGGTGCAGGGATCGAGGGGGTCGAGTGAGCGGAGGGTGATGGCTTTGCCGCGGAAGTTGATGTTTTCGGTATAGGTGCCGGGATGAACGATGATGGTGTCGTTATCGGACGCGGCGTCGATGGCTGGCTGAATGGCAACGTAGGATTTGCCTGGGCCGACGTGAAGGTCAGCGGCGTAAAGGGGTGAAAAAAAGCATAAAATTATGGGCAAAAAATATCTAAATTTGGTCATTTCTTTTCTCCGGTAAATAACAAAGGTGCAATTTAAGTCTGACGGGCGATGCCCATTATCATTATTGGCTAAAAAATGATAATACCTTATTATATATGAAGAAAATTAAAATGGTGTGAAAAAATGAGGTTTCGTTGCGAAGTGGGGATAAGTCTGGGAATTTGGAGTTTGGGGATAGGAGTTAGGGGTGGCTCAGGTGTTGGAGTGTTCGGGTGTGAGTTTGCGCCGGAGGGGTCTGGTGATGAGTGAGCGTGCGGGTTCGAGTTTGGCGGTGCTGACCTGAAGTTGGTTTTCGTCTGAATTTTCTTGCGTCATAGAGGGTAAATGGGTAGATTTAACAATTCTGGCAGGGACGCCAACGACGGTTGTGAAATGAGGCACATCCTGTAAGACAACGGAGCCGGCACCGATAATGGCGGATTCGCCGACGGTGATGCCCTGGATGACGGTGGCGCCGATGCCGATGAAGGCGGACTGACGGACGCGGACATGGCCGGCGAGCTTGACGCCGGGACAGATATGGGCGGCGTTGTGGATGACGGTTTCGTGGTCGATGATACAACCGGTGTTGAGGATGGCGGAATCCTCAAGCGTGACATGAGCGCAAACCGTTGCTCCTGCTGCAATTACGACATTTTTGCCGATACGGGAGTTGCCGGCGAGGATGGCGGAGGGGTGGATGGCGTTGACGAGATTGATGCCGGCGGCCGTGAAGCGTTCGGCGTATTGCCGGCGGGTGACGTTGTCGCCGATGGCGACGATGGCGCCGCCGATGCCCTTTTCGCGGAGTCGCGGGATGAGCGTGAGGTCGCCGAGGACTTCTATGCCGTCACGATAGGTGTTTTTAAGGCTGGCGTTGGCATCGAGAAAACCCGCGACGTCAAACTGATGGTTGTTGCGGAGGATATCCAGAACAACACGACCGTGACCACCAGCACCAACAATAACGATTTTCATGAGAAATTATCCAGTTTTAAGCGTGCTAAGTTGACAATATTCGAGTAAAACAGCGAATAGTTCAGTATGGTTGTGAAAATGGCAACATGGGCATTTTGCCCGTGCCAAAACCCGAATCAATACGGTTTATTGAGCTATAGAGTTTTATCATGGGCCGTATGCCCTCGGTACAGTTTCGTGACGGGCCGATAATATTCTGCTTTTAGTGATTATCGGTGGGAGAGGGCGGAAATGTTAAATTATTATTAGATTTACAGATATAAATCGGGGTTATGAAGATTCGGTCAGTCGTTTTATGAATGGCTTGGGCGGGGGGGTTTTCGTAAACAATTTATAGGACTGAATTTAGAAGTAAAAAGATCAAGCGGGTGTCTCAGGGTGCCGATAAAAAAAACGGCTGCCTGTGGCACCAGTATTGGAACTTTGTTTGTTTTCATTCGTATAAAAATTTCCAGGCCAAATATGTGGTGTTTTGTGAGATGCCGGCCGAAAAATTCAGAAATGGTGTAAGAATGGCAAAGGATTTGGATAGTTCTAAGTATTTGAAAATAAGTTATATATGTGTTCTGCTGACGCTGACTGGTTTTGTCGTGAGCGGCTGTTCGGATCCGACGGCGATCGGCCGGTTCAAGGCGACACCGGTGACGAACATCATTCTGGATGACCTGGGTGTGGTGGATGAGAAGCCGCCGCAGTTTTCGGGTGCCCGTGATCCGAAACCGGAGGATTTGCTGGTTGACAACCAGGAGTATCTGGTTCGTGCGGGTGATGTGATAGATGTGGGTATTATGGACCTTTACGAGAAGGGGATAGAGTGGCGGAATCGTTTGCAGGTTTCGGAGACGGGGCGTGTGACGGTGCCGGAGATCGGGACATTTCAGGTGACAGGGCGGACCGAACTGGAGTTGACGGAAGATATCAAGAACATGCTGAGCCCGCATGTGCTAAAGGATCCGACGGTGAGCGTAGTGGTAGTGGCCTCGACGGAGAAGGTGTTTTCGATTTCGGGTGCGATAGCGGCGCCGGGTCGGTACCCGTTGCCGGAACCGGATTTTCGGATATATGAGGCGTTGTCGAGTGCGGGCGGTGTGCGTCAGCAGACGGGAGTGGATTATATTTATGTGCTGCGGACGGTGAGTGAGGATGAGATCGAGGCGCTGCTGGAAGACCAGATGAGCGGGCGCGGGATGGACATGAAAGCTGTGGAGCCTGAGGCGGGCTTGCCGCCGATACCGACGCCTCCGAGTGAGGAGCCGGCGTATGAGCGGCCCGGGCGGCGGCCGAGATGGGATGAGCCGGTAAGGCGGGAGGAAACTGGCAGGGAAACGAAAGATGACCGACCGGCTCAAACGTCGGATAGATCGGAACCAGAAGCGGAGCCGGAAGAAGTAACGCCGCAGCAGGAAAAAGAGGAGCTGCTCGAGAGTATCAGCCCGTTGATGATTGTCGCGGATTCGGCAGACGGCCGCGGCATGGTAGTACGGCGGGTGAGCTATGCGGGCCATGGCGACAGCGAGGAGATGCTGCTGGCAGGGGGTGCGATGCTGACGGCGTCGGATGAGAACGGTAAGCCGTTTAAGGCGGTTCGAGAAGGCAGCCGGTTTAAGCTGGTGCCGACGGAAGATTATGTCGAGCCCGATTTTGAGCAGCCGCAAGAGCCTGCGGCAAAGGACCGGCCTGAAACCGGTAAGGAATGGGACAGCGCCGGATGGCGTATCGGCAGCGGCGGACAGATGCAGGAAGTGATCCGGGTGGATTTGAAGGCGTTGCAGCGCGGGGATCTGACGCAGAATATCGTGATTCGTGCGGGCGATCATATTATGGTGCAGTTAAATGAAGAGGGCATCTATTATGTCTGGGGGCAGGTCGGTCGGCCCGGTCCGTATGTCATCCAGGGTGAAAAGCTGACCTTGAAAGAGGTGATAGCGGCGGCGGGGGCTTTGACGCCGTTTGCCAGTCCGGAGCGTTGCGATATTACGCGGCGGATCAGCCGGAATAAGGAAGTGACGTGCCGGATTAATCTGAAGAAACTGCTGGAAGGCTCTCAGCCGAATATTTACATCAAGCCGCATGACATTATCAATGTGGGCTCGCATCCAACGGCCCGCTGGTTGGCAGTAATCCGACAGAGTTTTCGTGCGACTTACGGTTTTGGTTTTGTGTATGACCGGAATCTGGCGGATAAGGATATAGGTAATTAGTCGCAGTGGCAACAACATTGTATTGAGGGCTTTCAGCCCTTGGCATAGGCTTTTATTTGAGAAGTAAAATCGTATCACTCACGCAATATTTTACGGGCAGGGATCGCCGGGCAATGAGGCAGAGCAGGACAGGCATTTATGACACAAACCAATATAAATCTGAATAACAGTAAGTTTCCTGATGCTGGGGCCGGAGTGGGCGGAGATGCTCAGGACCGGTTGATAGTGCGTTTGTGGAAGATAGGCATTATCGGGACTTTGTTTTATATGATGTTTCATCCGGAGATAGTGCGTTTGTGTCGGAGCTGGACGGATTCGAGCGAGTCGCATGGGATGTTGATACCGGCGTTCAGTCTGTATTTTGTGTTTCAGGTGCGTGAGGAACTGGGGCGGACGGTCGGCAAGGCGTCGATTGTCGGTTTTCTGTCGATGATCGGCTGTCTGGCAGCGTATCTTTTCGCGATCAATTATCAATACGGATATCCCAAGCCGATTTTGATGATTCTGATGATCGCGGCGATCGTGTTTGCGCTGGGCGGCTGGCGGATATTACGGCTAGTCTGGCTGCCGATATTGTTTTTGTGGTTTGCGATTCCGCTGCCGTCTAGCATTCATGAAGGGATAACGATTCCTATGCGGATGATGGCCTCGTCGGTGGCGGCGGTGATTTTAAACTTTTTCCCGGATGTGACCTGTCATGCCAGCGGCGTATTGATTCATGGCGCCTACAAGGGCGAGGGTTTTGATTTGAACGTGGCGGAGGCGTGCAGCGGGATGCGGCTGCTGCGGGCGTTTGTGGCGCTGGGTGTGGCGATGGCGTATCTGGAGAAGCGACCGCTGGCTCATCGCCTGGTTCTGTTGGCCAGCACGATTCCAATAGCGATACTATGCAATGTGATTCGGGTGTTGTTGACCGGGATCATTTACATTTTTGTAGGGGCGAAATATGCCCAGGGCACTTTGCATGATATGCTGGGTCTGGTGATGCTGGCGCTGGCGTTCGGGTTTTACGGCATTATTGCCTGGGTGATGAATCATCTGGTTATTGAAGAAGAGGAGGATGAAGAGGAGCATGTGCTGAAAATCGAGCACTGACCTTTCATGGAATTATGAATAAATACCTTATTAAACCAATAAAGGCCATCGTGCGGGACCGGGCGTTTCTGGTCTGCGTGTTTATTTTCGGTTTTTGTGCCGTCAGTATGCAGCTGGTCGCGCGGGCGATGGGCATCCATCTGGTGAAGCTGCCAATCAGCCTGAATAAACCGCTGGAAGAACTGGATGAGGCGAAGCTTGCGCCGTATAAGGTGCTCAGCAAGCGAAAGATCGAAAACCAGGATGTGGTCGATGAGCTGGGGACCGAGGACTACATTCAGTGGTTTATCGAGGATCCTTGCGCGGTGGTGAATGGATCGCTGCCTTATATTAACCTGTTCATAACTTATTATGATAAACCGGATTATGTGCCGCATGTGCCGGAAGTGTGTTATACAGGCGGCGGGAGTGTGGTTCAAGCCCGCGAAAACTCCGAGATCACGGTGATGTTGGACGGCGAACAACGGCTTATTCCAATTCGTATTATACAATTCGTGGGTTTGGGATATGGTGGAGGTCGCGGCGACTCGACAGTGGTGTATTTTTTCAGTACCAACGGTAAATATGTGAGTACCCGAAACACCGCCCGCCGGACGATGCGGTACCCGTTTGACAAATATGCTTATTTCAGCAAGGTGGAAATGACATTCGGCGGTTCACCGTCGCAGGAGATTGTCAAGGCGTCGGTGCAGCGTTTTGTTGAGGTTTTACTGCCGGTGCTGGAGGAGGGACACTGGCCCGCATGGCCGCCGGAAGAATGAAGACGACCGCAGACATTCGGGATCGAAAGGATGGAGCGGTGATGTAATCTCAAGCAGTATAGATGGAAAATGATAACTTTTTAAAACAGCTTTGTATATAAATATTCATGGCGCGATTTTAACCGGAATATTCCCAAAGGGTATGAGGATGCTCGCCAGAGACAGGCGTAAGCGTTTTATTCTCATGTGATTACGTTTTACCTGGGCGGCAGATTTATTCGAGACGTGTCTCAAAACGATGATACCTGGTACGGGAATTTAAAGCCGGTTGTCAGTCGCTGGCATTTGGAAAGGATTTTAGATGGCCAAGAAAAAGCGATTAAATACGAAATTGATTTCCGTATTGATTTTGATCGGGATTCCTTTGTTGTTGGTGTTCTGGTATGCCTTGGGGACCAAGTTTCCCCAGTTAATGCCGGCGGCGCTGCACAGCATGCTGGGTCGCGATTCGGCGACGTTGCTGGCGCAGGGGCAGGAGGCAATGGCCAGGGCGAAAGAAATCGAAGCGGAGAATCGTAAGGAAATCGCTTCCCTCGAGATGCAAAAGCCGCAAGAGGCCTTTGCCAAACTGGAAGAGATGAACAAAGAAGAGGCGAAGGAATACTGGACGCAGGCTCATAATAATTTATGGGATGCCCATAAATACTGCGGCAGCAATGTCGAATTACGACAGGTGATTCTGGAAAATCTGGTGGATATGTATATATCGCGTGGTGATTATAAGATGGTTCGTAATATCCGTTCGAACCAGATTCGACTGGAAGGCGGACATGCCGCGGCCCAGCGTCATTTGCTGGAAATGAGTTATGAATCAACACAACTGAGCCCCAATGCCGACCGCTGGACACGACTGGATCAGGAAGTACAGAAGTACATTGACGATTATCCGGAGGACGCGTTTGGCTATGCCATGCAGGCCCATGCGAAAAAGGCGTTGCTGGTTTTGGGTGTACCGCAGGACGAAGGAGCGGCCCGGGCCGAATTCGAACAATTGCTGGAAAAGACGTTGTCGATCGAAGAAAATAACATATTGGCGCATCGTCTGAAATCGGAAATGATATTATGGGACGCCCGGCAGTCCGACACAATCGATAAGGAAAGCGCGTATCAGGAGGCGGAAGCACTTCTGGTCTCTTGCATCGAGAAAAATCCGGAGGAGTTAAAAGCATATGAAAATTATTTTAATGTTTATCTGAAACCGTTGCTGATGTTGCGGAAATCGCAAATCAGGGAAGCGGAAGCGGAAACGGATGAACAGGAACAACAACTAAAGGAGCAGTATGATTCTCAGTTCCGTGAGGTTGTGGCCAGGGTTGAGGGCTGGACGGACATATTTCCCGCAGAGGGCGAGCCGTCGGCATACAAGGCGGAATTGCAGCGCTTGAATTTGAGCACATTGAACATTGAATTGTATGATGAGATTATCGACTTGTATCGAAAAGCTCTGGAGAAGGAGCCCAAAAATGTGGACTGGCTGAGTGAACTGGCCCAGATGCATATCAGCCGGGCTAACCAGAAACGGGAAGCTCAGGAGGATTTAGAGGAGGCGTATCAACTGCTGCGATATGTACAGTTTATGCCGGAGGCTCAGATAGAAACGGCCGGTCCGCAAGCGGATAAAATGAATTTTAACCGTTATGCAAACGTGCTGCCGCTGCTGGTTTACGTGAGCATGGAACTGCATGAGCAGGGTGATGACGAAGCGGTCCGGAATAAATATTTTACGGTCGCTGAATCGGCGGTTAAGGAATTACAGGAAAATCTGCGTGAGCAGGAACTGCCTTTTGTCAAATTGAGCGCCGCCCGTGTCAGTCTGGCTAAAGGCGAAACAGATGAAGGTCTCAAGCTTCTGTACGACGCTGCCAAACAGATTGAAATGCAGCCGGCCACGCGTGACATTTCCAGCCAGATCTACTGGGAGTTGTTTAAAGCGTTGCGGAATACAGATAAGAAATTTCTTGCGGTTCAGTATGCGGCCAAAGCGTTTCAGCAGGTGCCGCATCCTGTATGGGATTATGGCGATCTGATTGAAATTCTTTCTGAGCTTCCAGGCAGGCAGAGCAAAGCTCTTTTGCTGCAGTTCGTTGACAGATACGATGAGGTTTTCGCTAAAGACCCCGATCACTATCAGCGGGCGCAGGTACTGAAAGCACGAGCTTTGTATGAACTGGACATGAACGAAGAATGCCGTAAGGTACTTGACGGGATTACGGTATCGAGTCGGGATGTGCTCTGGCTGCGGGCTCAGACTCAATCGGCAACAAAAAATCGCATCAAGGCTCTGCATGAGTTGTTTGAAGACAAGCCCGATGATGTCGAAACGGCGATGGCTCTGTATGATCATTATTATGAGCAGGGACAGAGCCATCCGGCGGAGTATGATAAGGCGCGGGCCGTACTCGACCGGGCTATCGAAGCCAACCCGGACAACATTAATCTGATCCAAAGACGGCTTATGCTGGATGAGGCCGACCCGGCCGATATTTCGCAGCCGCGGCGGGAAGAGATTGCCGTCAAGGTGTTCGAAAAGGTGGAAGATCCTTTCCGCGGCGCCAAAGAACTGGGCGATTTTTATCTGGGAATGGGTGAACGCCGAGCCGGCGATGATAGCGGCGACACGGCGAAAGCCTATTTCGTGAAGGCGTCAGAATGCTACGAGCAGGCGCTGAAAATCCGGCCGAAGGATGAGGGCGCTTTGTATGGCCTGTTCAGTGCGGCGGTCAAACAGAAGCAATGGCAGGAGGCCGAAAGAATCTGGGGCCAGTTGAAAGAAATCCAGCCAGTGGAAGCCAAGCTTTATCAGGTTCGGATGCTGATCGAACAGGATAAAACTGTCGAAGCCCTGTCTGAGTTGGAGTCGTATCTGGAAGACAGACCGTTAAATCTGACTGCCCGGGTGAAACTGGCGCAGCTATATATTAATCAGGATCGGTTGGAAAACGGGATCGATCAGTTGCGTCAGATTATTTCGATGGACCAGAATCATGTGGAAGCGAACCGGCTGCTGGCGATTATCATGCACCGCAGGAACCAGCAAAAAGGATACGCCAGCCTGAATCAGTCGGATGTGACCAATGTGGCGACACCTTTGCAGGCGATTATCGACGTGCAGCCCAAAGACGTGATGGCGAATGAGATTCTGGTGACCTATCAGATTCTGCAGATGTCAGCGATTGGAACGCGATTGAAAGACCAGGATTTGTCCGATGAGATGCGATCTTCTTTAGAGAAGATCTTCGAAAATCTGTTTAGCGTGATTGAAACCCGCATGAAGTTTTTACTGGAGAGTAATCCGGATAATGTGATGAACTGGCCGATGCTGGCCAGAGTTTATCAGAATTATGCCGTTTATCAGCAGGATGAAACGGAAAAGGCAAAAGGGATCGCCAAAGCCAAAGCCGTTTACGATGAGGCGTTGCAGCAGTTTCCCGATGAGATTCAACTGCATCAGGCTTATGGCGCTTTCCTGAAAGAGATCGGCCAGCAGGGCAGTGAAGAAGACTCGCTGAAGCAATTCATTGCCGGCGCCGAAGGCCGGAAAAAACTGGAAGCCATGCAGCAGTTGGGCCGGTTTTATTATCAGCAGAACCGCTATCAGGAAGCGATTGAGCTGATGCGTTCGGCCTTGCGGGAGTTTCCGGACGACCTGGTCACCGCGGCACTGCTGGCGGATATTCTGTTTCAGACCAACCAGCGTAATGAGGCCATCGAGTTATACGGCCGGCTTTACGAACAGGAGCAGCGTGAGTTTTTCCTGGCCCGGCAGATCGAGGCATATATCGATCTGGGCCGTGAGGAAAAAGCCGGCGAATTGCTGGAGACGATGAAACAAAACCATTCCGATTATGATGGGATGAAATTGCTGGCGGCCAAGCTGGCGCTGATCCAGACCCATTCGGCCGAAGCGGTTGCCTACGCGGATCAGATTCTTAAAGATAATCCTCAGAACAAAACGGCGTTGCTGTTCAAGGCTCAGGCGCTGTATCAGATGGATGATAACGAGAAAGCCTTGCAAACCCTGCAGAATCTGCGAAAACTGGTGGAAACCAATGACAACAGCGGCCGTCTGCTGCTCTCGCATATCAACTGGAATCTGGGGTATTATAACGATGCCGTCAATATTCTGGAAGAGGCCGTTAAGTATGAGCCGGACAATCCGCAGTTTCATCATTATTATGTTCAGCGGTTGAGGTCACTGAATCGCTGGTCAAGTCTGGAGGCGTTTTTCGACCGTTTGATCGAGCGTCAGCCGGAAAATATCCGGGTGCATGTTCAGGCCGGACAGAATGCCCTGTCGCTGGGCGACCATTACACGCAAAGAGACAATAGTCAAATGTCCCGGGTTTATTATCAGAAGGCCTCAAATTATATGCAGAAAGCTCTGACCCTGAGTCAGCAAAATGACGGTGCCGATCTGGAACTGGCTTTGGACGGCATGTTGACCGTATTGAAGAAGACTGGCAACTATGACCAGATGCTCGCGCTGGCGAATCAATACCTGGACGAGTCGAATCCCTCTCTGACGCTGTTGCTGCACAAGGCGGAGGCGACCCATCTCCGCGGCCGGCAAAGCGGTAATGCGGCATTGGAAAAGGAGGCTATTGAGCAGTTCGAAACTATCATCAGGCAGTTTGCCGAACACCCCAGTCTCGACAGTATTATTGCCGGCTATTGCCAGCGTATCGGTACGCCGGACAGCATGGTTGAGTGGGCGCGCCGCAAGCTGGCCGAAAAGCCTGACTGGGCTGTCATGCATATCGTACTGGCGCGGATGTATGGTTTGAAGGGGCAGGTCGATCAGCAGGTCGCTGAATATGAAAAAGTGTATCGGGGCCCGGATGATAAATTGAAAGATTATGCCCTCAACCAGCTTTCGATCATCTGCCTTACCCATGAGAGATGGTCGCAGGCGATCGAATACTGCCGGCAGCTTGTGGAGAAATTTCCCGAATCGGCCAATTTTGTAAACAATCTGGCTTATGCCCTGATGCAGGAAGGCCAGCATATTGATGAGGCTCTGACCTGGGCGAAAAAAGCCTACGATCTGGACCGTACGGATACCGATATAATGGATACCTATGCCATAGCCTTGCTGGAAGGAAAGGATTACGATCAGGCGGAATTGATCGCGATGCGGGCGATTCAGGAAAAGAAACGTTCCGGCGAGGAAGTGCCGGCAGAATATGAATATCATTTATGTCAGGCCCTGATCGGTCAGGATCGCCAGCAGGATGCTCTCGAACGGCTGGAGCGTCTGCGTGATAAGCTGGATACGACTGTAGTCTCAGCTAGAAACGCCGGCTGGTTAACGCGCGTCGAAGAGCTTATAGCCAGTATCAAAAACGGCGATGCAACGTCTTGAGCCGTCCTGTCGGCGGCAGACTCGCAGATGAATGAAATCCGCCGGTGAATCGGACCTTGTGTTTGAAAAATAATTGGTTTTTTGACAAAGATATCAGGATTCAGATATGAGCAGGCAAATTGCGGTACCCGGAAGAAATCTGCCGATGCAACGGCCGCCGATGTCGGCAGCGGGCATGGGCGGTTCGGACTTTTCTATTAAGGATATTTTGGGGATATTACGACGCCGTTTATGGCTGATTGTCATAATTTCCCTGTTGGCTATAATGATTTCCGTGGGATTGTTCGTGTTGTGCAAGGTCAAGTATCCCAAATACACCTCTGTCGGTTATATCCGTTGTCGGATGCCCTCGGATATCGGACCGAAACTGACGGCGATAACACCGCGCCGGGATGTGCTGGAATTCATTGCGGCCAGTAACGCCGCCATCATGAACAGTGAAAATTTTACCTCGGAACTGCTTGGGCGCACGTCGGTCAAACAAACCAAATGGTTCACGAATCGCAGCGAAGATCCGACGCAGCGGCAATTGGACTTGCAAAAGAGCTTCGGGGCCAGCGCCATGCGCGAGTCGCCCCTGATCAAAGTTCGCATGCAGGCCAGCAACAAGGATGATGCCAAGATTATCGTTAACGAGGCGATGACCCAGTTCGTCAACGATGTCAGTAATACGCAGACTTCTACATTCACGAGCAATCTGGCGTCGTATAATAAGCAATTGCAGGATTTCGAGGCGCAGAAGAAACGATTACAGCAGGATTTGCAGAACCTGACCGTTTCCGATGACGGCTGGCAGGAAGGCCGGCTGCAACTGGTTTATCAGGAATTGAATATCCTGCGACAGGAGATACTGGCGTTAAATGCGGAAATCCGGCGTCTGAATGTCGAAAAGGAGCGGATGCAGAGCGAGATGCGGTCGTTTGGCGTCAGCTCCGAGGTGAGCAGCGCCGTAGAGATGGATCCGGAAGTATCGGGGCTGCGGACACAGTTGGAAAATTTAACCCAGCGGGAGCAGATGCTCCTGAGCACGCTGGGTGAAGGACACCGGCAGGTCAAGGATGTTCAAAGTCTGGTACAAACAGTACAGCAGTCTCTGGAAAGCCGCGAATCGATGCTGCGTCAGCAGTACACCCAGCGGATGTTGCAGAATATCGAACAGCAGATTCAGCGATATACTCAGGAATATAATGCCATTAACGAACGGTATCTGTCATTGTTTAATGAGCATCAGGCACTGGAAGGGAAAGGACTGATGTTCCAGCAGATCTCCGATGAAGTGGAACGGATCGATAAACGCATGGAGGAAGTTAACAGTCTGATTTATTCCGTCCAGATGGAATTGAAAGACCCCGAGCGAATTACGGTGGAAGTCGCCCAGCGCGCATCCGATCCCTTAAGCATCAGTTTTCCCCGGCTTCCGATTTTTCTCGCGGGCGGTGTTTTTCTGGGGCTGGCGTTTTCGGTGGGGCTGGCCTTTCTGCTGGAGTTTATGGATGATTCCATCAAGACGCCGCTGGACATAACCAGACAATTGAATGTGCCGATGATCGGTATGATTCCGGAATACAAAGAGGACGATATCGATGTGGCGCGGATCAGCCATCTTAAGCCGCAGGAATTGATCAGTGAATTTTATCGTCAGGTCAGAACCAATCTCTTTTTCAGCGCTCCCGCGGGCGAGCTGAAGACCATGCTGATTACCAGCAGCTCTGCCGGCTGCGGCAAGACGACCACGGCGGTGAATCTGGCGATTACTATTGCCCATGAAGGCCGGCGGGTGCTTTTAATTGACGGTAATTTTCGCCGGCCCATGATCAATCGCCTGTTCCCGTATGAAGGCGATTGTCGCGGTTTGAGCAATGTGTTGATCGGCCAGGCGTCCAGTTCCGATGTTATTCACCCCAGCGGAATCGAAAATATCGATATTATTGACTGCGGTCCGCTGCCGCCTAATCCGTCCGATCTGCTCAGCAGTCGGCGAATGCATGATTTACTGGAAAGTCAGAAACAGCATTATGATTATATTCTGATTGACGGTCCGCCTACCTTAGTCATGGCGGATGCCCGGATACTGGCAGGGTTGACCGATGGAACGGTTCTAGTCGTTAAGTCGAACCAGACACCCAAAGGTGCGGTTCAACGCGTCATAAATGAGCTCAAAGTAGGCAATATTCGCATCTTGGGTGTCCTGCTCAATTGCGTTCGTCCCCGCAAGGGCGGTTATTTCAATAAGGTGTACCAGTCTTATTATGATTATATCAACGTGGAACCGTCCGTGGCCGGCAAGCTGCCTTATACTCCCGCGTCAAAAGAGTAAAAATAAGTCCGTATCAATCGGAGAATGACAGCTTATTCATGAGCGATGATGGAATCACTTCCGGTGCCAGGCTGACGGGCAATGCCGCTTGGTCGCTGGCGGGAACGGTCTATTTTACCGCCGGACAGATTTTCAGCGTTGTGGTGTTGACGAAATCTTTTTCCAGCGAACAGGTCGGGCAGATTCTGTTAGCGATGGCGGTCATTACGCCGATCTCCTTTCTTGTCAATATGGAGTTGCGGTCCGTCTATGTCACGGATACTCGTCAACGGGTGACGCCGGAGGCGTGCCTGCGTTTGCGGATTTTTACCAATGCGTTGTTGATGCTGTTTTTGCTGATTTTATGCGGCTGGCTCGGTTCAGGATGGTCGCTGCAAAAAAAGGCCGTCATGCTGTTAATGGGGCTGGTTCGGGCCTCGGAAAGCTGGGCGGACATATATTTCGGGGTGTTTCAGAAGAACGAGAAAATGAAAATATGGGCGTTCTCACGAATGACCAAAGTGACGCTGATTTTTCTTTGGGCGCTGGTTCTGCCTCATGTGTCTTCGTCCGTTGTCTGGTTTCCTGTGGGGTGGTTTGTTGTCGTGACGGGCATGGCGTGGTTTTATGACAGACCGCTGGCCCGGCGTTTTTATGAACCGGCCGATCCCGGCAGCGCTGAACATTGGAACTGGAGGCCTGTATTGAAGTCAGGATTTGTTCTGGGACTCTTTTGTTCGCTGTCGATTATGAATCATCATGTGCCGCAGTATTTCGTCGCGGGCTATCTGGGGGACACCTTCGTGGCATATCTTGGCGTCCTGCTGTTGTTTGTGAATGGCATGGTGAACCTGCAGAACAGCGTTAATCATGCCGTCTTGTCGCGTCTGGCGGTATATTATCAACAAAACCGCAGGATGTTTCTGGGGCTGGTGGGTAAGCTCATGGCGTTATCCGGCAGCGGGGCGGCATTGGGATTGATTGTGGTCATGTGGCGGGGGGAGTGGATTCTGGCTACCTTTTACAGTGAAGAATATGCGAAATTATCAGACTTGTTTGTGCTTGTTTTTCTCGCCGGTGTCATTCTCTTGCTGGGAATGATACTGGGCGACGCCGTGGTGGCCTGTCATAAGTTTAACGGGCGGCTGTTTGCCATGATTGCGGGATTAGTGGTAAATATAGCGGTTTGTTACCTGTATCTGGAGGACTATGGGCTGGCAGCCGCGGCGTGGGCGATGCTGTGCTCGGCTATTACCGTTACGGTGTTGTGCGGGGGGGTATTGATCTGGCAGCTTCGCAAGACACGCTCAAGCTGAGATATCGATTTTCTGCCCTAGTCCTGAAACCAGAGCGCCGTATGTCGGCCGGCCCTCGACAGCCTGATTGACCTGGGCGGCCTGATCCAGCAGTTTCAACGCCATGTCACCCTGATCGCGGGCCATATCCAGCGTTTTGGCGGCGACTTCCATGTCGACCGCGGCGCGGGTCTGGATGCCGTTTAGTTGGGATTGCAGTAGATTTTGTGATGCTGTATTTATGCCGGTCATGGTAAACTTCCTTTGTTTTCATGCCTTTTCATCGTTATTATCGACCAACTATTGGCAGTTTCTTTGGTAATAAGCCGTAAAAAAAAGGCAAAATTATTCCCAAAAACGTGAAAAATATCCGTTTACTTACCAAAAATTAATAGTATAATTACATTTTTGCTATGTGGAATCGCTTCCGGACTTATGCGGTGAAACGATTTTTAACATTATGATATATATCAACTTATATCATCCGGGCAGATAGCTCAGTTGGTAGAGCAACGGACTGAAAATCCGTGTGTCGCCGGTTCAAATCCGGCTCTGCCCATTTGGTAACATTTTGATAGGTAAGGACTTATGGGGGGTTCTACCCCTGCATGTTTGCTGATAATGCGGTTTTGAGCCAGTTTACGTCCAGACTCACCGGTATTTTTGGGTTATTTTCTTACGGCAAGGTTGAAATTGTGGTATTCCACCCGCAAAAATTCTTCAAAATTGCCGGTTTCATTTCTTGAGTTGTTTTTTCTTGATATCGGGTACAGGTACTCATAACATTACATGTGCAGATTTAATTCGTTCCTGTTGCAAAAACATGTATCGAGGGCTTCCAATTCAGGACTATCGACGTTTAACAGACGAAAGAACGCATCGAAATGTATAATGACATGGGCAAGATGCCCCTGTTGCAGTTTCCGCTACGAGTGCAATACCTAATTGGGTAGAAATTCCTGGCAGGGGGTTTTTCCACCTTGCTTCATCCATCTGTATTGTCGATAAGATAAGCATTGCCTGCTTCGCTGTTTTTGCCAGACGAAAAAATGCCCGCTCTCGGGCCGAGCCCCGATTTTCAGACAGTGCCTGAAGAGATTACGCAAATGAAAGGTAGATTCATGCAGCGATGTTTTGCCCCGTTTTTTTTTGTTGCCTTGATCAACATTTTTGTGTCAGGGATATTCGCTGATTACGATTATTTTCGCAATAGTCAATATCCCGGCGAGCGTCGGAAAGACGTCAGTCTTGATAAGGTCATACAGGCTCCCGGAGAAGGATACCAGAAACGAATCGTGCACTGGTGGCCCAGGCAGGGCGTCGATTATGTGAAAGCGCCGTCCGGGGCGGTCTATCGTACGTGGACGATTCGCGAAAATACGGCCCGGCTGACCGACGAAAACGTTGATTATGTCAAATGGTGGCCGGTTGCGCTCCGCGGTAAAAAGCAGTTCCAGGCACATTTGCTTGGTTTTCGCGGCATTGGCAACAAGACGAATAAATATTTCTGGGAAGATAACATCGATAATATCGACGAATATGTCGGAAAAGGATTATGTCCGGCGGTGGTTTTGCGTCTCGAAGACGGCCGGAAACGTTGTTTTACCCGTGGGTCCTTCAGCGACGCTGATCAGGCGTTCATCATTGATCTTTACGAGAAGGAAATGGCTCGGATACGTGAAACCCTTGAGGCCCCGCCCACCAAAACCCTGCCGCGTATCGCCGCCGAATGGCCCAAAGGTGAATACTACAAGCCCGGCACTCATCGCCTGGAAAGCGATCGTTTCGCCGCGGTTTCTGGTTCCGAGCCGCCCCGCGACGGCATTGGTTCGCCCTGGCTCGATGATGACGAAAAAGAGAAATGCACCCAATACCGCGCAGCCACGATGCGGGTCTATGAGGATTACTGGGCCTACAATGAATATGCCGGCCACTTGATGCCCTACTGGGAACGGGATGAACGCTACAAATATGTCGTCCGGATCGGCGGCACCCGGATAAACGGTACCAAAGTCAGCGGCCGCGGCAATGGCGGCGGTTACGGCGGCTGCAATACCGGCGGGGGCAACTGGCTGGGTCTTTATCATGAATGGGGCCATGGGAGTAACTGCGGCGGGATGATCTCCATCGGCGGCGGCGAGACCCAGTGTGACGCCCATCAGACGATGGCCGATCCTGCGATACTTGAGAAGGTCATGTTTCAGAACGAGAAACCCTGGAAGAACCTGTTCTGGGGCCAGTATCCCGGCGGTCTGGTCTGGGCCATGATGGGTGATTCGCCCAACTGGGGCTATGCGGCGGTTTCGGTTATCCCGCCGCTGATGGCCGACAACGAACATACACCGATGCACGCGATCGCCCGGCTGGGCGAAGAACGCGGCATCTTTGAAAACGGCGTGCGCGGTATGGGCGATTTTCTCGGCCAGATCGGCGCACGGATGGCGGAATACGATACCGAACTGGAAACCGGCCTGCGCGGTTATTTCGTGAATCCCAATCGTTCGCATCTGATGGCTGTTGATCGCGAGCAGGGCCATTATCGCAGCCTCATTACCGAGTCGCCCGAACCATTTGGCGTCAATCTGGTGCGGCTGATACCTGAAGAGGGCGCCAAAGAGATTACGGTTGATTTTCAGGGGCAATACGATCCAGATACCTACAGCGACTGGCGGGCCTGCATTGTGGCGGTTGAGGCCGACAGTACCTGCCGTTATAGCCCGCTCTGGAACAAGGGAAAAATGTCCCTGCCCATCAAGCGGGGCGACAAGCGATTCTGGCTGACGGTTACCGCAACCCCAAAAGCCTTGATCAGCGGTCATGCCACCGGCAAATTTACCGCTGTATGGGTTTACCAGGGCGCGTTTTCGTATCGTTATCCTTATGATGTAACGCTGTCAGGCTGCCTGCCCGGTTCGCCTCATGTGCCGGTGGGCGATAATGATAATCTGACCCTGGCGGGCACGCATCATCCGCGTGTCAGCTATGGTCCCTGGCCCCATCCGGCGGACACGCAAGGCTACCGGGCTATGCTCAACAGTCTGTCGTCCCTGAAAGAACGCCTGAGTAAAGATCATCCCAGAATGGCGACCATTGATTATCTGCTGGAAAACGGCCGAGGCGCCCGCCATCCTAACGGCGGGGGCTGGGTGGCCGCATCGGCCTATGTCGCCCCCACGGCCTTCGTGGGCACCGAAGCGATGGTGCTGGATGGCGCCAGGGTTTACGACCGTGCCGTGATAGAGGATTACGCTATCGTCAGCGGTCCGGACGTTCTTATTAAGGATAACGCCAAAGTTTACCGCAAAGCTGTCGTTAAAGGCAAGGTGACCCTTTCCGACTATGCCCGCGTTTGTCGCAATATCATTGTCGATAAAAACGAGGTGGAACGAACCGGCCCGGAGAAGCGTCAAGAGGTCTTTGCCGACTGGGATATCCGATTGCAGGCCAACTACGCTTGCGATCGCCCTGAAACCGTTCTGCTGGAAGACTGCTTCCAGGAACACTCCCACAGTTCTTTTTATTTTGGCGCTCACACATCCGATCTGATCTTTTACGACGGTATGATGCACGGTAATCCCGGTTTTGTCACCGACGGCCTGAGACGTGCCTTCACCTTCAACGGCCTGGATCAATATGCCGAACTGCCCGGCGAGGCGGCCGATACCGGCAAAGCGACGCTGGAAATCGCCTTTCGTTGGGATGGCGGCCCGGGCAGACAAAGCCTTTTCGATTTTGGTTCTTCAGAGAATGATTGTTTTGTGCTTTCGATTAGCGAATCCGGTAAGCCGGAGTTGGCTATTGTCACAGCAGGGCAATTGCAGACGCTCACCGCCCCGGATACAATTCCCCGGGATAAGTGGATCCAGTGCCGGGTCGAGATGGACGGCAGACAAGTCAGCCTGTGGGTGAATGATAAACTCGCAGCGGCCGCGGATTCAGATTACCGGGCAGCGGACGCTTTCGTACCGGGTGAAGAACGTATCAGTTATCTGGCGGCCTCGCGGGGCGGGGCCAACCTTTTCCGTGGTGCGATCGATTATCTGCATGTTTACTCAACGGTTTATCCTGATTTTACCGAAGCGCCGGACGTGCCGCTGGTTTCGTCCCGTCGGATCGATCCGGGCTTTCTTGAAAGGCTGGAGCAGGCCTATCCGGGTTACGAAGAAAAGGAAATCGAATTCGATATTACCATCAAACAGCATGAAATCGTTCGTTTTTACGAAGACTGGGTCCAACGTACCAATGCTCGCATTGATGAACTGGAAAGCTGTCCGGAAGCGGCAGAAATGACCGTCCGGCTTGCTGAACTGCAAAGCCGGTACGAAATAAAGAAGGCGGAAGCTCTGGCCGAACTGGACCGGGACCCTGAGATTATCGAAAAACGGCGGAAACTCAACGAAACAAACAAACAGTTCAATAATCTTTTACTGGAAATGGCCGCCAATCATGATGATTATATTGCCGCGGAGAAAGCTCAGAAAGAGGCGATGGCAACGACCCGAAAGATAGAGAAACAGATTCGCGAACAGGCGAAAGCGTCCGACGATGCCGAATATGCCGGTTTCGAACGGCGGCGCCGGGAACTGGACGAAAAACAAAAGCGTATCATTGAAACATTTACCCCCGCGATTGAAAACCGCGTGCAGTACGCTCATTTGATGGAACGCAAAAAGAATTTCAAACCCGACGATGAGGAATTCGAAAAAATAGTTCAGCAGGAAAGAATACTCAGTCAGGTCTATAACGGAATCAAACGCGCGGCGCCGGGTTATCTGGAAATAGAAAACCAACTGAAACGGTGGCGAGAAGACGAACAAAACTGGATCATCTCCAAAGCCGGGAATAATCCCGAATATATGGTCGCGCTGGTCGCGGATACCAAAGCCCGGCAAATCAAACATGACCTTAACAGGCAATTCCGCAATCATCCGGAGATTGTCAAACTGGAAAAAATCCGGGAGCCCTACTTAACCCGCGGCGAGGAAATCAGTGCGGTCACTAAACACACTGAGGATATCTCCAAACGGATAACAAAGCTGGAATCGGCGATCGAGACAAAACGTATGGAAACCGCCATGGAGCGTAACGCGGATGAATATATCGCTTTGAAAGAGTTGCAATGGGGCAAGCGCGGCTATGCCAAAATAACGCCCCAACAGCTTAAAAAGCGTTTGCTGGAGCCGTTCCCGGAAGATAAGGAGCAGTTGAGCCAGGCGCTCCCCTTCCAGCAGCAGAAATGGCATACCGTCGTGGACTGGAACGGCAAGGCATTCTACGAACTGACCGACGCCAAAGACAAGCCGATAATGCAGCGATGGCTCAAACGCGTTAAACCGTATATGTATGATACCAAATAGAAGCAATGAGGTATTGCCATGTTGAAAAAGGATATATTCTGGTCTTTTCTGATGCTGATGGGTATTGCCGGAGGCCTTTGGGGAGAGGTTTTTAATGATGATTTTAACGCCTCTCATGACTATGTATCGCAGGGCGTGGCCGGCACGAACTGGACCGAGCTGCATTGCTCGCCGGTGATACGTGAGGACCTGATGAATGTTCCGTTGCAGGCTGGTTTGTTTCAGGTGACTTTTTCCGGAAATCACGGCTATGTGGCTTTTGATGATTTCTCCGTTGTCAGTACGCCGCCCTCGCTGAAGGTTGAATCTTTTTCGATTATCGACTCTGAGGGCATCAAGATGATAAGGATAGAGCCGGGCACGTTCGTCATGGGCAGTCCCGAATCCGAGCCGGGGCGTCATCCCGATGAAATCCCTCATCAGGTTGCCATTACCAAAGCCTTTTATATGGCAAAAACCGAGATCACCCAGCAGCAGTATATCCCTGTGATGATTCCCAATTATGACCCGCTCTTTATCAGCGCTGCCGGATGGGAGCATAGTCTTCCCGAGGTCCACTGCGGCGGACCGTTCTTTACTTACAGCAAATACTACGGCAAGCGTGAAAACTGCCCCATGGAAGGGGTGACCTGGTTTCGGGCCGTCGAATTCTGCCAGAAACTCACCGAGAAGGAACGCCGGGCCGGTCGGCTGCCGGAAGGTTATGTCTATCGTTTACCTACCGAAGCGGAATGGGAATACGCCTGCCGGGCCGGAACTGCCGCTCCGTTTAATGCTAAGGGCATACAGGGCCAATTATTCGGTGAAGACAGAAAAGGCCGGCCGATACCCGTCAAGGAAAACGGTCATCCCAACACCTGGGGACTATATGACATGCATGGCAACGTTTACGAATGGTGCCTCGACGACTATGCCCCATATGAAAGGGACGACCAAATAGATCCTGTCGGCGTCGCTCCCGGGGCCAGAAAAGTGGCTCGCGGCGGGGCCTATCTCTCCGGCTGCCGGATCGATAACGTCAAAGAACCGCATGAGGATCCCGCCGCGCGGGTGCGGTTTTTGCGGTCGGCGGCCCGGAACAAATTTCTTCCCGATGTCCCTCTGGGCATAATCGGTTTTAGAATCGTACTGGCCCCAAAAATAAATTATACCCGATTGGGTCAATAAAAACCGCGCGAACGCTTATAATAATCTTTGTTCTTCGGGCATTCTTAAACCGAAGGGGTAGATTTAATGAATACCCAAAGGGTATGAAAAATATCCGTCAGGGCCAACCGAAAGTTTTATACGCACATAATTACGTTTGGATGAAAGACAAAACGAGAAAATTTAATCGTAACAAGTATAATATCTGGAGACCGGTCAATGAATCTGAAAAACGGTTTTGCCTTTATCTGCATTCTGGTTGTTTACAGTGAACTCTTATCTATAGCTTATTCGCAGGAAAATAACGTAAAGACTTTTCCTGCCAAAATTCCGTTGGAGAAACCCGCTGACCGCTCGCTCAGTGCCGCAATGGAGCGGCTGTATGATGTCTGGAATCCTCATGAGGACCGCGGCAACGAACTTTTCAGTAATTTCAAATATTCGCGGCTTGAAGGTTTTTCTTATGAAAACAACACCTCACGACGCGATCCTTCCAAGATATTAAAGATTGACGGGACTTACTATGTCTGGTATACGCGTCGCCAGACTATAAGCCCGCCCGCCGGTCCCCGCAAGGCGACGGATGAGATTCCTTCGTTCGACTGGGACCTGGCGGAGATCTGGTACGCCACGAGTCAGGACGGTTTTACCTGGCAGGAGCGCGGGGCGGCCGTCAAGAGACTGCCCAGACCTCAATACGGCTGGCGTTCCGTCTCTACACCGGATGTGCTGGTCTGGGGCGGTAAGTATTATCTATATTATCAGGGCTTTAATGAGATTCCCGGCCTTCAGGGCGACCGTGCCGCCACGACGGTGGCACAGGCCGATTCACCCAATGGACCCTGGACACCGCTGGGGCGGGTCGTTGTTGATTTCGGAGCCGTGGACGAGTGGGACAGCGGGGCGATTCATGATCCCTATCCGCTGGTTTATAAGAACAGGATATATCTTTACTATAAAGGTTCCCCCGGCAAAGGCGGTCGCGGCGGGACGCTGGTTCGCGCTCAGGGGGTCGCCATCGCCGATCATCCCCTGGGCCCGTTCACCAAATCGCCGTTGAATCCGGTGTTGAACTCCGGTCACGAGACATGCCTCTGGCCGTGGCGAGGGGGGATAGCCGCCATGGTCAGTCTGGATGGACCGGAGAAGAATACGGTTCAATTTGCACCGGACGGCATAAATTTTCAGATGATGTCAATTCTGCAGGTGCCGCCCATCGCTCCGGGTCCGTTCGTCTTTGATGCTTTTGCCGACAATGGAGATGGTCGCGGCTTTACCTGGGGCCTCTGTCATATTAATCCCGACGGCGGCGGGGTGGCGAAATGCTCGATTCTGGCGCGATTCGACTGCGATCTTTCATTGGACGTCAACCGGATGCTATATAAGTATAACAATCTGCGATTCGAAGAGAATACCTATTTCCAGCAGCGACTCAGACTACCGGAATCCATGCTTAAACAGATCAAACAGGAGCAGTCGAAGGTCGATCACGATACGATCGTTTATGGTTCATCTTCAACTCATAAAGAAAGCGGCCATGGCGACCATTCAGAAATTTTCAACCAGAGTAGAGAAGGCACAGAATAATTTGTATGCCCAACCGGTAAACCATTACAGATTCAATTATCCTGCATGAATTGTTGTTCGTATTCCAGTTCGAGTTTGAGTTTGTGTTTCGCTTCTTCCTGAGCGAGCGAAAGGAGCAGCTGCCGGCAGGGTTCATCGGTCGCCATATCCGCCAGATCGCTATACAGTTTGAACGAAGCCTTTTCTTTGGTCATGGCCATGGCATATAATTTCTGTATTTCGCTGCCCTGGCCGCCGGGACCAATATAATCGCCGCTGACCGCGAAGTCGGATACCTTGATTTCACGGCCGGCTTCAGGAGTGTCGAACGCATCCTTTTTCTGCAAAATCTCCTCCAGTTTTTCGCGATGGCTCATTTCCTCTTCAGCAAAATCATGGAATACCCGGCGGAGCCTTTTGTCGCTGGTTATATTCATCATACTGATATAAAATTCATGCGCCGCTTCTTCTTCGCGAATTGCAAACCGCAAGACCTCGTTAACCGAATTGAATATCGTGTGCATAACAACTCCAGAAAAGAATTAATAAATGAAACCAGCATATTGCCATGAACGTCCCACCTGTATCAACGAGGACATTGATCCTGATCGATTTTTCGGGATGCTTATGTTTTCAAGAGCGTCACTTGTGATTCTTTGCCCCATAATTGGCTTCAGAAGGAACGCGATAAACGTAAAACAATCTTTGCCATTATCTTAATCAATTGTTATAATCCTGTCAATGAATGATGAAATAATACGCTTGCTGGACGCTAATTTCAACCGGGCCCGTGAAGCCTTGCGAGTGATGGAAGATTATGCACGGTTTATTCTCAACGATGCCCATCTCAACTGGATCGCCAAGCAGCTCCGGCACGATCTGGCCGAGCTCAAAGTTCCGCCGGGCCTGCTCTGTGCGAAACGCGATATCATCGGCGATGTCGGCACGCATATAACTACCCCGCGGGAAATGCAGCGAGCGGATGAAACCGCTGTCGTGACAGCGGCCTGTAAACGGCTGACAGAGGCCCTGCGATGCCTTGAGGAGTATCTTAAATGCTATTCCGCCACCCTGCCTGAAAAGATAGAGAAATTCAGGTATCGGGCTTACAATCTCGAAAAATTACTGATGCAGAAAATAGCCCTTCGCGGAGAATTCCAGGATGTCAGGCTGTATGTGCTGCTGACGGAAAAGTATTGCACCTTGAGTCTGCTGGAGACCGTACAGGCTCTTATCCAGGGCGGTGCGGACGGTATCCAGCTTCGGGAAAAAGACATGCCCGACCAGCTGCTTCTGGAAACGGCTAATGAAATCGGCCAACTCTGCTGGGAGCATGATGTTCGATTCCTGCTCAATGATCGGGCGGATATCGCCGCGATATCACCGGCGGTCGGCCTTCATCTCGGTCAGAACGATTTGCCTGTGGCCCAGGCTCGAAAAATCCTCCATAGCGCTGCCATAATCGGTAAAAGTACACATAGCATTGCAGAAGCCAGAGCCGCCTCTATGGAAAATCCCGATTATATTGCTGCCGGCTCTATTTTTGGTAGTCCCACCAAACCGGAGGTGACAGTAGCTGGAACGCAGCTTCTTACCGAAATTCGCCAGTTTTACTCCGGTTCCCTTCTTGCCATAGGCGGCATAACGGCGGATAATGCCGGGGAAGCGATTGCCGCCGGGGCGAGCGGCGTGGCAGTTTGTCAGGCGGTTATCAGCAGCGACGACCCCGCAATCGCTGCGGCACGTATCAAAGAAGAAGTTAGTAAACAAGTAAATGATTTGACGCATTAATGAATTATTATTATGTCGGGGCATACCAGTTCGGTTGAAGGAAAATTGTAAGTGTAATGATATAAATCATTTACTGTTATTTAAGGTTTTCTGCCAAATTGTATATAAGAAACGATTGGAGAAAACGAGGCACAAAGAGCCGCGTCAGCGAAAACTTAATCGGAAGCAGTCTATGCCATTGGTTTAAGTGTTTAATCGCTAGAATCTGGAAATACCATTGAGCGAAGTATCTGACGAACAATTACTGGCTTTTTCACAAAACGGCGATCGGCAGGCGTTTGCCAAACTCATGCGCCGATATCAAACCGAGTTATACAATTTTTTACTTCGTTTTGTGGGCCAATCTGCTCTGGCTGAAGATATTTTTCAGGAAACCTTTCTCCAGGTTCACATTTCCGCCAAGGATTTCGATACCAGTCGGCGGTTCAAGCCCTGGCTTTACACCATCGCGGCCAATAAGGCTCGCGATATGCTCCGCAACAAGGCCCGAAAACCAGCTATGCAGCTGACCGACAGCAGCAATGAGACTTCGGAGGTGGATCTCTGGCATAACCTGCTCAGCGACGAAATCACGCCTTTCGACATTCTGGACAAGAAACAGCAGCATGAACTCGTCCGCGATACGGTTCAGCAATTACCGGACCATTTGCGGGAAATCCTGATTCTCGCCTATTTTAACCATTTATCATATAAAGAAATGTCAGAGGTGTTGGATATACCGCTGGGAACGGTTAAATCCCGTCTGCACGCGGCGGTGGGGGCGTTTGCCAAAAAATTTAAAGAAATTTCCCAAGAACCTTGATATGGCTGCATCGTATTTAATGTTGAAGTCGTTCATTGCTGTTATTAGCCCGACTGGGATGTGTATATCCCGCAGGGCCCAACGGGATATGTATTCGTATATCTTATTGCGAAATAACGGTTTGGCTTGAACGTTAGTATGATTTTTCGGAGTATTTTTTATGACCAATATCAACCGGCATGAGTATGACATCTTGTTGGATATGAGCCTTGGTCTTACCGGCGAGCAGCAAAATAAAGAAGCCGGGCATCTCTTGTCATGCGATTCCCAGGCGAAGGCAGTCAAAACTAATCTTGATAATATACGAGACGCATTACACGAATGGCCTGATGAGCAACCCTCCCCTTCACTAATGGAACAGACCATGGAGCTGGTTTCACAGTATGAACAGTCCCGCTCCATGGCCCGTTCATCCGAGGTCATCGCCCGCACAAAAGTCAGCGGCACATCCGGCGAAGTTAAGGAACGCGTCTCATGGATTCTCGGTAATTTACGCGATCTAATTACAGTGGCGGCCTGTCTGCTGCTGGCGTTCACTTTTCTGCAGCCGATGACGCAATACGGCAGAGACCAGGCCCGTCGTATCCAATGCGCCGACAATCTACGCCAGATTCAGGCCGGCATGGTCCAATATGCCCAGGACAATCAGGGCTTTCTGCCTTTCATACAAAGAGAGAACGGTCAACCCTGGTGGACGGTGGGGAAGCAGAGTCCCGATAATAATTCCAACACGCGGAATATCTTCCTGCTGGTCAAGGGGCAATATGTTCCGGCCAAGATGTTCGTCTGCCCCGGCAGCGAGAATCAACCAAATATACGCATTGAACTCGACAAGCAAACCTTGAAAATGCTGCACGATTTTGCCGGTCGCGATCAGGTCCATCTCAGTTTTCGCCTCATTCGCAAAAACGACCGGCTGGATATCGGCCATAAGATTCTTGCCTCCGATCAGAATCCGCTCTTTGCCGAGTTCGATCCGGAGCGTGACAGTGAGCTTGATCTGGCGAAGAATCCGAAGCTTTTGCAGAAAAACTCGCCCAATCATGCCGGGCAGGGCCAGAACCTGCTCTTTAACGACGGCCATATCGATTTCAGCGAGACCCGGTGGATCGGTCCGAAACTGGACGATATTTTCACCATCAAGTCCACCACTCGCTACACCGGCACCGAACTGCCCGGGGACGACGACGATTTCGCCGCTCCGTAATCGCTATCCTCTAATTCCTTATTTTGATACCATCCTTTTAATGCCGCTTGCGAACTGGCATATAATTGCCTCTTGCAAGCCGGCATAAATCTGCTATACTGTGATAGTCTGTGGGGGCCAGATTATGCCCGGCTGGGGCGAATTCTCTAATAATAGGTCCAAAAAGCGGGTGTTCTTTTCAATACATTTTTAATAGCAGGAGACTGAGGTTATGAATCGTCGATCATTTATTGCCGCGTCCGTTGCCGCCGGGGCAGCGACCACGATGCTGAATCAACCGGTCAGGGCCGCCGAGGAAGGTAAACCTTTTAAGCTGTTGTTTGCGCCGCATTTCGGGATGTTCAAGAGCCATGCCGGTCCGGACAAACTCGATCAGCTCCAGTTCATGTATGACCAGGGATTCCGGGCTCTCGAACATAACGGTATGATGAGTGAGCCGGTCGAAATGCAGGAAAAAATTGCCGCGAAAATGAGCCGGCTCGGCATGACGATGGGCGTATTCATTGGCTACAGCGGCTTCGGCAAGGACGATCTGGTCAAGACCACTGGTGCCGCATTTCAAGACAAGCTGCGGAAAGATATGGGCAAAGCCGTCGAGGTCGCTAAACGTGTCAACGCCCGCTGGTGTACGGTCGTTCCCGCCAGCGTGCATCAGCGGCTGAGTTATGATTATCAGATGGCCAATAGCATCGAAAATCTCAAGGTCATGTCGGAGGTCTGCGAGAAATCAGGGCTGGTCATGGTTATGGAGCCGCTGAACTGGAAAAACCATCCGGGCCTGTTTCTGCAAACGATCGGGCAGGCGTATCAGATTTGCAATGCCGTTAATTCGCCGAGTTGTAAAATCCTGGACGACTTGTATCATCAGCAGATATCCGAAGGTGACCTGATCCCCAATATCGATCTGGCGTGGAAACACATCGCCTATATCCAGATTGGCGATAATCCCGGCCGCAAGGAACCCAACACCGGCGAAATCAATTTCAAGAATGTCTTCAAGCACATCCACCAAAAAGGCTTTAAAGGTATCTACGGCATGGAGCACGGCAACAGCAAAGGTGGTAAAGAAGGCGAGCTGGCCGTCATCAAAGCTTATCGTGAAGTGGACCTGGACTAACCCGAATAAGCCGGAAATCCGATAGACGAAATAATAATCAAAAGACGCATACCGAAAGATATTTAGCCGCCACTGTTTGCTGTATGGAGAATTAAACCCAATTGGGTTATTTTTTTGGGTTGCAGCTGGTCAGTCCGGTATTCATTTTGTTATTCCGGAAAAATCAACTCATCTGTTTTTTGCAACTGAACATGCCCGTCACGGTAATAGACATTTACATTGTTTTTGTGGCGATGATCGGCTAATTCAGATGCTTCGCTGAATACCCGAAACACCGAGTCGGCGAAAAGCCACTCATGACAGGTTTCGAACTTTTTATTCAGATTGTGTTCCAGAATCCCGTACGAGCGGATTGGCGGTTCGCTGATTGGGTCAAATTTATACGCTGGATTGTCATCCGCGAAAGGGCATCCCATTTCTTCCAGATGGTACATATGATTATGATTAGAGGATCCACCCGCACCGCCGGAAGAACCGTTTCCGTTTCCGCTGTCATTATCAGGGTCGCCTGGTTTTGCATAAGGCAATTGCGGCGAAACCACCGGATTGTCCGGATTGCATAAGATACACGCCAGCGGCAATCCGCCAAGCATGGGCCGCGGTGTTGCACGCGGTTCCTGCAATTTAACAATATCCATATTTCCAGGAATCCCGTTTTCGATAATGAAGGTGGAATAAAGGTGTCCGAGATGCCGCAGGTTCGCTTTGCATTTGACGGTTTTGGCATGAAGCCTGGCCTGATTTAACGCCGGCAGCAATATCGTCAGCAACAGCGCAATAATACTGATTACCACCAGCAGTTCAATCAGCGTAAAACCTGATCTGTTGCTTCTGGTTTTCATCTCTTGTCTCCTGAAAAGATTAAGACATAATTTACTGTTCCGTACGGGCGATAATCTCGTTCTGCAAATCCGATCCCAGGTCGATGAAATAATCGCTGTAGCCGGCGACGCGAACGATAAGTTCGGCATTTTCCCGCGGATTTTTCTGGGCTTCACGCAGCATGTCGGCGTTGATGACATTGAACTGGATGTGATGGCCGTCCAGCGTGAAATAAGTGCGGATAAGCTGCATCAGTTTTTCGATGCCTGCCTCGGTGCTGAGGACCTGCGGATTGAACTTCATGTTCAGCAGCGTACCGCCGGTCCGGGCGTGGTCGATGTGTGCGGCGGACTTTAAGACTGCGGTAGGGCCTTCCTTGTCGGCCTGCTGGGTCGGGGAAATGCCGTCGGAGAGCGGCTGTTTATTTCTGCGGCCGTTGGGCAGGGCGCCGGTGATTGAACCGAAATAGATATGCACCGTCGTGGGCAGCAGATTCACGCGATATTTTCCGCCTTTGGCGTTCGGACGACCGTTGAGTATATTGTAATATGCGTTGAACACCTCTTCAGTGATAGTGTCGGCATAGTCGTTATCATTGCCGTAATGAGGCGTATGGTTCATCAGCACATTCCAGAGTTGATCGTAGCCTTCAAAATCAGCATCGATCGCCTTGAGCAACTCATCCATATTAATGGTCTTGCGGTCGTAAACATGGTACTTCATGGCGGCCAGCGAATCGGTTAGCGTTGCGATGCCCACACCCTGGATATACGTCGGGTTGTAGCGCGAGCCGCCGCAGTTGTAGTCCACGCCGCGGGCGATACAATCGTCCAGCAGAACAGACATAAACGGCGACGGCAGGAATCTGCCGTAAATCTGCTCGATGATGTTATTGCCTTCGATTTTCAGATCGATGAAATATTTCAGCTGTGCCTTATAAGCGTCCATGAGCTGTTCGTAGGTGGTAAATGTTCGGGGATCGCCCGTTTTCGGGCCGACCTGCTTGCCGGAACGGGGGTCGATGCCGTTGTGCAGCGTTAATTCGAAAATCTTCGGCCAGTTGAAATAGCCGGTCAGCGTACAGCTTTCCTTGCCGAATGCTGCGACCGTAACGCAGCCGCTGGGACCGCCGGCACGGGCATCCTCGATTGTCTTGCCGTCCTGCAGCATTTCCTGAATGATAACATCCGTATTGAAAACCGAAGGCTGGCCGAAGCCGGTACGAATGACCTCGCAGGCACGCTTGAGAAAACGATCGGGATTTTTTTTGCTGATCTGGACGCAGGAGCTGGGTTGCGTCAGGCGCATTTCCTCGACAACGTCCAAGATAAGATACGACATCTCATTAACGGCATCCGCGCCGTTATGCGGTTGAACGCCGCCGACATTTATCAAAGCGAAATCCGTATATGTGCCGCTCTGTTCTTCTGTAATGCCGACTTTCGGCGGGGCGGGCTGGTTATTAAACTTGATCCAGAAGCATTGCAGCAGTTCGCGGGCCTGCTCTTTTGTCAATGCACCGGCGTCGAGTTCATGAAGGTAAAACGGATGCAGATGTTGATCCAGCCGGCCGGGATTGAACGAATCCCAAGTGTTCATTTCCGTGATCACCGCCAGATGCACAAACCAGTACATCTGCAGGGCTTCGTGGAAATTACGGGGTGCATGAGCCGGCACCTGCGTACAAACCTCGGCGATTCGCTCAAGTTCACTCCGGCGAACAGGGTCGGTTTCCTGCTCCGCCAGTCGTATAGCCTCATCCGCGTGTCGTCTGGCAAACATAATGACGGCATCAATGCAGATGCTCATCGCCTGATATTCCTGTTCTTTATGCCAGGCTTCGGGATCATTGAAATAGTCGAGATTGTTCCGCTGCGTTTCAATATCGGCCTTGAAATCCAGCAGACCGCGACGATAAACCTTGTCATCCAGAATGGCATGCCCAAACGATCGCTGTTCCATGAATTCCGTAAATATACCCGCCTCGAACGCCGTATGCCACTGATCGTTCATCGCCCGGAAAACCTTTTCCCGCATGGTCTTGCCTGACCAGTAAGAAATGATCTTTTCCTCATAAACCTTACGGACCTCTTCGCTGACGATATAGCGTGTGCGAACTCGTTTGTTCATGATGTGCAGATCGTCCAGGTCATGACAGCATTGTTCCGGATAGGTGGGCGTCGCCTTGGGTGCGGGACCGCGCTCGCCAACAATTAATTCGCCATCATTTATACAGATAGTTTTCTTTTCCAAAAGGTACTGAAAGGCCATTGCCCGAAAAACCGGGACTGATTCCTGCAGATACCCCTCTTTCTGGTAAAAATCGGTAATCAATTCCGCCCGTTCGGAGGATATATAGGGGCGGGTTTCCACGCTTTGCTGTCGTAATTTTCGTATGCGATCGTTCATGTTTTCTCTTCCTTATCCGCCAATGTTTACCTGATAGCCACAGTTTTCAAAATACGTCGCCAAAGATTGCATGTCCTCTTCGGTTGGCTCGTTAAATGTTTGGATTTTCGTTCCGGAAGCCAGTCGCGAGGCCTTGCCGCTGCCCCAGGGGTGATAAGGCAGCAAATCAATCTGTCGTACCGTACGCAGTGTTTTCATAAACTCAGCCGTTTGTCTGATATTTTCTGCATCGTCATTAAAGCCGGCAATAACCGGAAATCGAATGATAATCTTACAATCATTATCCGCCAGCCGTTTTATGTTTTCCAGTATTAATGTGTTATCGACACCAGTGAATTCGCGACTGATCTCGCTATGAATGTGTTTCACATCGCATAAAAACAGGTCAACATATCTGGAAACTGACATCAATACGTCAGGATCAGCATAGCAGGAAGTATCCAGTGCCGTATGTATCCCTTGACGTTTACACTCTTGCAGGATTTCTTCGAGAAAATCAGCTTGTAATAAGGGCTCGCCTCCGGAAAACGTAACGCCGCCGCCCGATTGGTCATAGAATATCTCGTCGGCCAGCAGCTTTTTCATCAACCGCGGGACAGTCCAGGTTTGTCCGATAATCTCGCGACTGAGCGCGATGCATTCATCGACACATTTTCCGCAACGCCGACATACTGCTATGTCTGTTATCGGACCATCTTCCGCTATTGTTATGGCATGTTCCGGACACACTTCAGCACAATAGCCACATCTGACGCAACGATATTGTCGCCATCCCGGTTCCGGCCCGGCCAGCCAGCTTTCGGGATTATGACACCAGAGGCACCGCAATGGGCAGCCCTTCATGAATACGGTGGTACGTATCCCCGGACCGTCATGGACGGCATAACGCTTTATGTCAAAAATAATACCTTCCAATTGTAACTATTTTTATACCCAAATGGGTATAAAGCTCCTGGCGGGGCCGAGCGTAAGTGTATTGTCCGCAAAAATAACGTCCTGATATAACGGATAATTTCAATCGGAACGAGTATACACTGTTAACACTGATATAAAAAAATAATCATACTATCCTAAAATTATATCATTTTTATCAGTTGTCAGTCACGAATAAAATAAACACCATCATAGAGGATAAGGGAACCGGACACTAAGGAAAGTCCAGAATAAATAAGTCCTAAATAATTATATAGTAATTAATTACATATAATTTATCGTGATGTTTCTAGGATTCAAGTAAATATAAAAACGGAGGTTATATACTGGTAATTATGGTCGCCACTCTGTTGCAAGCCTCGAATGGAGATATCAAAAAACGGTTATTGTTGCATAATATTCTGAATTTCAGGTTGTGTAAGTGCGGTATCATAGATACGGAGGTCGTCAATATGACCTTTGAAAAAGCCGTCAATATCTAAAGCATCCCCAGCCCCGTGAAACGCGCCAATATACACATTTTCCACATTGGAAGTTGTAATGGTTTGCCCGGCCGGTATGGATGGTGTTACATTTTCTCCATCTAGATAAAGAACGAAATCACTGATATTGTTGCTTCCCGGAGGAAGAACGGCAGCGATATGATGCCAGGAATTATCATTGAGGCTGGTCTCGCCCAGGATGCGGCCGCCCCAGACACCAACGGTAAGCCGGCAGGTTTCCTCATCGAGGAAAACCAAAACCTTTTGCCCCATATCCGCATAACCCCAGGAAACAATAGTCTGTATATCGCTGCTGCCCGATTTTGCCGCCTTGATCCAGGCAGTTACCGTTCGGGGAGCATGGCCGCTGATGCCGTAGCAGGGCACACCATTAATCCCTCCATCGATTATGATATAATCATCTTCTCCGTCGAAAGACATACTAAAACTGCCCTTGTGTACGCCGCGAATAGCCTCGTCCATATTCATGCAGGTGCCGTCGTATTCGCCATAACTGCTTTTGGTAATACTGTTGTTCAGGATATTAAAATTCCAGTGAGCGACCAGACCGTCGATTAATCCGCTTTCCCAGTTGCTTTGCAGGATAATCCAATCTTGAAAATCCACTAAGCCGGAAGCATTTAAATCGCCGGGACTGCTTGGATCAATCGTCAGCCATTCTCCGCTGAATCCGTCCAGATCAGGTAAGCCCATTTCGCCGGTGTGACGTTCGGCGATATTGAGGGTCGCGACGATTTCGTTGATGACGCCCCGGCTGTTTTCTACGCCAATCTGACATGTATTCAAACCCGCGGCGCTGTCGCCGGGCAGACCGTGAAGAGTGCCATCGCTTTCGACGGTAAGCCAGGACAGTCCGCAGATTTTACTGAATGTCACGGCTTCTTCATATAACAGGTCATCCGCCAGTGTATCTGAATACATTATGCCTTCGATGCCAGAGGCAAGTGAAATCTCACGATTTATCGTCAGCGGCACCGGGGAGAACGGAGCCAGCCATTGTCCGTCAATCACCGAAATTGTTGGGTTGTCCGGCCCTTCCCATGCCACCGCGACATGATCGCCCATATATCCTTCATTATGCAAAGCCATGATATAATAGGCCTTGCCGCCGACCAGTTCGACAGGGGCGGACATTTGCGAACTGTACTTATCCCACTGTTTGAATCCCGTCCAGCCGTCATGCACATAGGCGATCATAGATGCTTTCGCCGGGTCGACATCTGTACTAAGCCACAATTCGACTTCATCGTCGCCCGCGACCCAGAAGGTATAGCTGCCGGAGGTTTGCGGAATCAGCAGTGCTTGCAGACGGCTGCCATAATAATCCCGGAATTGTCTCGGCGTTTCAAAACTGTCCAGACTGTACACTTTGTCAGGAGCGTCGGGATAATTGGCCGAGCCGGTCAATTCCGCGATTTCGGTTCCGCCCAGTCCCGTCCATATTTCCTGTTTGACAGAACCGGCTGTGCTGTAATTCAGAGTTTTGCCCTTAATGATACGTCCTTCCAGAACACGATCGACTCTCCAGTAATATACGCTGTACGGTTCAACTGCCGGCGTTACAAACAAGGGATTGAAGACCTGCCCCTGATATGCGATAGAGGTCTTTGTCGCATTGTTCACTTCATCATAATCCGTCCCCCAGTAAATGAAATAGCTCTCATCCATCTCGCCCATGGTCCATAGCAGCACCCGGTCGGCATAGACGCCCATCTCATTGGTTACCGGCTCCGAAATGAACATTTCGTCATAAGAAACGCCGGTCATGATGACGTTGATCTCCTCTTCGCTCAGAGCGAATTCAAAAAACCGGAAGTCGTCGATTACGCCGTTATAATAATTTCCTTCATTGCGGTTAATCCCCAGAGAAAACGCGTTAAACATATTATAAGCATGATTGCCGGTTGCTGCCGCTTCTCCGTTATAATAATATGTTGTCGTTGTTCCATCACAACTTATGGCCAAATGCACCCAGTCGAGCGTTACCGGTCCCAGAACCTGTATTGTATCGCCATTACAGCGATAGTAGCCGGGGTAGCCGCCGTCCACATCAATCTGGAAAGTGCCGCCAGTGGAGGGATGATAACCGCTGAACACTGAAGCGTACTGTCCCTGTCCGAGCACAGACGCTTTACACCAGAGCGCCACCGTGAACTGTTCGAAAGATTTCGCGGCAAAACCGTAATCTACCCGGTCATTGCCGTCAAAGTTCAAGGCGCCGCCATATTTACCCGTCGTCCAGGTCGCTCCGGTAATCGTGCCGTTAAAATCATTACCGGAAGAATCGACGGCGACAAATCCCGATCCTTCATCCAGTGACCACCGGGTAGTCGTTAAACGCGGCAGGGCGCGAAATTCCATGCCCGGCAAACCTTTCACCGCCATGTCCGATAATGCCAGGGGAAAAATTCGGATATCATCTATCACGCCGGCATAGGATTGACCCCAGGCGACAGCGCCGGCCTGTCCAATAGTCAGAGCTTCCGAGGATTGCGGTGTTTGCGACACGGCGGCCTGGGCAAGTTCGGTGCCATTAACGATGACCGTCGCCATGCCGGATGCATAGGTACAGGTCACATGCCGCCACAAATCCAGCCTGGCTATCGGATGAGGCAGCGTCATGTCATGATATAAGTCGCCCGAGCCGATCTGAAAATGAATCTTTCCTTCGCTGTCCATGCAGATACGCCAGCCGGAGCCGCCATTGCCCGCCGGGAACTTATCCAGCAGCACGGCATCGCGCATCTGATCCGGCCGGAACCAGAAGGAAACACTGAATTCAGGTATGTCATCTGCCACGCCATCCACCGCGGCATAATCATTCACGCCGTCAAACCGCAGGCATTGTCCAGTATCAGATGTGGTATCCGGGAAATCGTTTTCTATATAGATTTCACCGGTGAAGTTATATAAATTTAACGGATGGTTCAAGCCGCTGGCATCGTCGGGATTTCCGTCCAGTTGCCAGGAAGCCAGTATCGTTACCTCTTCTACTTCGACCTCAAGATACCTTTTCAATTTACGGCCGGTATCCGTATCGGTAAAGGTGACTGAGCCGAGATAAAACCGTTCGCCGTTGCCGTCAAGGATATTGCCAGCCGTAACAGTAACCTGGCTTTGGCCACCGGGCTGCAATGTGCCGGCATTTTCAGATAGAGACAGCCAGGACTCATCGACGGATGCCGTCCAGTTTACCGCCGAACTGCCGCGGTTATGCAGTGTAAAAGTCCGCGCGGCCGGTGTTCCGATTTCCTTGAACAGTCGGGCATCATCGGTTGGAACTGTGTAAAAATCAGGCATCGTCTCATACACCACGGTTGAAGGGTCGCCATACAGCGTTGTACGCCGCCGTGAAGGTTCATAACCATACATCAAGGTGTCATCCTTGGCTATGCCGCAACTCATGCCCGATAAAACCTTCGCAGCGTAATGATAGCCATGATTGGAAGCGCCGTAACCGGTGAAATTGACTTTACCGGGTTCATAAAACAGATTCCGGGTCCCGCCGATGGTGGTAATACCGCCGTTTTTCAAGATACTGTAGGCCAGATTGCCTGTATTCTCCGGCCAGGCATTCTGGCAGGAATGCTGGAACGTCGCCGCCGGAAAGGCATCGTTCAGATAGGAAACATTGGAGGTGCTGATAATGCCGCTGGCGGAGGTTTTACTGCCGTGAGTGGACCAGACCACCAGTCCGAACGGTTCATCCCGCCAAACCTGCCAGCCGCTTTTCTCCGCCCGGAGATATTCCGGATCGGGCTCGCAGCCGTCATAATTCTCATCGTAAACCCGGACCGTATCGATTCCTTTGTCTTCGCAATGGTGATGTTTGATCTGTTCGCCTAATTGCCACATCGGCGTGCTGGTATCCAGCGGCACCATCGGCAGCAAAACATTCGCCCGCCAGTCCGGCTGCGCCTGATTCTGATAATCAATAGTCTTCTGCAGGATATGATTCAAATCATTGAGATTGTCATAATAGGGTATACGGCCGACCGACACTTCCCAGTAAATATCATACGTGTTATTCGCGGTATAATCCGCATTCAAATTGGCATAGAAATAATCCGTGGGCGCGTCTTCCCCATCGCGGTCGTCATCATACATCAGCATGGGCACATTTCCGCTGTCGGTATGCGGTTTACCAACCAGGAGTACATATTGCAAGTCGAGCGATTCATAATTGTTTTCCAGCCAGTCATGGATGGCATCAAAGGCAGGGCGGCCCGAAATGTCGCTGCCGCCGTTGTAATCGTCTTCCGTAACCACATAGACCGTCCAGCCTTGCGATTGTTTATGCGAGACGAACGCCGGCAGATCGGAATTATTGTAGAGCCAGTTCGTTGTAACGATCGCATAACCCGAGCCGTCGAGCGGGGCCGGATCGTTCAATGCCACTGGGCCGAAACCTCCTTCTTCCAGGTTGGTTTCTTCCTGAAGCTGATTCTCATCCAGAGCTGCTGGCCCGCTTTTTTTTGTCGGGGCGTTTGCCTCTATCAGTTCGAAATAATCCGCCGCCACTTCATTGTAATTTGCCGCAATGTTTCGCACCCGGGCCCGGCCATAACCGCGGAATATTTGCCCCTGTCCCTGTACGGAAAACCGGGCCGGAGTTGCTCCCTTCACTACAGAATATGTCACGTCAATATCGGCATTCACCAACTCCAGCGCTTCACCAGTTACCGGATTGTATCTGACTACTGGTATGGCCAGTCGGAGCAGTTTCCAGCGACGCAGCTTTCCCAGGGCCGCTATACGAACCTGCGTTTCCGGCCAAAAGGCATCCCGGCCATAAATGGCGGTGTCTCTGCCGTCCACTATCGTCTTTTCATCGGGATAAAAATATACCGGATTGCTGTTTTCGTCAGTGCTCATCAGCGGGGGACAAGGCCTGACGGACCAGAGGCCGTCAATAAACCGGTATTCAGCATCGATGACCGAACACGCTACCGTCGATAAATCCGCTCGCGGCGGCAGTAGGACCGTCACCAGCGTTGAGGGAATCTCCGGTTCGCCTGGCATACTGAGGTTCTCGCCTCCTTCGCAGACAAACGAAACGAGTTCGCCCTCATCTGAAAGAACTGTTTGTATCTGCCCAAACTCATGCCCGATCTCTTTATTGAGCGAATAATTAATATCAACATGACCACCAAAAACCAGAACATTCAAAACCGACACAATCAGAGAAATTGCCCAAATCCTCATTTTCGCCATGATTTTTCCTTCCACATTTCCATTAATACTGCTGCCCTGGAGGGCGGGAGGTAGTCGTCCAGAACCGTAAAGGGATTGGTATGATGGGACTTCCCAGAAACGCCTCAGGACGGTAACAAGAATAATTTTTAATGCGTTTACAATTTTATCGCTAACTTGCCATTGTCGAGTCAGCCTATGGAGATTATTGACAAGACGAATGCCCGGCCGTTTTCAACGCACCTGCTACGTAAAAAACGGAAAGTAAAAATGATTAAATATCTCGCCGTGTACAATAAATATTCCGGTCAACTGTTGTGTCCAATTGTACATAATTGCCGATAAAAAAACAACCCTTTCTGTAGGAATTATCCGGCGCTGAGTGTTATGTATGCCATATTCAAGAACATATATTGCTATTTTGACATAAGTTATGATCTATTATCTCGAAAAATTCCTTCACCCCCGGCGTAAAAGACTCGGTTTTTGGTAATACATTATTGTGCGTTATTATGCTTTTTTTTATGAAAATACGGACATCTGTAACAAGTGGTCGCGACAGTACGTATATAAGGGTGTACTTTGTTTGATGCTGTACAGCAGACAGAGATGTCGAATATACTAACATATAAAAGATGAAAGGTAGGATAGTCATGAAGAAATTTATGTTATTATTGGTTTGTGCGGTGATGTATTGGGGTAGTGTTAGCTGGGCGGCCCCGTTAAAACATGCTCAGTTGCCGGCGGAATCAAAATGGCTGGTGCATGTTGATTTCGACAAGTTTGCTACCAGTGAGATGTGGTGGTTAATCAAGCAGGAAATGAGTGAAAAGGACCAGCAGAAAATCGATGCGTTGACAACTCTGTTTGGCAGCGATCCCACCAGAGATATTTATGGGGTTACGATCTACGGAACGGACGCCGAAGAAGAACATGCGGTGCTTATGATTAACGGCCGGTTCAATAAGGAGAAGCTGCTGTCGCTGCTGGCCCTGAATGAAGATTATGCCGAAAGCGTCTATGAAGGCCGAACCCTGCATCATTGGGTCGATGAAAAAGATAATAAAGAAAAAGTGGGGGTTTTTGCCGCCGATGATTTGATCGTCATTTCGGAAACCGAAGGACCGGTGCAGGCAGCAATTGATTTGATGGCCGGCAGGAGTGAGTCGCTGGCCCGCAGAAAGGACGCTCCGTTACTAAAGCTGACGAAGGCCCCGGAAGATACGTTTATGATTATGGCGGCGGACGGTGTGACGGAGTTGTCGCAAAATAATGGTCATGCCGCGATGTTGCGTAATACCAGAACGATGGCCGCGGCGGTGGGTGAAACCGACGGCACGATGTTTATGTATGTAGATATGACGACCGCAACCAGCGAAGCGGCTGTCCAGATTGAACAGATGCTGCTGGGAATTAAAGCCTTTATCGAACTGGAAAGTAAGGATCAGCCGGAAATAAAGTCACTGCTTCAGTCGATAGCCTTGGAACGAAACGACAATCAGCTTTTTCTGAGCGCTAAATATCCCGCCGCTAAACTGTTTGCAATCGCCCAAACCAGTCATAAAGCAAAAAAGAAATCTTCGGCAGCGGAAGAACATGAGTAAACGCTCGCTGTTCTTTTGAAACATTGATTCAAGATGAGAAACTCCATGCAGCAAATGAGCGATCAGGAACTGGCCCGTGTCGCCGCCCAGGGCGGCCGGGCTGCGTTTAATGAGATCGTGCGGCGCTATTGCCGGGGGCTGACGCTCTTCGCCGTCGGCAGAACAGGGACGCTTCAGGATGCCGAAGATATCGTCCAGGAAACCTTTCTGCGTGCGTATCGGAATATTGGCACGTTTAACGGTGCATATTCGCTGAAAAACTGGCTGTTCACGATTGCGTACCGGCTAATTGTCTCGTATTATCGTAAGAAAAAGCCCCGGCGGCTGACCGAAGAAGCGGCCGCTCAGCTCGTTGCCGAACCATCGCTATCGTATGAGAATCAATGGATATGGGAGCGGGCCCGCGAATTGGGGACGGAAGCTTATACGGTTTTGTGGCTGCGCTATAAACAGGAAATGACTACCGGCGAAATTGCCGGGATCATGAAAAAATCGCCGGTCATGGTTCGCGTATTATTGCACCGCAGTCGCAAACGCCTTGCCAGACAAATCGCTACCCGGCCGGAGGAAGAAGAGCAGGCGCATTGGATACGTGAGAAGTGTTTACTCATCGAAAGGACTAAGTGATGTTTTGCCGTATTTATCGATGGCAGATTGTCAGTGACATTGACGAGCAGGGACGGATTCAGAGTGCCCGTGCATTGAGGCATCTGGAACGATGCCCGGACTGCCGCGCGTGGCATCAGAAGATGACGCAGGTGGAACGGCAACTGAAAACGGCCGCCCCCGAATTTACAGATTCCGCGCTGCGGCGTATTGAAGCGTCCGTAATGCAGCGTCTGGATGAGCAAACGAGAGAAGTAGTACCGATGCGTTTTGGAAATCCGCAAAAAAATCTGCCTCTGCGCTATATAGCCGCAGCCGCAGTCGCGGGGATCGTGCTCGGTATCGGCCTGCTGGTGTTCCAGGCGTTTGATAATCGCAAAAAGACGCCTGATAAACCGGATATATCTTTTGCAAATCTGCAAAACCGGTTTCCATTCCAGCTATCCGAGCTTGAGAATATGCCGGAGCAGGCCCTCGCCGGCGAAATGCGGAACATGCAGAAAGATCTGAACCGGGCAATGCGGTTTATCCAGAATCGCGTGCCGCAGGGCCTCGTAGCCGTAAATCTCACTTCAGATGAAGTCGATTCTCATCTAAACAGTAAATAAGACGCTGGGTATTAAAAGATGCTTCAGTCCGAGGCTCCAATATTGCCTGTCACGTGAGGGCCTGTCGAGTACTCCGACAGATTCTTAAATGATGGGCTAAACTCAGTTGTTCCTGACGGGACTAAACGACGATACATACGTTTATGCCGAAAATGTATCCGTAAATTCCGTGAACGTTTAACAAAATAGATGGATTGAGATTTATTTTAACATTCGGATTTCGTGCTTCAAAATTCCGGTTTATCCGGGTTTAGAGTGAATGGTTATAGCCCTGGTTATTTTTGTCAGAACCGACTGGGATCTGATTAGTAATAGCTTGATAGGAGAGTGTTTGGAATACTGGATTTGCGATTTTGGTTTTTGGAGGAGCTATTGGGGAAACACCGGAGCCTATTATTGTAAGTGTTTTAATTATAATAATTTAAGACATTTTTTAAAAAAATATTTTTTAGTGTTGACGTAAAGCTCGACCGGTGGCAAAATACTTGGCTCCGGCATTGATAATGTCGAGAGCATTACCGGCCCGCCCATAACAGGGCCTGCCGGATACAAGTTAATAGAGAAGGGCTCATAGCTCAGTTGGCTAGAGCACACCGCTGATAACGGTGAGGTCGATGGTTCGAATCCATCTGGGCCCATTTTACAGTCAGCGGTAGGGATGCCGCTGATATGAATAAGTGAAGCCGGAATAAGCTCAAAAATGATGATAACTGAGCCGATATTAGCAGTAATGTCGTTTGTCCGCTGGTTAGGATTTCTAGTCCTGACCGTGGCGATTCTGGCCTGGTTCGTCAACTGGGTCCGGGACAAGCTCGGCTAAGGATTCTGACCCGGCACAGCCAGATTGGGGCCGTAGCTCAACTGGGAGAGCGCCGCCCTTGCAAGGCGGAGGTTGTCGGTTCGATCCCGATCGGCTCCACTTTCCTCAACTGGTGTGAGGCCGGTGCAAACCGGCATATAGAAGAAATTGAAACCCGCTGGATGGCTTGGAAAAAATATTTGTAAATTTTATTTTTTCTTATTGACAATTAACATTCAAGGTTTAAAATACTAAGCTTTCGCTCTTTGAAAATTAAATATGAGATTTGGATATCTAACCGGTGTCGGATGATTCGTCATCCGGCAAAGGGAAGTGATATTAGTTCCATTACTAATTTTTCTTCTTAAAAGCGAATTGGGATCTTGGTCACAGTGAAAAAATAATGTGATCAAGCTACTAAGGGTGCATGGTGGATGTCTTGGCGTCAAGAGGCGATGAAGGACGTGGTAGGCTGCGATATGCCTGGGGTAGGTGTCAAACAACCGATAATCCCGGGATCTCCGAATGGGGCAACCCGTCAGAACTGGGCAACCAGATTCTGTCATCACTGTCTGAATTCATAGGGCAGTGAAGCGAACGCAGGGAACTGAAACATCTAAGTACCTGCAGGAAAGGAAATCAACCGAGACTCCGTAAGTAGCGGCGAGCGAAAGCGGACCAGCCTAGGAAATTAGGCTAGTTGAATGTTCTGGAAAGTTCAACCACAGAAGGTGAAAGTCCTGTAAACGAAGGCCGATTTTCCGATATCAAGTAGCACGGAGCTCGTGGAACTCTGTGTGAAGATGGGGGGCCCACCCTCCAAGGCTAAGTACTCCTTGACGACCGATAGTGAACCAGTATGGCGACTGAACGATGAAAACAACCCCTACGAGGGGAGTGAAAAGTAGCTGAAACCATGTACCTACAAGCAGTCGGAGCACTATGATTCAAGTGTGACGGCGTGCCTTTTGCATAATGAACCGGCGAGTTACCATTTGTGGCAAGGTTAAGCTGTTCAGCAGCGGAGCCGCAGCGAAAGCGAGTCTTAACAGGGCGTCCAGTCGCAGGTGGTAGACGCGAAACCAGGTGATCTACCCATGGCCAGGTTGAAGGGAAAGTAAAATTTCCTGGAGGACCGAACCCACTAACGTTGAAAAGTTAGGGGATGAGCTGTGGGGAGGAGTAAAAGTCTAATCAAACCTGGAGATATCTCGTTCTCGGCGAAATAGCTTTAGGGCTAGCCTCGGGCCACTATGTCATGGGGGTAGAGCTACTGAATGGGATTGGGGGGCTACCCGCCTACCCACCCCAATCAAACTCCGAATACCATGATAATTATCCCGGGAGTCAGACTACGGGGGCGAACCTCCGTGGTCGAGAGGGAAACAACCCAGATCGCCAGCTAAGGTCCCTAAATCCTGCTAAGTTACTAAGGAAGTTGAGTTACTAAGACAGCCAGGATGTTGGCTTAGAAGCAGCCATCATTTAAAAAGTGCGTAATAGCTTACTGGTCGAGTGATTCAGCGCCGATAATGATCGGGAATAAGCAGGACACCGAAGCTGCGGATTTATGGTAGCCGAGCGTAGCTGTCTGCATCGAAGCGGTACGGTAACGAGCCGTGGAGCGTCAGCTAGTGATTATGCCGGTATGAGTAACGATAAAGCAGGTGAAAATCCTGCTCGCCGTAAGCCTAAGGTTTCCTGGGGAAGGTAAATCCGCCCAGGGTTAGTCGGACCCTTAGTCGAGGCTGAAAGGCGTAGACGATGGAAAGCAGGTTAATATTCCTGCACCATGTCTGTGGACGAAGTTAGTGACGCATCTTTAGAGGTTAGGGGACGGATAGAAGTGTCCCTGGCCGCAAGGCTAACGACGATTTGTTTTGGATGTAACTAAAAAAGGTGCCGAGAAATAGCTAACGTAGGATGAAGCAGGCGTGTCCGTACTAAAACTGACACAGGTAGGCGAGGAGAGTATCCTAAGGCGCTCGAGAGAACCGTTGTTAAGGAACTAGGCAAAATGACCCCGTAAGTTAGCGATAAGGGGACCCTACAGACACGTTTTTTAATGTGTGCTGAGGGCGCAGAGAAGTGGCTCTGGCGACTGTTTATCAAAAACACAGTTCTGTGCTAACTCGTAAAGAGGATGTATACAGAATGACGCCTGCTCGGTGCCGGAAGGTTAAGGAAGTAGGTTAGCTTCGGCGAAGCTTGCAACCGAAGCCCCGGTAAACGGCGGCCGTAACTATGACGGTCCTAAGGTAGCGAAGTTCCTTGTCGGGTAAGTTCCGACGTGCATGAACGGCGTAACGACTGGAGCACTGTCTCAACAACGGACTCGGTGAAATTGTAGTAGTGGTGAAGATACCACTTACCCGCGGCAAGACGGAAAGACCCCGTGAACCTTCACTGTAGCCTGGTATTGATGCCTGATATGGCATGCGTAGGATAGGTGGGAGGCGTTGAACTGGGACTCTAGGGTCTCAGGGAGCCATCCTTGAAATACCACCCTTGGCATATTAGTCATCTAACCGCGACCCGTGAATCCGGGCGCGGGACTGTGCTAGGTGGGCAGTTTGACTGGGGCGGTCTCCTCCTAAAGAGTAACGGAGGAGTACAAAGGTACCCTCAGCGTGGTTGGCAATCACGCGTAGAGCGCAAAGGTATAAGGGTGCTTGACTGCGAGACATATAGGTCGAGCAGATACGAAAGTAGGTCTTAGTGATCCGGCGGTTCCGTGTGGAAGGGCCGTCGCTCAACAGATAAAAGGTACTCCGGGGATAACAGGCTGATCGCCACCGAGCGTCCATAGCGGCGTGGCGGTTTGGCACCTCGATGTCGGCTCATCACATCCTGGGGCTGAAGGCGGTCCCA
>CAYZXY010000025.1:0-44440 GCA_964482555.1 uncultured Pirellulales bacterium
GGCCAGAAGGAAAAAAGATCGCTTGCAGCCCAAAATGAATTTTTAGAGGTGCCCTATAGTTATGGTTGGAGAAAAGGCCAGACTCAATTGAAGGCAGTATAAATAAGGATTCATAAATGATAAAAGAATGGCTTTTATGCGATTTTCATATACATACGACTTTCAGCGACGGTTCGCTTACCCCGGCGGACGTGGTCGATCTCTACGGCAGAGCCGGTTTTGACGCGATCGGCATCTCCGATCATCTGCTCGATGAGAAAACCTGGCAGCACTGCCGGGAGCGAAATGAGCATCCCCGGGTCATGGAGCAGCAGCAGTTTCCCGAATATATGCAAACACTCTGGCGGGAGGCCCGCCGGGCCTGGCAGACCTATCAAATGCTGCTGATTCCCGGGGCCGAACTGACCAACAACTCTGCCGGCTATCACATTTTGGGAATAGACCTCAAAGACTACATCGATCCCAGTCAGTCGGTCGAGGCAATCGTTGAGCAAATACACCAGCAGGGCGGTATCGCCGTCGCGCCGCATCCCCATCGCGGCTACTTGGACGGCACCCGGCAACTGCTCTATCTCTGGAACAACCACGAGAAATATGTCGAGCTGTTTGATGCCTGGGAAGTGGCCAACCGCGACGATCTGTTCAATGTTGTCGGCCTGAAAAAATTCAATTATATTGCCAATTCCGATTTCCACGAACCCCGGCATCTCTATTCCTGGAAAACGCTGCTCCGCTGTGAGAAAAACACCGAGGCGATCAAAGCCGAAATCCGGGAAAATGACGGCGTTTCCATCTACCTTTTCCGCCAGGATAAAAAATCCCCTAAATATAACCACAGACTGTAATGGAAACCGGGATAAACTGCAAAATATTGACGGTCAGGTAAAGATTTTTTTCTCGCGAAATTCCTGCCAGGCTGGTTCGAAGGCTTTGCGTTCGGCCGGGACCTCGCGAACGGGGATGTTTACCACCTGAAACAGATCGGGAGTTTCCGGGTCGTAATGTAATCGCAGGATGGTATTTCGCAATTCAATATTTTCAGGCTTGAATCGTAGAGGACTGCCGGTATGAAGATTCATTATGTCGGGATGAATTTCCTGCCCCGTTTCGGTCAGGACCAGATGCGAGCCGCGTGATCCGCCGCCCTGTTCCAGCAGCGAAAGAATGGCTTTCAGATAAGCGGCGGAAGTCAGCGTCAGATGTTCCGCACGTACCGCAGTAACAATCTCATTGGGGCTGGTCAGGTTGAAACCGTCCTTTTGGATTTTTTGCAGGCGTTTCAAGGCATCGGTCAAGGCGACCGCCGCAGATTTTTTTTCACGCAGGTGGCTTGCCGCTGCCGTCATGGAAGATTGAACCGCCGCTATGGCATTTACGGGCTGACAGATGCTGTCAGGATTATTCAATTGCCGGAGCTTTTTGATGCAGCGGCCGATGCTTTCTATAACAAGCGATTCATGTTGCGACTCTTCGGGGATATCAGTCGAATAGACATTGGCGATATATTCCGCCGCTCGTATCGCGCCGACCTGTCCGGCATTCAGTGCGGAGCCGCCGGGACGTTTAACGCCGTGCGTACCGGCCATTTCGCCGATAATAAACGTGTGCGGGATGTTGGACTGCCACCAGCGATCGACGGCAAAACCGCCGTTGTTATGCTGGGCACAAACGGCGATTTCCAACGGCTCGGCGTGAAGATCGATGTTGTTTTCCTTATAAAGGTCGATGGCCGGCGGGTTCATGTGGCCCAGCCGTTCGATGGGACGAGCCTGCAGGGCACCGGTCGCTCGCAGATAGTTGATCGCTTCTTCTTCCAGATCGTCCAGATTAAAGGGCTGCATGGCAGTGGATCCCCGGGGATTTTCACGGAAATCCATAAAGATACGATGGCCGTTTTGCGTTTCGTTGAAAACGAGAATGTCGATCAACGAGGATTGGTAATTTTCGATACGCTGCGGATCGAAAGGCCACTGATAGCCTTTGAGGAAAATATTGCTCGCCATTTTGCTCATGCTCGGGAAAACGTCTGCAAGGAAATCGCGTGGATGATTGCCCTCGGCGTCAGTGCTGTAGATGCGGGGAATGGCCTGCATGTAGCTGCCGGAGACATTCCAGCGGAATTTAGTACTGGAAAGACCAAATTGCGATTCGGTGAGGTTTTCCCCAGCCAGGCCGGCACGCAGGGCCAGGCCATGAATGCCGATTTGGCCCCGGGGATAGACGCTGGTCTGGTAAAGGGCGCCCGGGCCGCCGCCAGCCAGGACGATATTCTCCGCCAGGAAAATATGCAGGCCCAGTTTCGAATCGTCTAATTGCCGCTGGTCGATGGTGATGAGCCCGACAATGCGGCGATGGGGGGGATCGGTCGTGATAAATTCCACCGCTTCATGCCGGTCGTAAATGGGTATGCCATACACTTCGACATATTTCTGCAAACATTCGCTCATGAATTTACTGGTTTTGGGGCCGGCGGAAGTAGCCCGTTCATAGGGGTCGTGATCGGTTTTGTAGCCGATATAGGCGCCCCTGGCATCATGCGGAAAGGGCACGCCGACTTCACAAAGATGGTAAAATCCCCTCAGGGATCCGATCGCCTCGGTCAGCGCCAGGTCATGATGACAACAGCCGCCGGCAGTCAGACTTTGCGCGAAAGATTCCGCGGTATCAGCCACATCCGGGCTGGTTCCCATTTTATAGTATGTCTGTTTGTCGGAACCACTCATGCGGGATGCGCCCAGCGGCAGCCCGTTGGTGATGACGGCCAGCCGTTTTTGCGGCTGCTCGACGTCCTTTTGCACCAGGTTTTCATAAAGTTTTTTCGCACAGCACATTCCCGCAGCCCCCGCACCGACGATGATGGTATTGCAGGTATGGACGGTGATATTCTGACCGGATTTGTTGATGGATTTCATGGCGTCTCCTTATGCCGGGGTATTGAAGTTCCGGCCGGTGTGCTGTTCGATTTCCTCAAGACTCGCCTGTGTGAAATCAAGTTCGGGCCAGCGACCGCGGCGGTGCTGATCAATGAGCGTTTTTAACGTTTTAAATTCTCGAGCCAGCAGGGGGTAATTCTGTTCAGATGAGATCGCGGTCATGGTTTCTTTGGTGACCATGCTGAACGAACCGCCGATGATAAGAACTCCGGCGATAATGTAATCCGGTATATTATCGGCGTTTGTACCGCCGGTGGGAATCAGGCTGATGGTTTTATGGATAGCCGGATCAATGGCTTTAATGAAGGCGGGGCCGCCGAGTTGTTTGGAGGGGAAGAGTTTGCAGAAACTGGCCCCGAAAGAATACTGCGACAGGATTTCGCTAACCGTACCGCAGCCGGGGATGATGGGCAGCTTGCCGGCATGTCGCTGATATGTTTCCGGACTGAAGTTGGCGGCCGAGACAAGATAATCCACACCGGCATCGACCACCCGCTGTACACTCGGCAGGGGATCAGCCGGATGCGAATTGTTATAAACGTTCAGAAAGTGGGGATCATCGATCAGACTGGCGGCACCGATAACAAACTCCGGTACCGCCTGCCGCAAGACATGAATTTTCTCCAGCGGCTGACTGATCCGACAGGTAACCTCCATATTATTGATACCGGCCTCCTGCAAGGCTTCCGCGGTTTTGATGATATCCAGCTTGTCCTGATTGAAAACCAGTATAAAACCGTCCCTTATAAGCGTTTGCAGCGTATGCTTCATTGACATGCAACCTGTCTCCGTAGTAATAGGTTAATCTCTTATAACTTACGTTTCACATTTTTGTGAGCGTTTTGATGTCCCGCAGGGCCTTTTAAGCCCGATGATATTATTGATAGCTTACGAATAAGTGTTCGAATACACCCAAAAATCTTGATTTGCCGGCACAATGGCCCTGTTAAGCCTTTTCCTGAAATGTTATCACCATTATAAGTGCGATATCGCACTTATAAGAAAATCTCACGCAAAACATAACGATTAACCACAGTATCGTTGCCTGGGAAACCTTCACGATCTGCCCTGTGTTTTGCGTTGAGGCGCAGCATAAACCGATGTTCACGCTGACAAAAAAGCCGCATTTCCTGACCTTGGCCCCCGTCCCGCAGCCTCAACTGTCAACGGGCATCTTTGATCGCGGTATGTATTAATACATCATACGCATTATGCTTTTTCGACGAACAGATGGAGGTCGCTGCCGCCGAGTGTAATGGTTTTAGAAATCTTCCTTAAAGATTCAGATGCTGTTACAGCATGGGTTTGCGTTTCATTACAAATGTACGATTTATGTTCCTCGATGGCTTGATGTAATGCCGGGCTGTCACTGCAATACTCCCAGGTGATATGGTCCTGGATTTCCAGGCCGATGTCTTTGCGGGTTTGTTGGATATGGCGAACGATATCGCGGGCGAAGCCTTCGCGAATGAGTTCGTCCGAGAGTTTCGTATCGACGAGCAGTTGCGGATCATCGCCTTCAGAGAGCGTAAGGGTGTTAGGCAGGTTTTTTTCAATGAGAACATCATCGGGGGCGAGGGTGAACTCCCGGCCGTCTCCGTTTAGCTTGATCTCTTCGCCGCGGTTGACCCTGGCGGCGACTGCCTCGGCCGGCTGCTGCTCGAGCAGAGCGACAATGGTTTTCAAGTCTTTGCCGTATCTGGGGCCGAGGGTCTTGCGGTTCGGCTTGATCTCAAAGTCGGCGAAGTTGGCGAGGTCGTTGGTGTATTCGAGCCGTTTGATGTTCAGTTCATCGAGAATGTGGGCTTCGAAATTCTTCAATACCTCCGCCTGGTGATTATCGGCCACGGCAATCAGTCGCGGCAGCGGCTGGCGGACGCGAATCTGCTTGACCTCGCGGATGCTCAACACCCGCGTGACGACATCGGCGACCATGTCCATGTCTTTGGCGAGCTGGTCGTTTTGCAGGGCCTGGTCAAACTTTGGATAATCGCAATGATGGACGCTTTCCGGGGCGGTTTCATCGTGCGAGCGAACGAGGTTCTGATACATCTGCTCGGTTATGAACGGGGTTACCGGAGCGAGGACCTTGCATAAATCAACCAGAACGCGATAAAGGGTCTGGTAGGCAGCCAGCTTATCGGTGTCGGATTCACTCTTCGGTCGCCAATAGCGCCGGCGGTTGCGGCGGATATACCAGTTGCTCAGTCGTTCGATAAAATCGTCGGCGCAATCGATCAGACGCTCGACGGCAAAGTTGCTCATCGCTTCATGGGCGGTCTTAATCAAGACTTGCAGCTTGCTCAGGAGCCACTTGTCGATCTCCTGAAGCTGATCGTAGGGTACGGGGGCACGGGTGGCGTCGAAGCCGTCGAGGCGGGCGTAATTCACGAAAAAGCTGTACACATTCCACCAGGTGCTGAAGACCCGGCGGTTGACATGCTCGCCGATGCCGTAACCAAAATTGAGATTGTTGGTCGGATTGTGCCCGCAGTAAATCCAGCGCATGACGTCGGCGCCCATCTTCTCGACCGCCTCATCAAACCAGATGGCGTTGCCTGCGGATTTGTGCATTTCCTGGCCATGCTCGTCTTTCACGAGAGCGTGGCCCAGCAGGGTTTTGAAGGGCGGCATTTTTTCCATCATCGTGCTCATCGCCAGCAGGGCATAGAACCAGTTGCGAAACTGGCCGGGAAAACATTCCAGGACCAGGTCGGCCGGCATCCATTTCTCCCAGTAAGCCCGGTCGCTGTTGTAATGGACGGTCGAATAAGGCACGATTCCCGCGTCGAGCCAGGGATTGCCCACATCGGGGATCCGCTTGACCGGCTCGCCGCAGTGTTCGCATTGGATGCGGATTGCGTCCACCCACGGCCGGTGCGGTGAGTTGCCCTCGAATTTGTTCCAGCCGGCGATCGCTCTTTTACGCAGTTCCTCTTTGCTGCCGATAACCTCGAACCAGCCGCACTCGCATTCGAAAATCGGTAACGCCAGACCCCAGAATCGCTTCTTGCTGATCATCCAGTCGCCCATATTCTCCAGCCAGTTCAACTCCTGATCCTGTCCCCAGGCCGGAATCCAGCGTATTTGCTTGACGACCTCCTTGATCTCGTCACGCCAGTCCAGATTGATATACCACTCATCCACCGCCCGGAAGAGCAACGCCGCCTTGCAACGCCAACAATGCGGATAATCGTGGGCGTATTTTTCCTTCTTGTAATAGATACCCTTTTCCCGCAGGATGGCGAGAACCTCGTCAGCCACTTCGCCCGCCTGCTTACCTGTCAAAAAGCCATAGCCGCTGACATATTCGCCTTTTTCATTGATGGGCATCAGGATCGGCAGCTTTTCAGTCTTGCTCAGGTCGTAGTCGTCTTTGCCGCAGCCGGGAGCGATATGGACAATCCCGACGCCTTCGCTGTCGGAGACGTCTTCCCAGGCGATAACCCGGTGCGTATAGTCCGCTTCGGTAAAAGTGTTCTTGACGATGTCGAATTCATCGAACGGGCCATCGTATTCCCAGCCGACCATGTCCTTGCCGGTGAGGGTAGCTTCGATCTCGAATGTGCCCTTTTCTTTCATGACATGCTGGAGGTTGTCGGCGAGGTAGATAACCTTGCCGTCCTGGCGAGCTTTGACGTATTTCAGTGCCGGGTTGACCGCCGCGGCGACATTGGCCGCAAGCGTCCAGGGCGTCGTCGTCCAGATCATTAGGTATTCGCTCTCGCGGCCCTTGAGCGGAAAGAGGACATACACGGCAGTATCTTCCACGTTTTTATAACCTTCACGACGTTCCTGATCCGAAATCCCCGTCTCGCACCGCGGACACCACGGCATCGCGTCCAGCCCCTTGTAAATCAATTCCCGTTCGTGGCATTTCTTCAAAAACGACCAGATCGTATAGTTATTCTCATCGCTCATCGTATAATAGCTGTTGTCCCAGTCCATCCAGTAACCCAGTCGGATCGACTGCTCGGTCTGAATCTTCGAATACTTTTCGACGCGAGCTTTGCAATGATTGACAAATTCCTCCAGACCGTGTCGTTCAATGTCGGCCTTGGTCTCGAAGTTCATCTCTTTTTCGACCTCGACCTCGACCCAGAGCCCCTGGCAGTCGAAACCGTTCTGATAACGAAGTTCCTGCCCCAGCATGGCATGATACCGCTGGTAACAGTCCTTGAGCGTCCGGCCCCAGGCGTGATGAACGCCCATGGGATTGTTGGCGGTAATCGGGCCGTCGAGAAAGGACCAGTGCGGTTTACCGGCGTTTTTCTGCCGGAGTTTATCAAAGGCCTGCGTCTGGTCCCACCATTTCAGAATCTGATGTTCCAGTTCGATATGCTTACAGGTACTTTCAACCTGTTTAAACATGTATCATTCTCCTGTGTTAGTCATTTTGACAATTTTGTCATGTTATCGGACAATTCGTGCGGTTAAGTCCAAATTAGTTCTTGTTGCGGAAAATATACGCGTTCCGATGGAAATTCCCCTTTTTATGGAACGTAATTATGTGCGGATAAAAAACTTACGCCCGGCCCCGCCCGGAGCTTTCTACCCGATGGGGTACATTTTAAGAAAAATTGTCGGATGATGGTACAAAAAAAGTCTGTTCCATGGATTGTGTGAATTTCAAAATTTAAAAAAACACATAATCAGGGAGCAGACTTATACCACGAAAATCATTAACCGCACGATACGTTGATTTCAGCGGCAAGTCAAGTGTAAAAGTGGTAGAAGACTATCGACACAAAACAGAATGAACACCCAAACGCATGCTGATGAATACAGATTCTTCCGTCGCTATCGCTTTGGGCTGAAATGTGACGGAGGGAAGTGATCAGGATCTGGCGGCAGTGATGTCGAGCATTTTTTGCAGGGCAATGCAGGCTCCGGATTTGATATCCTCTTCGACGCGAATGACGTTGGGCAGTTCGCTGTTGTCGGGTGCGTCGTCGTAGGCGGCGATGCGGTCGAGGATCCAGGCCAGGTGCTGCGGGTCGATCTGGTACATAGTGTCGCATAGGCAGGTCGGCCCCTGGCCCAGAAGCTGGACATGGATGTCTTCCGGGGCCATGTCGCGGGTCAGGCGGTTGACAAGGTTCCGTTCGGTGCCCACGGCCCAGCGGCTGCCGGGAGGAGAGGTCTTGATAGTCTGGATGATCTTTTCGGTGCTGCCGGTCATGTCTGCCAGTTGGACGACCTCGAAACTGCTTTCGGGATGAACCATGATCTGGATTCCCGGTTCGGTCTGGCGGACACGCTGAATATCCTGCGGTCCGAACTCCTGATGAACCGAGCAATAGCCCTGCCAGAGGATCATGCGGGCCTGTTCATAAGCGGATTTGTCCTGGTATTCGATGGGGAGCTCCTGATTCCAGACGGGCATCTCCTCTAGGGGAATACCCATTTGATATGCCGTGTTGCGGGCCAGATGCTGGTCCGGCAAAAACAGAATGACCGCGTCGGGATTGTCGCCCCAGATCGCTTCGAAAATATGACGACAGTTGCCTGAAGTACAGCATAAACCGTGGTTGCGGCCGCAAAAGGCCTTGATGGCGGCGGAACTGTTGACATAAGTTATCGGAATGAGGTTGTCCGGAGCAGACAGATTGTCCTGAAGAAACTGCCAGCAGGTCTCGACCTGTTCGAGAGCGGCCATGTCCGCCATGCTGCAGCCGGCGGTCAGATCGGGGAGCAGGACTTTCTGGTGCGGTTCTGAGAGGATGTCCGCTGATTCGGCCATGAAGTGAACGCCGCAGAAAACGATATAATCGGACTCTTTCTGTTCGGCGGCCAATTGACTGAGCTTGAGACTGTCCCCGGTTATGTCGGCAAATTGTATGATCTCATCACGCTGGTAATGATGGCCGAGAATAACCAGCCGCGAACCAAGTTTCCGTTTGACCTCGGCGATAACATTAAAGAGCGAGGCTTCGTCCATCGTGTGAAATTTTTCAGGTATGGGTTGATGATTCAGCATGGGGCGATTTGTCAATTCAGGTTTTGTTTGATTCTGTGTGAGAGGTAAAAACGCCGGCGTTCTTCGAGCTGGGTTTGCAGTTCATCGGGGGAAAGCCATTTGACGGAACCATCAACATAGCCGACGACATGGCCATCCCGCAAAAAACGCAATGAAACCGCCGAGGTATAGATCATGATGGTGTCGGGAGCGGAATTATCCAGAATCATTTCTTCGTCATAGTGCATGCGATTGATGTTCACGCCGCGGGAATTAGTATCAATGTTGAGAAATTCGCTATTGGATGGCAGGGAGCCGGTCTGCGATTTGTACTCGACGATCCGGCTATTGGCCAGCATGACATGTCGCATAAACTCATGGCGGGTAAAGTAATCATGGCCTAAAACAACCATGACAATAAAAGCGACGGCCGTAATGACAGGGATAAAGACCATCCGTTTGATATAGGACTTGCGTTTGTATTGCAGGGCCTGCCCTATCCGGGAAGAAACACGATGTTTCTTTTCCTGAACCGCAGTATCAGGTGGAAGCGCGGCATAAGCGGATTTTTCTTCAACTTTATTCATTTCAGTCGTCCTGAACTGGCGTAGCGGGAAATTCGAATTTTATACTTGTTCCGATTAAAATTGTCTATGTCGGCAATATAAAATCCTGGCTCCTTATAAGGTATCGATTCAATAGAATCGGTCAATTTGTGTTATATTATTATATCTTTATTATTATAACCTGATTCAAACATTGACACAAGAAAAAATCAGAGGGTGGGCGGCCCATGCTTGTTCGGTTCTTTTATCTCGACTTTGCCGTCGCGAACACTGAGGCGATTTTCGATGTAAAGCCGGACGGCTTCGGGATAGGCCTTGCATTCTTGTTCAAAAACACGCGCGGCGAGGGTGTCGGGTGTGTCGTCCTGAAGGACAGGGCAGGAATATTGTAGGATTATCGGTCCGGCGTCGTAGTCGTTTGTTACGAAATGGACGGTACAGCCGCTGGTGTTATCGCCTGCGGCGAGGACGGCTTCATGGACATGCTGGCCCCACATGCCTTTGCCGCCATACCTGGGCAGCAAGGCGGGGTGGATGTTCATAACGCGGTTTTCCAGGTGCGGCGGTATCTGCCACAGGCAGAGCCAGCCGCACTGCACGGCGAGGTCAACGTCGGCTTCGTCGAGGATGGCGGTGATGCGGTCACTGAAGGATGCGATGGAGTCGTAATCGCGGCGGCGGACGATGTGCGGTTCGAGGCCCAGTTGGCGGGCGAACTCGACGCCGGCAACATCTGAACGGCTGCTGATGACGCAGACGATCTCGGCATTCAGATCGCTGCGTTCGATATGTTCGGCGAGGTTCATCATGGTGCGGCCGCTGCCGGAAAGCAGAATGGCGAGACGGATTTTACCGAATGTGTCAGGCATATTTTAGTCTCTTATGGGTTAATTCTTGAGCAAAATGGCAAAAAAATCAAGAATGATAAAACCCGATTGATGAATTAATGACGAATAAACAATGTCGCATGGTTGCGCCGAATAGTTATTCCTGCGTATGGGATATGACATCCATAATGGTATTGTCGGGTAAATCGCCATGGGGCAAAAAGTTGCGACTGTGTATCTTACGGTTTTCATCATGGGAACATTGTTTCGTCATTCGGATTTCTTAATGCGAAATTCCGGTCTAGCCGGATTATGATGGCTCCTGTTGGCGATTATAAGAGTTTAATGATTTTTTCCAGACCGGCGGCATCGACATCGTCAAAGGCGTTGAGTGTATCGCTGTCGATGTCGAGGATGGCGTAAATACGATCTTCTGCGTCGAAACAAGGGACGACGATTTCGGATTGTGAGCGGCTATCGCAGGCGATGTGGCCGGGAAACTGGTTGACGTCGGGGACGACGATAGTTTGTCGCTGTTCGACGGCGGACCAGCAGACGCCGGTCTGACGCTTGAGTTTCTGGCAGGCGAGGAAACCCTGGTAGGGGCCGATGAGCAGATCGCCGTCTATAAGACGGTAGAAACCTGTCCAGAAGTAATGGTTCATTTTATGATGGAGCAGGGCGGCGATGGTCGCCATGCGGGCGATGAGGTCCTGTGTGGTGGTAAGGTGCTGTGTGAGTTCCTCGTGGATACGCTCATAGCGTCGGGGTTTCTGGATAGTTGTGGGCATGGTTATTCCAATTTCTGGACTGGTTGCCGTTTGGGGTATATTATCCTTTAAAAGCTGATTTTAGCGAGGACCAGAGAGGGATGCAAGTTGAATATGGGGGGAGATAACTGTTAAAAATTGGTTAGCATTCACGAAAATGACATGTGTGTTTTCGCCAATAACGCCCAACTCAGAAGCGATTGAGACAGAAGCGCCGCCTGCCGAAGAGACGGAGCCACGGATTTCGCAGCGGCGACAGCATTATCATTTCCCAGGAAGCATTACTCCCAATCCGCTTCTTTTTATACTGCTTCCGATCGAGTTTTCGCTGACGCGGCTTTTTGTGTCATTAGCTTTCTCTCCGATGGGGTATATCGCCAGATTTTCAATCCCTGTATCGGGATTTATATTGGTATCTCACGGAAATTTGCCTATATTCTAAACATGAGAAAAAGTGAACTTCATCTGATCGAATGGATAAAGAGCCACCACCGTCATGACCAAAAACACATCGTAACGGATATCGGCGATGACATGGCGGTCATACGTATCGGCGAGGAGCCGCTGCTGATTACGGCGGACATGCTGCTCGATGGCGTGCATTTCAACTGGAACGAAGGCCGTGACCGATCTAAGTCGCTTGAATCAAACATATTAGAACGTGTCGGCTGGAAGGTCATGGGAGCCAGCCTCAGCGATTGTGCTGCGATGGCCGCGATTCCCTCCGCCGCGGTAGTTTCGGTGGCTTTGCCGAACGAGATGAGCATGGAACAGGCCCAGCAGCTCTTCGCCGGCATGCAGAAAGCCGCCATCGAGTTCCATTGTCCTCTTGTCGGCGGGGATACCAATAGCTGGAAACACCCCCTGGCCATAGACTTAACGATGCTGGCAAGGCCGGGCTGCTGCCCCCCGGTTCTGCGTTCGGGCGCTCAAAAAGGCGATATCATCATGGTCACCGGCGAACTGGGAGGTTCGATTCACGGCAAACATCTAAACTTTACACCCCGTATCCGAGAAGCTCAACTGCTGGCCCGCGAAGTCTCGCTGCATGCCATGATCGACGTAAGCGACGGCATCGCTGCGGATTTACAGCATATCTGCCGGCAGAGCGGCGTCAACGCCCTCATCGAGGCAGACAAAATCCCCATCAGCGGCATCGCTCAGAAAAGCGAAAATCCCCTCGCTGCCGCCCTGGGCGATGGTGAAGATTTTGAGCTACTTTTCTGTGTTTCATCAGAAGATGCGAATGAAATTGAGCAGAAATGGCCCCAACTCGACACGCTTCCCATTACCAGAATCGGCGTCATTACGGAATCCAGCGACTCCGCAACGGTTTTTCTCAAACAAAACGGTAACGTAAAACCTTTAGATATAAAAGGTTGGGAGCATTTTACTTGAGCATGTCAATTATGGAAGAATCGATTATCAGCGACAGTGTGGAAATGACCTTCAAAATGGGCCGGTTGCTGGGCCGGTCCATCACCGAAGGCGCCGTCATTGCTCTGGTGGGGGCCCTGGGGACCGGCAAGACGCATTTCATCAAAGGTCTGGCATCCGGGCTCGATGTAGAAGACCCCGAAGCCGTTACCAGCCCTACATTTACATTAATCAACGAATACGAAGGCCGCCTGCCCCTTTTTCACATCGACGCCTATCGGTTCGAAAACTCCCGGCAGCTCGAAGCGCTTGGCTTTGACGAACTCTGTCTCAGCGGAGGCATAGTCGTGGTCGAATGGGCCGATAAGGTCGAAACACTCATCGAACCATATCAGCCGATTCATATCGCTTTCAAACATCTGAGTGAGCAAAAAAGGGAAATAAAAATTGCCAGTATTGACCATAAACTTCTGGAAAAAATGAAAGACTTTGATTAAATTTTGTCTGGAACGAGAAACGTTTATATACGCGTTCCGATTGAAAATACCCGTTTTGTCGGAACGTAATAATATGCGGATAAAAAGCTTACGCCCGGCCCTGCCCGGAGCGTTCTACCCGATTGGGTATATTATTGAAAAGGGATTCTTTATGTCTGATACACTCATAAAAGCACGCGTTTTTATCGTTCTGTTCATTTTGGCGGCCCTGTTCCTGGTGCCGGCGAACTGCCGGGCCCAGTTTACGCTCATGCTCAATAAGAACCTGATCAACGTGTTGCCGCCGGATCATAACGGCACGGTCATGGTCTATGGTGTGGCCAATGCCGTCGTGAGCGATTCGGCCATTACCGCGGAAATAGTCAATGTTGAAGACAACAGCAAGGTGCCGGTTATCATCAATCCCGACGGCAGTTTTATAGCTTATATCATGGCGAATCCGGGTGAATCGGTGCGGCTGATCACCCACAGCCAGGACAAGAAATCCTACCGTACTTTTACGGTGCCGCCCCGTTTGCCTATGAATGCCAGGCAGCAGGTACCGCCGGACTACATAGCTCCGGGCCAGAGACACGCTCAACCGTCACCACAACCGACCGTCCCGCAGCATCCCAAAATGAACGTCACGCCTGATAGGGCACAAGGAGCACGGAAAATCGCCGTGCTGGTCACGGTCATCGATACACAATCCGGCGAGATCATCGCCAATGAGCGTATTGTCGGCAGCCCGGCCGTTTCCGATCCGCAAAAGGAGCTTATTAACCTGATCGCGGAAAACCTGATCTGGCAATGCCGGAATCTGGTTGAATCGGAAATGCTCAAATCCGCCACCTATGAAGCTGTCAAACCTGTCCCTCCACCCGCTCCACAACCGGAATTCCAGCCCGGCAGCCTTACGGCCAATGATCCGAATGAAGTTTAAGGCGCCGAAACGTCATAACGTCTGTAGGTCACGTACGGCTTGCCTTGTAGAGTAAGACATACAGGCCTTTATTTCTGTGGCGGCCTCTGCACCCTGATCTGCGGCCTGGCTATAGCAAATCGCCCTTGCGGGTAACCATCAACCCATCAAACATTATTGAAAATTCCTCGTAAAAACCGTCCAGTCATAAATATTCACTATGCCGTCATTATTCAGATCCGACCCCTCACACCAGATGCTCTCGCAGCAACTATCCGCCAGCCATTTGCCGGCAAATAAAACCACATCATACAGGTCTGTCTCGCCGTCCAGATCCAGGTCGGACGCCAGTCCACTGGTAAACGTAACGAAAACGGAGGTATCCTCCTGAACATCATTCAACAACAACTCGTTACCCGACTGCGCGACGGGTACGCAATCTACAAACCAGCGATCTACTAACAAACCGCTTTCAGGGGCTGCCGACAAAACCAGGTCGTTGCCAACCACCAGCTTGAACTGCCCATCGACATTCAGCGTCCCTCCCAGGCCGACATTGGTATTAACCGTTAGAAAACCGGCATTGACCGACGCCAGTGCATCGGCCAGACCATAGCCAAAAATGGTATCGTATCCCGCTTCACCTCTTTCCTGCGCACCGGCTATCAAACGGTTGCGTATGTCCGTCGGGCCGACATCCGGCGTTTGCTCCAGCAGCAGGGCCGACACCGCGGCGATATGCGGTGCTGAAGCGGATGTACCAAAAAAGGGATTGGAAAAACCGCCCGCTCCCGTGACCGAGACCCCGTCGATGCCGGAAATAAAGGGCGTCTGCCGGATTTCTTCATTAGGATACATAATCGTGGACGGCCCGTGAGAACTGTAAGATGCGATGGTGTCGTTACCAGGATCGCCGGCATTGATCGAGGCACAGGAAAAAACCTCTTCCACCGCCGGATGCCCGTAAATCGAATCTGTAGGCGTGGCGTCATCATCGACGAACTGGTTCAAAGGGTCGATTACCAGCATTTCGATGATACGGTCCTGCCCGGCATACTTATCGACCACCGCAATAAACTGGTTGTCGGTATCGGTATTATTCTCCACAAAGACAAACTCGATGGGATCGTCATTGCCGTTTTGCCAGGCTGTGCTGGCGGTTATCTGAGTTGCTCCGTCCGTGGTAAAAACATACAGGTCATAATCATTGCCTGAAGCGCCGTATGGATCGCTCCATTGCATTACCAGGATCGCCTGGGAATTGGCACGTACTGTGAAATTTAACCCGATATCCGTTCCCGGACCGAGCTTAAAATCATGCAGTCCGTTGCCGTCATTGTTAAACTGCCCTTGATAATGCTCCAGTGCGGAATTGCCGGCGGAACTGCAATAGACCTTGCCGTTGTTAACAATGCTTTTGCGGGCCGCCTGGGCGACCTGGCCGTCCTGAAACCAGGGCTCCAGCGGAAAACCCACATCATCGCATATAACATTACAATCCGCGACTTCATCCAGCCATTCAATGATGGCGACCATTTCCGTCGCGTTAGTGACGCCGCCAAAATATAGATCGGCTCCGGGGGCGAGATCGTGAATAATTTCCAGCATCGCCGTGCCTTCATCGCCGCTGCCGGGATGTAGCGGATCGACCGAAATACCCTCTGCCGGCAGATCGCCGCTGTCAATAGCGGATTGAGCACTGTCCACGCCGTTGGAGATGACGCCGACCCGGACACCGCTGCCTTTGTATGGCCCCGGCGGCTCTTGGGTGCGGACCTGGTTGGCTTTAAGGATCGCATCGCCCTGGCTCAGCACGCTGCCTGTTCTAAATATAGCATATCTAGGCAGTTGTATTTTCTGGACGCAACCCAGGGCGGCAGCTTCCGCCATCCTGCTGCACGGCAGCCAACCTTGAACTATATTTATGGAATCAACTACATCCTCCACTGTAAGCCCCAGATTACATAGATGTTCGATAGAATCGTCATGTAACTCGTTGAGAGTGATATCAACATGAATGCAGCCGTTTTCGTTGATATAAGCTATGTTCGACAGACACAGTTGAGAAGGACAGGAAAGAAAAGGATCATTCAGAGCCAAAGTCACATAACGCCTGTATTCGTCCAGTAGGGCGTCTATAGCCGCCGTTTGCGCATTGTGTTCGAATTCCCGTCCGGGAATCTGATATAACGGCGATTCGGTCTTATCTGAATAAACCTGTTGTTCAATCAGGGCAGAATCATAGGCCGGTTCTTCTCCCAGGACTGGAGGAATGCCAACTGCCGATATAATCGTTATAATCAATACAATCGGTACGGGTTTCAGCAGCAATTGACTTTTGTATATATCATTTTTTTTCATGGTGTTGTCTCCGGATATAAATGAGCAACCATCATACCTTTTCGGGTTTCTCGTTCTGTTGGGTATGAATATATTTTTCATTTGATTTTAGGCCCGATGTAAGCGAAATGTCTATCCGGAGGCAAAAGCAGTATCTATACCATTATCCATCACGACTGTCCTGATTTGCCCACGCGGATCAGCATACCATTAATTATAAAAAAACCCTCCGTATGGTATACGAAGGGTTTAAAATGTAGAATTTATTAAGGAATGAAATTACAGCGTCGTTTCACCGCCGGCGCTGTGAAGCCGGATCGTCTTTCGGCTCAGGTCATGCGTAGCATAAATCCGGCGAACCGTCTTAAACCGGGTTCGCATGACCACGGAACTGGTTGTAGTTTTATTGCCTTCAACATGGACTCCTCGCAAAATACTGCCGTCGGTGATACCTGTCGCACAAAACAGCACATTATCGCCGGGAGACAGGTCATTCGCACGATATTGCTGGTCCAGCCCATCCTTGCCGAGTCGCTCCAAAACACATTGCCGTTCTTCATCGTTTTCCGGAGCAGTGCGCACGATTATATCGCCGCCCAAACATCGTAACGCCGCCGAGGCGATCGTCGCTTCCGACGAACCGCCGCGTCCCATGTAAACGTCAAAGCCCGTCTCTGGGTAACAGGGGGCGATGCTGGCGGCTACTTCGCCATCTGCGATCAGCCGTACCGATGCACCGGCTTTGCGTATCTTATCGATCATGTCGGCGTGATGCGGTCGATCCAGAACGGCCACGCATAAATCCTGTACTCGTTTTCCCAGCTTCATGGCGATAATCTCCAGATTATCACGCACTGAAGCGTTCAGGTTCAACTGGGCCGGCCCCGCGGCCACTGCCGGACCGTAGGCGATTTTATCGACCAGGCGTGATGGAATATTCAGCAAGGCACACTTGTCATCGGTTTCGGTGCTGGCTGCCGCCAGAACGGACATAGCCCCCCATGAACCGCTGGCTACCAGACCGTCCCCGTCGATGGGAATGACAGCAACGTCCATCTTCAGCGAACCTTCCATCCAGTTGCCAACCCGTTCGCCTACTTCAAAACCGCCTTCCCGAACATCATTCGTTCCGCCGAAAACTACCGTCGCCGATACGCTCGTCAGGTCCAGCGTTCCCCGCATGGCGTCCACCGCCGCGCTGTAGCCTTCCTGAGGATTGCCGCGGCCCATCCACCGATAGGCGTTCAGCGCCGCCGCTTCCGTTGTGCGGATAAAATCCAGCTCGACCAGACGCTCCAAATCCATAAGTTCAATCTGCCTGGACAGGGATTCGGTAGGTCCGTCTGCCGCCGTCTCCATTGAATTATTCTGCATCGTCTCACTCATGGGTAATTCCTCTGTTGGTTTATGTAGTCGTTTATTCGATCCTGGTTTCGGCCGGTGCCGTACCGTTGACTTCCTGACGCGTCGTATCTGTCTCATACTGATTTCCATTATTTTACTCGTTCCGATCGAAATTGCACGTTTTGCCGGAACATAATTATATGCAGAAAAAAAGCTTACGCCTGGCCCTGACAGGAGCTTACCTATGGGGTATCGTTTCTATTGAAGGCCAATTTGCAATTCCGCTCTAATACCTGAATCTTGAGAAATATAATGTCCAGTTTAAAACATTATATACCTGATTTCCCCGTTCGTTCAAAAAACGACGCAAGAAATTGCAGCAGGTATATGAACCTGTCGGACAGTCTGTCGTCTAAAACAGGTCCACGCCTCACGCCCGGCGTTCTATGTTTTACTTTTACGTCTCACGCTTAGACTTCCTTGCTGTCAATCCAGGTCATCATTTTGCGAAGTTTGCGACCGACCTGCTCAACGGTATGCTCATGGTCCATTTCATAGAGAGCATTAAAGTTCTTCTTGCCGGTGTTCACTTCGTTCATCCATTCTTTAGCGAACTGGCCGGAACAGATTTCATCGAGTATCTTCTTCATTTCCGCTTTGGTTGCATCGTTGATGATACGCGGGCCACGCGACAAATCGCCATATTCCGCGGTATTCGATACACTGTAGCGCATATAGCTGATCCCGCCCTCGTACATCAGGTCCACGATCAGTTTGACCTCATGCATACACTCAAAATAGGCAATCTCCGGCTGATACCCTGCTTCCACCAGCGTTTCAAAACCCGCCTTGATCAAGGCCGTCAGCCCGCCGCACAGTACCACCTGTTCGCCGAACAGATCCGTTTCAGTCTCCTCCTTATAGGTCGTTTCGATAATGCCGGCACGCGCTCCGCCAATGCCGTTGGCCCAGGCCAGTGCGACCTCTTTGGCATTACCACTGGCATCCTGCTCTACCGCGACCAGACAGGGCACACCACCACCTTTCTCGAATTCGCTTCTGACCAGATGCCCCGGTCCCTTCGGAGCGATCATCACCACATTGATATTGTCCGGCGGCGTAATATATTTAAAATGAATATTAAAGCCATGACAGAATCCCAGAGTCTTGCCGGCTGCCAGGTTCGGTGCCACATCATTTTCATACACCTTGCCCTGCACTTCATCCGGCAGCGTGATTATAATCAGATCGGCCTGTTTGACCGCTTCACTCGCCGAAACCGGCTTAAAACCATGTTCCACAGCCAGCTTGTAATTGGCCGTACCTTCAAGTTCCGCAACTACGACATTAATCCCGCTGTCACGCAAATTCTGGCTGTGAGCATGTCCCTGACTGCCGTATCCCAGAACCGCTACGGTCTTATCCTGCAAAGGGGCCAAAGGTGCTTCCGATTCGTAATAAATTTTAGCCTCGCTCATTAATTATTCTCCTTGTGAGTTTTCCTTAATTGTTTTTGTCTGTTTAATATCTTATGAAGATTTACCATTCTAATCGACAGAAGGCGCCACATTACGACGCGGCAGGGCAATCATACCCGTCCGCACCACGTCTTTAACGCCATAAGGCCGGCACAATTCAATAAAAGCCTCGATTTTCTCTTCCGGGCCCGTTACTTCCACCATAACGAATTTTGGCCCGATGTCCACCACTTTCGCCTGAAACATATCGATGAGCGCCTGAATTTCCGGTCGTTTCTCCGGCGAAATCGCCACTTTAATCATCATCAGATCACGCTGGACAATCTGTTCCTTCGTATAATCGTATATCTTGACCACCGGTATCAGCTTGGCAAGCTGCTTTCGGACCTGCTCGATCGTAGAGTCATCCCCCAGTACGACAATCGTCATCCGCGACAGATCAGGATCTTCCGTTCGACCGACTGCCAGAGAGTCGATGTTAAACCCCCGGGCCGCGAACATGCCTGCTATATGGGCCAGAACTCCCGGCTGATTCTGGACCAGGGCGCTTATTGTTTTTTTCATGGCTAATTCCTTTGTTTTTTCGATGATAAACGTACTCTATGCGCAAACTGGAACTCTGTCCAGTTTTTTTCCGTGAAAAGTGTTGACTCAGACCAGTTCAGTGCTGTCTGCGGGAAGACCGGACATCTCATGCAGGCCTTTACCCGAGGCGACCATCGGCCAGACGTTCTCTTCTTCCAATACATGGAAATCAGCGACGACGCAGCGTTTTTCCGCCAGCATCTGTTCTATCACGCCGGAAACGTCTTCTTTCTTATTGCAAGTCAGCCCGACCGCCCCGAATGCTTCCGCGACACGGGCAAAATCGGGATGTTTCATATAAGATTTCGAATACCGCCGATTGTAAAACAGTTCCTGCCACTGCCGAACCATGCCCATATACCCATTATTCAACAGCACGACTTTGACCGGGAGATTGTGTTCCACGGCCGTGGGGAGTTCGTTCAGGGTCATGCTGAAACTGCTGTCGCCGTCAATATCAACAACCACCGCTTCCGGACGAGCGATTTGCGCTCCTATTGCCGCCGGGAAACCGTAGCCCATTGTTCCCAGACCGCCTGATGTGATAAAATGGCGTGGATAGGAAAAACGATAAAACTGTGCCGCCCACATCTGATGCTGTCCGACACCAGTTGTCAATATGGCCTTACCATTTGTCTGCCGGCAAAGCTCCTCGATAACATACTGCGGCATAACGCCTTCAACTGTTTTATCGTATGTCAGAGGGAACTTGCGTTTCATTTCATCCAGCCAGGCAAACCAATCCTTGCGTTCTCTGGGTTCAATGAATTCCAGCATTCGGCTGAGCGTGTTCTTGCAATCGCCAACGACCGGATAATCGACCTTGACATTTTTGGAGATGCTCGTAGGATCAATATCGACATGGACAATTTTGGCCTTTGGCGCAAATCGTGAGACATCACCGGTTACCCGGTCATCAAACCGGGCACCGATGGCAATCAGCAGATCGCTCTCTTGAACGGCAAAATTCGCATACGCCGTTCCGTGCATCCCCAGCATTTCCAGGGAGCGGTATTGATTTTCATCATAAGCCCCCAATCCCAGTAGAGTCGTGGTAATCGGGGCATTGGCCTTATCTACGACGGCTCGAAGTTCTTCGAAAGCGTCTGAAAGTATCACGCCCCCGCCCGTGTAAAACAAGGGCCGTTCCGCCGCATTAATCGCCTCCGCCGCGTTTTTGATCTGACGAATATGACCTTCCGTACGGGGGCTGTAACCGGGCAGCCGAATCTCAGCACCGCCATTACTGACGGGAACTTCCGCTATGGTCACATCCATCGGCAGATCCACCAGAACGGGACCGGGACGGCCCGTCCGGGCGATATGAAACGCCTCATGCAGAATACGGGGCAGCTCGTTGGGATCCTTGACGATGTAATTGTGTTTGGTAATCGGACGGGTAATGCCTGTAACATCCGCCTCCTGAAACGCATCGTTTCCGATCAGCCAGGTCTTGACCTGACCGGTGATAACCACCATCGGAATCGAATCCATATAAGCCGTCGCCAGGCCGGTTACGGTATTGGTCGCACCCGGTCCGGAAGTGACCAGCACTACGCCGACTTTGCCGGTTGCCCGGGCATAGCCATCGGCCATGTGCGTCGCGCCCTGCTCATGTCTCGTAAGAATGAAATTTATCGGACTGTCATAAAGCTGGTCAAACAACGGCAGCACCACGCCGCCGGGATAACCGAAAATGACTTCGACACCTTCCCTCTCGAGAATATCACAGATGACTTCTGTGCCTTTTTTGGTTTCCTGACCAGAGGGATTTACAGAGATTGGGGGTTTGAGTGTAGAATGACTCATGGTTTAAGGCTCCTTCTAACATTGGCCATCGGTTAAACGGGTCGCCACAGCCTCCGTTAAGCTGCGATAATAGCTTCCCGGTCAATCCCATCCCGGAATTGACCGTGATCACCATCGCCTGATGCTTCAGACTGTGGTCCCTGGTTATTTTAAAACCACTCAGACTACGAAGTATATCGAATAATCACCCGTTTGACAAGAACAAAATTTGTTAAAAAATCATTAATTTTATAACTATAAACTAAATTGACTTTGTCTGATAACAGGAATAACATAAAATTGTACTAAGTACCCATCTTGACGAACTGCGACGGATTTCTCGATTCTGGCCAATGATGGCCCGATATTTTTTTCTTATATTTTCACTGAAAGCTCGCTCTTTCCAGTCCAGGGCTCAATGAAATGCATGTATATATACGCGTTCCGATTGAAAATTCCCGTTTTGTCCAAACGTAACTATTTGCGGAAAAAGCCTTTACAACTGGCCCTGGCGGGAATTCTCATACCCTTCGGGTATATCTGTTTGGAACTAAGTAATTTCTGTATAAAATCAGGAGGTAGTTATGAAGATCAGAAAAATATCAGGGGTAATTCTGTTTTCACTTCTTGCATTTATCACTCAACCGGTTATTGCCACGACCTACCATGTCGATGCCGCCAGGCCTGCCGGCGGTGACGGCCTCTCTTGGGCGACCGCGTTTAATAACATCGATGATGCGCTTGACGCGGCCGGGGGCTTGTGGCAGCTTTGCTCAACCCCGCACAACAAAATTTATGTCAAAAAAGGAACATATGTCCTTACCAGTTCGATTACGGTTAATGAACCCATTCTTATTTATGGCGGGTTTCCCAATACCGCCAACCCGGATTTCGATGATCGAAACTGGCAGACACACAAAACCTATATCGACGGCAACAACTCGGTCCGCTGTATGGAAATCACTTATTATTGTGTCATTGACGGTTTTTATTTCCGTAACGGCGATACTTCCGACAATGGTGGCGCTGTCTATATCGAAAGCGATCCCATTGAATGCCAGTTTTCCCCGGATTTGCATGTGACCGTAAGAAATTGTCATTTTTCAAATAACACTGCCGACATTCACGGTGGGGCGATTTACGACCTGCGGTCCTCCGCCAAAATCGAAGATTGCACCTTCTTGAATAATACGGCTTCTCAAGGGGGAGCCATCAAACAATGGCAGACATCTTCAACTATAAGCAGGTGTATTTTTGATGGTAACACATCAACGTCTGCGGGCGGTTTCGGCGGCGGTGCGATTCTGGGCGACTACCAGGTGTATGGTTCGATCACCAATTCTCTGTTTGTTAACAACGCGTCGGCGTCCAACGGCGGCGCCATTTCCTATCACCAGGGTTGGCCGACCATAAAAAACACCACCTTTGCCGATAACTCCGCCGCATATGAAGGGGGTGCGATTTATAATAACACCGCGGCGCCTACCTTGAAAAATTGCATTTTATATGATGATACACCGAACGAAATCGCTAATTTTTACAGTAGCCCTGAATCTGTTGTAACTTACAGTTGTGTACAAGGCGGATATACCGGTGCCGGCAATATAACCAGTAATCCGCTTTTCCGGGACGCCGCCGGCAATGATTATCATTTGGCCTGGAACAGCCCCTGTATCGACGAGGGAACCAATTCCAGCGCTCCTTCTGATGACCTCGACGGCAATCCCCGACCGCTGGACGGCGACAATGACGGCACCGCCACAACCGATATGGGAGCTTATGAAAAGGAGTATGCCCGTGTGGACCTGCGAGTCACGTCAATATCCCTCGATCCGGTTAATCCCCGTATAAATGAAGCTTGTACGGTATCCGTTACCGTTAGAAACTATGGTTCAACGGACGCGGGACCGTTTTATATCGACTGGTACGCTGACCTGGCCGGACCTCCCAGTCCAACCCAGGTAGGGAATGTCTGGACGAGCCGTTCCCTGGCCGCGGGAGCTTCTTATACCATGGTTAAGCCATATACCTATGCCTCCGATGGCTTGAAATACATGTATGCCCAGGTTGATACCGGAAACCGGGTAGAAGAAACCAATGAAGGAAACAACATTCGCGGGCCGCAAAGCCTGCGGGTCGTAGATGGTTATCTCATCGATTTCGATATCAATGAGGATACGCATAACTCCAGTAAATGGTTTGGCGGCGATGACCGGCCCAGTATAACACGCAATGTCGGCGTTGGTCAATCCATGAACCTGATAAAAGATGCGAAAGTCACTTCTGCCGGCTTCCGTTTTCTCAGCCGTTTTGATTATGCTGCGAATCCTTCCGGCCAGGGCCATCAGGTACAGTTGTATCTCCAGGTCAGACGCAATGACGGCTCAGTGCTGCGGACAGTATCGAAGATTGTTCCCTCCAGCTTCAAGGGGGGGTGGGTCATGTTCGGCCTCGGTGAATTATGGCTGGATGCCGGGCATGAATATGTCTTCACCTGTTATTTGTATAAAGGGGAAGTGAACGAGCTGTCTTCCAGTGTCGCCGGACGCCATGACAATCCCTGGACTACCTGTATCGGCTACTCCGCGGATGTTGGTGGCACCCCGGCCGATATGCAGGATTGGAGCAACTGGCATGCCCATTCCTGGGATTTCAATTTCCGTTTGCAGGGGCGCTATATTGAAAAATATCCCGGCGACGTGAATGACGACAGATCGGTTGACACGCTGGATGTCGAATATCTGACTTCAGGCTGGCTGCTGGATAACTGCGTCATGCCCGGCTGGTGCTCGAACCGTGACATCAACTGGAACGGCGATCTGGAATTGAACGATATCATGACGATCTCTCAGCATTGGCAGTACACCTGGCACGGATACGAGGACTTGAATCGGGCGGCAATCGTTTCGCTGGCTGGTGAGATGAGCTCCGCGAATATTGACGCCTCCGACGGCAATGAATTTAAACCCGGCACCTGTTTCATTTATCGCACCACCGCCAACCGGTATGGGAAATTCATTGTTGAATCGTTCAATAAGGCAGACATGAATAAACTGACCATAAGCTGGGTTACGTATAATTCCAATGGAACTGTTTTTAGTTCTGGATCAGGATTAGTCATTCGTGGAACTTATTACTGTCATCTGGATACCGGGCTCGAAGACACAACCTCACCATATACCGAATTCTGGTGGAAGCAGTCTAGCTCGACAACCCGAAGTCTCGATCCGCAGAATTCCGCAGTATTCAAATTAATGTATCGTGCTCCCTGAGAGACTTCCTGGTTGAACCGTTCAAAATACAATTCGTTACGAATGAATCCGTCCGCCAGGGCAAATCATGATTGTATGCGGTAAAGCACTCACGATAGCCCTGGCGGACATCCTCAAAAGTAATCATGGATGAAAACAAAGCTTGCGTCCGGCCTTCAGGGAGCGTTCTACCCAATTGGGTAGAACGATTGCTAGTAGCCTTTCACGAGATTTATTTTGGATTTCTTGAATGACGTTAATGCAGTCGTCCCTGCGGGACTTATCTTGAAGAGGGGGGTATTGTAGAGGTGCCGTCCTTTAAGTCCCGTCAGGGACAACTGAAATAGCGTTTTTACTGGAAATCATAAAAACCGCGTGAACAGTTACCAGAAAATGACCTGCCTGGAAGGGATTCTTCCGCTGGCATTTCGCCCACCGGCTACCCCAGAATTCAAGCCTATAATTATTTTCCCACCAAAGTGTTAAAGACATATAATCCTCATGTTAACTTTAGGTTAAATGTAAAATTTATTGATATTATACTCGTTCCGATTGAAAATACCCGTTTTGCAGGAACGTAACTATTTTCGGACAAAGCCTTTACGGCTGGCCCTGGCGGGAATTCTCATACCCTTTGGGTATATATTATTACAGAAAAAATGTTTCATGAATAATCAATCTACTACCGTGATGGTGGCCATGAGCGGCGGCGTTGACAGCAGCACCGCCGCGGCATTGCTGCTGCAGCAGGGATACCAGGTTATGGGAATCAATATGGATTTTGGCCTGTTTCGAGAAATCAATGACGTCAGCGATACCGTAAAACCATCCGAAGATGCCCAAAAAGTCGCGGAAAAGCTGGGAATTGAGCTGTTTTGCGTCGATTTTCAGCAAAATTTGCAAGAAGTGATCTCCTATTTTCTCGATGAATACCGCCACGGCTATACACCCAATCCCTGCATTATGTGTAATCGAAAACTCAAATTTGGCAAACTGCTCCAACTGGCCCAGTCTCATGGAGCCGATTTCCTGGCAACCGGTCATTATGCCCGCATCCAACACGATCAGGATGAGGTTCGTCTGCTCCGTGGTATTGACAGATCCAAGGACCAGTCTTATGCCCTGTTTGGTATCGGCCGTGAAAACCTGGGCAAGATAATGTTGCCGCTGGGCGGATACGATAAGCAAGACACACGAAAAATGGCGGCTGAACTCGATTTACCTGTTCACGATAAAGAAGAATCGCAGGAGATTTGCTTTATCCCCGATGATGATTATGTCGGTTTTCTTCTCGAAAAGGACTCCGGCTTGGCCCGTCCGGGAAAAATTATTGATTCCGACGGCAATATACTCGGCGAACATGAAGGCATTTTTCGCTATACAATCGGCCAGCGCCGCGGCCTGGGCATCGCTCTGGGCGAGCCGGCGTATGTAACACATATTGATGTCGAGAACAATACCGTTACCCTGGGTAAAGGGGAGGAGTTGGAGAAGGATCGTTTGCGGGCCGGCAATGTTATCTGGCTGATTGATCCGGTTCCATCCGAACCATTCGAAGGGAACATTCAGATTCGGTATAATCACCGTGGAGCAGCAGGCAAAATAGTCCCGATTGATGATAAGCGGGTGGAGGTCATTTTTGATGAGCCGGTGCGGGCCGTTACGCCGGGACAGGCAGCTGTCTTTTATCAGGGAGATCGCGTAATCGGGGGTGGCTGGATTGAAAAAGATTTATAAAGCTCTTAATAGCAAATAATTATGATGTCACCTTGCATCCTTGCCGTTTAATGCCATAATGTATTAATGATTCAATCACCATCCAGAATGTTAGTTATCCAGCCCGGAGCGCTGGGGGACAGTATATTAACCTTGCCGTTGATTCGATTGATTCGCTCGCGCTGGCGTAACGATCATGATTTAGCCTGCGATATGATGGGCCATCGAGACACGCTGAATTTCCTGCAGGGCCGCACCGATGTCGATCAGGTTATCTCCATGGATGGAATGAGTTTACATCGGTTATTCGTGTCGAACGATTCGTTTGCGATTGAGGTCAGCGATCCGCTGGCGTTATTGCTGAACAGGTACGACCTGATTATTACATTTTTGAGCGACCCAGAAGGTCATTTTGAGAGAAATCTCATTACAGCAACGATTAAAAACCGAACGATTGATATTGTAACGTTGCAATTGACGCCGCCGGGTGATTATCCGCATCATGTGAGCCGTTTCATGATCGAGCAGTTCAGCCGCGAAATGCCGCATTCGGAAATTACTGTCGATTATGATTTTACGAAAACAAATTATATCACTCCCTTTTCGATTGACCGGAACATGGGGGCCCAGATTCTCAGGCAGAACGGCGTGGATTTAGTGAAAAATGTCGTCGTATTGCATCCTGGCAGCGGTGGCAAGGCCAAGTGTTGGCCGGCTGAGAATTTTTCGGCTATGGCGATAAAACTCCTGGAAAATGATTGCGAGCCGGTGATGCTGCTGGGGCCGGCGGAGGAACGGCTGGAAAAGAGCGATTATTTTGCGGATATTACACAAATACCTGTTATAAAAAAGCTTACAGTGGATGAGGTGCTGGCGACGCTGAGTTGCTCGCAGGCGTATATCGGCAATGACAGCGGCATTTCGCATCTGGCGGGGGCGATGGGGATTCCAATTTATGTGCTTTTTGGCCCTACCAAACCGGAAAACTGGGCTCCGCTGGGCGAAAAAAAAGTCATTTATCAGTCGGAAAATAACGATTTCTGGCCCAAAATGACCGAAATATGGGCCAAAATTGAAGAAAACATAACACGAAAAAATTTCTAAATTTATGCTTGAACAACCGGCCGATATGATTATTATGATGGTTTACAATTAAATATTAAACATGCGGGTGTAGCTCAGTGGTAGAGCGTCACGTTGCCAACGTGAATGTCGTGGGTTCGAATCTCATCACCCGCTTTTTTCGTGCGCGGAAATACCAGTTAAGGCGATAATGGAGCCAGACGTTTAGGGATGGTTAATTCCCGACGCCTTGTTTTGGGGAGTAATATAGTAAAGCCCGCCCCGACTTGATCTGTCGAAAATGGAAAAAATCCTCGCCTTCACCCGCCTTTTTTCAAGTATACTGCATCTGATTGAGTATTCTTGAAACCCCGTGAACGATTACATAATAAATAATTTCAGCATAAAAATTAGGATGTGGATTCGAGCGAATGGGTACGTATTTACGTGCAGGCGTTTTACATTATCATCTTCGACATGGCGGCGTGCGTACGGTATTGACCAACGCGCTAAAATCGCTCATAAGATACGGTGCTTACCGGCAACTCGAAATTGATATAATTACGGGCGATGCCCGGCAGCCGTCCGGTGATGAATTAGTTAGGGATCTGATCGAATGGGCCAGATTCGAAGGGCCGATCCAGGCCCGCTTCAGCCAGATCGAGATTCCCGGGTTGGGTTATAATCAAAAACCGGCCCAGGACCAGGCAACGCTGGAAAAAAACGCATCATATCTATGTGAACGTCTGATTGTTTTTATGGACCTGGATCGTTCGAGCGATGCGAATCCCTATATCCTGCATGCGCATAACGCCAACCTGGGTAAAAATCCGACATTGACACTGGCCTTGAAGCTGCTGGTGAAAAAACTCCGGGAGGATGATCTGCCGGCGGTTTTACTATATCAAATGCATGACTTCGCGGAGGACCATCGCCCCGATTGCTGGCGAGCGCTGCGTGATTGTACCGGCAAGTCAGATGCGGATTATGCCGCTGCCATGATGTATCCCGCCGGCGGGGGAAGTCGATTGCATTGGGCTGTCATCAATTCCGGCGATAAAGAAGCACTGGCGTCACTCGGTATCAATCCGACATATCTTAATGTTTTGCCTGATTGCGTTGCCGTGGATCAATTTACCGCAAAGCCGCTGATGGCCATGACTGATGGCGAATTGAAGTGCCGCCGGATTCTGCCTGTCGATTTTGCCGGCATTTTAAAAAAACGTATTGACCAGTACAGCCGCGATCATGGTTTTGCGTTTTCTCCCGAGCGAAAGATTCTCCTGTGTCCGGTGAAGGCCATCCGGCGGAAAAATATTATTGAGGCGATTCTGCTTATGCTGGCGCTCAATACCCGAAACAATCAATATCAGTTACTGGTGACACTGCCCCCCGGCAGCGCCAGTGATATTGAATACTGCCGAAGTATCGAGGATATGGTAAGACAGGAAAATCTGCCGGTAACGATTGGTTTTGGCTGCGAGGCAATCAGACCGGGTGCGAGCCGGGAGGTAGTGGACGGGAAAGTCCTCGAATTTGCCCTGGTGGATTTGCTGGCGATCAGCGATTGCGTGGTGACCACATCCTTTCAGGAGGGGTTCGGATACGTTTTTCATGAACCGTGGCTGGCGGGCAAGGCTGTTGTCGGAAGAGACATTCCCCGGGTAACACGCGATTTCATTAACGCAGGCCTGCAACTACAGCATCTATATCGTCATCTTTACGTGCCTTTCACCTGGCTGGAGGAGCTTTGGCCGGAGATTCTGGATTGTTATGTCGAAAAAATTATTGCGATGCATGAAGAAATGGCTTTACCGGCGCCGGATGAAGAGCAGCTCAGAGATTGTATTACGAGCCGAAAAATTGTTGAGATTGTCAGCGAGTCCCGACCAAGGATAAAAATGATAGATTTTGCTGATTTGAATTTGTCCGGACAGTTACACATAGTCCGGAAAATGATCTCCCGCCCGGAAAATCTTGCCGGACTTCATTATGATTATCCCGGGATGGAGGTGGACCGCATATCCTGCGGGCCGATTTTCCCCGATGAAGCGACTATAGAACATAACAAACGGATAATCTGCGAAAAATATTCCCTGCCGGCTCAGGCCGGCTTGCTGAAAAAAATCTACTCGGAATTATCCGGAAAAATCAGTGATATGCCAGATTCGCAGCAAAGGATTGGGTCCAATGAACCTTTGTTCAAGTTGATGTACAGCATTGAGCGAACACGTCTGCTGGTGTAAACGCATTTCCGAGACGGTACACACCAAAGGGAAATTTAAACTCGTTCCGATTGAAAATACCCGTTTTGTCGGAACGTCATTATCTGCCGATATAAAGCTTGCGCCCGGCCCTGAGGGGAGCTTTCGACCACATTGGGTATAAATCTATGTACGGGTTGCGTTTATGGCGATCGGCCATTGGGGTTGGCGGGGGGATTATAATCTGGTATAATCATGCAGGTTTTTAGAGCAGTGCCGTAAAGATTGAGCGGAAATTTTATGGGAAATCATGGTGTGGAAATGTACCGGCACTATTTTCGTATTGCTTAGATAAGGAGTATGAAATGGGCGATTTTTTTCAGAATGGAGTCATCACAACGCTGCATGATTTTGACACTATCGATGTCGAACGTATGGAGCGGCGGCTTTCGGATATCTTGAAAAGACGGAATATTGCCTTGATTCTGCCGATTATTCCGCGGGATCTGATGTCGCCGGCATTTAATAATATCATCGAGGAACTGGCGAAAGTCTCGTATATTTCCGAAGTCATTTTATCGTTGGGCCAGACTCAGGATTTTAATGACATGGTTGAGGCCCGCAAGCGACTGGCGCCGCTGCCCCAGCCGCATTCGGTGGTCTGGTCTTCCGGACCGGGTGTTGCCAGGCTGTTTGAAGAACTGGCGGAGAATTATCTGGATGTTGGCCCGGACGGCAAGGGCCGGGGCGTCTGGACGGCGACCGGTTATGTGCTCAGCAACCGTAAACTGTGGATTATCGCCGTGCACGATTGCGACATTCGCAACTATAATCGGAAAATGCTGGCCCGGCTGTGTTACCCCTGTTCGGTGCGGGGAATGGATTTCGAGTTCACCAAAGCCTATTATACCCGCGTGACGGATAAAATGTATGGCCGGGTCACCCGGTTGTTTGTTACGCCACTGATTCGTTCGCTGAAGGCGACGGTAGGGCACCATCGTTTTCTCGAATTCCTTGACAGTTTTCGGTATCCGCTATCCGGAGAAATTTGTATAACGCGGGGGCTGGCGCATGTGATTCGCATGCCGGGCAACTGGGGGCTGGAGATCGGAACGCTATCGGAAGTGGCACGCTGCTGTTCTTTCATGCGTGTCTGCCAGGTAGATATCGCCAGTGTTTATGAGCATAAGCATCAGACGCTGGTACCCGACGATCATAAATCCGGTTTGCTGAAAATGTCGGTGGATATCGCCCAGGTACTTCTCCAGACACTGGCGTCACAGGGCGTAATGTTCCCATCGAATTTCTTTAAGTCGCTCCAGTCCACATACCTCTATCAGGCACGGGAGGCCATTGATCAATATGCAGCGGATTCGATTATTAACGGCTTGCCGTATGATCGCCATAGCGAAGGACAGGCCGTTGAAAGTTTCAGCGAGGCTATTCGTCTGGCCGGACATAATTTTCAGGAAGCGCCGACCGATCTGCCGCGGATTCCTGCCTGGAATCGAGTGATGTCGGCATTACCCGATTTTCTCGAAAGGCTGTCCGCAGTCGTAACCGAGGAAAACCGTCGGGCTGATCAGGCCATTGCCGAACAGAAAACCCGGCTGGCAGAAAAACGAATTCTGGATGAATCCGATAATTAGTTCCGGTTGCGAAAACTTGTACCGCTGGCATCCTGCCTGCGTCTAAACTCGTTCCGATGGAAAATTCCCGTTTTTTCCCAAACGTAACTATGGGCGGGCAAAGCCTTTACTACTGGCCCGGGCGGGAATTCTCATACCCTTTGGGTATAAACACGCTTAAAACGTTCAATTTCGGAAAATGTTGTTTTATGAGATACGCCAAAAATATATCCGCAACAGAAATGAATTGGCTTCCGCTTGAGTTATGGGGGCCTCTAATAATTGCTTTTGAGGCGAAAGCGAGGATTTTTTTCGTCTGACAAGAAATGGAAAACCGGGCATATGGGTGAATATTCACAGTTTTTCATGACGAAGGCCAAAGGGGAAAAAGATCGCTTGCAGGCACCCCAAAATGAATTTTTAGAGGTGCCCTTATGTCAAATATGACAAAATATCCTGCATATTGTTGGCAATGGCATCAGGTTTGACATTGCTGCAGCGAGGATCGTCCAGGCGGAGTGTGGTTTGACGGGCATCACCGGCAAAAAGAATAGTTTTCATGCCGCATTTTTGAGCGGCCCATATATCATTCAACATGTCATTGCCGATATAGACAATATCTTCCGGCATAAACCCCTGTTGGCCCAGGTAGTCAATGGCTCGTTGAAAACTGCCGGGGTTGGGTTTGCTGAATCCGAGCTCGTAGGAAAAAAATACCAACGGCTCCATAAACACCTCATCCAGCTCGAAGTGGTCATTATCAAGCGTCCTTCGCAACAACCGCCGCAGATGCAGCGGCGTATAAAACTGGGCGTTCGAGATTATCCCTTGAAGCTTGCTGGATTGCCGCAACGATGGCAGCGTTTCCGCAGCGTTCTCATAGAGACACGTAGTCTGGAGCGACCAGTCGAAAAAATACCCCACTCGGAAGGCCGTATGCAGTAAAGGTTCGTTCCAGGGCCTCTGCCAGCCATAGTCTTCACAACGCGTTAATATCTCTTCCCAGATGCGTTCGATCAGCACCTCGGGCACATCGATGCCGGCCCGCATCGACTTTTGATGAGACTCATCGATGAGATTCAGATATAAATCGCGCAAGGTCAGGCCGACCGGTTTATCCGGCTCCATATCATACAGCGGTTCCTGAAGATGAAATTCATTCATTGTTGCCTGTGCGGGCGTTTGCAGCCGGTCTTCATTCTGGCTGGCTTGTTCCATATCTCCAAGACCAACTCCGCACAATGTACCATAAATATCCCAGAGAATCACTTTAACATCAGACAGACATTCTTTAACGGCAGCAATCGGAGCCGGTTGGGTTTTCGGGCAGGGCCGGTCTGCAAAACGACGGTCCTGTTCCCGGAAATAATCCAGTAAATAATTAGGATAATCAAAGAATCGTTTCATAATCCAGCAGTTTATGGATTGGAACGAGAGATACAAGTAAAAGTTGATCACAACAGGATTTATCTTTTATCACAGGAATAACCCCTCAGGGGACGGCAGGGAAGTGGCGTCCATAACTATTTTATTAACAACTATTTACATGGCTAGTCCGCGGCGATTGGTTTTGTCTTGCGATTCGAGAGAGGTTTTTTCTTTTGTTACCGTCGTTAACGCATTATTATGCGGCAATTGACTATTAAATCCATAGGGCATTATCCCCATGTGATAAAGGCAGCCTTGTAAGAGAATATAATTAAGCCCGACAGCGGCTGTTAGTAAACATGCAGTAGAATAACATAGGAGATATCAATGAACCGTATAAATCATTTGATTTCAGTAGTCATGCTGATGGGATTGGCGGTAACCGCGGCTATGGCACAACCGGTAGGTGAAGAAACCGAAGGAAACTACGACTGGCAGCTTAGTTTTATGGGCGGCGTTTTTACCGGCGGCGATCTGATCAAGCCCACTTTCCAGGGCGAACGTATCAAGGCCAATGCCAGCGATACGGGGTTAATCGGTGTTCGTTATGGGGCCGATAGTGAGTTTCTAGGCTTTGAACTTAGCTTTGAAAGCGTTTTTTTCAATCTGGAGCTGAAGGGGTTCTCCGGGCTTGACCTGCCGGAAGCCAACGATGCGACCATGTTTCTGTTCGGGATCAACGGCATGGTTTATCCTTTTGGCAATGAGTTGAACCATGGGCGGCTGCGACCCTACATCACCGCCGGTCCGGGACTGGCTTATTTTGCCAGCGATTTCGATGAGCTTGACGGTGAGGTGTATTTCGATCTCAATGCCGGCCTGGGCATGAAGCTGCTGCTGGGCGATACCGGCAATCCGATCATTCGAGCGGAATATCGGTGGCATTATCTCGACGGGAAGGACATTGATGAGGTATTTCACCAGGAACTTGTCGTCGGCATCGGATTCCGTTTCTAAGCGGGACAGTTCTTAGCTTCGAATCAATGTATACTCGTTCCGATTGAAATTACCCGTTTGGTCCGAACGTAATTACTTGCCGACAAAAAACTTACGCCTGGCCCTGCCGGGAGCTTTTTACCCGATGGGGTATAATATGACATAATTGTTGAAAGAGGCTTAATGTGGCTCGAAAAAAAATATCCATTATTGGCGCCGGTCATGTCGGGGCAACTTGTGCTCACTGGCTGGCGGAAAAGGAACTGGGTGATATTGTTCTGCTCGACATCGTTGAAGGTTTAGCGGCCGGCAAGGCCCTCGATTTATATGAAGCCTCGCCTATCGAACGGTACGATGTCCTGATTGGCGGGACGACTGATTATATCGACACCGCGGACAGCGATGTGGTGATTATCACGTCCGGCAAACCGCGCAAGCCCGGCATGAGCCGCGACGATTTGCTCAAGGCCAACACCGAGATCGTATCTCAGGTTACCCGGCAGGTTGCCCAACACAGCCCGCAGGCCTGTATTATTGTCGTCAGTAACCCGCTTGATGCCATGACGTATGTCGCGGCGAAGGAATCGAGGTTCCCGCGGAACCGGGTAATGGGCATGGCCGGGATACTCGACACGGCCCGCTACCGCAGTTTTATCGCCGAAGCACTGGGGGTGTCCGTGGCCGATATTCAGGCGCTGCTGCTGGGCGGACATGGCGATGACATGGTGCCGCTGCCGCGATATACAACAGTAGCGGGCATCCCGGTGACGGAGCTGCTCTCGGAAGATAAGATCGAAGCCATCGTCGAACGCACCCGCAAGGGCGGCATCGAGATCGTCAACCTTCTGAAGACCGCTTCGGCTTATTACGCACCTTCGGCCGCCGCCATCGAAATGACCGAGGCGATTCTCAAAGACAAAAAACGCATCTTGCCTTGTTGTACCTGGTGCGAGGATGAATACGGCGTCAAGGGCGGTTTTGTCGGCGTTCCCGTTCTCCTGGGAGCCCGCGGCGTCGAAAAAATCATCGAACTGCAGCTTGACGACAAGGAACGTGCCCTGTTCCGGACCTCCGCCGAACACGTGAAAGTACTGGTAAGACAGGTTGATGAGTTGATGCGTTAAAGCGTTAAAAAGAGGGTGGCATGCTTGCGCGATTCCTGAACGAAGTGAAGGAGAGCTTAAGCATGAGGTTAAAAAACGGCATATCCATGAAACTCGCACTCGCACAAATCAATCCCACTGTCGGTGATATCTCCGGCAACAGTGAGAAAATAAAACAAACGATCCGGCAGGCCGCCGGCCAGGGGGCCGAATTGGTCATTTTCAGTGAGCTGTCGCTGGTGGGGTATCCGCCGAAGGATTTGCTCATGAAGCCCAGGTTCATTGACGATAATCTGGCGGCGATGGAGGAGATAGCCCAGGGTTGCGGTGACTGTGCCGCTCTGGTCGGTTTTGTGGCCCGGCATGAAGGCCCGTCCGGCAAGAGCCTCCACAACGCCGCCGCGCTGCTGCATAAGGGAAAAATCGGCACAATTTATTACAAACAGCTTCTGCCGACCTATGATGTGTTCGACGAACGACGCTACTTTCAGCCCGCCGACTCCGAACAGATCATTGAGCTTGACGGAAAACGTATTGGCCTGACCATCTGTGAGGATATCTGGCAATCTGAAAGCGGGCAGACTGGTAAGACTTATGAACTGAAGCCATTGCAGTGTCTGGCGGAGAAAAAGGTAGATTGGGTCGTAAATATGTCCGCCTCGCCATTCAACATGGGCAAGCATGCCTTCCGCCGGCAGCTTTTCGCCGGACAATGCCGGAAATACAACCTGCCGTTGATTTATGTCAACCAGGTCGGCGGCAACGATGATCTCGTGTTTGACGGTTGCAGTTGTGCCTTTGACGCGGACGGCACACCCATCACTCAGGCAAAAAGTTTCGCTGAAGACCTTCTGCTGCTTGATATGGACCGCCCGGAGGCAGCCCGCTGCGAAACGGTGCTGGATAATATACCCTCTATCCATGATGCCCTGACGCTGGGCCTTAGAGATTACATTCATAAATGCGGCTTTGAACGTGTTGTTCTCGGGCTTTCAGGCGGGATCGATTCGGCCCTGACGGCGGCCCTGGCAGTCGAAGCCCTCGGCGCCGAAAACGTTCTCGGAGTGGCACTGCCCAGCCGTTATTCCAGCGAGCACAGCCTCGCCGACGCCAAAGCCCTCGCGCAAAACCTCAACATCGAGTTCATTGTCATCTCGATTGAACAGTCTCATGCCGCTATGGAGGCGACGATGAGTGAAGTCTTTGCCGGTCTGGAGCCCGACATCACCGAGGAGAACATCCAGGCACGTCTGCGCGGCGCTATCTTGATGGCTTTGAGCAACAAATTCCGCCGGCTGCTGCTGACCACAGGTAACAAAAGCGAAATGGCCGTGGGCTACTGCACGCTTTACGGCGATATGAACGGCGGTCTGGCCGTTATCAGCGATGTCCCCAAAACGATGGTGTATGAACTGGCCCGCTATATCAATCGCAATGGGGAGCTTATCCCGGAGAACACTATAGCCAAGCCGCCCTCCGCCGAGTTGCGGCCCGACCAGAAGGATACCGATTCGCTGCCGGATTATGCCGTTTTGGATGATATTCTCCAACGCTATATCGAGCAGGACCAATCCCCCGCCGAGATTGTTGCCGCCGGTTTCGACGAAGCCACGGTCAAACGTATCATCCGGCTGGTCGATATCAGCGAATACAAACGCAAACAGGCGCCACCGGGTCTGAAAGTGACGAGCCGGGCCTTCGGTACCGGCCGCCGTATGCCCATCGCTCAGAATTACCGGCCCTGATCGTCGAACGGTTCCGTCCCCGGCAATTGTCGTTCGCCCTCCTTGTCTGCAATCTCCGCCCGCATCCTCGGCAATGATTGCGGGGACTTCTCGCGGATAAAATTGATGAGTTGTTCGCGGATCTCACAACGCAGATCCCAGGCGGTAGGGGCGTCCTCTGCGCTCATTAATGCTCGAAGCTCCATCGACTTATCCGTACAGTTGGTGACCTGCAGTACCCAGACTTTTTTATCCCATTTGTCGTTGGCCTTGAGAATGTTATGCAGATAATTCCGCAACTCATCCAGCGGCACCCCGTAATCCACATACAGAAAGACGCTGCCCAGCAGGTCCGCCGAGACCCGCGTCCAGTTCTGGAACGGCTTTTCGATAAAATAGTTGATTGGAACCACCAGCCGCCGCAAATCCCAGATTTTCACGACGACATAAGTCAGCGTAATTTCCTCAATCCGGCCCCATTCCCCCTCGACAATCACCACATCGTCGATGCGAATCGGCTGCGTCAGGGCGATCTGCAGACCCGCGATCATCGTTCCGATTGACTTCTGAGCCGCCAGACCGACGATTATGCCGATAATCCCCGCCGAAGCCAGAATGCTTGTCCCCAACTGTTTGGCCTTCTCGAAGGTCATAATCATGGAGCAGACCGTTATGACAATAATGATCACCGCCGCGATTTTTTTCAGCATACCCAGCTGGGTATGGATTTTTCGGGCCTTGAGGTTGTCTCGCAGAGACAGGCTGTATTTCGCATCAAGCATGTCCTGCACGACATTGGTCAGCCGGACCAGCAGCCACCCGAAACCGCCGATCAGCACCAGACTCACCAGTTGCCGCAACCCGTCGATCAATCGCTCCGGCACATTCTGCAGGGGGGCCATTCGCAAGACCAGCAATATGGCTGTCGAAACGAGCAGCAGCAGGCTCGAAGATTTGGCGTGGCGTATGATGGATTCCGTGAGCTTCTTGTTCGAATCCTGTGTGAAACGCCTGATCAGCCGAAACACCAGAAAATGGATTGCCAGCGCCAAGCATAATGCAAAAGCCAGAGAGCCGGTCCACCAGAGAACAAATTCCCAGTTTTCTGTCCACCATTCAATCATGACGGATTACCCTGTTTGTATACTCGTTCCGATTGCAAATACCCGAAGCTTTCTACCCGATTGAGTATAGAAAGCACATGAACGCTTACAATTTCCCTTTTGGGTAAAGTCCCGCAGAGAACACTGAAATAGCGTTGTTACAGGTAATCATAAAAACCGCGTGAACGGTTACCAGATAGCTTTGTGATTGGCTTCGTAACTTTAGGCCCTGGCTGCTTTGGATGTGGCTTGTCCGCCCTGCGCGGTTTTTGTCGCAACAAACCTGCACCTAGCTTCCCCGTAGCTTCTTGATAAACAGTTCCGGCGGATTATAACCGAGGAATTCCCTTTTAACTTCACCCTCGGGTGTGAGGATGACATAAGCGGGGATCGAACTCACGCCATATTTCTCCGCCAGTCCCGATTTAGCATCGATGTCCACCATCACCCGCACGAAATCTTCCGCCGCCGTTATCACCTCGGGATCATGATATGTCGTGTTCTTCATCTGGTTGCATGGCCCGCACCATGATGCATGAAAAGCCATCAGAACGGGCTTCTCCTGCGAGCGAGCCTCTTCCAGCGCCGCGGTATGATCCGTACGCCATTCGATCGCCGGCGAGTCCGGATCGTAAGCCCGGCGATTGCCGCTCTGGTTGGTGAAGATAATGATGATTATGACGGCTATGACGGCAATAAAAATCCATTTCCATGGACTACCGCCGCCGCCGGCGTCGTTTGTGATGGGCGGCTCATGAGGCGGCGATTGCTGCTGCGTCTGAGTACCGCTATGGGTTTCTTTTTCATCAGTCATGGGCTATCTCCTTTTCGTAAAAGATGTTACGCTCCTTATACATTTTAGCGGCCTTTTTGCCATTGTCAAACTACACTATGAAAAAATGTCAATATGTTAATTACCCAGACGTAAAGCAGCAAATTTTGTGTGCCTGCTCGTCAATCGCTAATCGTAGCAGCACTGTATAGCGGCATGAAGACGAGTTTTTGTTCTGGCAATTCGCTATATGTCCCGCTGTAAAGCACAATGCCTTCAGGGCAGTTTGGATATTTCTCCAGTATCAAATGAAGGCTTTTCAGACTTCCGCCAGCACCCGATTTCACCTCCAACGGATAAATCTGGCCTTTACGAATTGCAAGGTAATCCACTTCGGCGCTACTTCCACGCGCTTCTCTTGCCCAATAATAAAGTTCAGAGCCATCTTTTGCCAGAAGTTCCTGTGCAACAAACTGCTCGGCTAATATGCCGCGATACATAGCCAGAAGGTTTTCCTGCTTCATTTCCAGTTCCACAGGAACCTGACACAGTCGCTGCAAAAGACCGATGTCCAGCATAGAAGCTTTGAATTTCTTTTGGTTGGCACTAGCGACCAAAGGCAGACCAGATGGGTCGCAGGACGGAATCTTGTGGATTATTTTTGCTTGTACCAGCAGATCAAACGCTTTGTGGTTCATCTGTCCCGAGTGAGCAGCATTGAGACGGGTATATTTCAATTGCTCACCGATGCTTTTAGCCACAGTCAGAAAAACCGCATCCAGGCAGGTAATGTCAATCTTGGGTGTGTATTTTGAAAAATCGTCACGGTATGAAACAAGAATTTCTGACTGAACATTAAACGCCTCGACCATCGAATTGGAATCACGATAGGTCTTTACGCATTCAGGCATACCGCCGACAAAGAAATAGCTTTTCAATTCATTGAGTATCTTTTTCTGAATTTCCGGGGCAACTTCAGATGCGGGTTTCAGTGTAAATTCCGCCATGGTTTCTTTGCCCATTGCCAGCAGATATTCGTAGAATGTCATCGGGTGCATGTACAGGTACTGCACGCGACCGACCGGAATAGATATTTCGCCAAAGGCAAACTCCAGAAGCGAACCGGCGGCGACAACATGCAGTTCGGGCATCTGCTCATAAAAATACCGCAGGGCCGTAATGGCTCGCGGGCAAGCCTGAATCTCATCAAAGAATAGCAAAGTCTTGCCGGGAATGATCCTGCCTGCCTCCAGTTCCAGATAGGGCAGTATGGTCTCAGGGGCAAGATCGCCCTCAAAATAGGAATGAATATCACGCCGTCTTTCAAGGTCGATTTTAACAAAACTGTCAAACTCCTTGGCCAGAAAGTGCTCAACCAGCCAGGTTTTCCCCACCTGACGCGCACCCCGGATTATTAAGGGCTTACGCCTCGATGAATTTTTCCACTCTAACACATGTTTTTCAGCTACTCGTTTCAAAAGCAGACTCCTGTAACAATCAAATATCACCTTTATTATACTAACAATTAATAGAAAGTCAAGGTTATTATGTAATTATCAACATAGAAAGTATAGGATATTAAGTGTTCTTGTTGATTTTCAGAATGAATGAGCGCTGCCAATATTCCAGTCTGGGTGTGTAAAAATAATTGGAATATCAAATCAGAAAATGCATTTATACTCGTTTCGATTGAAAATCCTCGTTTTGTCCAAACATAACTAAGTGCGGGCAAAGCCTTTACGAATAGCCCTGGCGGGAATTCTCATACCCTTTGGGTAAACAAAGTTATATATTGCCGTGGATGTTTCTTACTGCTATAATTCATTAATGTCTCAAGTCTTTTGTTTCGATGGTTAACAGGTATAAGTCTTTGTAAAAAAAAACGGTAATATTATTGCAAAGGAGTTGTTTATGAAAAAGTATTTGTGTTTTGTGTTGTCCTTTCTGGTCTGGATGATGGCTTCCGGTACGGTTTATGGTCAGGAAAGTATCATTCCCGGCGCAGAAGAACATGTCAATATTGAAATTATTGTGAATGTTATCGGGAATACTGATGCGTCTGATGTAGAAGAACATATCCGCCGGGCGAATGAAATTCTCAACAAATTTAACATCAATCTTGAGGTCAAGAAAATCAACCGTAACGTCAAGGTCGGCGATAACGACGGCAATTTGACCGAGGCCGAAGGCGATCAGGCCCAGCAGGACGGCGAAAGCGAAATCGAGAACACCTTTCAGGACGAGGACGGCAGTTGGACCGGTAAGGGCATGAAGGTGACTCTGGCCAACAACACCTGGACCGAGCAGCCCAACAATAACGGTTGGGCCCGCCATCGCAATCCTGTTGTCTTTGCCGAAGAGGGTGATCCTTGCGTCGGCAACATCATCGCTCATGAACTGGTGCATGCTCTCACGGTTACCGACCATCGGAACGATCCCAACAACCTGATGAATCCCACGACGCCGCGCGGCGGCGAAATCGACCCGTGCGATCTGCGGGAAATCTGGCCGCATGCCATTCGTCGCGGTGAGCGTTACTGGGTCATCGATTTTCCGCCGATCGAGCCATCCGACAGCGATGTCCTGCTCTGTAGCCATGATGGCACCTCGCGGGCGATTCATGCCCAGGCGGGAATTTTCGATGATCACGGGGATGTATTCCCGCTTTCTTCGCATCCGGCCGTTCGTGCCGCGGACATAACCGAAGTGTCTGTTTATGCTCCCCGGCCGCAGGACCCGACATCATACGCCACCATTGAAGTTGATCTTGATGGCCTTTTTTTCGTTGATTCCTTCTTTGACGTAACGTATGAAATCGACTTCGATACCGATCCCATTACGCTAAATCCGGAATTTCGCGTCTTGCTTCATGTTTTCAACGGTGAAGCCGGCTTACAGGCAGAAGCGCAATATATAGATCTTTTTGGTGGTTCAACACTGCCGTTACCTGTTGACGTTCATATGAACGAGAAATTCGATGTTGACGGCGCAGGTAATAAGATACCCTGGAGCTCGTCCCTGGAAACCACCATTCCGATTGAACTGGTCCAACTGAATCTTCAAAGTGTCGTGCCGATTGCCGTTACCGCCCGTTCGCAGATGACAATTGTTGACCTGCCCGATTCGTTTACGGATGTAACCGAATCCGCTCCCCTCAAGGTCAGGATTCCCTGCGATTCGCCCCGGCTGTGTTTTACCCGTTCGGGCGTCGTCGGCAGCGGGTTCCCCATGGACATCGGTGAAGTGGAGATTTTGCTTGATGGCATGCCGGTCGGGTCCGCTTTCCCGGATTCAAATGACAAATTCGTTTTTGAGATACCCCCGGATGTCCTGGCCCCCTGGGCGGGTGAAGATGTCCTGGTCAGGGCACGACAGATTGTCCCAACCGGCGACCCTGATCTGCTGGAATTCCGCAGCGCCTACGGTCACCTACACTATTGCCCGGGCGGACGGCTTTCTTCCGACATCAACGGTGATTGCAAAACCGATCTGAAAGACGTCTATGATATCTCGAAAAACTGGCTCGCGGGTACATAAAAACATGGGCTATAAGTTTAGGATGTGTGCTAAAACGCGGGTTTATTCCCGCGTTTTTTTTATACCTTTTGGATTATTGCGACTCCGCCCCGAAGTTTGAAAGGACGCCATGCTTACGCGAAATCTGAACACAGCGAAGGAGAGCTTAAGCATGAAAGCTGATCTAGACTCGTTCCGTTTGAAAATTCCCGTTTTGTCCAAACGTAACTATGTGCGGGCAAAACTTTACGACTGGCCCTGGCGGGAGTTCTCATACCCTTTGGGTATACAGATTCATTCTTCCACTCATAAACTGTCCAGCAGGGAAGGTCTGTCCTCCGGCATGTCCTGTTTTTCTGCCGGCGGCGTCTCTTGAAAACGCGGCTTGATGGCCACCATCACCGCAATGGAATCCACGCTTTGACCGACCGTTATGGATGAGTTTTCGTTATCGGGATCGACCTTAAAAGACGTGTTCCCGGAGGAACTATCCACGCCTGAACCTCCCAAAGGAATCAGATCCTTGAAATTCATTTCACTTAATGCCAGTTTCTGGAGATCTTCGGGTATGTCTTGCGAAGAGTTAGAAAAATTAATCGCCAGGTACATCTGCCGCGTCGGGTCAGCCTCGCTGGCCAGAAGCAGAATCTCCTGTTCGCTCGGATTGCGCAGTGTAATATCTCCTGCAGCTTCGCGGCCGGGAAAACGCAGCGTCAGTTGATTTTTATCAGTTTTCATCAACTGAACAAAGGCTTCAAAGGCCTGCGAACTGCACATAAAGGCATACTGAAATTCGTCGGCTTCCGGGTAGTTGCGTATAACGTTATGAATATCATGCTGCCGGAGAAACTCTTCCAGGTCATCGATCGTTCCCATCATGGCCGCCGTCGTGACATCCATATTCATGGTGCTGAAACGCGACCGCGACACAACAGCAGGGGGCTGCGGCTGCGACCGGTTGGCTGTGATCGCCCGTTCCGGGTTGCGCGCTGCCTCATCCGACATATCGTTTTCCGCCGATTTCATGGCATATTCAGAATCGCCGCCGGGTTCCATCATGCTGTTGGGATTCTGCAGGACCGTAAAAATCAGATAGCCGATTGATCCGGTTAACAGAATCATCGCCGCCGCCGCCGCGAATCGCCGTGTATGGACATGCTTGTCGCTGCTGAAGTTCGCCGGGCCATCGCTGCGATCCAGCAGGATATCCCGTTCGAATTGCTGGATGACATCTTCCACCAGGTCTTCCGGAGCCGGCATCGCCGGCAGATTCCGCAGTGACTGCCGGACCTTTTTCATGTCCTGCAAAAGCTCCCGTGCCTCGTCATTTTCGGCAAACAGGTGTTCCATCTTTTCCGTTTGTGCGGAGGTCAGTTCACCATCCAGATAAGAACTGATCTGAACTTCAACGTCTTTAGGTTTGTCTTTCCGAGCCATAATTTCAACTCGCATTCATTCGTGGTTTATTCATCGGAATCGATATCTTTTAATTGTTTCCGGATAATCATCCGTGCTCGTGACAGACGGCTTTTCACCGTACCCAGCGGCACCTGCAAAATCCGGGCAATCTGAGCATAATCCAGGTTCTCAATATCCCGCAGGACAATCACCGCCCGGGACGATGGCTCTATTTGCCCCAGGGCATCCATCACCCGTTTATGGCTTTCCAGCAATTCCAGACGGTCATGGGCTGAAGGGGTTTGCCGATCGGCTATTTTGCCCAGCAGCCCGTCCGCCTGATTGCGGGACGATTCCGCTCCTGCGTATAATGAGGTCATCTGCAGCTTCTGGTTCTGACGATATTGATTGATACACAGATTCAGCGCAATGCGGTAAAGCCATGTATAAAACCCGGATTTACCCCGAAACTTCTTCAGACCCTTCAAGGCCTTGTAAAAAGCTTCCTGGGTGACCTCCAGGGCGTCGTCATGGTTGCCCAGCATGCGAAAGGTCATGTTGAACAACCGGTCCTGATATTTCTCCATCAGCTTGCCAAATGCGACCAGATTCCCGATGCGACATTGATGAATCAGCTTCTCGTCATCGTAATCGCTGTATGGCCTTGTTCCTGTCACGTAATTGGTTGGACTGTTGTTGCTCAATTCAGTTCCACGGTAAATTTAAAAAACTTATACTCGTTCCGATTTAAAACTCGTTTTGTCGGAACCTAATTATATGCGGACAAAAAGCTTACGACCGGCCCGCCCAGGACCTTTCTATCCGGTTGGCTATATTTTCAACAGATTCTTTATTTACTCGGTCGCAAGACCATCGGATGCGTTTGTCAAAATAGTTCCATCCGGTCATTTCCTGCGTTTGTTTGAAAGTCGATGCAATTTGTTCCTTGATAACATCTTACAATAAAACTCCAGCTTTTGCCACCAATTTCCCCACAGATGTTATGACAAAAAAGGTTTGGCATGCCCTGGTGTGCATGATTGAACGTATATGAAACTAAATATCTGTCATATAACAAGTTACACATTTTTAGTATGGTTTTATTCGCGAGACGATTGAAATGTCCCGTTTTGTAGGAACTTAATTGGTTCTTGGTGCGGAATCTTGTACCGCAGACATCCTGCCGGCATGTAACCACGCTTAAACGTTTAAAATCGGAAAATGGTGTGTTATG